>NZ_AQXM01000060.1 GCF_000376245.1 Acaricomes phytoseiuli DSM 14247 | reverse complement strand
TTATCGGCTCCATGGGCCGGTCCTACGGAGCTGGCGATAACGCGAGCATGGAGAGTTTCTTCAGCCTGCTTCAGAAGAACGTGCTCAACACGAGATGCTGGAACACTCGCGCTGACCTCCGCCTCGCGATCGTTTCCTGGATCGAAACGAAGTACAACCGAAGACGCCGGCAACGCGGCCTCGGCAAACTCACTCCCGTAGAGTTTGAGACGATCTACACGGACGCGAAAGCGGCCTGATCACCCCAAACCCCAACTGTCAACCAAACCCGGGGCAGACCCGTCAAGCTAAGCGAAAGGGCCCGGGCTGTTCATCACGGCATGACGCCGTAACGAACTGCCCGAGCCCTTTGACGCTTCGGTCCTAGTACCCGGTTAGAGCATCAGCTCAGAGATTGAAGCCCAGGGCCCGCATCTGATCCCTGCCGTCCTCGGTGATCTTGTCCGGACCCCATGGCGGCATCCAGACCCAGTTGATGCGCCACTCATCGACCATTCCGCCGATGGTCTTATCGACCTGATCTTCGATGACGTCCTGCAGCGGGCACGCCGCCGTGGTGAGCGTCATGTCCAGCAGCAGCGCACCGTCTTCGGCGTAGGAAAGCCCGTACAGCAGGCCCAGATCCACGATATTGACCCCGAGTTCGGGGTCGATGACGTCCTTGAGCGCTTCCTGCAGCTCCGGCAGCTCAACGGTGGCACTCATGCTCAGACCGTCCCTGCCTTGAGGAACCGGTCATAGCCCTCTTCTTCGAGCCGCTCGGCGAGTTCCGGGCCGCCCTGCTCGGCGACTTTACCGTCCACGAAGACATGCACGTAATCCGGCTTGATGTAGCGCAAGATGCGAGTGTAGTGGGTGATCAGCAAGGTGCCCATCTCACCCGCGGACTGGGCCCGGTTGACGCCTTCGGAGACGACCTTGAGAGCGTCCACGTCCAGGCCGGAGTCGGTTTCATCCAGCACCGCGAACTTAGGCTGGAAGAGCTCCAGCTGCAGGATCTCATGCCGCTTCTTCTCACCACCGGAGAAGCCTTCGTTCACATTGCGCTGCGCGAAGTCGGAGTCGATGCGCAGCTGACCCATGGCATCTTTGACGTCCTTGGTCCAGGTGCGCAGCGACGGGGCTTCCCCGTCGATAGCGCTCTTAGCCGTGCGCAGGAAGTTGCTCATCGTGACGCCGGGGATCTCCACCGGGTACTGCATTGCCAGGAACAGGCCGGCCCGGGCGCGCTCATCGACGCTCATCTCCAGCACGTCCTCGCCATCCAGGGTGATCGTGCCGGAATCCACGATGTACCGCGGGTGGCCCGCGATGGTCGAGGCGAGAGTGGATTTACCGGAGCCGTTGGGGCCCATGATGGCGTGGGTCTCTCCGGTGTTGATGGTGAGGCTGACGCCTTTGAGGATTTCCTTGCTGCCCTGTTCCGTCTCGATACTGACGTGCAGGTCCTTGATTTCTAAGGTGAACATGTCTTCTTCTACTTTCCTTCTGGCATAAAGTTCACAAAATTAGCAGTGCTCAGAGCTGGCTAGCTGACTTCGGAGTCGGTTACGCAGTCTCTACTTCTGCATCGTTGAGCACCTTGGTGATATCCACGTACACGTCATCGTCCCGGACCGTGAGTTCGAACACCGGAACGGGCTCATAGGCCGGCAGGCTCAAAGGTTCTCCTGAATTCAGGTCGAAGCGGGAGCCGTGAGCCCAGCACTCAATAGTGCACCCTTCGACCTCCCCTTCACTGAGCGATACGTCGGCGTGCGAGCAGACATCCCCGATAGCGTGCAGCTGCCCTTCGGAGTCGCGGACGATGGCTACCGGCACTGCGTCGAGCTCGACTCGCAGAGCCGTTCCCACCGCGATATCCGCCGCGCGCGCTACGCGCTGTGCCGCCAACGTCACACCACCTGCGAGGCGTTGAGCTCGTCTTCCAACGCAGCCACGAGCTCATCTTCGAGATCAGGAACCCGGATCTTCTGGATGATCTCGTTGAGGTAGCCGCGCACCACGAGCCTGCGGGCGACATCATCGGGGATGCCGCGAGCCATCAGGTAGAACAGGTGCTCATCATCGAATCGGCCGGTCGAGCTCGCGTGCCCGGCCCCGGCGATGAGGCCGGTTTCGATCTCGAGGTTCGGCACCGAATCGGCACGGGCCCCGTCGGTGAGAATCAGGTTCTGATTCTTCTCGTAGCTATCGGTGCCGATGGCCGCCTTACGGATCAGGACATCCCCGACCCAGACGGTATGGGCTTTCGCACCCTGCAGTGCACCCTTGTAGAGCACATTGGAGACGCCGTGGGGAACATTGTGATCCACGAAGGTCCGGTGCTCCAGGTGCTGACCGCTGTCCGCGTAATACAGCCCGAAGAGCTCGACCTCTCCGCCTTCCTCGGCATAACGAGCGTTGACGTTGACTCTGACCGCAGCGCCGCCGAGCGATACCGCGATGTGCTTCACGACCGCATCTCTGCCCACCAGAACGTCCTGCTGACTGGCGTGCACGGAGCTATCCGCCCAGCGCTGCGTGGAAACGAAAGTCAGCTGCGCACCCGCTTCGGCCTCGATGGCGACGAGCTGCGAGTACTCGGCCTCGCCTTCGTGCTCCAGCACGATCACGGCTTCCGCGCCGGCGCCGATCCGGAAGATCCAGTGCTCGAACACGGTTTCGCCTGCACCCTGGCCGGTGAGCTTGATCCGCACCGGTTCGCTCAGCACGGTGCCTGCCGGAACCGTCAGCTGCATCGCACCGGCCGAATTGGCCAGTGCCGCAGCGGCGGATCGATCCGCTGCCGGAGCCGAGGTCGCCTGGCGTGCTGCAGCAGTGTCGATCTCCTCGAGCAGGACGCCCTCTGGGAGGATCGTCTGCTGCTGCAGCTTGGCAGCGGAGTCTTGCAGCGTGGAATCTTTCTGCGCGAAGAGGCCGGTGAATTTCTTCACCGGGGTGAATCGCCATTCTTCTTCGAGCCCTGTGGGCACTGAGAAGTCGCTCAGATCGAAGCTGGTCCGTCGCTCGGCACGTGAAGCCATGACCTGCGTGCCGTGGTTGTGGTTGTAATCGACCTTAGACTCGACAAGGGTCTCCCCCTCCTCGGTCATCCCGTCGATCACAGCACGGGGCCCGGCTAGTTCCGATGCATGTGCCGTTTTCGATTCAGTAGGGGCGCTCATCAGCCCACCGATCCTTCCATCTGCAGCTCAATGAGCCGGTTCAGTTCGAGGGCGTACTCCATGGGCAGTTCCCGGGCGATCGGCTCGATGAATCCGCGCACGATCATGGCCATCGCCTCGTCCTCGGGCATACCGCGGGACATGAGGTAGAACAGCTGCTCCTCGCTCACCCGGGACACCGTTGCCTCGTGCCCCATGGAGACGTCGTCTTCCCGGATGTCCACATAGGGGTAGGTGTCAGACCGCGAGATCGTATCCACCAGCAGGGCGTCGCAGCGCACCGTATTGGCAGCGTGCTCCGCGCCTTCCCGCACCTGCACCAGGCCGCGGTAAGCGGCCCGGCCGCCGCTGCGGGCTACCGACTTGGAGATGATCGAGGACTTCGTGTTCGGCGCGATGTGCACCATCTTGGAACCGGTGTCCTGGTGCTGGCCTTCACCGGCGAAAGCGATGGAAAGCGTCTCGCCCTTGGCGTGCTCGCCCACGAGGTAGACCGCCGGGTACTTCATGGTCACCTTGGACCCGATGTTACCGTCGATCCATTCCATCGTCGCCCCCTCATGGGCGATAGCGCGCTTGGTGACCAGGTTGTAGACGTTGTTCGACCAGTTCTGGATCGTCGTGTACCGCACCCGGGCGTTCTTCTTCACGACGATCTCCACGACGGCGGAGTGCAGTGAATCCGAGGTGTAGATCGGCGCGGTGCAGCCTTCGATGTAGTGGACGTAGGATCCTTCATCGGCGATGATCAGCGTGCGCTCGAACTGGCCCATGTTCTCGGTATTGATCCGGAAGTACGCCTGGAGCGGGATCTCCACGTGCACACCGGGCGGCACGTAGACGAAGGAGCCGCCGGACCATACCGCGGTGTTGAGCGAGGCGAACTTGTTGTCACCGACCGGGATCACGGTGCCGAAGTACTCCTGGAAGATCTCCGGGTGCTCTTTGAGCGCGGTGTCGGTATCGAGGAAGATCACGCCCTGCTGCTCCAAATCCTCGCGGATCTGGTGGTACACCACCTCGGATTCGTACTGCGCTGCGACGCCGGCGACCAGCCGGTTGCGCTCGGCCTCCGGGATGCCCAGCTTCTCGTAAGTGTTCCGGATGTCCTCGGGCAGGTCTTCCCAGGATCCGGCCTGCTTCTCCGTGGAACGGACGAAGTACTTGATGTTATCGAAGTCGATACCGGAGAGGTCTGCACCCCAGGCGGGCATGGGCTTGCGGTCGAAGTACTTGAGGCCTTTGAGACGCAGATCGAGCATCCACTGCGGCTCATCCTTCTTGGACGAGATATCCCGGACGACCTCTTCGTTCAGGCCGCGCCGCGCCTGAGCGCCGGCGTCGTCTTTATCGGCCCAGCCGAAAGCATAGCTCCCGATCCCCTCGAGTTCGGGGTTCTTCTCCAGGATCTCGGAGATCACGGTGTCACCGTTCTGATCTCCGGACCCGGATGTTTCGCGGGCGCTCTCACGCCCCATGGCGAGCTGATCTGTCATCAGGTCTCGGCCTCCTCCGCCTTTGCTTCGTTCTCATCATCGCTGGGTACAGCATGCACCGGAACGTCTTCGCGCTCTCCCCCGGACTGGGCAATCAATTGCTCAGCCGAGAGCTGGTTGCTCAGACGTCCGATAGGTATATGGGTCGTGCACACATGGCCGCCGCCGGCCAGGGTCGAGAGCCTGCGGATATCCACCCCGAGCAGCCTGGCGAAGACCGTGGTCTCCGCTTCGCAGAACTCGTTGTACTCCGCGGCGAGTTCCAGCACCGGGCAATGCCCCTGACAGAGCTGTACCGCTTGCCCGGCTTCGGTGGAACCGGCGGCAGTGCCAGCAGCGTGAGCACTGTTGCTATTGGAAGTGCTATTGGAAGCCGCAACAATATCAAGCCGCTGCGCCGAGGAGACGTATCCTTCAGCGCTGAGCGCGTCGGAAAGGATCTGCGCCCGGGCTGCGATATCGTCACCTGCGGCCTCGAGCAAGGGCTGGTACTGCTTCTCCATCGCCGCAAAGCGCTGTTCCGCGAAGACTTTGATCGCCTCTCTGCCGTGCACCGCCGCCAGCTGTTCGAGTGCTGCTCGGGCGATCTGCAGATAGTCGTTGCCGATTCCGGATTGCCCTTGGCTGGAGAGCACGTAGTGGCGGGACGGCCGCCCCGCGCCTTGCCCGGGCCCCCGGAGCAGTTTGACTTCGATGACGCCGTCCTGCTCCAAGCGGTCCAGATGGCGGCGCACTGCCGCTGGAGTGAGACCGAGCAGGCGGCCTAGCCGAGCCGCATTCACCGGCCCGTGTTCCAGTACGGCATCACGGACCCGGTCCCGGGTTTTTTCATCCTGATCAGATGCGCGCAAGGGCGCATTGGCTGTATTAGCTGAAGCGCCTCGTCCCGGCTTTTCGCCCGGCGAGTGCTCAGAAGCCAGATCAGCCTCACGCCCTCTTTTCGCCGTCACGAAATACACAACACAATTATGACCTAATCAATTCCGGGCAACCAGTAAGGCAGGCCTTCTCCATCAGCCGGCGGCGACCTCGGTCAGAAATTGCTGCATGAGCGGCGAGAGCTGCGTGCTGGCGAAACCCCGCGCGTTCTCGACGAACATCGCCACTGCCAGATCGCCTTGCACCGCCACGAGCCAGGCATGAGTCTGCGGCGGATTCGCCGCGCCGTACTCCGCGGTCCCGGTCTTGGCGATGACCGGCGCACCCGGAGTCGCATTTAGCGAGCCGGCATTACCGCTGCTCACCACCGCGCCCATCAGAGATTTGAGCGCAGCGTCCTCTTCTGCGGTCAGCGGCACCGTCGGGGCCGCCTGTTCTGAACTGCTCTGCTCCGAGGCCTGCGCAGTAGCTGATGCCGACGAGGCGGATTCGCTGGGCACAGCCGAGACAGAAGCGGAAGCCCCTGACTGATCCGTTTGATCCACCACCAGCTGCGGCTGCACCAAGGACCCCTGGCCGACGCTCGCGGCGACCGTGGCCATCGTCAGTGGAGATGCCAGGACCTTGCCCTGCCCGATCATCGCCGCGACCCGTTCGGCCTCGCTGACCTGTGTGGGAACCGAGCCAGCAAAACTTTCCAGACCGATTTCCGCGGGAACCCCTACCCCCAGAGCCGCAGCGGCTTCGCTGAACTGCTCCTGACTGATCTGGGAGGCTGCTCCGATGAAGGCCGTATTGCAGGAGTTGGCGAAAGCCAGGCTGAGCGGGATCTGCCCCAGGCCGCTCTCCGGATAGCCGGGGTAATTCTTGAAGCTGGTGCCTCCCGCGTTGATCGTGGCCGGGCACTGGACCAGGGTGTCCGGAGTGGCACCGGTGCGCAGCAGGGCCAGAGCGGTGACGATCTTGGAGGTGGATCCAGGCGCGTACTGGCCCTGCAATGCGGTGTTGTAACCCTGGCTTCCCGGGCCGTTCGCCACGGCGAGCACAGCCCCGTCGGAGGGGCGGATGGCCACCAGGGAAGACGGAGTGTTCTCCTCAGTGAGCAAGGACTGGGCAATATTCTGGATCCTGACATTGAGCGTGGTCTGCAGATCCTGGCCGGCCGTCGGGTCAGTGCTGAAGAGCACCTGCGGCGAGCCTGTTTGCGTCCCGGCGGCCGGAATCTCCGTAACGCTGATACCGGTCTCCCCGGCGAGGAGCTCGTCGTAACGCTGCTGCAAGCCGCCCAGGCCGGTCTCGTCCCCGGCGGCGAGCCTGCCATCCGAGGCATCCACCAGTTCCGCGGTGGCCTCCCCCACGGTGCCCAGAGTCGCCCGCGCGAAATCCCGGCTAGGCGCCAGGGGCAGCTCGCCCGGGATCGCCACCGCTCCCGGGATCGCACTGATCTGCTGATCGCTGACCGTGCGGTTCTGATCATCCCGCAGAACAATCGCCTGCACGAAGGCCTGCGGCCCGGTTTCTGCCACCTGCGCCGCATATCCGGCAGGGTCGATCTCGACCAGGGCGGCCAATGCCCGCGCGGAGGCTTCGGCAGATGAATCCCCTAACGCGCTCTTGTCGATGCCGACGTTGACTACCGGACGTTCGGCAACAATCACTTCACCCCCGTCGCCCAAGATCTCGCCTCGAGAACCCTGGGTCCTGCTCACCTGAAGGGTGCTTCCTTCCGAAAGCCCGGGCACCAGCAGTTCCGGGCTCCATACGGCCCCCCAGACCGGCCCCGAAGACTGCTCCGCGGAATCCAACCTGACCAGCCGAGCCGTGGTCTGATACGTCCAGCTCCCTGCCTCGAACGGCCATTCGTAGCCGAGCGTCGCGGTCACGGTGTTCCAGGAGCCATCCACCTGCTCCACGCCCTCCAGAGTGACCGTGGGCTGAATCGGCGCAAAGGGGTTGCTCAGAGTCTTGAGTTTCTGGTCGGCCGCTGCCGCGTAGGTTTCGCCGCTGAAAGCCAGCTGAGAGACATCGAGCGCGCTCAGCGCCTCGGCGAGCTCCGTCGCCGCGTTCCGAGCCCCGGTTTCACTCGTATCGCAGGCGGTGAGCCCCATGGCCAGAACGCCCGTTATCAGAGCGGCGCTGAGCGCCTTGGTGACAGTACCGCTGGTGCGCTGAGAGGACGGCCGCCGGGCCCTTCGAGTGAACTTCATATCGCTAATGTACCGCCGCATACTGACGCTTCAGCGTGCTTCAGCGCCGGGGAACATCACGATTCACTAACACCTGTTCCTGACATCTGACGTAATCGCCACTACTGCACTGCTTACTACCTGTCGTAGAATACTCAGGTGCCCGCCGCTTCCGTCCCCGCTCTCCGTGTTGCGGGCCTGATCAAGGATGTCGGCCCGGTGCCCGCACTGGACGGCAGGATGAAGCGGGTGCTCAGCGATGTTTCGCTGACCGCACACCGCGGGCAGATCACGGTACTGCTGGGAACCAACGGGGCCGGCAAAACCACGACCCTGGAATGCGCTCAAGGCCTCACCACACGCCAGGGCGGTCTGATAAAGCTGCTCGGCGAGGACCCCGAGAACGCGAGCCCGGAGCTGCGCGCCCGCGTCGGAGTCATGCTGCAAGACGGCGGCCTCCCCCCGTCGATGCGCCCGCTCGCCCTGCTCCGGCACGTGGGCGGCATGTACCAGAACCCTCGACCGCTGGAAGAGCTCGCCGAACCTCTCGGTCTGCCGGAATTCGCCGACACCGCGATCCGCAGGCTCTCCGGCGGGCAGAAGCAGCGCGTCGCTCTGGCCGCGGCGCTCATCGGCCGTCCGGAGATCGTGTTCCTGGACGAGCCCACCGCGGGCCTTGACCCGGAATCCCGGCAAGCTGTTTTCGAACTCATCCTGGGACTGCGGAAAGAAGGCCTGGCCGTCGTCCTCACCACCCATCTGCTCGATGAAGCGCAGCGCCTTGCGGACTACGTCTACATCATCGATGACGGCCGTACCGTGGCGCAGGGAACCGTACCGGAGCTGCTGAGCAGCCATGCTGCCGACGCCCAGGAGAGTGCATCGAGCTCAGCCGGCTCCGGCCGTGCCAGCAGTGGTGGTTACCTCAGAAGCCCGAGGAGCGCCCCTGAGCAGACCCTAACCTTCGAAGCGGCGCCCGGCCTGGATCTGCGCGCAGGACTTCGGCCGGAGCTTCTAGTAGAAGAGCTCCGGCCGGGCAGCTACCGGCTGCGCGGCAAGCTGACCCCTCAGGATCTCGCGGATCTGGGTGCACTATGGGCCAGGTTCGATGCGATGCCCTCGACGATCTCGCTCGCCGAGCGCTCGCTTGAAGATGTTTTCCTGAGCATCGCCAAGGAGCGCCAGAGCCAGCGCAGCAGCCAGCAGGCCGCAGAGCGGGGTAGGCAACAACGATGAAAAGCGAATTCGGGCTGCCCGCGCCGCTGCTCCAGCGAACCCTGCGCCAGGGCCGGCATGAGACCGTGACCATGCTGCGCAACGGCGAACAGTTGACTCTGGCAGTGGTGCTCCCCCTGCTCGCACTGATTGCTCTGGTGGTCACCCCCTTACTCGACGACTTCACTGTCGCCGGTGTGGAACGCTCCCGCATCGATATCGCCACTCCGGGCATCCTGGCGCTCTGCGCGATGTCCACGGCTTTCACGGGCCAGGGCATCGCCACGGGATTCGACCGCCGGTACGGGGTGCTGCGCTTCATGTCCACCACACCGCTGGGACGCACCGGCCTGATCACCGGCAAGGTGCTGGCGGTGCTGGCGGTGCTGGTGATCCAGGTGGCCGTGATCTCCTCCGTTGCGGCGCTGCTCGGCTGGCAGCCGCACCCTGCCGGGCTGCTGCTCGGCATCCCGCTCCTGACCCTCGGCGCCCTGAGCTTCACCTCGATCGGCTTGCTCATCGCGGGCACGGCACGGCCGGAGGCGACGCTGGCATTGGCCAATCTGCTGTGGATCCTTTTCGGAGCGCTCGGCGGCATCGTGATCCCGTCCGATCGCCTGCCGTCCCTGATGCGAGATATCGTGCATCTGCTGCCTTCTGGTGGCTTGGGCGATGCGATGCGAGCTGCGATGCTCCAGGGTGTCGTGGACTGGTGGGGCGTGTGCGTGCTGATCGTCTGGGCGGCCCTGGCCACGGCCGGCGCGGTCAAGTGGTTCAAGTGGAGCTGACGAACGTGATTGAGACAGACCGATCGGCTCAGGCCGATGATGATGAAGCAGAGGGATGAAGAGCAGTGAGAGAAACCCTGAGATCGTTCGGGCAGAATATCGCCCGGAGACTTCCGACGCAGCTGAACGCTACGATCCGGCGGCTCGCCGTGGCCTCGCTCATCGGCCAGATCACGATCATCCTCACCGGCGGCGCGGTACGGCTGACCGCCTCGGGGCTGGGCTGCCCCACCTGGCCCAAATGCACTCCGGAATCGCTCGTCAACACCCCGGAGATGGGCATTCACGGCTTTATCGAATTCGGCAACCGCACGCTGACTATCGTGCTGGCTCTGATCGCTCTTGCCATGCTCGTGGCGCTGTGGAACCTCCGGCATGAACAGCGCACCATGTTCTGGTTGGCCATCGGCCTGCTCGCGAGCATCCCGGCGCAGGCGGTTGTCGGCGGCATCACCGTCCTGACCAAGCTCAACCCCTGGGTCGTCGGCGTGCACTTCCTGATCTCCGCGACCTTGGTGGTCTTCGCGACGCTTCTGGTGAACCGGGCCTTCGCCCGGCCGCCACGGGAAATGCGGCCGGCCAGCCCGATCATCCGCCAGCTCGCGCTGGCCTCCTCGATCCTGGTGGGCATCACCGTGATCATCGGCGTGATGGTGACCGGTTCCGGGCCGCACGCCGGGGATCCGGAGGCGCCGCGGAACGGCCTAGAGCCCGATCTGATCACCCGCATTCACGTGCTGCCGGTCTATTTGCTGGTCATCTCCGCAGTGCTGCTCGCGGTGCTGGCCTGGCGGCGCGGCAGCGGCGATCTACTGCGCCGAGGAAGCCTGCTGCAGGTGGCTGCGGTTTTCGCCCAGGGCCTGATCGGCTATGTGCAGAACGCTACGGGGTTGCCCATTCTGCTCGTCGGAATGCACCTGCTGGGCTCCGCACTGCTCCTCGCGGCCACGACGAATATGACCGATCTGGCCTTCCGCTCCGGGAAGGACCCGGCAACGCCGTCGGCTAAGCCCCAGCTCGAGGAATCCGGGACGGCGTCCGGCTAGTCCGGGCTAGCTAGTCCGCAGAAATCGGGCGGCTGGGTTACTTCAGCGATTCGCTCAGCCCATGAGCGGCTGACGCACGAAGGGATCGATGGCCAGGGCCAAGAAGATCAGGGTGAGATAGCTGATCGAGCCGTGGAAAACCTTCATCGCACCCTTCTGGGTGAGCTCGCCCGAAGTCGCCCTGGAGTGCAGGCGGTGCGCTTCGATGAGGAACCATGCACCGGCGGCCACCGCGACGACGGTGTACACAATTCCGGCGCTGCCCAGCGGAACCATGAGCAAGGAGCACACGACCGTGGCCCAGGTGTAGAGAACCACCTGGACGGAGACCATATTCGCTCCCGCGATGGCACCGAGCATCGGCACTTTAGCGGCGTTGTAGTCATCGCTGTAGCGCATGGACAGAGGCCAGTAATGCGGCGGCGTCCAGAGGAAGATCACCATGAACAAGATGAAGGCCGGCCATTCCACCCGGCCGGTGACGGCGGCCCAGGCGATGAGCACGGGCATGCAGCCGGCGGCACCGCCCCAGACGATGTTCTGCGCGGTACGGCGCTTCAGGATCAGTGTGTAGATCACCACGTAGAAGAAGATGGCCGCTGCGCCGAGGATCCCGGCCAGCGGATTCGCGCCGAACCAGAGGATCGCGATCGCCAGGAACCCCAGGACCCAGGCGAAAATCAGCGCTTCTCTGGGCGTCACCGCCCCGGTGACCAGGGGCCGGTTGGCCGTCCGATCCATGACCTTGTCGATATCCCGATCCAGGTAGCAGTTGAACGCTCCCGCGGAACCAGCGGCCAGAGCTCCACCGATCATCGTGGCGAAGATCAGCCCGAGTTCGGGGAAGGCCCGCCCGGCGAAGATCATGGTGGGCAGAGTCGTCACCAGAAGCAGTTCGATGACCCGCGGTTTGGTCAGCGCGATATACGCCTTGGTTTTAGCGGCGAATCTGGCCCGGAACCCAGAGGCTTGTTTACCGCTGCCCTGCTGCTCAGGTGCCTCGAACGGCACCTCATCCGTTGTCCTTACCGCGACATCTGCCGCTGCTGACTGCCTAGGACGCACCTGGGCCCCACTCTCCTACCGGGTCTATGACCCTTCTAGCTTACCTGGCTTTACCGGCCTTTCCCGGCAGATCTTTACCTGGCGCATAGCCAGGCCCCGTCAAGAGCCCGCGGAGCCGGGATGGCCGGATCACTGCGAGGCAGCTCAAGTGCTTTAAACGCGCGGCGGCTTAAGCACTAAGGTGGAAGGTAGGTGTAATACCCAGCGATTTTCGTTTTTCGATTCTCGCTCAAGGCCGTCTGGTCACGAAGCCCAGGCGGCGAAGATCCAGTTGGAGAGAGGGTGCCGACCCGTGCCGGAGACCAATCAGGATTTTTCCTGGACATCGTTGGACCAGCGTGCTGTGGACACCGCCCGGGTGTTGGCGGCAGACGCTGTGGAGAAAGTAGGAAATGGCCACCCGGGGACGGCCATCAGCCTGGCCCCTGCCGCCTATCTGATCTTCCAGAAACTGCTCAAGCACGATCCGGCGGATCCCGTCTGGCCGGGCCGGGATCGTTTCATCCTGTCTCCGGGGCATACCTCCTTGACGCTGTACATCCAGCTTTATCTCGCCGGATACGGCTTGGAGCTCACGGATCTCGAGGAGCTGCGCAACTGGGACTCGCTGACCCCCGGGCACCCGGAGTACCGGCACACTAAGGGCGTGGAGATCACCACCGGGCCGCTCGGCCAGGGCCTGGCTTCGTCGGTAGGCTTCGGCTATTCCCAGCGGCGGATGCGCGGGATGTTCGACCCCGAGCCGGCTGTCGGCGAAAGCCCCTTCGACCACACCATCTGGGTCATCGCCTCCGACGGTGATTTGCAGGAGGGCGTCACCGCTGAAGCCTCGTCACTCGCCGGGCACCAGGAGCTCGGCAATCTGGTCGTGCTCTATGACCAGAATCACATCTCCATCGAAGACGATACGGATATTGCCTTCTCCGAAGACGTCCTGATGCGCTACGAAGCCTACGGCTGGCACGTCCAGCGCGTGGACTGGACCGAGACCGGGGAATACGTCGAAGACGTCGAAGGCCTCTACCGAGCCCTCGTGGAAGCCAAGAACGAGACCGGCCGCCCGTCCATCATCGCCCTGCGCACCATCATCGGCTGGCCCTCCCCGACCAAGCAGAACACCGGTAAGATCCACGGCTCCGCACTGGGCGGCGAAGAAGTGGCGAAGCTCAAGGAGATCCTGGGCTTCGACCCGGAGCGCAACTTCGATGTAGCCGATGACGTCATCGCGCACGCCAGGAAGGTCGGCGAACGCGGCGCCGCCGAGCACCAAGCCTGGCACGAGCAGATGAATCGTTGGCGCACTGAGTATCCGGAGCGCGCGAAGCTGCTAGACCGGATCAGCACGCACCGGCTTCCGGATGACTGGACCGACGCGCTGCCGGTCTTCGAAGCCGGTGAGGACCTCGCCACCAGGGCAGCCTCGGGCAAGGTCATCAACGCCATCGCGGACGAACTCCCCGAACTCTGGGGCGGCTCCGCGGATCTCGCGGAGTCCAACAACACCACCATCGAAGACGCGCCCTCTTTCGTGCCGAAGGACCGGCAGACCGATATGTGGCAGGGGGGCCCCTACGGCCGGGTGCTGCATTTCGGGATCCGGGAGCAGGCCGCGGCAGCCATCGTCAACGGAATCCAACTCGATGGACCCACCCGGGCCTATTCGGGGACGTTCCTGATCTTCTCGGACTACCAGCGCCCCGCTATCCGCCTTGGCGCGCTCATGGGAGTGCCGAGCATCTACGTGTGGACGCACGATTCGATTGGCCTCGGCGAGGACGGCCCGACGCATCAGCCGGTGGAGCAGCTCACCAGCCTGCGTGCCATTCCCGGCCTCGATGTGGTGCGCCCCGCCGATGCCAATGAAGTGACGCAGGCCTGGCGGGGCATTCTGGAGAACCGGAGCAACCCCGCGGGCATCGTGTTGACCCGGCAGAAGGTGCCCACGGTCGCACGCGGTGAAGGCGAAGCAACCGCCACCGAATTCGGCTCCGCCGAGGGCGTCCTCCGTGGCGGCTATGTGCTGGCAGAGGCCGTCCGGGACGGCGAAGCAGTCACCCCCGAGATGCTCTTGATCGCTACCGGATCCGAAGTGCAGCTGGCCTTGGCCGCCCGCGAGACTCTCGCGGCCGATAGAATCGCGGCTCGGGTCGTCTCGATGCCTTGCATGGAATGGTTCAAGGCGCAGAGCGCCGAGTACCGGGAGTCCGTGCTTCCCGCAGCAGTCCGGGCCCGGGTCTCTGTCGAAGCAGGCCTGGCGATGTCCTGGCACGAGTTCCTGGGTGACGCCGGCCGTGCAGTCTCCCTGGAGCATTACGGAGCGTCCGCTGATTACGAGCGGCTGTTCCGGGAGTTCGGGATCACCGCGGAGGCAGTAGTGGCTGCTGCCCGGGACTCCCTGGACGCCGTACCCGACTGAGTCTTCTGATGCTCTGCGGGGCCTGCTGGGAAATCTGGAGAATCCCGAAAAATCTCGGACATGAAATACCGAGAAGCTTTTCCGGGTTCCCCGGGAAGCAGACCCCGCAGAGCATCACCATTTCAGCGAGATCCTACAAAGCTCAATGAACCCTAGGAGGACCCTATGACCACCCCTACCGAAGCCCTTGCAGCAGCCGGCGTATCCATCTGGCTCGATGACCTCTCCCGGGAGCGGCTCGACAGTGGCGGATTGCAGAAGCTGATCGATGAGAAGAACGTGGTGGGGGTGACCACCAACCCCTCGATCTTCCAGGCCGCCCTGGCTCAGGGCAACGCCTATGACGCGCAGGTAGCGGAACTCGCCGCCGAGCCCGGTATGGACGCGGAGAAAGCGGTTTTCGCGATCACCACCCGGGACGTCGCAGAAGCCTGCGACGTCTTCGCCGATATCGCCGCGAGCACCGCCGGTGTCGACGGCAGGGTTTCCATCGAAGTCGACCCCCGTAAGGCGCGGGATACCGCGGGCACCATCGCCGAAGCCAAAGAGCTCTACCAGGCCGTGGACAAGGACAACGTCTACATCAAGATCCCGGCCACCCAAGAAGGTCTGGAAGCCATCACCGAAACCCTCGCCGCCGGGATCAGCGTCAACGTCACGCTGATCTTCTCGCTGGAGCGCTACCGCGAGGTAATCAACGCGTTCATGGTCGGTCTGGAACAGGCCAGGGCCGCCGGTCAAGACCTCAGCAAGATCCAGTCGGTGGCCTCGTTCTTCGTCTCCCGGGTGGACACCGAAGTGGATCAGCAGCTCGATGCGCTGATCGAATCCGCTAACCAAGCAGATGATCAGGTCCAGGCGGATCAGGCCGAGGCCCTCAAGGGTCGGGCCGGAGTCGCCAATGCCCGCTTGGCGTACCAGATCTTCCAAGAGCTCTTCAGTACGGAGCGCTGGGCGCTGCTCGCTGCTGCCGGGGCTTTGCCGCAACGGCCACTCTGGGCTTCGACGGGCGTCAAGGACCCGGCATTGCCGGATACCCTGTACGTCACCGAGCTGGTGGCGCCGAACACGGTGAACACCATGCCGGAGAAGACCCTGGATGCGACCTATGATCACGCCGAGATCACCGGCGACACCATCGAAGGCACCTACGCGGAGTCCGATGCCGTGCTGGACGGCTTGGCGGAACTGGGCATCTCTTACCAGGACGTCGTCGCCCAGTTGGAAGCAGAAGGTCTGGACAAGTTCGAGAAGAGCTGGGAAGAACTGCTCTCCGGAGTCCGTTCCGCCCTTGAAGACGCCGCGCAGAAAGGGCAGTGACTCAGCGATGTCCAGCATTTTCTACGCAGCCAGCGGCGCCGCAGAAGCAGCGGCGCAGCATCATGTACCCGGCCTCGTCGAAGACCGTTTCGCGAGCCGCCTCTTCACGCAAGACCCCGCGCTCTGGGGGCCTGAAGCCGAATCCGAAGCTGCCATCCGCCTGGGCTGGGTGAACGCGCCGGAGGTCTCCGCCCCGCTCGTGCAGCGCATCAGCGCGCTGCGCGAGGAACTCCGCCAGGAAGGGGTGGATCACGTGGTCCTCGCCGGAATGGGGGGTTCTTCCCTGGCTCCCGAGGTCATCACCGCCGCGGCAGGCGTAGCGCTCACGGTCCTCGATTCGACGGACCCCGAGCAGGTCCGGAGCGCTCTGGCCGACCAGCTGGAGCGCACGGTGCTCGTGGTCTCTTCGAAGTCTGGCTCCACGGTGGAAACGGACTCCCAGCGCCGCGTCTTCGCGGAAGAGTTCCAGAAAGCAGGAATCGAGCCGCAGCAACGCATCGTCGTGGTCACGGATCCCGGCTCTCCGCTCGATCAGCTCGCCAGAGACGCTGGATACCGCGAGGTCTTCAACGCCGACCCGAATGTGGGCGGCCGGTACTCCGCGCTCACTGCCTTCGGGCTGGTCCCCGCCGGACTGGCCGGGGTGAATATCCAGGCGCTTCTGGACGAAGCCGAGGAAGCCGCTGAATCGCTCCGCGAAGATGCCGCCGACAACATCGGCCTGGCGCTCGGCAGCGCCCTGGGCGGCACACAGCCGCTGCGGAACAAGATCGTGATCGTCAACGAAGGCTCGCCGATCCCCGGTTTCGCGGACTGGGCAGAGCAGCTGATCGCCGAATCCACCGGAAAGCTCGGCACCGGGCTGCTGCCCGTCGTGGCGGACCCGCAGTCCCCTGAGGTCTCCGATCAGGCTTCTGATGTACTGCTGGTCCGGATGGTGGCCGCCGATAGCGACGCCACCCCCCAGGGCGATGAAGTCGTCCTGGCATCAGGTGCCGATGCACCGATCGGCGGGGTCGCCGCGCAGATGCTGCTGTGGGAAGTCGCCGTCGCCGTCGCGGGGAAACTGCTGGGCATCAATCCTTTCGACCAGCCCGATGTCGAGGCAGCCAAGGCCGCGGCCAGGGATCTGCTGGACAACCGGCCGGAGAGCCCGGAACCGGCCTTCGTGGAGCGCGCCATCGAGGTGCGCGCACTCCCCCAGGGCTCGGACTGGTTGGAGCCGGCGATCCGGGCCTCCCGGAACGGCTCCGACACCGCCGTGATCGAAGCTCTGCGTGATCTCCTCGGGCAGCTTCCTGAGGACGGCTACCTGAGCGTTCAGGCGTATCTAGACCGGGTGAGGCACGCTTCACTCGCAGGCATCCGAGATCAGCTCGCCGCGGTGGCCGGGCGGCCGGTGACCTTCGGCTGGGGCCCCAGATTCCTGCACTCCACGGGGCAGTTCCACAAGGGCGGCCCCGCGATCGGGGTGTTCCTGCAGATCACCGCGGCGTCGGATACCGACCTGGATATCCCGGAACGGCCGTTCAGCTTCGGTGAGCTGATCCAGGCGCAGGCCACCGGGGACGCCGAGGTACTCGCCGACCACGGCCGGCCGGTGCTGCGCCTGAACTTGCTTGATCGCGCGGATGGAATCGCCCAACTGGAAAGCGCGATAGCGGAACTGGCCGGCAACGTATGAGCCACCGCAACGGTTCCCAGGCTCTTGCCAACCCGCTGCGGGATCCTCGGGATCGCCGGCTGTCCCGAGTCGCCGGGCCCTCTGCCCTAGTAATCTTCGGAGTCACCGGGGATCTGGCCCGTAAGAAGCTCATGCCCGCGGTCTATGACCTGGCCAATCGCGGCCTGCTGCCCCCGAGCTTCGCCCTGGTGGGGTTCGGGCGGCGGGACTGGAACGATGAGGAATTCGCCGAAGAAGTCAGAACCGCGGTCAAAGCGCATTCGCGGACGCCCTACAACGAGGCGGTGTGGAAACAGCTCGCCGAGGGCATCCGTTTCGTGAAAGGCGAGTTCGACGATCACGAAGCCTTTGAGCAACTCAAGCAGACGCTGGAGCAGCTGGATACCGAGCGGGGCACGAAAGGCAATTACGCCTTCTACCTCTCCATCCCACCCAAGGCTTTCGAACAGGTCTGCCGCCAGCTCTCCGAGCACGGCCTCGCGCAGTCCGAGGACGGGCATTGGCGCCGGGTGGTCATCGAGAAGCCTTTCGGCCACGACCTGACTTCGGCCCGGGCGCTCAATGACGTGGTGGAATCCGTTTTCCCGCCGGATTCGGTGTTCCGCATCGACCATTATCTGGGCAAGGAGACCGTGCAGAACCTCCTCGCCCTGCGCTTCGCCAACCAGCTCTTCGAGCCGTTGTGGAACGCCAAGTATGTGGACCATGTGCAGATCACCATGGCCGAGGATATCGGCACTGATGGTCGGGCTGGTTATTACGACGGGGTGGGGGCCGCTCGCGATGTGATCCAGAATCATCTGCTGCAGCTACTCGCTCTGACCACGATGGAAGAGCCGATCTCCTTCAACGCCGATGACCTGCGGGCGGAGAAAGAAAAGGTACTGGCCGCGGTCAAGCTCCCGGAAGACCTGGGGGCGGCTTCTGCCAGAGGCCAGTTCGCCGGTGGCTGGCAGGGCGGTGAGAAAGTCCTGGGCTATCTCGAGGAAGAGGGGATCCCAGCCGACTCGAACACTGAGACCTACGCTGCCATCCGGCTCTACATCAACACCCGGCGCTGGGCCGGCGTACCGTTTTATCTGCGGACGGGCAAGCGGCTGGGCCGCAGGGTCACCGAGATCGCGGTGGTGTTCAAAAAAGCGCCCAACCTGCTCTTCACCGATCATGGCGAAGGCGAATTCGGCCAGAACGCGGTGGTCATTCGGGTGCAACCCGATGAAGGCGTCACCATCCGCTTCGGCTCGAAGGTTCCCGGGACGCAGATGGAAGTCCGGGATGTCACCATGGACTTCGGCTACGGCCACGCCTTCACCGAATCCAGTCCGGAGGCCTACGAACGCCTGATCCTCGATGTGCTCCTCGGCGAACCGCCGCTCTTCCCGCGGCATCAGGAAGTCGAGCTGTCCTGGAAGATCCTCGATCCGTTCGAAGAGTACTGGGCCGCAGGAAATAGCCCGCCGGAAAGCTACGCACCGGGCAGTTGGGGCCCGGCTTCTGCCGATGAATTACTAGTCCGTGATGGACGGAATTGGAGAAGACCGTGATCGTCGATCTGCCAGATACCACGACATCGAAGGTCTCCAAGGAGGTCCAGTCCATGCGGGAGCAGGGCGGAGTCGTCGCTCTGGGCCGGGTGCTGACTCTTATCGTGCTCACCGAGGAAGGGCAGGAGGAAGCGGCGATCGATGCCGCGAATCTGGCCAGCCGCGAGCACTCCTGCCGGATCATCGTGCTGGTTGAAGGAGACACCTCAGCTGAAACTCAACTCAATGCCCAAATCCGAGTGGGGGGTGACGCGGGGGCCTCGGAGGTCATCGTGTTACATGCACAGGGCAGTCTCTGTGCTCAGGGCGACTCGCTCGTCGCGGCGCTGCTGCTGCCGGACGCCCCGATTGTGGCCTGGTGGCCGGATCGGATGCCGGAGACCGCGGCGCAGACCGATATCGGCAAAATAGCGCACCGACGGATCACCGACTCCTCCAATGAGACGGCCCCGGCCCGGGCACTGAAGACGCTCAGCGAGAATTACCACGAAGGCGATACCGACCTGGCGTGGACCCGGCTGACCGGCTGGCGGGTGCAGCTGGCTTCGGCCCTGGATCAGCTCGACGACCTGGCGGAGGATCCGGTCCGCTCGGTGCTCGTCGAAGGCGCAGCCGATTCGCCGAGCACTCTGCTGCTGGCGGCCTGGCTGCAGAAGAGCCTGCAGGTTCCGGCCACAGTGGCCGAGGGGGCTGCTGGCACCGGTCTGCACCGCGTCGTCCTGGACCGGGCCGCCGGGCCGCTGGAGATCCACCGCCCGGAAAACGACGGCAACGCCACTATCACTCAGCCTGGCCAGCCGGAGCAGCGTATTTCCCTTCCACGACGGTCCCTGCAAGACTGTCTTTCCGAGGAGTTGCGTCGGCTCGACCCGGACGAAGTCTTCGGAGAGACCATAGTCAACGAACTACCCGAGCTCAAACACAGTAGTCGCTCAGCAGAAGGAGGCCGCGGATGACCGGGGGGCAGGCCGTGACCAGAATCAATATTCACCCGAGTTCCGAGGTGCTAGCAGCCACGACAGCAGCCAGGCTCATCACGAAGCTTCTGGATGTGCAGAATGAACGCGGTGAAGCGACGGTCGTGCTGACCGGCGGCAGCGTGGGCATCGCCACGCTGCGAGCCATCGTTGACTCCCCAGCGTGTTCAGCAGTGGACTGGTCCAAGGTCAACTTCTGGTGGGGTGACGAGCGCTTCGTGCCCGCAGACGATGAGGAATCGAACGGCCAGCAGGCGTGGGACGCTCTGCTCTCCCAGATCGATGTCGACCCGGAGCGGGTGCACCGGATGGGAGGTAGTGACCGGTTCTCCGACCCGGAAGCCGCCGCAGAGGCTTATGCTGCTGAGCTCAAGGCAGCGGCCGAGCGGGAGATTCATTCCAGCGACGATGACAAGCAGCCGGAGGCCCATGACGGTGCAGCTGCTCTGCGCCGAGCTTTGCCGCGTTTCGATGTGCTTCTTCTGGGCATCGGGCCGGATGCCCATATCGCCTCCTTGTTCCCGGAGATGGCAGGAATCCGGGTGAAGGACCAGACGGTGGTCGGGGTGCAGAATTCACCCAAGCCGCCGCCGGAGCGGGTCTCGTTGACTTTGCCCACGATCAACTCGGCTCAGGAGATCTGGCTTGTGGTCGCCGGTAGCGATAAAGCCGGTGCGGTCGGTCTGGCACTGGCCGGAGCCAGCCCCGTGCAGGTTCCCGCAGCCGGCCCGCAGGGGCTGGATAAGACGTTATGGCTCCTCGACCAAGAGGCGGCGGCCAAAGTGCCGCAGAACCTCATCCTGCAAGGTAGCTGAACAACGCTTTAAACGCTTTAAACGACGAAGGGCGGCCGGTCCAGTGGACCGGCCGCCCCTCGATCGTTATGAGGTCTTCAGATAGTTCTTCAGGATACTGAAGAGAACTTGATTACCAGGCCCAGGGCGACGATCACGGAAACCCAGAGCAGACTCAGGATCACCGTGAAGCGGTTGAGGTTGCGCTCAGCTACTCCGGAGGAGCTCAGCGAAGAGGTCATACCGCCGCCAAACATATCCGATAGGCCGCCGCCGCGCCCTTTATGCATCAAGATCAGCATGGTGAGCAGAAATGACGTAATGCCCAAGAGGATCTGAAGGATGATAGTCAGGACTTCCATGCTTAACCTTCCGAAGGTTGTTTCAACTCAACGATTAACACAGTGGTGATCTGCGCCAACTCAGTCTGTCACTAAATGCGACTCGAACCTGGCAATATTAGCAAATTCTGCGACGTCTAGGCTGGCGCCGCCCACGAGCACGCCGTCAACATCGCGTTCCCGCAGGATCGAAGCCACATTCGCGGCTTTGACCGACCCCCCATAGAGCAGCCGTACTTTCTGTGCGACATGCTCGCCGAAGATCTCAGCGAGTTCCGCGCGCAGGGCGGCGCACATCTCCTGAGCATCTGCCGGGCCGGCGACTTCTCCGGTGCCGATTGCCCACACCGGCTCGTACGCGACGACCAGCTCGGCGGCCTGCTCTTCGCTGAGGCCTGCCACGGCTTTGCGCAGCTGCGCGAGGGTGTGTTGCACGTGCTCGCCCGCCTGACGCATCTCCAGGCCCTCCCCGAGGCAGAGCATCGGGATCAGGTCATGACGGTAGGCCGCCTGCACTTTGCGGGCCAGCAGATCGTCGTCTTCGCCGTGAATCGTGCGGCGTTCGCTGTGCCCGACCAGGACGTAGCGGCAGCCGAGCCTGGACAGGAACGCGCCGGAGATATCACCCGTGTAGGCTCCCGAATCGTGTTCGGACAGATCCTGCGCCCCGTACTTGACCGGGAGCTGGTCACCCTGCACGAGGGTCTGCACGCCACGGAGGTCGGTGAAGGGCGGGAAGACCACGACCTCCACCCGTTCGAAGTCATGCTTGGCGTCTGCGAGTGTCCACGCCAGTTTCTGCAATAAGGTGATGCCCTGGACATGGTCCATGTTCATCTTCCAATTGCCTGCGATGAGCGGTGTACGGTCAAATGTACCGTTCGTCGATGAAGTCACCCGATCATCCTATCGTTCTAATGCGGTCAGACCCGGCAGCTGCTTGCCTTCCAGGTATTCCAGGCTCGCACCGCCTCCAGTGGAGATATGGCCGAAATCTGAATCCGAGAAGCCGAGGCTGCGCACGGCTGCAGCCGAATCGCCGCCGCCGACCACACTGAACGCCGGGCTGTCCACGAGCGCCTGGGCGACAGCTCGGGTGCCGGCGGCGAAGGCGGGGAACTCGAAGACGCCCATCGGGCCGTTCCAGAACACCGTCCGAGCCTGCTCGATCTGTTCGGCGAACTCCTGGGCGGTGCGCGGCCCGATGTCCAGGCCAATGCCGGAGCTGGCGAAGGAACTGCTCTCGATGCCATCGGCGGGCACGGTCTCGTGGGCCGCATCAGCGCTGAAGCTCTCCGCGACCACGACATCGCTCGGGAGAATGACCTTGGTGCCAGCGGCTTCCGCTCGGCGCAGGTATTCGGCGACAGTGTCGATCTGATCCTTCTCCAGCAGGCTGGCTCCTACTGCATGGCCCTGAGCTGCTAGGAAAGTGAAGAGCATTCCCCCACCCACCAGGATGCTGTCCGCCTTGCCGATCAGGTTCTCGATGACCGCGAGCTTATCGGAGACTTTGGAACCGCCCAGGATCACCGCATAAGGCCGTTCCGGGTTCTCCGTGAGCTTGCGCAGCACCTCGAGCTCGGTACGGACCAGATCGCCCTGATAGCTCGGCAGCGCCTCCGCGAGTTCGGCGACACTCGCGTGCCGGCGATGCACCGCACCAAAGGCGTCATCCACATAGGCGGGGTTCTCCCCGGCCAGGGCGATGAAGTCACGAGCCAGAGCCTGCCGTTCGTCAACGTCCTTGGAAGTCTCCCTGGGATCGAATCTGACGTTCTCCAGGACCAGCACGGAACCGTCCTGGAGGCCCTGAGCGGCCTGCTGTGCCGCCTCGCTCACGGTCTGCGGGGCAAGAGCCACCGGCACCTCGGTGAGTTCCGCCAGCCGGTCGACGGCGGGGCGTAACGAGTATTTGGCCTCCGCTTCGCCTTTGGGGCGGCCCAGATGCGCCAGAACCAGCACCCGGGCACCGGCCTTGGCTAATTTCTCGATGACTGGAAGGGACGCCCGGATACGGCCGTCATCACTGACTTTCCGAGTGCCCTCGGCGCTATCCTCAGCCTCGGTCAGCGGAACGTTCAGGTCGCTCCGGAGCAGAACGTAACGGCCCCGGATCCCTTCATCCAGCAATTCCTCAAGAGTATGCAAGCTCATCCTTCCAGCCTAGCGCCTGCTGGAGCAAGCACTCGTGTGGCAGAAGCCCCCGTCCACCCGGCAGAACCGGATCGGCCGGGGCCTCTGCCTCAGTTTTTGATCAACTTCTCATCAACGCTGCCGTTGGGGTGGTTCAGAGCTTCTCCGCCACCAGGTTGGTCAGATCCACCAGGCGGTTGGAGTAGCCCCACTCGTTGTCGTACCAGGCGACAACCTTGACCTGGTTACCGATCGCCTTCGTCAGGCCCGAATCGAAGATCGCCGAAGACGGGTCCGTCACGATATCGGTGGAGACCAACGGGGCCTCGCTGTAGGTCAGGTAGCCCTTGAGCGAGCCGGACTCCGCAGCGGCCTTATACGCCGCGTTGACTTCCTCGACGGTGACTTCACGGGAGACCGTGGCGGTCAGATCGGTTGCCGAGCCGGTGGGCACCGGAACCCGGAGCGCGTATCCGTCCAGTTTGCCCTTAAGCTCCGGCAGCACCAGGCCGATCGCCTTGGCTGCACCGGTCGAAGTGGGCACGATGTTCACTGCTGCGGCACGGGCCCGACGCGGGTCTTTATGCGGGCCGTCCTGCAGATTCTGATCGGCGGTGTAGGCGTGCACTGTGGTCATCAGACCGCGCTCGATGCCGAAAGCATCATTGAGCACCTGGGCCAAAGGGGCCAGGCAGTTCGTGGTACAGGAGGCGTTGGAGATGATGTTGTGCTTGGCCGGATCGTATTCATCGTCGTTGACGCCCATTACCAAGGTGACGTCTTCATCGGTGGCAGGTGCAGAGATGATGACCTTCTTGGCGCCGGCGTCCAGGTGCTTCTGAGCGTCCGAGGCCTTCGTGAAGAAACCCGTGGACTCGATCACGATGTCGGCACCGAGCTCGCCCCAGGGCAGGTTCGCCGGATCGCGCTCGGCGAGAACCTTGATGGTCTTCCCCCCGATCACCAAATTGCCGTCGACAACCTCGACATCCTCTGTGAGGCGGCCGGTGATCGAATCGTATTTCAGCAGGTGAGCGAGAGCCTCTGGGCTGGTCAGGTCGTTGACCGCCACGATGTCCAGATTCGCCCCGCTTTCAAGCGCTGCGCGGAAGTAATTGCGCCCGATACGGCCGAAACCGTTGATCGCGACCTTGACGGGTGCAGAGGACGGTGTGGTTTGAGCAGTCACTGTTCAATCTCCTCGGTGCTCTGGACGAGCTTGCCTGGTTCGCGGCTCGTATCCGATCCGCGAAAACGGTTCTCGCACGACGTTGGGCAGAGATCACTTACCTAACAGGAACCCCGGGATGGCGATCAGAGTCCGATAGTCAGGCTCCAGCGCCGAACCGGGATACTCCATCTACCATCCTATCTAAAAACATCCTTCAGCGCTTAAAGAAGCTTGCCCCCGCGATCGCAGGGGCAAGCTTGCCGAATGCGGCAGCTCGGGGCTGAACTCGCACTTATTCTTGCGGTCGAACAGAGCCTACTGCTCGACGACGACCAGGGCTTTAGCGCCGGAACGAGCGGCTTCGAAGCGCTGTGTGACATCCGGCCAGTTGACGATGCTCCAGAACGCTTTAACGTAGTCGGCCTTGATGTTCACATAGTCGAGGTAGAAGGCGTGCTCCCACATATCGAGCATGAGCAAGGGAGTGGTGGCCACCGGCACGTTCGCCTGCTGATCATAGAGCTGCTCGATGACCAGGTTCCCGCCGATCGGCTCATAGGCCAAAATCGCCCAGCCGGAACCCTGCAGGCCCAAGGCCGCCGCGTTGAACTGCGCTTGGAAGGCCTCGAAGGAGCCGAAAGCTTCGTCGATGGCCGAGGCCAACTCACCCTCCGGACGGTCGCCGCCCTCAGGGGAGAGATTGTTCCAGAAGATCGAGTGATTCACGTGGCCGCCCACATTGAATGCCAGATCCTTGGACAGCTGGTTGATGAAGGTGAAGTCGTTGTTCTCTCGGGCTTCCGCCATCCGCTCCAGAGCGGTGTTGGCACCCTTGACATAATTGGCGTGGTGCTTATCGTGGTGCAGTTCCATGATTCGCGCTGAGATATACGGCTCCAGAGCAGCGTAATCGTAGGGCAGTTCGGGAAGTGTGTACTGCGTAAAGGTCACGATTCCTCCATCCTCGGGTGCAGATCCGCATCGTAGATGCGAACCGCACCATAATTTTCTCTGTCTTTCCAGTTCTACCTCATTGGCAGCCCTCTATGACAGGTAACTCCGGCAACCCGGAAGCTATTCCTCCAGCATCTCCGCAGTCACGGACGACTCCGTTCCCGGAACGCCCAGCTCCCCGGCTCGCTTATCCGCCATAGCCAGAAGTCTGCGGATCCGCCCGGCGATAGCATCCTTCGTCAGCGGCGGGTCCGCGAGCCTACCCAACTCATCGAGACTCGCCTGCTTATGCGCCACGCGCAGCTCTCCGGCGTATTTGAGATGGTCCGGGACATCCTCACCCAGGATCTCTAGGGCCCTTCCGACCCTGGCCCCGGCCGCCACCGCGGCTTGCGCCGAACGGCGCAGATTCGCATCATCGAAATTCGCCAGCCGGTTCGCGGTGGCCCGGACTTCTTTGCGCATCCGCCGCTCTTCCCAAGACAACAGGGTTCCATGCGCGCCCATTCGAGTGAGCAGGGCTGCGATGGTATCGCCGTCGCGGATCACCACCCTATCGATTCCGCGGACCTCCCTGGCCTTGGCGGAGATATCGAGCCTGCGGGCAGCGCCCACGAGAGCCAGAGCGGCTTCCGGGCCCGGGCAGGTGACTTCCAGTGCGGATGAGCGCCCCGGTTCAGTGAGCGAACCGTGAGCCAGGAATACACCGCGCCACACTGCCTCAGCATCAGCAGTGGAGCCGTTGACCACAAGCGATGGCAGGCCACGCACGGGGCGTCCACGGTTATCGAGCAGGCCGGTCTGTCGAGCCAGGGCCTCCCCCTCGCGGACCACTCGCACAACATAGCGGTTA
Source organism: Acaricomes phytoseiuli DSM 14247 (assembly GCF_000376245.1). Classification (GTDB taxonomy): domain Bacteria; phylum Actinomycetota; class Actinomycetes; order Actinomycetales; family Micrococcaceae; genus Renibacterium; species Renibacterium phytoseiuli. The sequence continues at coordinate 84,073 of NZ_AQXM01000060.1, read as the reverse complement.
CCCCGCCTCAAACCACCTCCGGAGACCACGATGATCTCGCTCTGGTGCCCATAGAGTTCGGTAATCGCCTGCCGCAGCCGGCGTGCGGTTGCGGCAAGATCGACTTCGGCTTCGATGACGATGCGCCCTGAGATGATGTGCAGCCCTCCGGAGAAGCGCAGCATCGCGGACACCTCGGCTTTGCGAACCGAGGATTTGCGCACTTCAAGGCGCGCCAGTTCCTCTTTGACTGCTGCCGTCAACGCCATACTTCTGCCCTGCTTCCACTACTACTTCTCATACTGCTGGTCTTATTGATCTTGTTGGTTCTGGCCTGCCCTGCGGCAGCCGGGTGCGCATACCTCAGCGGCTCAACCGCCGCCGAAAACGTCATGGAACGCCGCCGCAAGCCGCAACGGGTCATGAACCGACTGACGATTACTAACCCGGACTCTGGAGAGCACGACCTCGGCGCCCAGCGCCGCTGCGGCCTGTTCGAATTCTGCCCGGGCTTCCTGAGTGCTGCCAATACTCGTGGGATCAGCCAGCACAATATCCACGCCAAATTCAGGTGCGTATCGGGAAATCACCCGGAGATGATCAGCGGCGCTCATCCCTCTGACTTCCTTGTCGTTGACATCGAGATTCATGGCCAGACAGCGCCGAGCCGGACTGGTGCAGAGCGCCTGCCGCAGCTCGGGCAGCAGCAGATGCGGCAGCACCGAGGTGTACCAGGAGCCCGGGCCCAGAATCACCCAGTCAGACAGTTCGATGGCTTCCAGTGCCTCCACACAGGCAGGGGCTCCCTCTGGCAGCAACCGGACGTCCTCGACGTTACCGGCAGTGGCCAGCACCGCCTGCCCCTCGATCTGCTGAATCCACTCGGTGCCGTCTTCCTGCAGGGAACGACTAGTCCCCTGAATGGTCAGCGGAACGCTCGCCATGGGCAGCACCTGCCCTCTGGCACCGAGCAGCGCACCCGCCCATTTGAGTCCGCCCACGGTATCCCCGAGCAGTTCCCAGAGCGTGACGATCAGCAGATTCCCCATAGCGTGCTGGTCTAGCAAGGATTCTTTGCCCTGCACTGACTGAAAGCGATGCTGCATGACATCTCGCCAGGTGCGGCCCCATTCGGTGTCATCGCAGAGTGCTGAGAGCGCCATGCGCAGATCTCCCGGGGGAAGCACATTGAACTCATCACGCAGCCGGCCCGAAGAACCGCCGTCATCGGCGACGGTCACCACTGCGGTGAGTTCACTCGTCAACAGCCGCAAGGCGGAAAGCGATGCGGACAGGCCGTGGCCGCCGCCTAGGGCGACAACCCGCAGGTCCGGTGTGCCGGAAGGCTGGTTCTTCGGCGGAATCAGGGGTAGCGGCCCGGTGAGCACGCCCATCAGTCAGCCATGCCTATTCACGCCCCAGGTCCCGATGCCGCATGCTCACGCTGACCCGGGGCAGCTGGGCCAACCGCTTGGCCAGCTCCACAGCCACCGCTACCGAACGGTGCTTGCCTCCTGTGCACCCCACCGCGATGGTCGCGTAGTGCTTGTTTTCCCGGCGGTATCCGGAAATAGCCGGTTCGAGGGCATGCACGTAACGCGCGACGAACTCGTCCGCGCCGTTCTCCCGGAGCACGAAGTCGCTGACGTCCTGATCCAGGCCGGTATGCGGTCTCAACTGCGGGATCCAGTGCGGGTTGGGCAGGAAGCGGACATCCGCCACATAATTCGCGTCCACCGGCAACCCGTATTTGAAGCCAAAACTCATCACGGTAAGCCGCAGCACGATGGGACCAGAGTCAGAGAACAGCTCGGCGCTCTTAGTTGCCAAGGCGTGCACATTGAATCCAGAGGTATCAAGGACGATATCCGCGCTCTCCCGTAGGGGCGCGAGCAGCTCACGCTCCGCCGCAATGCCGTCCAGGATCCGGCCATCACCTTGCAGCGGATGCGGACGGCGCCCCTGCTCGAAACGACGTACCAGAGAATCGTCATCAGCGTCCAGGAAGAGCACCCGGTACCGGATTCCGGAAGCGGCCAGCACCGACAAGGAGTCACGGATATCGGCGAAGAAGGCCTTGCTGCGCACATCGATCACCACGGCGAGCTTGGGCAGCGCGTTCGGCGTCCGCGCCACGAGCTCGGCGAGGGTGCTGAGCATCTGCGGCGGTAGGCCCTCCACGACATACCAGCCGTGGTCCTCCAGAGCGTTCGCGGTAGTGCTTCGGCCAGCGCCGGAGAGCCCCGTGATCACCAGGATCTCCGATTCGGGGGGCTTGACTGAGGTGAGCTCTTCCGGCGGCTCCGGAACGGCAGGGTCTGCCGGGGTGGAATCTGTCATTGCCCAGGTCCGTCCTTAGCTGCTCTCACATTGACCGAAATACTGATTTTAGCCTAACGAAGCTCAGATTATTTCGCCGGTGGCCGTATTCACGGCGCTCTCCGCTGGATCCGCGGGATCAGCCGTCGCAGCCTCCGTGGCTGCTGCGGCCAATTGCGCCTGCACGGTCTTCGCTAGCACCGGGCCGAATCCTTTCACCTCGGCGATTTCACCCTCAGTGGCAGCGCGCAACCGCTTGACGGAGCCGAAATGCCGCAGCAGCGCTTTGCGCTTCGCCTCCCCGACTCCCGGAACCTCATCGAGAATCGAGGCGATCATCGACTTGCTGCGCTTGCTCCGGTGGAAACTGATGGCGAACCGGTGGGCTTCATCTCGGAGCCGCTGCAGCAGGTAGAGCCCCTGCGAAGTCCGGGGCAAGATCGCGGGGAATTCATCGTCCGGCAGCCAGATCTCCTCGAGTCGCTTGGCCAGGCCGATCACGTAGACGTCCTGAATGCCGAGATCGCCGAGGGCCTGGCTGGCAGCGGCGACCTGAGGCGCACCGCCGTCAACCACTAAAAGGTTCGGCGGGTAGGCGAATTTCGGCCCCTCAGCACCGGGGCCGGCAGTTTCTTCCGCCTGGACACTGAACCGGTCTGCCTCGTGAGCCGCCATGCTCTCCGCCCGACGCTGACGCTCCTGCAGATAATTGCGGAACCTGCGGTAGATCACGTCGTACATCGAGGCGGTGTCGTCCCGGGCTGCCTCGCCGGTGATGGTGAACCTGCGGTACTCGCTCTTCCTCGGCAACCCATCCTCGACGACCACCATCGATGCGACCACATTGGTGCCTTGCACATGCGATATGTCGTAACACTCGATGCGCAGCAGCGGCACCGGGATGTCCAAGGCCTCCTGCAGTTCGCGCAGCGCCACGGAACGCTGGGTGAGATCCCCTGCGCGCCGGGATTTATGCAACTGCAGGGCCTGTTCGGCATTGATGGCGACGGTTCCCATCAGCGCGGCTTTATCACCGCGCTGGGGTACCGAGATCTCGACTTTCGCCCCGCGCAGGCCGCGGAGCCACTCGGTCAGCCGATCCGCATTGGCCGGCAGCTGGGGCACCAGGATCTGACGGGGAATGCGATCCGCAGATTCCGTGACGGACTGGGCCTCTGCGGTACCGCCGTAGACCTGCTGCAGAAGGTGCTCCAGCAGTTCCGGCGGCTCGGTATCCTCGACTTTCTCCACCACCCAGCCGCGCTGCCCGCGGATCCGCCCCGCGCGGACGTGGAAGACCTGCACCGCGGCTTCGAGTTCATCCTGGTGCACGGCGAAGACATCGGCGTTGGTCTCCTCGGTGAGCACTACGGCATTGCGCTCGAAGACCTTGCGCAGGGCCGCGATGTCATCGCGCAACCGGGCTGCTCGCTCGTAGTCGAGCTCGGCGACGGCCGCAGCCATCTGCTGTTCCAGGTCCACGATGAAATGCCTGGCCTGGCCGGACATGAAGTCGCAGAACTCCTCGGCCAGCTTGCGATGATCCTCCGGGCTGATCCGGCCCACGCAGGGCGCTGAGCATTTATCGATATACCCGAGCAGGCATGGACGCCCGCTCTGCTCCGCCCGCCGGAAGACCCCGGGGCTGCAGGTGCGCACCGGGAAAACTCGCAAGAGCGTATCCACGGTTTCCCGGATCGCCCCGGCGGTGTAGGGGCCGAAGTAGCGGGTGCCCTTCCGCCGCTCGCCGCGCATGACCTGGACCCGGGGGAACTTCTCCCCCAGTGTCACGGCGAGATAGGGGTAGCTCTTATCGTCCCGGAAGGCGAGGTTATACCGGGGCGCGAATTCTTTGATCCACGTGTATTCGAGCTGCAGTGCTTCCAGTTCGCTGCCGACGATGGTCCACTGCACCCCGGCCGCCGCATGCACCATCGCATAGGTCTTGGGCAGCAGAGTAGCCGGGTTGGCGAAGTAAGAGGTCAGCCTGGAACGCAGGTTCTTGGCTTTTCCGACGTAGATCACCCGGCCGTGCTCGTCGGAGAACCGGTACACGCCCGGTTCGGTGGGGATCTCGCCGGTTTTCGGGCGATAGCTCGCGGGGTCTGCCACTAGTCCGACTTCCTCAGTACAACCGCACGGGTCCGGTCACTGGCCTTTGGCCTGGTTGTATCCGGAGACCTGCTCCTGGCCGGTCAGCTCGGCGATGGCCGCCATGATCTCATCCGTGGCCGCACGGCGGGCCGGTAGCGCATGGTCCGGGCCGGTCTTGTCGAAGTAGAGGGGCTTGCCGACGGTCAGCGAGAAATGCCGGGGCCTGATCAGATTGCTGCCCGCGGGCTGAAGCTTCTCGGTACCTTTGAGGCCCACCGGGAGCACCGGCGCACCAGTGGTCAGCGCGAGCCAGCCGACCCCGGTACGGCCCCGGTAGAGCCTGCCGTCCCGGGAACGGGTTCCTTCCGGGTAAATGCCTACGCCATCACCGGCGGCCAGGATGTCCAGCAGCGATTTCAACGCCGCCACCGAGGCTGCGTGCTCCCCCCGTTCCACCGGGATCGAGCCGACCGCGGTAAAGAACGACTTCATGAAACGGCCTTTGATGCCCTTGGTCGTGAAGTACTCCGCTTTCGCGAAGAAGGCTACCTTACGCGGCAGGATGGTCTGGATGAGCACACTGTCGAGAAAGGAGAGATGATTCGGCGCGACGATGAAGGGGCCGTCATCGGGGATGTTCTCCAGGCCTTCGAGGGTCGGCCGGCAGCCAAGCGCGATGAGGCCGCGGGTGGTGCCCCGCGCGGACTCGTACAGCATCAGCACGCACCTCCCTGACTGATCGGTTCTTCCCTTATCGGACTGGTTTGACGCACCGGGTTGGCTTGGTTTGCTGAACTGGCCGGCCCGGCAGCCATCATCACTGGATCATCACTGCCCTAGTTTCTCATGCACCGGCGCGTGCGCAGAACACTCATTCCATATCGGGAATATTCAAGGTCTGCAGCAGTCCGGCGCTCTTCGCCTCAGAGAACTTCTCGCAGGAAGGTCGCGGTATGGCTCTCCTCGGACTGTGCCACCTGCTCCGGAGTGCCCGCGGCGATGATCTGACCGCCGCCGGATCCACCGTCCGGGCCCAGGTCGATGACCCAGTCGACGCTCTTGATCACATCCAGATTGTGCTCGATCGTGATGACCGTGTTCCCCTTGTCCACCAAGCCTTGGAGGACCAGGAGGAGCTTGCGGATATCTTCGAAGTGCAGGCCTGTCGTGGGCTCGTCAAGGACGTAGACGTTCTTCCCGCCGGAGCGCTTCTGCAGCTCCGAGGCCAGCTTGACCCGCTGCGCTTCACCGCCGGAGAGCGTCGTCGCGGGTTGGCCGAGCCGCACATACCCCAGACCGACATCCACCAAGGTCCGCAGGTGCCGGGCGATCGGGGCGAAGGCCTCGAAGAACTCGGCGGCCTCCTCGATCGGCATCTGGAGGACGTCGGCGATGGTCTTGCCCTTGTAGTGCACTTCCAGGGTCTCCCGGTTGTATCGGGCTCCGTGGCAGACTTCGCAGGGCACGTAGACATCCGGTAGGAAGTTCATCTCGATCTTCAGCGTGCCGTCACCGGAACAGGCCTCGCAGCGGCCGCCTTTGACATTGAAGGAGAAGCGGCCCGGCTGGTAACCGCGCACCTTCGACTCCGGTGCCTGCGCGAAGAGCTTGCGGATATGGTCGAAGACCCCGGTGTACGTCGCCGGATTCGACCGCGGCGTCCGGCCGATGGGGCTCTGATCGACGTGGACCACTTTGTCGAGCTGCTCCACGCCATCCACCCGGGTGTGGCGGCCCGCCACCTGCTTGGCGCCGTTGAGACGATTCACCAGAACCTTGTAGAGGATCTCGTTCACGAGCGTGGATTTGCCCGAGCCGGAGACCCCGGTCACCGCAGTGAAGACGCCGAGGGGGAAGACCGCATCGATATTGCGCAGATTGTTCTCCCGCGCGCCGACGACTTTCAGCACCCGTTTCTTGTCGATAGGACGGCGCGCCGCAGGAGTCTCGATCTTCTTGCGCCCGGAGAGATAGTCGCCGGTCAGCGAGCCGGTGTTCTCGAGCAGTTCTGCCAACGGACCGGAGTGCACCACCTGGCCGCCGTGCGCACCCGCACCCGGCCCGATGTCCACGATCCAGTCGGCCTCATTGATCGTGTCTTCGTCGTGCTCCACCACGATCAGGGTATTGCCCAGATCCCGCAGCCTGGTCAAGGTCTCGATCAGGCGGCGGTTATCGCGCTGATGCAGGCCGATCGAGGGTTCGTCGAGAACGTACAGCACGCCGACTAACCCGGAGCCGATCTGAGTCGCCAGCCGGATCCGCTGGGCTTCCCCGCCGGAGAGCGTAGCCGAGGCCCGTTCCAGATTCAGGTATTCCAGGCCGACATCGAGCAGGAAGGTGAGCCGGGCCTGGATCTCGTTGAGCACCTGGGCGGCGATATGCTGCTCCCGAGCGCTCAATTCCAGGGTGCTCAGGAAGCGATGGCATTCGCGCATTGGCAGCGCGGAGACCTCCGCGATGGACTTCCCACCGACGAGCACGGAAAGCGAGGCCGGGTTCAGCCTGGCGCCGCCGCATTCCGGGCACGGCACTTGCCGCATGTACTGCTCATACCGATCCCTGGCGTGATCCGATTCCGTTTCCAGGTGCTTCCGGTGGATGTACTGGATGACTCCCTCGAAGCCGGTGGAATACTTGCGCTCCCGGCCGAACCGGTTGCGGTACTGCACCGTGACCTTGTGATCCTTGCCGTTCAGGATGGCCTTGCGCGCTGCAGCGGGGAGTGCCTGCCAGGGCGTATTGAGGTCGAAGCCCAGTTCCTGCCCCAGACCGCCCAGCAGCCGCAGCCAGTACTCCGAGCTCGCGGTCCCGAGCGACCAGGGAGCGATCGCGCCGCCGCCCAGGGTCGATTCCGGGTCCGGCACCACGAGTTCCTCGTCCACTTCGAGCTTGGTGCCGATACCCGTACAGGCCGGGCAGGCGCCGAAGGGATTGTTGAAGGAGAAGGAGCGCGGCTCTACTTCATCGATGGCCAGCGGGTGCTCATTGGGGCAGGCCAAGTTCTCGCTGAAACTGCGGATCCGACCATCGTCCTCCGCCTCGAGGTCGACGAGCTCGGCGAGCACCCGGCCCTCTGCCAGCAGCAACGCGGTCTCCACTGAATCGGTGAGCCGCTGCCGCAGGCCCTCCCGGATCACTAGCCGGTCGATCACGACCTCGATGGTGTGCTTGTACTGCTTGGCCAGTTTGGGCGCCTCGGCGAGCTGCACCAGCTCGCCATCCACTTTGGCCCGGGAATAGCCTTTGGCCGCGAGCTCCTTGAAAAGGTCCGCGAATTCGCCCTTGCGGCCCCGGACCACAGGGGCCAGAACCTGGAATCGGGTACCTTCCGGCATCTCCAGGAGCTGATCGACGATCTGCTGCGGGGTCTGCCGGGCTACCAACTCACCGCACACCGGACAGTGCGGGTGGCCCACGCGCGCCCAGAGTAGGCGCATGTAGTCGTAGATCTCTGTGATCGTGCCCACCGTGGACCGCGGATTCTTGGAGGTGGACTTCTGGTCGATGGACACCGCGGGGGAAAGACCTTCGATGAAGTCGACGTCCGGCTTATCGACCTGACCGAGGAACTGCCGGGCATAAGCCGATAAGGATTCGACGTAGCGGCGCTGACCTTCGGCGAAAATGGTGTCGAAGGCCAGTGAGGACTTCCCCGAGCCGGAGAGGCCGGTGAAGACGATCATCGAATCCCTGGGCAGCACCAGATCGATATTGCGCAGGTTGTGCTCCCGGGCCCCTTTGACCAGGAGCCGGGACAGTGCTGGCTCATTCCCCGGAATCGTATCGATCTCCGCGGCGGCCGGTCGCTCTGGACGAGCCGGCTTCCCCGAGGACTTGTCGGAGCGCTTGGTAGAACGCTTCGTGGAACGCACAGCAGCTTCAGCAGATTTGGGCACAAATATATCCTTATCGAAAAAATCTTCGAATGGAAACTGTTTCGCAAACAGCTTAGCTTCCACTCTCAAGAACCGTATCGGATTTCAGCGAACAGTGGATTTCACGACCGCCCGGCGACAGGCCCAGCAGTGGGTCCAGCAGCAGAGCCGGGATCAGCCGCCGCAAGTGCCGCAGCAGCGATTCCCAGCGCTTCATCGGCAGCCATTCCCTGCCCATGGACTACGGCGGCGAAGTCCGCAGCCGCCTGCGCGACCTGGGCCCGGCTGGTATTCCCATCGGCCGCGATCACCGTGCCCTTCCGGCCGGCAGTACGCAGCACACCGCTGCGCTCCAGCTCCCGGAAGGCCCGTGCGACAGTATTGGCCGCCAAGCTGGCCTCCTGCGCCAGCGCACGCACCGAGGGAAGTCTGGTGCCCACCGGGAGCTCTCCCCCGGCAGCCATCGCGGCGATCAGCTGACGCAGCTGCTCATAGGGCGGCACTGCGCTTTGCTGGTCGGGCCGCCAACTGGTCAAGACTTCCAAGCCCCGATTCGTCATGAGGCCTGCCCGTACTGGAGGCGCTCGTGCTCATCCCACTCCTGGTGCCCATCGGGCTCATCCGACTGCTCGGGTTGATCCGTTGGCTGCTGAAAGGCATCAGCGAGCGTGCCCACCGCACGCAAAGCGCGTTCCGCATCGGCTTCATCCCACGCCCGCAAGCGGTGGCGCATCCATTCGGAGCGCTGGGCCTGCACTCCGCTGAGCGTGCGCCGCCCCGCGGCAGAGAGCTTGATAAGAGTCGCCCTGCCGTCTTCGGGGTCCGGACGGCGCTCCAGCAGGCCGGCTTCACCCAATTCGGCGAGCTGCCGACTCAACGCACTCGGCCCCACCCCGATACGCTCCGCCAGTTCACTGGCCCGGCATTCCCCGAACTGGCTGAGCAGGCTGAGGATGCCGATATGCGCAAGCCTGGGGCCGCGCGTCTCGACCTCGTTCTCATGGGCCGCCTGCTTGATCGTCCGGAAGAGTCGGAACACTTCGCTCACCAGATCCGCCAGAGTCTGATCCTGGACCGTCATCTCTCCTCCACGGTGCGGCTGTCACCGCATCGGTCAAATTAGTTGCTTTCGGCACACAATTATATCTCTTCTACCCGGTTTTTGAGGTCTTCCGTGAGTTTTGATGCCTTTCGAACGGCATCAAAACTCACGGAAGACCTCAATTTCCGGATGTGCCATATGCTCTGACTATGTCTGCTACCGATCCTGTCATCTGGCAGTTCCCGAAGCTATCGATCCGGAGGATCTCGGTCTCTACGATGGATAACAATGTCTATCTGCTCCGGCAGCTGCCGGACGGCCCGCAGGTGCTCATTGACGCAGCCGACGCACCGGAGCGCATCCTGGAGCTGATCTCCGCCGGCACCACACCCGGCGTCTCTACCGAAAAACCGGGCCTGGCAGCGGTGATCACAACGCATTCGCATTGGGATCACGTCCGGGCACTGGCAGAGGTACTCTCGGCTACAGGAGCCGAGCACCTTGCCGGTCAGGCCGATGCGGCCGCGATGCCAGCGCCTGTCACAGTGCCTCTGGAGAACGGCCAGCAGCTGGACTTCGGCGGCCTCCGGCTGGAGGTGATCGGATTGCGCGGGCACACCCCGGGATCCATCGCGCTGCTCTACGAAGCCCCCGGCACCCCGCCCCAGCTGTTTACCGGGGATTCGCTCTTCCCCGGCGGCGTCGGCAACACGGAGAACGATCCGCAGCGCTTCGGCACCCTGATCGACGATGTCGAGCAGCGGATCTTCGACCGACTGCCGGATGGGACGGTCGTGCACCCGGGCCATGGGCGGGAGACGACGCTCGGCGCTGAGCGCCCGCACTTAGCGGCCTGGCGCGCTCGGGGCTGGTGAGCCATCAGGCGCTACCCGGTGCCTCAGGCCGGCTTCTGGCCGACGATGAAAAGACGTCGGAAAGGGAACAGCGTGCCCTGCGCCCGTGGCGGATACGCCTCTGCGAGCAGTGCAGCGTATTCGGCTTCGAACTGCTTCGCCTCCGCTGCCTCGAGGGCATCGCGCAGTGGACGCAGCGCGGTACCCCGCACCCAGTTCAATACCGCGTTCCGCCCCGGAAGCATCTGCAGGTAAGTGGTTTCCCAGGCATCGGCGCGCAGGCCCGCATCCAGGAAAATCTCCAGATATTGCTCCGGCACTGCTACCGGATCGGCGCGCAGCACTCCCGCGAGCCGGTCCCGCCACTGCGCCGAATCGGCCAGCTGACGCATCAGGACATGAGAGACACCGCCGAAGTTCCCGGGCACCTGGAAAGCGAACCAGCCTCCCGGACGCAACCGCCGCAACCATTCCGGAAGCAGTTCTCGGTGCTCGGACACCCACTGCAAAGCCGCATTGCTGATCACGACATCGCTGGCTTCCAGGCCCGGGCCGGCACACCAGGAGACGATGTCCTCGTGCTCGAAGGACAGCTTCCTCTGCGCTGAGCCGCTGTCCCGACGTGCCGCTTCGATCATCGCCGCAGAGGAATCGACTCCCATGACTTCCGCCTGTGGCCAGCGGTCAGTCAGGGAAGCGGTGAGGTTCCCCGGGCCGCAGCCCAGATCGACGACTCTGTGCGGGGAGGCTGCTCCCACCCGGGAGACCAGGTCGAAGAACGGCCGGTTCCTGAAGTCTGCGAATTCCAGATATTTTGCCGGGTCCCAGCTCGGAGAGGCCGGCCCCGGAGTAGCTGCAGCGCTCATGTCTTGATCCTATGCTGTACGGTTCCTGTACGCATGGTCCCTGTACGCACGGGTACTCTGGAAAACGATGAGCCTCCTCGACTACCTCCCCTCCGGAACAACTGACGCTGATGCTGTTGCTGACGTTATGTATGAGAACTTCCTCGCCTGGAACGCAGAACGCGGCATCGACCTCTACCCGGCGCAGGAAGAAGCCGTGCTGGAATTGGCAGCGGGGTCGAATGTCATCTTGGCGACGCCCACCGGCTCCGGCAAATCCCTCGTCGCTATCGCGGCGCACTTCGCAGCGCTCAGCAGTTACCAGAACCCGGAGCAAGCCGCCCGCAAGGGGCGCAGCTACTACACGGCCCCGATCAAAGCCCTGGTCTCCGAGAAATTCTTCGCCTTGATCGAAATCTTCGGCGCCCAGAACGTCGGTATGATCACCGGCGACTCATCGGTCAACGCAGAAGCTCCGATCATCTGCTGCACCGCCGAGATCCTGGCGAACCTCGCCTTGCGAGAAGGCCCGGCCGCCGCAGTGCACAACGTGGTCATGGATGAGTTCCATTACGTCGCGGATCCGGAACGGGGCTGGGCCTGGCAGGTTCCACTGCTGGAACTGCCGCAAGCCCAGTTCCTGCTGATGAGCGCCACCCTCGGCGATGTCTCCAGTTTCGAGCGAGAACTCACCGCGCGCACCGGCCGGCCCACCGCCGTCGTGGCGCATGCCGAGCGCCCTATCCCGCTGTTCTACTCCTATGCGCAGACCTCTGTCCAGGAGACGATCGAAGAGCTGCTGAGCGCGCACCAGGCCCCGGTGTACATCGTCCATTTCAGTCAGGCCGAGGCGGTCGAGCGGGCGCAGAGTCTGATGAGCCTGAATATCTGCAGCCGGGAACAGAAACAGCAGATCGCCGAGGCTCTCATCTCCCCGGAGGGCACCGCGTTCCGTTTCGCCCCGGGCTTCGGCAAGACTCTCAGCCGCCTGCTGCGGCACGGCATCGGAGTGCACCATGCCGGGATGCTGCCGAAGTACCGACGCCTAGTGGAACAGCTGGCGCAGGCCGGGCTGCTCCGGGTGATCTGCGGTACGGACACCCTGGGCGTGGGCATCAATGTGCCGATTCGAACCGTACTGCTCACCGCGCTGAGCAAATACGATGGGCAGCGCACCCGCCATGTGCAGGCCCGGGAATTCCACCAGATTGCCGGACGCGCGGGCCGCGCCGGCTACGACTCAGCGGGCACCGTAGTGGTGCAGGCCCCGGAGCACACGGTGGAGAACCTCAAAGCACTCGCCAAGGCCCGGGCGAAGTTCGGCGACGATGCCAAGAAGCTGCGGCAAGTCAGCAAGAAGAAACCGCCGGAAGGGTTCGTCAGCTGGGGCGAGCCAATCTTCGAGCGATTGACCAGCGCCGAACCGGAGCCCTTGAACACCACCTTCACGGTGACGCATGCGATGCTCCTGCAGCTCCTGGAACGATCCCGCCGGTATGCGGCTGATCCAGTCGCGGCGGCCCGGAAACTACTCACCGAGAATCGGGACTCACCGAGCCGCCAGTTCGCCTTGCAGCGCAAGGCCCTCGGCATCCTCCGCGAGTTGCTGATCTCCGGTGTGGTCGAGCGGGTTCCCGCCGAGACGTCCAGTACTGGAGCAGTGGCGCCGGGGCTTCAGCTCACCGTCGCCCTGCCCGCTGATTTCGCGCTCAACCAACCCCTCTCCCCCTTCGCCCTCGCGGCCCTGGAGCTCTTCGACCCGGAAGCGCCGGGTTATGCCCTGAACGTGGTCTCGCTCATCGAGTCGACCCTGGAGAACCCGCGTCAGGTGCTCTCCGCGCAACTCAAGCGGGCCCGCACCGAAGCCGTGGCCGAGATGAAGGAAAGCGGCCTGGACTACAACGCGCGGATGGCCGCACTGGATGAGATCAGCTACCCGCAGCCACAGGCCGAATTGCTGCGGCAGTCGTTCGAGACCTACCGCGCCGCTGCGCCTTGGCTCGGCGATGTCGAGGTCGAGCCCAAATCAGTGGTGCGGGACATGCTGGAACGGGCGATGAACTTCGGCGAATACGTCAGGTTCTACGGGCTGGCACGCAGCGAGGGCGTGCTGCTGCGCTATCTCAGTGATGCCTACCGTGCATTGCAGCACTCGGTTCCGCCGGCCGCACTGACAGAGGAGCTCCGGGATATCGTGGCGTGGCTGGGGCAGATCGTCCGGCAAACCGATTCCTCATTGCTCCAGGAATGGAATGCGCTTGCGGACGGTTCGGCGGCAGATTCTGAGCTCCCGGGCCCAACTCAGGATGCTGCAGGAGTGCCGGAGCCTGAGGCCCTGACGGATGACCGCAGGGCTTTTACCGTGATGGTCCGCAACGAACTGTTCCGGCGGGTGACCTTGGCCGCCCGGGATGATTTCGAAGCCCTGGGAGAGCTCGACGCTGAAGCCGGCTGGGGCCTCGCCCGGTGGAAAGATGCGCTCGGTGATTATTGGGACGAGCACGAATGGATCGGTGATGGCCCGCAGGCCAGATCAGCGGAACTCTTCCTGCTGGAGGCGCCGGAGGATTCCCGGCGTTGGCGGGTCCGGCAGATCATCGAAGACCCTGCTGGGCACCGGGATTGGGCTATCGAGGCCGAGGTAGATCTGGACGCCTCCGATGTGGCCGGCTTCGCGGTGGTCCACCTGCTTCGCTTCGGTCGCAGCTAAGCTCGATGGCATGACCTCCTCTGCTTCCGACGCTACGCCGCTGTTGCCCTCCGCGTCCTCTGCCCTGCCTCAAAAGCCGGTGGCGGCCCAGCACCGGATCGGCGAACGCGTCGAACGGGACGGCATCGTCTATCAAGAGCACTTCGCCCTGGTGCCTTTGGACCACCTCAATCCGGAAGGCGAGCAGATCGAGCTCTTCGCCCGGGAGGTAGCACGTGCCGAGGCACCGGATGCTCCTTGGCTCGTCTATTTCCAGGGCGGTCCCGGCGGGCGGGCTGATCGGCCCAATAGCCCGAGCGGCTGGGTGGCCGAGGCGCTCAAGGACTTCCGGGTGCTGCTGCTCGATCAGCGCGGCACGGGGCGCTCAACTCCCGCGACGAGGCAGACCCTGCCCGCTCGCGGGGATGCCGCAAAGCAGGCGGAGTACCTCAAATATTTCCGGGCGGATGCGATTGTCGCAGACGCGGAATCCCTGCGTCAGGCGCTGCAGAGCGAACCCTGGAGCATCCTCGGTCAGAGCTTCGGCGGCTTCTGCGCGCTGAGCTACCTCTCCTGGTATCCGGAAGGGCTCAGAGAAGTGCTCATCACAGCCGGGTTGGCACCGCTCGCCGGCCATCCGGACCGGGTCTACCGGGCCACTTTCGAACGCACCGCAGCGCGGAACCGTGAATTCTTCGCACGCTACCCGCAGGCCCAACAGCAAGCCGCGCGAATCGCCCGGCACCTCGCCGAGCACGAGGAGTTCCTACCTACCGGTGAGCGTCTGACGCCGCAGCGATTCCAGATGCTCGGCTCCTACCTCGGCGGGAACTCCCGGATCGACGGCCTGGCCTATCTGCTGGAAGACGCCTTCCCACTGGTCGAGGGACAACTGCCCGATGCCTTCCTGGAGCAGGTCGGCCATACCGTCTCCTATGCCCAGAATCCGCTCTACGCCGTGCTTCACGAATCCATCTACTGCCAGGGGCAGGCTTCCGGATGGTCCGCCGCCAGGGTCGCCGCAGAACGCGGGGACATGGATCCGCTCGGCGAAGAGTTCCACTTCACCGGTGAGGCCGTGATGCCCTGGTATTTCACCGAGGATCCCGCACTCGCTCCCCTCGCCGAGGTCGCAGAAATCCTGGCCAGTAAATCCGACTGGCCGGCCCTCTACGATCCTGCGCGATTGGCCGCCACCCAGGTGCCCGTCGCCGCAACCGCCTATTTTGACGATATCTACGTCGATCACGGTTTAGCCGCGGAGACCGCAGCAGCGGTCCGGGGTCTGCAGCTCTGGCAGACCGGTGAGTACCATCATGACGGGCTGCGCGCCGATGGTGAGAGGATCTTCGCGAAGCTCCTGGCGATGACCCGGGCTGAAAGCAGCGTGAGCTGACCGCACGGGGCGCCGCCAGGAGCGACGATGGCCTGAAGCCTGCCTCGTGACTCTTTTTATTCTGAGTCGGCCGAAGATTTCTGCCGCTCGGCTTCCAACTGCCTCTCTTCCCGCTGCTGCCGGGCTGCCGGGCTGAGCAGGCTGGCGATAACGGTCACCACGAGGACACCACAGATCACGATCAGCGAGACCTCGGTGGAGATCTCCGGCACCGAGAGTCCTTGCCCGCCGTTGATGAAGAACAGATTGTTCTCATGCAGGGCATGTAGCACTAGTTTCACGCCGATGAATCCGAGGATCACCGCGAGGCCGTAGGAGAGGTATACCAGGCGATCCAGCAGACCGTCGATCAGGAAGTAGAGCTGGCGCAGGCCCATGAGCGAGAACGCGGTCGCCGTGAAGACGATATAGGGATCCTGGGTCAGGCCGAAGATCGCCGGGATGGAATCGAAGGCGAAGAGGATGTCCGTGGCACCGATTGCGATCATCACCAGCAGCATCGGCGTGAGCATCCGCTTGCCGTTCTTGACCGTGAACAGCTTATCGCCGTCGTATTCGTCGCTGGTGTGGAAGAAGCGCTTGGCCAGACGGACCATGATGTTGTCCGCCGCGCTCTGCGGGCTGTCGTCTTTGCCGCGCAGCAGCTGGACCGCGGTGACCACGAGGATCAGGCCGAAAATGTAGAAGATCCAGGCGAAGCTGTTGACCAGAGCCGCCCCGATGAGGATTAAGACCGAGCGCGCGATGAGCGCGAAGACGATGCCGAAGAGTAGCACCTTCTGCTGGTGTATCCGGGGCACCGCGAAAGAGCTGATGATGATCAGGAAAACGAAGAGGTTATCGACGGAAAGTGCTTTTTCCGTGATGTACCCGGCGAAGTACTCGGTGCCTTTGGCATGACCGCCGAACATCAGCACAGCGAAGCCGAAGAGCACCGCGACGCCGACGTAGAACGATGACCAGATCGCGGCTTCGCGGAGCGTGGGCTCGTGCGCTTTGCGGACGTGGGCGAAGAAGTCGAAGGCCAGGAGGCCGGCGATACCGGCGATCGTGAGGGTCCAGACCAGGGGTGAAGCGTCCATGGACGTCCTTCCGGAAGGTAGTTACAGCTGACTACCGTAAGTCTCTCCACCGCGGCATACACCCACAGCCACTGTGCCCGGTCGGTCCGTCGTGGACTGACGTGCTGTCGTGTCACAGTGTGGAAGGATACTCCCCTACGCTGTCTGCAAGGATATCAGAGACCGCTAGCAATCGCCGCTAACGGCAGCGCTCAAGCGTGCCCCGCGGCCTGCATTTGGCGGAGCTCTTTCTTCAGATCGCCCACTTCGTCCCGAAGCCTTGCGGCGAGCTCGAAGTGCAGGTCCGCCGCCGCCGCGTGCATCTGCTCGGTGAGCTGGGTGATCAGATCCAGCAGATCCTCGGCGGGCACCGCGGCCAAGCCGTCTCTGCGGAGCAGTTCTTCACTGGCACGGAGCTTCTCAGCGCTGGCTTTCTTGGCGCGAGAACCGGATTTACCGGTCGCATCCAGAAGCGCTTTGGTATCCGCATCCTCCCTGGCCAGGGAATCGGTGATGTCGGCGATCCGCTTACGCAGCGGTGTCGGATCCACACCGTGCTCCTTGTTGTAAGCGGCCTGGATCGCGCGCCGCCGGTTGGTCTCCTCGATCGCCTTAGCCATTCCCCCGGTGACCTTATCCGCGTACATGTGCACCTGGCCGGAGACATTCCTCGCGGCTCGGCCGATGGTCTGGATGAGCGAGGTGGCGGACCGCAGGAAGCCTTCTTTATCAGCATCGAGGATGCTCACCAGGGATACCTCTGGCAGGTCCAGACCCTCCCGCAGCAGGTTGATGCCGACCAAGACGTCGAAGGTCCCCAGCCGGAGATCCCGGAGCAGCTCCACGCGTTTGAGGGTATCGACATCCGAATGCAGGTACTGGACCTTGATCCCGTGACCCAGCAGGTACTCGGTGAGATCTTCGGCCATCCGCTTGGTCAGCGTGGTCACCAGAACTCGTTCATCCCGCTCCACGCGGAGCTGGATTTCGGCGAGCAGGTCATCGATCTGCCCCTTGGTCGGTTTGACCACGACCTCGGGATCGATCAGGCCGGTGGGCCGGATGATCTGTTCGACCACCCCGTCAGAGCGTTCCAGCTCGTAATTGCCGGGAGTCGCCGAAAGGTAGACCGTCTGGCCTATCCGCTCCAAGAATTCATCCCATTTCAGCGGTCGGTTATCCATCGCCGAGGGCAGCCGGAAACCGTGCTCCACAAGGGTGCGCTTGCGCGACATATCGCCTTCGTACATGGCCCCGATCTGCGGCACGGTGACATGGGATTCATCGATCACCAGCAGGAAGTCGTCCGGGAAGTAGTCGAGCAGACAATGCGGAGCCGTACCGACATCACGGCCGTCGATATGCCGTGAGTAGTTCTCGATGCCGTTGCAGAAACCCATCTGCTGCATCATTTCCAGATCATAGGTGGTGCGCATCCGGAGCCGCTGGGCTTCTAGGAGCTTGTTCTGCTTCTCCAGCGTCTTGAGCCGGTCATCGAGCTCGGTTTCGATGCTGCGGATGGCTTGAGCCATCCGCTCGGGGCCGGCCACATAGTGCGATGCCGGGAAGACATACATCTCAGTCTCTTCCCGGATGACTTCTCCGGTGAGCGGGTGCAGCGTGTAGATCTTCTCGATCTCATCGCCGAAGAATTCGATCCGGAGCGCGAGCTCCTCGTACATGGGGATGATCTCCACGGTGTCGCCGCGCACCCGGAACGTGCCCCGGTGGAAATCGGTGTCATTGCGGACGTACTGCATCGAGACGAATTTGCGCAGCAGCTCGTCCCGGTTGACCTGCTGCCCTTGCCGCAGCGTGGCCATTCCCGCCACGTACTCCTCCGGGGTACCCAAGCCGTAGATGCAGGAGACCGTGGCGACGACCACGACATCACGGCGGGTCAGCAGAGAATTGGTGGCCGAATAGCGGAGCCTTTCGACCTCCTCGTTGACCGAGGAGTCCTTCTCGATGAAGGTATCGCTCTGCGGCACATAGGCCTCGGGCTGGTAGTAGTCGTAGTAGGAGACGAAATATTCCACGGCATTGTTCGGCAGCAGCTCCCGGAACTCATTCGCCAGCTGGGCGGCCAGGGTCTTGTTCTGCACGAGCACGAGGGTGGGCCGCTGCAGCTTCTCGATGAGCCAGGCCGTCGTCGCGGATTTACCGGTACCGGTGGCGCCGAGCAGCACGACATCTTTTTCACCGTTCTCGACGCGCTCGGCAAGTTCGGCGATAGCCGTGGGTTGATCACCCGCGGGCTGGTATTCGCTGATAACCTCGAACGGCGCGACGACCCGGTTGATCTCCTGAGCAAGACTCATGTGCTTAAGGCTACTGCCGAGCACCGACAGGAAGCGAGGCCACGGGAGCGGATCAGCTCAGGGCTAAGCCGACCGCCAGCCGGTGCGCTCTTTCCAGGCCAGGAGCTCGTCGGTCGCCGCAACCAACCAGGGCTCCTTGGCCTCGGCGTATCGGGAGGTATCCGGATCTGCCGCGCACTGCTCAGCCAGACGTCGTTTCTCAGCCAGATAGGAATCACGAGCCTGCGGATCGACGCGCAGCCAGTCCCGGAAAGCCAGGGCGTAATCGGCACCGGGCGAGCCGTCGACCCGGACGTGTAGATTCACCGGACGGCCAGGGTCCGCATTGGCGTGGAAGGCCTTCTGCCACTGCTCTGGATCGGGCGCGAAGGTCTTGGGGGTATCCGCGTGGATGCCCCGAGATCGTGGAAACCCGGCCCCGGCCAAACTCGGTGCCAGCGCATCCACATCCGCTATCGACGGCACGCGCAGCTGCAGGTCTATGACATCCTTGGCATCGAGCCCCGGCACCGAAGTCGAGCCGATATGATCCACCGGAAGAGCTCCCCCGACTGCGGCTTGAACTTTGGCTACCAGGCGCCTGGCCTGGGCCGGCCACTGTGGGGAGTAAGGGACGAGCGCTGGCGGGCCGGAACGCTCTGCGCGCTCCCCCGCGGCCAGGTTCTGAGCGAAGGGCAGCAACCGGTGCTGCCAGAGGACTTCGACCGTCTCGAGTGCGGCTTCCGGTGTCCCAGAGTTGTCGATGACGATATCGGCGGCGGCCAGCCGTTCAGCCCGTGCGGCCTGCGCGGCCAGACGGCCCCGGGCCTCTGCTTCGGAGAGGCCCCGGCGGCTGGTCATCCGCGAGATCTGCAAAGATTCGGGGGCGTCGACCACGATCACGAGATGGAAGTCCGGCCCTTGACCGGTTTCGACCAGCAGCGGGATGTCCTGGACGACGATCGCGCCCTCCGGAGCCGATGCCCTGAGCTCCGCGGCACGGGCACGCACTCGCGGATGGACGATGGCGTTGAGCCGTTCTCTGGCCCGCGGATCGTCGAAGATCAACTCGCCCAACCGGGGCCGGTCCAGGCCGCCATCCGAGGCGATAACTCCTTCGCCGAAGGCCTGCACGACCTCTGCTAGGCCCGCGCTGCCTGGTTCCACGACCTCACGGGCCAGCACATCAGCATCGATCAGCACGGCACCGAGTTCGGCAAGCCGCGCGGCGACCAGGGATTTTCCGGCGGCGATCCCGCCGGTCAGGCCGATTGAGAGCATGACACCAGAGTATGCGCAATCCGATAGAACCCAGAACACCTCAACAACCTGAGACAGGTCGGGGCCGCCACGAAAAATCGTGACGGCCCCGACCTATCAGAACACTCAGCGGTGGGCTGAGCCGGACTCTACTGCTATCAGTTGCCGGTCAGCTTCTCCCGCAACGCGGCGAGGGCTTCATCCGAGGCGAGAGTGCCGGAGTCCTCAACCGGAGCGGCACCTTCCGAGGAGTAGTTCGCCGGGGCATCAGCCGCGTCGCTGACCGCTGCTGCATCGTCGGCAGCGTGCTGCGATACCTGGCTCTTATGCGCTTCCCAGCGGGACTGGGCCTCAGCGTACTGCTGCTCCCAGGCGGCGCGCTGGGTCTCGTAGCCTTCGATCCACTCGTTGCTCTCGGGGTCGAAGCCCTCGGGGTACTTGTAGTTGCCCTCGTCGTCGTACTCGGCGGCCATGCCGTAGAGTGCGGGATCGAATTCGGTGGAATCCGGGTCCACGCCCTCATTGGCCTGCTTGAGCGAGAGCGAGATCCGGCGGCGCTCCAGGTCGATATCGATGACTTTGACGAACAGTTCGTCGTTGACGGAGACGACCTGCTCGGCCAGATCCACGTGACGCACAGCGAGTTCGGAGATGTGCACCAGGCCCTCAATGCCGTCCTCGACGCGCACGAAAGCACCGAACGGAACGAGCTTGGTGACCTTGCCCGGAACGACCTGGCCCAGCGCGTGCGTGCGGGCGAAGGTCTGCCACGGATCTTCCTGGGTCGCCTTGAGCGACAGGGAGACCCGCTCACGATCCAGATCGACCTCGAGCACCTCGACGGTGACTTCCTGGCCGACCTCGACAACCTCGGAGGGGTGATCGATGTGCTTCCAGGACAGCTCGGAGACGTGCACCAGACCGTCTACGCCGCCCAGGTCCACGAAGGCGCCGAAGTTGACGATGGAGGAGACCACACCGGGGCGCACCTGGCCCTTTTCCAGCTTGTTGAGGAAGGTGGAGCGAACCTCGGACTGGGTCTGCTCCAGCCAGGCCCGACGGGAGAGCACCACGTTGTTGCGGTTCTTATCCAGCTCGATGATCTTAGCTTCGATCTGCTGGCCGATGTACGGGGCCAGATCGCGCACCCGGCGCATTTCGACGAGCGAAGCCGGCAGGAAGCCGCGCAGCCCGATGTCCAGGATGAGACCACCCTTGACCACCTCGATGACGGTACCGGTGACCACACCGTCCTCATCCTTGATCTTCTCGATATCGCCCCAGGCGCGCTCGTACTGAGCCCGCTTCTTGGAGAGGATCAGCCGGCCCTCTTTGTCCTCTTTGGTGAGGACCAGGGCTTCGACCTCATCGCCTACGGAGACGACCTCAGCGGGGTCGACATCGTGCTTGATGGAGAGTTCACGGGAAGGGATAACGCCTTCGGTCTTGTATCTGATGTCGAGCAGCACTTCGTCACGGTCAACCTTGACGACAGTGCCTTCGACGAGATCGCCGTCGTTGAAGTACTTGATAGTGGCATCAATAGCGGCGAGGAAGTCCTCAGAAGAACCGATGTCGTTGACAGCAACCTGCGGGGTACCGGTCTTCTCGGGGGTTGTGGTGGTCATGTAGTAGGGGCTCCGTTGGATAGGAAACGAATAGGAATGGTGATATGAAACTAGCGTAAAGCCGTTGCAGCATCAGTGCCTCAGGGCGCACCCGCGCACAAAACCTGCCCGCTCAGTTTAGTCCTACACTCCTGAGCAAAGCAAAACCGATCAGCTGCTCGGCAGAAGCGGTTTTCAGAAGTTCGTCCGGCAGTCCGGCAACTGCGGAACCGTGAAGAGCTTGTCGAAGCGCCCGGCCTGCTCTTCGGTCAGCTCCACGCGCCCGGCTTCGCGGAGCAGGCGCGCACTGGCGTCACCGAGGTACAGAGATCCCAGAGCCGCTACCGGCAATACGACCTCGGGCTCCTCCCCCGCCTCCAGACGGCGCACCCGGCCCTGCAGTGTGCCCGGCTCCGCGCCCGGTTCCACCCTGAGTTCGAAGTCGCCCTCGGCGAAACCGAGGTCGTCCCGGACGCCCAACCGCAGAGTCCCCTCGCGGTGGTACTGCCGGGCCTCCAGCATCGCCGGAACGTCGAGCGGGCGCAGCCAGAGCAGGTCACCTTCATCGACCACCCGGTAGCGGCGCTGGTCATTGACCGCCCAGAACAGCGGATCAGCCACCGGAGCCCCGCTCCAGGTCACCTTGGGGCTCAGATCCAGACTGCCCAGGAACGCCCAGAGACCGAGGTAGGCCTCTGGGGTGAGCGCCAGCAGGTCCACTACCTTATGGGCGGTGAGCTTATCGCCGTCTCTCACGGCCTTGTAACTGACGTAGCCGTCGATGCCGCCATCGGCACCGTAGTGCACTGCGGCCCGGACCTCCGGATCTGCTTCCGGGTAGTAGCTTCCCCACTGCCCGCTGACCACCGGCTTGTACGACTCGGGGCGGGTCAACGACCCTAGCGTGCTTCGGTGGAATACCTCGAAGAGCTCGGCCTGGACGTCACCGGCCCGCTCCACGGGAATCACCTCCACACGGCGCTCAGGCTCCCGGCGCAGCGCGAATCCGGGCCGGGTGTCGATCTCGATGGTGCGCTCCCGAGTCGCGTCGCCGAAGCCGAAGCGCCCGTAGATGGCGCCTTCTGAAGCGGTCAGGGCCGCGACAGGCAGGCCCTCAGCCGCAGCCTGCTCCAGATTCGCCCGGACCAGCTGGGACAGGATGCCGCGCCGGCGGTGGCTGGGCCGGACGGTCACCGCGGTGATCATGAGCGCGTCCAGGAAGCGCCCGTTGTCAGCATCGACAGTCCCGGTAGCCCCTACGTTGAGAGTGCCCTTCATGGAACCAAAAGTGCCCACCGGCCATTCCGCGGGCAGACCGCGCTCCGCTATCGTCTCGGGGTATACACCGCAGCAGATGGCGTCATCTGCCGCGTCCACGCGAACGTATTTGGCGACGGCCTCGTCCGTGAGCTCCCGGCCGTGGAAGCCCATAGAGACCGCCCTCAACCAGCCTTTGGCGCGTTCCGGTACGGTCTGATCCTCGCGGACGTCATCTGCCGCAGGCCATTGCTCGATGCGATAAGGGAAACTTGAATCTGGTTCTCTGAGGACAGTCACGATCACCACTCTAGCAACCGTAAAACCGGGGAGAGCTATCCCTCTTGGTGTTACTAGTTGGTGTTACTAGTGCCCCGCTTCGAACCAGCTGGAGCCCACCCCGGTCTGCACATCGAGCGGAACGCTCAGCTCCGCAGCCCCGGACATTTCCCGGCGGACGATCTCCGTGACCTCCTCCAGTTCTCCCGGAGCGATCTCCAGCACCAGTTCATCGTGCACCTGCAGCAGCATTCGGGACTCGGCGTCAGCCGCCCGCAGTTCGCGGTCCACGCCGATCATCGCGCGCTTGATGATATCCGCGGCAGAGCCCTGGATCGGCGCGTTGAGCGCGGCCCGCTCCGCCATCTCCCGCAGTTGGCGGTTATCGCTGGTCAGCTCCGGAAGGTACCGGCGGCGGCCTTCGATGGTTGCGGTGTAGCCGTCGATCCGAGCCTGTTCGACGATGCCGCGCAGGTAATCCCGCACCGCACCGAATCGCTCGAAGTAGTCCTTCATGAGGGTTCGAGCTTCATCCACCGAGATCTTCAGCTGCTTGGAGAGCCCGAAGGAGCTCAGACCATAGACCAGACCGTAGGACATCGCCTTGACCTTGGAGCGCATCGCCGAAGTGACATCCTCTGGCTCGACCTGGAAGATATGCGAACCGACGAAGCGGTGCAGGTCTTCGCCGTCCCGGAAGGCCTGGATCAGCCCCTCGTCTCCGGAGAGATGGGCCATGATCCGCATCTCGATCTGAGAATAATCAGCGGTCAGCAGAGTCTCGAAGGGCTTGCCGCTCGGCTCTTCGCCCACCACGAAAGCGTTCCGGATCTGGCGCCCGGCTTCACTGCGGATCGGGATGTTCTGCAGATTTGGGTTGTTCGAGGAGAGCCGGCCCGTCGCCGCGATGTTCTGCGCGTAGGTGGTGTGCACCCGGCCGTCGTCGGCCACGAATTTGATCAGCCCCTCGACGGTCTGACGGAGCTTGGTGGCATCGCGGTAAGCCTGGAGATGCACCAGGAAGGGGTGCTCGGTCTTCACCAGCAGATCAGCGAGGGCATCTGCGTCCGTGGAGTAACCGGTCTTGATTTTCTTGGTCTTGGGCATGCCCAGCTCTTCGAAGAGCACCACTTGGAGCTGCTTGGGCGAGCCGAGGTTGACCTCGTGACCGATCGCGGCGAAAGCGTCGCGCTGCGCGGCCTCGATCACCTGGGTGAAATCCGCCATCAGCTCGTCCAGCACTTCCCGGCTCACCGCGATCCCGGCGAGCTCCATCTTCGCCAGGACCACCGCGAGCGGCAGCTCTAGCTCGCTGAGCAGCCGCTGGGCTTTGCGCTCGGCCAGCATGGATTCGAAATGGGCGCTCAGCCGGCCCGTGACATACGCCCGCAGCACCGCGTCCTGGGCGCCACGGTCGCCTTCCAGGTCCAGGTCCAGCTGGTCGGCGGCTTGCGCCTGAGCCTGGGCGAAAGGCGTCTTCAGATGGATCTGGGAAAGATCGGCGAGTTCGTAATGGCGCCGCTCCGGCTGGATCAGGTAAGCGGAGATCGAGGTGTCGTCCACGACCCCGGCCAGGGCCAGCCCGCGGCCGGAAAGCGCCTTATAAGCAGCCTTGAGATCGTGCACGGCTTTCGGAGCCGGGCCGGAGAACCACTCCGCGAGCACCCGCTCGGCCTCCGCATCGAGGCCTTCCACCGGAATGAAAGCGACCTCCGCCTCCGTGCTGAGCGCAACGCCCTGCACATCGAGGCCTATCGGATCGGTCAGAGGCAGCGCCGCACCGCTCAGCGCGAAGGCCACCTGCTGCTGCCCGGCGGCCTCGAACCAGGTGGAGAGCTCTTCTGCCTCCTGGAGCACCCGGTGCTCCGGGAGGTCATGCTCCCCGGGGCCGGCCTCCGCCTCGGTGTCCCCGAATACTTCGAAGAGCCGCTTGCGCAAGGTGTTGAACTGCAGCGCATCGAAGAGCTCTTCGATCTGAGCCCGATCCGGGTTCTGCAGCTCCATCTGCTCCGAGCTGATCGGCAGTTGGAGATCGCGCACCAGATGATTGAGCCGGCGGTTCCGCTTGACCGAGTCGAGGTGCGCCCGCAGCGAGTCGCCGACTTTACCGCCGATGGAATCGGCATTCGCCAGGATTCCCTCGAGACCTTCATACTGCTTAATCCATTTTGCCGCGGTCTTCGGGCCGACTCCGGGCACCCCGGGAAGATTATCCGCGCTCTCGCCCACGAGCGCGGCGAGGTCGGGGTACAGCTCAGGGGGCACCAGGTATTTCTCCTCCACCGCGGCCCGGTCCATCGGCGGGATATCGGAGATGCCTTTTTTCGGGTAGAGCACAAGCGTCGAATCGGTGATGAGCTGGAAGGCGTCGCGATCACCGGAGACGATCAACGTCTGCCACCCTTCGGCCTCGGCCCGGGCCGAGGCCGTGGCGATGATATCGTCCGCCTCGTAGCCCTCCAGGGTGACCGCCGGGATGTTCATCGCCTCCAACACCTTGCCGATGAGGTCCACTTGACCGTGGAACTCCTCCGGCGTGCGTGCCCGCCCGGCTTTGTACTCGGAGTACTCCTCGGTGCGGAAAGTGCCTCCGTCGAGATCGAAGGCGACGACGACATGGCTGGGCTTCTGCTGCCGGATCATGGTCAGCAGCATGGACGTGAACCCGTAGACAGCGTTGGTGTGCTGGCCGGTGTCGGTGATGAAAGTCTCCGGCGGCAAGGCGTAGAAAGCCCGGAATGCCATGGAATGGCCATCGATCAGCAGGAGTTTACGAGGTTCGCTCACGGACCAAGCCTATGCCGTCCGGGGGTGGCGGGCATAACACCGGGGCTTTGTCCTGGGAGGCATTAGGGTGGAGATATGTCTGAGGAAAGCAATCCTTATACCGAGCAGCTGGCCGAGGCGGGAGTTCCCGAACAGACGTGGCCCATGCTGCGCCACCATGGCGTAGGAGACCTCGTGGCGAAGATGGGCATCCGGTTCTCGGAGCTCAGCGCCGAGCGGGTCGTGGCCACGATGCCGGTGGAAGGCAATACCCAGATCGTCGGCCTCCTGCACGGCGGAGCCCATCTTGTTCTCGCCGAGACGCTGGGTTCCTTCGCGGCGGGTATTCATGCCGGTGCGGGCGGCCAGGCGCTCGGCATCGAGATCAGCGCAAGCCACCATCGCGGGATCGAATCCGGTACGGTCACCGGCACCTGCACCGCGATCCACCTGGGCCGCACGCTCGCCACCCATGAGATCGTAATGACCGATGAGCAGGGCCGCAGGCTCTCCACTGCCCGGATCACCAATATGATCCGCCGGGCACCTGAGCCGTCCCAGCAGGCTGACTAGCGCAGCGCGTACCGAGCTTCGATCACGCCGCCGCCCCGGAGCTGCTGGGAGATCAACGGCAGCTGCTGCGTGGGATTGGCGAGCGGCAGCAGTCGCTGACCGGAGCCCAGGATGAAGGGCACGATGGTCAGATAGAGCTCGTCGAGCAGACCGGCGGCGTGGAATTGCGCGGCCAGATCTCCCCCGCCGACCACCCAGACATCCTGCTCCTCTGCCGCAGCCGTGGCTTGTGCATGAGCCGTGCGGACATCGCCTTCCGCCCGGATGATCCGCCCCTGCTCCGCCTCCTGTTCCCAGAGACCCCCGGCTTCGGTGAGTTCGCCATGGCTGAAGACCCAGCTCGGGCGGTCCGGGTAAGGCCAGGCCTGCTCCGCCGGGTCTGCGGCGGCTGCGGCTGCGCGCTGCAGGAAACGGTAAGTCTGCGCTCCCATGATCTGCGCGCCGATCCCGGCGTAGAACTGCTGGTAGAGCTCCATATCGTAGCCCTGGAGCGAGAAGAGCCAGTCCAGGTTGTGGTCTTCTGTGGCGAGGAAGCCATCGATGGACATCGAGGTGTAATAGACGGTCCGGCTCATCGTGACAGCCTACGCTCCGGGGCGATCAGGCTGGGCAGTGCCCCCGGGCGCGGGATCCGCCGGAGCAGCCGCTGCCGCAGGTGCAGCGGCTGCCGTTGCCGTTGCCGCCGAAGTCTCTGGCCCGACGGTGATCACCGGGCGGGCGAAGCACAGCGCAGCGACCACGCCGACGAGGATCACCGTCGCGGGCAGCAGCAGCGACTCCCCCATGGCACCGGCGAACCCTGCGTGCAGGAACTCGGGCAGGCTTCCGGCTCCCTCACCCGTTGCCGTGCCGTCAGGAGCAGAGGGCAGGTTCGCGTTCAGCCGAGCCTGCATGAGCGAGGCGATCATCGCCGCGCCCAGAACCGCGCCGACCTGGCGGGTGGTGTTGTAAACTCCTGAGCCTGCGCCGGCCTGAGCCGGGGTGAGGTTCCGGGTGGCGGTCAGGGAGACCGGCGCCCAGACCCCGGCGTTGGCGAACCCGAGCAGTGCCATCGGCAGCAGAAGCATCCATATCGGAGTGTCCGGGCGCAGCAGAGAGCCCAGCCAGAACAGGGAGACGGCGATCAGGGCGAAACCCAGCACGGCAAAGTACCGCGGATCGCGCCGATTGATGAGCTTACCGATAAAAGGGGCCAGCACACCGGAGATCACCGCCATCGGCGCGAGCAGCAGTGCCGCCTGCGTGGGTGCCAGCCCGCGGACTTCCTGGGCATAGAGCATGAGCGGCAGAGACATCGATGTCACCACGAAGCCCATCGCCGCGATGGCCAGGGTGGCCAGGGAGAAGTTGCGGTCCCGGAACAAGCGCAGCGGCACGAGCGGCTCGGCCCGGTTGAAACGTTGCCAGAGCACGAAGCAGACCATTAGGACGAGCCCGGTGATGATGAGCGACCAGACCGAGATGGGCCCGGCGATGGTCCCCCAGTTGAAGCTCTCCCCCTCCTGGATACCGAAGACCAGGAGGAACATGCCTGCGCCGCTGAGCAGCACCCCGAGCCAGTCGAAGCGGTGCATCTGGGTGCTCAGCGATGGCACGAGGCGCACCGCCAGGATGAAGCCGATGATCCCGACCGGGACATTGATGTAGAAGATCCATTCCCAGCCAGCCAGATCCACCAGGATGCCACCCAGCACCGGGCCCACCAGAATGGCCACACCGGCCACCGAGCCCCAGAGCCCCATCGCTGCGCCCCGGCGCTGCGGCGGGAACATCCTGGTGATCATGGACATGGTCTGCGGGGTCATCAGCGCCGCGCCCAGGCCCTGGACCACCCTGGCAATGATCAGGATGGTCACATCGCCGGCCAGCCCGCACCAGGCCGAGGCCAGGGTGAAGATCACCAGACCGGTGAGGTACATGCGTTTGGGGCCGAAGCGGTCCCCGAGCCGCCCGGTGATCAGCAGCGGCACCGCATAGGCGAGCAGATAGGCGCTCGTCACCCAGACCACCTGGCTGATATCGGCGTCCAAGGCGTTCATGATGGCCGGAGTGGCCACGGAGACGATGGTGGAATCCACCAGGATCATGAAGAAGCCGATGACCAGCGACCAGAGCGCGGGCCAGGCGCGGGCTTCCAGATCCCGATCAGCCTGTCCGGAAGTTCCGCCGGATGCTTGTGCAGTTGCGTGGCTCGAGGGTTCAGGCATTCCTGATACTTCCTTCCCCGCGCGTTCGCGGAAGGTCGAGCGCAAGCACGATGAAAAGCAGCGCCGTCTTCACCTCGACTCAGCTCTGGGCGGTGTTGACGTTGGCCGCTATCGCGACGCTGACTGAGGCGGAGACGCTGGCCGCGATCATCGCCGCGGCCTGGCGGCTGACCGCAGCGCCAACCGCTTGGACTCCCCAGTCCCCGTCTTCGAGTTCTTTAGCCCGCCGTGCGATCTCGCTGCTCCAGGGCAAGGGCGGCCGCAGATAGCGCAAGGCCTTGACTGCGGAGAGCAAGCCGATCAGCACCGCTATCCGGGTATCCGGTTCCGCGCCGCCTTCCAGCACCGCGCGGATCCGATCCCTGAGAGCTGATTCGTGCTCCTGGTCCTCAGTGGGCCAGGTGGTCACGGGAATGATGCCCAGCATCCGCCCGCGTTCCTCTCGGATCAGCCCGCGTTCGGCCAGGCGGCTCAGCACGGGCTTCCGGAGCTCACCACCGAGGCTGAGCAGAAGCGTCTGCACCCTGCGGGGGCGCTCCGCGATGGTGTCGTAGGCCTCTTGGAGCAAAGTGTCTGGCAGTTGCTCCTGGCCGACGGCGCGGACTTCGGGGCCGCTCAGCTGACGGCCCAGGCCTCCGCTTTCTTCATCGAGTTCGATCCGCTCGAGGAGGCCGAGTTCGATGAGAACCGCACCGCCGAGAACATAAGGCAGAACCCCCGCAGCGGTGATGGAGCGGCCGTCGTCAGCGAGCAATAGCAGCATGAGATCTTCGACGATCAGCAAATCTTCCTCCACCGCGTCTCCTTCGGGTTTTCCGCCAGATACTGCCGAAGCTTACTCCGGAATCCTGGTATGACCGGAGAACAATCGTGCCCGAGGTGGGACTCGAACCCACACACCTTTCGATACCGCATTTTGAGTGCGGCGCGTCTGCCAATTCCGCCACTCGGGCAGGCACTGGATCGGACCGCTGAAGAGATGGAGATCACATTCAACGGAGAGCCGCACCGGCCCTGATCCACGGACAATAACTCTACATGCCGATAGGCTGTTTTCTGAAAGAGGCAAATATCTGCAATAGCTGTAGAAGAAATATCTGTAGAAAATGTACGGAGCAGAGTACTGAGTCAAGGAGTCACTGTGACAGATTCACTGGAGCCGACGGAGGCCCCAGCACCAAATACCGATGCCGGCCGTCGGGTGATCGTCGCCGAGGACGAGACTCTCATCCGCCTGGATATCGTCGAGATCCTGACGGGCGAAGGCTACGAGGTGGTGGGTGAAGCCGATAACGGCGAGAAAGCAGTGGCCCTGGCCCGGGAGCTGGAACCGGACCTGGTGCTCATGGATGTGAAGATGCCCGTCATGGACGGAATCAGCGCCGCGGAGACCATCGTCAAAGAGCGGATAGCTCCCGTGGTGCTGCTCACCGCTTTCAGCCAGAAAGAACTGGTCGAACGAGCCCGGGATGCCGGGGCGATGGCCTATGTGGTCAAGCCGTTCACACCGGCGGATCTGATCCCGGCGATCGAGATCGCACTGAGTCGGCACGAGGAGGTCAAAGCCCTGGAGGCCGAGATCACCGATCTGCAGGATCGCTTCGAGACGCGAAAGCTCGTGGAACGGGCTAAATCGCTGCTGACCACCAGAATGGGGCTGAGCGAGCCCGAGGCTTTCCGCTGGATCCAGAAGACCTCGATGGACCGCAGGCTCAGCATGCGCGAGGTCGCGCAGACCATCATCGATCAGGTGAACTAGTTCTCAGCCGACGACCCGGCTGAAGACACCTACTGCATACGGTGAAGGCGCCTGGCCCAGAAAAATGTGGGCCAGGCGCCTTCACCGTATCGACTGCGGTCGAACAGGTCAGCGCTCGTGCGCTACCGGCCAGGGGCCGACTTTCTCCCGGCGGTCTTTTCCGTCCCCGCTGTAATCAGCCAGGTCGCCGATTTTGTGGACCTTGACCGAGTTGGTCGAGCCGGCCTGCCCTGGGGGGGAACCAAAGGCGATCACGACGAGGTCATCCGGCTTCAGGAGATCCCGCTCCGAAAGCACATGATCGACTTGTTCGACCATTTCGTCGGTGTGCTTCACCACGGGCACCTTGACCGGCTGCACGCCCCAGGTGAGCGAGAGCTGATTCCAGACCCGCTCGTCCGGAGCGAAGGCGAAAACCGGCTTGACGGGACGTAACCGCGAGATCCGGCGCGCCGAGTCCCCGGTCTGGGTGAAGGCGCAGACGTATTTGGCATCGAGCTGATCCGCGATCATCACCGCGGCGCGGGTGATCGCCCCGCCCCGGGTCTTGGGGTTGGTGCCGAGCGCTGGTACCCGCTCCAGTCCGTGTTCCTCGGTGGATTCGATGATTCGGGCCATGGTCTGGATCGTGATGATCGGGTATTTGCCCACGCTCGTCTCCCCGGAAAGCATCACAGCATCAGCACCGTCGAGCACCGCATTGGCGCAATCGGAGGCTTCTGCTCTGGTGGGACGGGGGTTCTCGATCATGGATTCGAGCACCTGGGTGGCCACGATCACGGGCTTGGCCCAGCGCCGGGCCAGCTCCACCGCGCGCTTCTGCACGATCGGCACGTCTTCAAGCGGCAGCTCGACACCCAGGTCGCCGCGGGCCACCATGATCGCGTCGAAGGCATCGACGATCTCCGCGAGCTGCTCCACGGCCTGGGGCTTCTCGACCTTGGCGATCACCGGCGCCCGGCGGCCTTCTTCGTCCATGATCTCGTGGACTCGCTTGATGTCCTCGGCGTTCCGCACGAAGGACAGCGCCACCATATCCACGCCACGTTTGATGGCCCAGCGCAGATCTTCTTCATCCTTCTCGCTGAGCGCGGGGACGTTGACGGCCACCCCAGGCAGGTTGATGCCCTTGTTATTGGAGACCGCTCCGCCGACCATGACTTCCGTGGTCACTTTGACATCGTCGACGGCGGTGGCGCGCAGTGAGACCTTGCCGTCGTCGATCAGCAGAGTATCCCCCACTTTTACGTCCTCGGGGAGGCTCTTGAGCGTGGTGGAGCAGATCTCCTTCGTACCGGGAACATCCTCGGTGGTGATGGTGAAGATGTCGCCCGGGAAGAGCACATGCGGGCCGTCCACAAAACGACCGAGACGGATCTTGGGCCCCTGCAGGTCCGCCATGATACCGACCGGCTTGCCGAGTTCGGCGGAGGCCCGGCGGACGTTCTCGTACGTCTCGTTGTGCACGGTGTAGTCGCCATGGCTCATATTCATCCGGGCTACGTCCACACCGGCCTCCACTGCGGCCAGGGTCTGGTCATAGCCGGCGATGGCCGGGCCGAAGGTTGCAACTATTTTCGCGCGTCTCATACCCCTACCTTATGCATAATCGGATCGTTCTGCGGTCCCCCTGAAGCTGACATCATGGTGAATTCACACCATGGATTCATCATGATGTAACAGATGTCACACCTGTCACAGTGGAGTGATCGCGGCATCAGCAGGAGTCACCGGAGCCGGCAGGTTGCTGCTGCCGCTCAGATAGGCGTCAACAGCAGCCGCGCACGCCCGGCCCTCGGCAATAGCCCAGACGATCAGCGATTGACCTCGCCCGGCGTCTCCGGCCACGAAAACCCCGTCCGCTGAGCTCTTGTAGTCGATGCCGCGGTTCAGCGTGCCGCGCTCATCGCAGCCGATCTCCAGCTGCTCCGTGACTGCCCCGGATTCCGGGCCGGTGAACCCCAGCGCCAAGAAGACCGCATCGGCGGGGATGACTTTCTCGGTACCCGGCTTGGGCAGGCGCCGGCCTTCGCGGTACTCGGTTTCCGCCACTTTCAACCCGGTCAGCACACCATCCTCACCGAGGAATTCGACAGTGGATGCGAGATAGCTGCGCTGCCCCCCTTCTTCATGCGCGCTCGCCACCTCGAAGAGAGTCGGCTGCATGGGCCAGGGCTGATGCGCGGGCCGCTCTTCCGGAGGCTGCTGGCCGATAGCCAGCGTGGTCACGGAAGCCGCCTGCTGGCGATGCGCGGTGCCGAGGCAGTCGGCTCCCGTGTCACCGCCGCCCAGGATCACCAAGTGCTTGCCACGGACATCGATGATTCCCTGACCGCCGAGGGCGATATCGGCGTCCCCGGCGACCGCCCGGTTCGCCTGGACCAAGTAATCCATGGCGAAATGCACACCGCTTAGCTCCCGGCCGGGAATCGGCAGATCCCTCGGCACAGTGGCACCGGTGGCCAGCACCACCGCATCATAGCGACGGCACAGCTGCTCCCAGGAGATGTCCCTGCCGATCTCGATCCCGGGCCGGAACCGAGTGCCTTCGGCGCGCATCTGCTCGAGCCTGCGGTCAAGCTGCGCCTTTTCCATTTTGAAATCGGGGATCCCGTAACGCAGCAGGCCGCCGATCCGATCATCGCGCTCGTAGACGGCTACCGTGTGGCCGACCCTGCTGAGCTGCTGGGCTGCGGCGAGACCAGCCGGCCCAGAGCCGACCACGGCTACGGTGCGCCCGGTGAGCCGCGCCGGGGGCAGCGGCTGGATGAGACCGTCTTCGGCAGCGGCATCAGCGATGGAGACCTCGATCTGCTTGATCGTCACCGCGGGCTGGTTGATGCCCAGTACGCAGGATGCCTCGCAGGGAGCCGGGCAGAGCCGGCCGGTGAACTCGGGGAAATTATTCGTCGCGTGCAGCCGCTCCGCGGCTTCGGCGAGCCTGTCCCGCCAGACCAGATCGTTCCACTCCGGGATCAGGTTGCCCAGCGGGCAGCCCTGATGGCAGAACGGGACACCGCAGTCCATGCAGCGGCCGGCCTGCGAGCGCAGTATGCCCTTCTCCTGGGCTTCATAGACCTCCTTGAAGTCCATGATGCGCACGGGGACGGGGCGTCTGGGCTGGACTTGCCGTTCCCTGACCTTCAGGAACCCTCGTGGATCAGCCACCGGTCACCTCCAGAATCCGCTGCCAGACGATATCTCCGTCCGGGTCCAGGCCCTCCGCGCTGGCGGCTTCCCTGGTCCGCAGCACTGCCGCGTAGTCCCGGGGCAGTACTTTGGTGAATCTCCCGGCGGCAGCTGAGCGCTCCGCGGGGTCTTCGCTCTGCAAAGCCGCCAGCAGGCGGGCCGCGAGCCTGGAACCGGTCTCTTCCTCGTGTCTGTGGATCATACCGGTCAGATAGCGCAGATCCTGCTGGAGCTCTTCCGCCTCCGGGCCAGCAGGGTGATCCGAGGTATCAGTGAGCCGGTGCAGTTCCAGTTCGCCGGAATCCAGCGCCTGCTTATTGACCCGGTCAACGACGAGATCGAGGACGTAGGCGATTCCCCCGGACATCCCCGCCCCGAAGTTCCGCCCGGTTACCCCGAGGATCACCGCCCGGCCGCCGGTCATGTACTCGCAGCCGTGGTCGCCGATGCCCTCGACCACGGCGCTCGCCCCTGAGTTGCGGACCAGGAACCGCTCGCCGACCTGGCCGCGCAAGAAGATCTCACCGCTGGTGGCGCCGTAGCCGATGACGTTCCCGGCGATCACGTTCTCTTCCGCCGGGAAGGTGTTCGCCCGGTCGGGCCGGACGATGATCCGGCCCCCGGAGAGCCCTTTGCCGGCATAGTCGTTGGCATCGCCCAGCAGCCGCAGAGTGACCCCTGCCGGCAGGAAGGCGCCGAGGGACTGCCCGGCTTGCCCGGTAAGCGTGATATCGATGGTGTCCGGCCCCAGGATTTCAGCGCCGAATCGGCGCGTGACCTCGTGCCCCAGCATCGTGCCCACCGAGCGATCGGTGTTGACCACCGGTACGGTGATCTTGACCGGAGTCCGGTCTGCCAGGGCTTCAGCGGCCATCGTGATCAACTGCTGGTCGAAGTGCTTATCCAGTTCGTGATTCTGCGGCACCAGGTTCCGCAGGGCCACGTCTGCATCATGGTTCTGACCCGCCAGAATGGGCGAGAGGTCGAGCCCATCGGCCTTCCAGTGCTCCACCGCCTGCCGGGTGTCGAGGAGCTCGGCGTGGCCGATAGCCTCGTCCAGGGAACGGAACCCCAGCTCGGCGAGGTATTCGCGGACTTCTTCCGCGATGAATTCGAAGAAGTTGATCACGAACTCCGGTTTGCCGCTGAACCGGGCGCGCAACTCCGGGTTCTGCGTGGCCACTCCCACGGGGCAGGTGTCCAGGTGGCAGACCCGCATCATGATGCAGCCGGAGACCACGAGTGGGGCGGTGGCGAAGCCGTATTCCTCAGCGCCGAGCAGTGCCGCGATGATCACGTCGCGCCCGGTTTTGAGCTGGCCGTCTGCCTGGACTACCACACGGTCCCGCAAACCGTTGAGCATCAGGGTCTGCTGGGTCTCCGCGAGGCCCAGCTCCCACGGCACGCCGGCGTGCTTGAGCGAGTTCAGCGGCGAGGCGCCCGTACCGCCGTCGTGGCCGGAGATGAGCACGACATCCGCTTTGGCTTTGGTCACCCCGGCGGCTACCGTGCCGATGCCCACTTCGGAGACCAGTTTGACGTGCACCCGGGCAGAGGGATTCGCCCGCTTCAGGTCGTAGATCAGCTGGGCGAGGTCTTCGATGGAGTAGATGTCGTGATGCGGTGGCGGGGAGATCAGCCCTACTCCGGGGATGGAATGCCGGATGGCGGCGACCCAGGGGTAGACCTTCTGCGACATCAGCTGGCCGCCCTCCCCCGGTTTGGCGCCCTGAGCCATTTTGATCTGCAGATCCTCGGCCTGGGTGAGGTACAGGCTGGTCACGCCGAAGCGGCCGGAAGCGATCTGCTTGATCGCACTGCGCCGCTCCGGGTCCAGGAGCCGGGCGAGATCCTCGCCGCCCTCTCCGGTATTGGATTTGGCGCCCAAACGGTTCATCGCGATGGCCAGGGTCTCGTGGGCCTCCTGGGAGATCGAGCCGTAGCTCATCGCCCCAGTGGAGAAGCGCTTCACGATATCCGCAACCGACTCCACCTCTGCTAGGGGCACCGGCGGCCGCGAGCCGGTTCTCAACTCGAGCAGTCCGCGCAGGGTCATCAGCTGACCGGATTGATCGTCCACGGCGCGGGTGTAGTTTTTGAAGACGTCGTAACGGCGCTCCCTGGTGGCGTGCTGCAAACGGAAAACAGTATCCGGGTTGAACAGATGCGGCTCGCCTTCCCGGCGCCACTGGTACTCGCCACCGCCCAGCAGCGGGCGATGCGCCTGCTCGATGCCATCGGGCGGATAGGCCATGAGGTGCCGGGCGGCGACTTCCGCGGCGATGACCTCCAGCCCCACCCCGGAGATCTGACTGCGGGTGCCCGCGAAGAACTCGTTGACCATCTCCTGGGACAGCCCGATGACTTCGAAGGTCTGCCCCCCGCAGTACGAGGCCACCGTGGAAATGCCCATTTTGGACATGATCTTCAGCAGCCCTTTGCCCAGGCCTTTGAGCAGATTGCGGACGGCCTGGACGGCGCTTACGCCGGTGAGGTCCCCGGCGCGGACGAGTTCCTCTACGGACTCCATTGCGAGGTACGGGTTTACCGCAGCGGCACCGTACCCGATGAGGAGCGCGACATGATGGACTTCCCGAACGTCTCCGGCTTCGACGAGGAGCGCAGTTTTGGTCCGGGTGGCGCTGCGCAGCAGATGATGATGCACCGCGCTGATCAGCAGCAGCGATGGGATGGGCGCCCATTGCGCGCTGGAATCGCGGTCGGAGAGCACGATGTACTGGGCGCCCCGGTTCACTGCGGCAGAGACTTGCTCGCAGATCTCGTTGAGGCGGTTCCGCAGCGCTTCCGCCCCGCCATCCGGCCGGTACAGGCCGCGGATCTTGATCGCGAGCCGCTCCCCTTCCCTGCCGAGCTGGTTGGATTCCAGATTGGCGATCTTCGCCAGCTCGTCATTGTCGATCACCGGGAAATCGAGCGCCACCTGAGGCTGTTCGACCCGGCCCGTCGCCAGCAGATTGCCGTTGGGGCCAATCGAGGTCAGCAGTGATGTCACCAGCTCCTCCCGGATCGCGTCCAGGGGCGGGTTGGTCACCTGGGCGAAGGACTGGGTGAAGTAGTCGAAGAGCAGCCGGGGCCGGGCGGAAAGCACCGCGATAGGCGTGTCCGAGCCCATCGCACCAAGCGGCTCCGCCCTGGTGCGGGCCATGGGTGCCAGAAGCACCCGCAGCTCCTCCTGGGTGTAGCCGAAAGTGCGCTGGCGCAGGTTGACCGAAGCCGGGGTGTGCACGACGTGCTCCCGTTCGGGCAGCTCCGGGAGCCTGATCAAGTTCTCCTCGAGCCTGTCCCTCCAGGGCTCGGCAGCCGCCAACTCGGCCTTGATCTCCTCATCATCGATGATGCGGCCGGCATCCGTGTCGACCAGGAACATCTTCCCCGGCGAGACCCTGCCTTTCCGGACCACCCGTGCGGGTTCGATATCCAGGACTCCTACTTCGGAGGCGAAGACCACCAGACCGTCTTCGGTGATCCAGTAGCGGCCGGGACGAAGGCCGTTGCGGTCCAGCGTCGCCCCGACGAGCAACCCATCGGTGAAGGAGACCGCGGCGGGGCCGTCCCAGGGCTCCATAAGCAGAGAGTGGTATTCGTAGAAGGCCCTACGGGCCGGATCCATCGCGGTGTGGTTCTCCCAGGCCTCGGGGATCATCATCATGGCGTGGGTGATGGGCCGGCCGGAGAGCCAGAGCAGTTCGGCCACTTCGTCGAACGATGCCGAATCGGAAGCCCCTGGGGTACAGACCGGGAAGAGCTCTTCCGGCCGCTCGCCCAGCAGCGGGCTGGCCAGGGTGGATTGCCTGGCGCGCATCCAGTTCCGGTTCCCCCTTGACCGTGTTGATCTCGCCGTTATGCGCCACCGTGCGAAAAGGCTGCGCCAGAGGCCAGGAAGGGAAAGTGTTCGTGGAGAACCGGGAGTGCACGATGCCCAGCTTGGTCTTGAACTTAAGGTCGGAGAGATCCGGATAGAAGGGCTCGAGCTGCGCGGTGGAAAGCATGCCCTTGTAGACGATGGTCCGGCAGGAGAAGGACGGGAAGTAGACGCCGAGCTTGTTCTGGGCTCTTTTGCGCACCCGGAAGGCTCTGGCATCGAGGTCGTGGAGCCTGGCCTGCGGCTCCGGAGGCGCACTCTGCACTTTTTTCTGCTCTGCTGAACCGGGTTCGGACTCCCGGCAGACGAAGAGCTGCCGGAATCGGGGCATCGAAGAACGCGCCAACGCGCCGATAAGACCTTCTTCGATCGGCACATCGCGCCAGCCCAGAACTCGCAGGCCTTCTTCAGCGCTCAGCGACGCCAAGTTCTCCATGGCGTCATGCTCCGCCTGAGGGTCCGTGGGCAGGAAGGCCGTGCCTACCGCGTAGCGTCCGGCTGCCGGGAGCTGGAAGCCGACCACCGCGCGGAAGAACTCGTCAGGGATCTGGGTCAGCAGCCCTGCGCCATCGCCCGTGCCTTCATCAGCACCCACTGCGCCGCGATGCTCCAGGGCGCGTAATGCCGTCAGTGCGGCATCGACGATATCGTGCCCGGCTACTCCCCGTAACGTGGCGATCACGGCGAGGCCGCAGGCGTCCTTCTCTGCTTCCGGAGCGTAGAGTCCCTGCGCCTCAGGCAGCGCGGCGAACCGCTCGAAAGGCGATACCGACACCGGCGGAGCGGTGGAAGAAGGGAACCCGAAGGGGGATTCGGAGGCACCTGGAGTCAAAGTAGTGTCCTTCCCACGTGACTGCTGTGGAGGGGACAGCGCTGGCCCCGAGCCAACGATGCCGGTGCACTAGGCACTGGCATCGTGGAGAATCAGTATATGACAGAGGTCACACGCTGCGGTGAAAGGGCCGACTCAGGGACGTTGTGCATCCCCTTCGTGCTCCCGAACCTCCGGATCAGCATTGGTCTGCGCTTCCGGAAGACTTCCCGCGAGATTAGCATGGGCTGAAACCTGATCTGCATCCTGAGACAGATTGTCCGCATTCTGGACATCTGCATTCGGGGCCGGCAGATCTTCCTGACCCGGAAGCATCACCTGGTCCTGTTCCGTGTGGGGCACACGCCGAGCATAGATGCTCAGCGCGATGAAGACCAGCAGCGCGGCAATGAAGACCAGCACGGAGGTCCAGACATTGAGCCTGGCGCTGAGCCCGAAGAACATCAGCTGCTGGGCGTCATCGATACGCAGGGCTTCGATCCAGACCCGACCCAGGGTGTAGTAGATCACGTAGAGCGCGAAGAGCCGGCCCAGCCGGAAGCGGAACCGCTTGTCCAGGGCGAGGAGCAGCAGCACACCCACCAGATTCCACAAGCTCTCGTAGAGGAAGGTCGGATGGAAAAGCGTATCCGCCGGGTAGCCGGCGGGGAAATTAGGATTGGTCGCATCGATCTGCAGACCCCAGGGCAGCGTAGTGGGCGCCCCGAAGAGCTCCTGGTTGAAGTAGTTGCCCCAGCGGCCGATGGCCTGCGCCAGCAGCAGTCCCGGTGCCGCAGCGTCCAGCAGTGCGGAGAGCTTGACGCCGGCGCGGCGGCAGCCGATCCAGGCACCCACGACGCCGAGGAGCACTGCACCCCAGATGCCCAGGCCGCCTTCCCAGATGCGCAGGATCCGCGAGGGGTCGCCGCCGGGGCCGAAGTAGCTGTCCGGGGAAGTGAAGACGTGATAGAGCCTGCCGCCGACGATGCCAAAAGGAATAGCCCAGATCGCGATATCCCAGAGCGAGCCCTCCGGGGCACCTCGGCGCTTCCAGCGGATCTGGGTGAGCCAGAGCGCGGCGACGATCCCCAGCAGGATGCACAAAGCATAGGCGTAGATGGTCAGCTGCCCCCAGGGCAGCGGGATGACGAACCCGGACCAGTCCGGGCTGGGAATGGCGGAGGGCGCTAGAGCCGGCATCATCCCGCCGCTCGCTGTAGAGGCATTCACCGTGATCGGCCTTCCTTCTCTTCTTCGGTACTCGGCTCACCAGGAGCCCCGGCGATCGCTTTGTCAGTGCCACCGCGCAGTTCGGCCATGAGCCTGCCGATTCCGGCGACTCCCGCATCCCGGAGCGCAGCTACCAGGGCAGTGCCGACGATAGCACCATCGGCGTACTGGGCGATCTGACGCACATGCTCGGCCCGGCTGATACCGAGCCCGACGCAGACCCGCTCCGCACCGGCCTCCCGCGCCCGGGCCACCACGGACTCCGCGCTCGTGGATACTTGCTGCCGGGCGCCGGTGACGCCCATCACGGATACCGCATAGACGAAACCGCGGGATGCCTGCGCGGTCTGGGCCATCCGCTCGGCAGTGGAGGACGGCGCGGTCAGGAAGACCCGGTCCAAACCGAACTCATCGGAGGCCGCGATCCAGTCACCCGCTTCATCCGGAATGAGATCAGGAGTGATCAGCCCTGCGCCCCCGGCCTCGGCGAGACTTCGTGAAAAATCGTGCACACCGATGCGCAGCACCGGGTTCCAGTAGGTCATCACCAGCACGGGCACCTCGCCCTGCGTGGCCGAGGTGATGCCTGCCACCACATCGAAGATCTCCGGAACCCGGAATCCGCTGGCCAGCGCCTCCTGAGTGGCAGCCTGGATGACCTCGCCGTCCATGACAGGATCAGAATAGGGAATGCCGATCTCGATCAGATCCGCACCGTTCCGGGCCAGCGCGATACCGGCCTCGATACTGGTCCTGGTATCCGGGTAGCCTGCTGGCAGGTAGCCGATCAGCGCCGTCCGGCCCTCTGCTTTCGCCCGGTCGATAGCCGCCGCGGCATGAACGCCGTTCATCGCGCAGCCCCCGCCCCGGTGTCTTCGCGTCCGCCTCCGCCTTCGCCCTGCTGATCCTCCAGCAGATCGAACCACTCCGCTGCCGTGGCGACGTCTTTATCGCCCCGCCCGGAGAGATTCACGATGACGATAGGCGGCTCCGCGCCCTCGGCGGCTTCCGCAACGAGCTCCTGGCCGATCCGGAGCCCCCCGGCCAGGGCGTGCGCGGATTCGATCGCCGGAATGATGCCTTCGGTACGGCACAGCAGGCGGAAGGCGTCCATCGCCTCGGCATCGGTGACCGGCTGATAGGAGACCCGGCCGATATCCGCCAGATAGGCGTGCTCGGGGCCGACCCCCGGGTAATCGAGGCCGGCCGAGATCGAATGCGATTCGATGGTCTGGCCGTCTTCGTCCTGCATCAGATAGGAACGGGCCCCGTGCAGCACTCCGGGCCGGCCCAGGGTGATCGTCGCGGCGTGCCGTGGAGTATCGACGCCATCGCCGCCGGCCTCGAAACCGAAGAGCCGCACTGAAGCATCATCCAGGAAGCCGTGGAAGATGCCGATGGCATTGGAGCCTCCGCCCACGCAGGCGCAGACCGCATCGGGCAGCCGCCCGGCCTGGTCCAGGATCTGCTGCCGGGCCTCTTCGCCGATGACTTCGTGGAAGTACCGCACCATCGCGGGGAAGGGATGCGCTCCGGCGGCGGTGCCCAGCAGGTAATGCGTGCTGTCGACATTGGCCACCCAATCACGCAGAGCCTCGTTGATCGCGTCTTTCAAGGTCTGCGATCCGGCGCGCACCGGTATCACGGTGGCCCCCAGCAACTGCATTCTGGCGACGTTGAGCGCCTGCCTGCGGGTGTCTTCAGCGCCCATGTACACGACGCAT
This sequence comes from Acaricomes phytoseiuli DSM 14247, assembly GCF_000376245.1. Classification (GTDB taxonomy): domain Bacteria; phylum Actinomycetota; class Actinomycetes; order Actinomycetales; family Micrococcaceae; genus Renibacterium; species Renibacterium phytoseiuli. Next base: position 43,071 of record NZ_AQXM01000060.1, on the reverse strand, counting down.
TCCAAGCCCAGGAGCGCTGCAGCCGTGGCACTGGCGACTCCGTGCTGGCCCGCACCGGTCTCCGCGATGAGCCGGGTCTTGCCCATCCGCTGCGCCAGAAGCGCCTGGCCGAGGACGTTGTTGATCTTGTGCGAACCGGTGTGGTTGAGATCCTCGCGCTTCAGAAAGACGCGTGCTCCCCCGGTGTGCTCGGCGAAGCGGTGCGCTTCGGTGAGCAGCGATGGGCGGCCGGAGTACTCCCGGCCCAGCCGGGCGAGTTCTGCCGTGAACTCCGGATCCGCCTTGGCTTTGGCAAAAGTTTCTTCGAGCTGATCGAGGGCGGCGATCAGCGATTCGGGCATCCAGCGCCCGCCATAGTCACCGAAATACGGCCCCGGGGCATGTCTGAAGTTTGCCCCGATCTCTTCTGCCGTCAAGGTTTCCGCCGCATCTGCGCCGATGGGCGTCGCTGAGTTATCGGACACCGCACCTTCCTCTCTGCTCGAATCCGTTCGAATCGCCCGCTCTTGGAATTGGCCTCAGGCCGCTACCGGAATCGCCCGGAACTCGGTGATCAGCTGCGCTGGATCAGCCGCCGTGACCAGGGCTTCTCCGACGAGCACCGCAGCGGCGCCGTGCCGAGCGTATTCGGCGACGTCCTGCACTTGGCGGACTCCTGATTCGGCGACGAGGAGCGAGCCCGGTGGGAGGCTGCCGGAGATCTGGCCGAAGACCCGCCGATCCACATCAAGGGTCTTCAGATTGCGCACGTTGATCCCCAGAATGGTGGCGCCGGCGTCCAGCGCCCGCTCGGCCTCCTCGGCGGTGTGTGCCTCGACCAGGGCATTCATGCCCAGTGACTCCGTGAGCTGAAGATAATCCCGCAGCCGGCTCTGCTCGAGCGCCGCGACGATCAAGAGCACCACATCGGCACCGTGCGCACGGGCCTCCCAGATCTGATAGGGATCCACCGTGAAATCTTTGCGCAGCACCGGAATATCCACCGCGGCGCGGACCGCGTCGAGATCAGCCAATGAACCCTGGAAGCGCCGCTGTTCGGTGAGCACGCTGATCATATTGGCACCGCCGCGAGCGTACTGGCCGGCCAGCAGAGCCGGTTCCGGAATTTCCGCCAACTCGCCTTTGGCCGGGCTGCTCCGTTTGATTTCGGCGATCACGCTGACACCGGGGCCGCGCAAAGCCGCAACGCCGTCGAGCGCCGGCGGCAATTGCCCGCAGCGCTGTTCGAGTTCCTGCTGACTCGTCCGCTGCTTCCGGAGCGCGAGATCTTCCCGAACCCCGGTGATGATCTCACTCAGGACATCGGGCACAGCGGGCGTCGTACCGCCCCGAGCGTCTTGATCTCCTTGATCCCGGCTGCTCGTTGAGCTGGAACTCAATGACCTGGACCCGAAGCCTTGACCTTATCGCCGCCCACGCCATAACCCATCCGGCGCATGATGAAACCTACCGCGCATCCGATCACCATGACCACGGCACCGGCGATGAAAAGCGGGGTGTTCGCGAGGATGAAGGCGATGGAGCAGACCAGGGCACCCACCAGAGAGATCATCACGAGCGCCCACGCCGCGGGGCTGTTCCCGTGACCCTCCACAGCGGCGCGGTGCATAGCCTGCTCCGCCGGCGTCGTGGACCCCGCTGCCGCCTGAACTTTGCTTGCGGTGGGGTTGCTGCTCATGATCTCTCCTGTGCGTGTTGTGCTTAGCGCGTGCAATCTGTTTCTTGCTTGCCACTCATTCTGCCAGATGATCGCGGGGATCCTGACTTCGACGCAGCCGGATCAGCCCCGCTGGGTGGATTCCGGGGTGCTCCCGCCGTCTCCCCCACCATCTGCTTCATCAACGGCAACGGTGGGGTCTTCCCCGCGGCTGAGCCGATCCCAGCCGTCAATCTGGTCGAACTCCTCGAGATCATCGACAGCACCGGTACTTGTAGAAGCTGCGCCGTTCGCCCCCGGCCGCGCCTGCCGGGCCGCGTTGTACTTCCGGGTGCTGGTCCAGTCGGAACCGAACACCAGAATCGCCAGCCCGGCGAGCAGCAGGCAGAGCGCTGCCGCGAAAGCCAGCGGGAGCAGCGGGGTCAGTTGGGCGTCCAGGGCCAGCCCTTCCACCCCGATCTGCTCGCTCACCGCAGGTGCAACAGCGGCTTGCGGATCGAGCATGGACGACCCCGTCGTCCATGCAGCGCCCACCGCCGCGAGCAATACGAGCACACCCGCTATCACCCGGCCCACCCGGCCCGCGATCGTCACAGCGAGGGCTCCCGCAGCAGCGACCAGAGCGAAAGCGGTGACAGCGGCGGAGACTTTAGTCCCGGGCACCGCGATCTCCGTAGCACGCACCGTGCCCTGGTCCATCGATACCTGGAACCAGGTCTGGGTCGCCGCGCCGAGCAGGGCACCGGCAAAGATCAGGGTGCTGAAGACCACGGTGCTCTTGCGCCGATACCACGCCGACGTCGCTGCCGAACGCGATGCTTCCGCAGCGGCGTGCGCGTCGGACTGGGTAGCGGGCAGTTGGGCATCGGGCAGTTGGGGGGCAGAATCGTTATTCATCGTCCGTTTCCGATCGGTGAGCTCATGTCTTCCAATGGCGATTCCGGAACCGGATTCAGCCGCTGCGCGGCGTACACCGCGCGAAGCGGGGCTGCCGCCTTATTGATGGTCTCCTGCGCTTCATCGGCCTGTTTGGAATCAGCCACGATTCCGCCACCGGCCTGAACATAGGCGGTGCCTCCGCGCAGCAAAGCGGTGCGGATGCAGATCGCGGTATCCATATTCCCGGCGAAATCGAGATAGCCGACCACCCCGCCGTAGACTCCACGCCGATGCGGTTCGTAGCGGTCCAACAACTGCATGGCCCGGGGTTTCGGCGCCCCAGAAAGAGTACCTGCGGGGAAGGTCGCCGCCAGCGTGTCGTAAGCGGTCCGATCTTCTGCCAGCGAACCGACCACGGTGGAGACCAAGTGCATGATGTGGCTGAACCGCTCCACTTCCATGAACTGGCTGACCTCGACGCTGCCGGGCACGCAGACCTTGGCGAGGTCGTTACGGGCCAGGTCGACGAGCATCAGGTGCTCGGCCCGCTCTTTCGTATCGGCCAGCAGATCTTCTGCCAGCGCCTGATCCGCCTCGACGCCTTCGCCCCGTGGCCGGGATCCGGCGATGGGGTGCGTGATGACCTCCCGGCCGGACACCGTGACCAGCGCCTCCGGCGAGGACCCCGCGATGGCGTACTCGCCGCCCTCCGGATTCGCGAAGCTGTAGAGGTACATATAGGGGCTGGGGTTCGTCATGCGGAGCATCCGATAGACATCGAGGGCATCCGCTGCAGGAGCCTCAGCACCGGAGTTGTCCAACTCGAATCTGCGGGAGATCACCACCTGGAAGATCTCCCCGTCCACGATCGCGGTCTTCCCCTTCGCGATGGTCGCGAGGTAATCGGACTCGTTCCAGCGCTCCCGGACCGCCGAGCGGTACGCGTCACGCTCAGCTGCCGCCGGTACCGCGACACCACGCGGCCCCTGCGCCGAGATCGCCTGCAGCATCTCCTCAAGCCTGTTCGCAGCCGCCTGCCAGGCTTCATCCACGCGTTCATCGCTGCCATCGAAATTGATCGCATTGGCGATCAGCAGCACCGTGCCGTCGGTGTTGTCGTGCACCGCCATATCCCTGACCAGATTCATCGCCAGCTCCGGCAGGCCGAGATCGTCCTGGGGCGGTTCCGGGAGGCGTTCCCAGTAACGGGTCATATCCCAACCCAGGAAACCGACCAGACCCGAGGTGAACGGCGGCAGGCCGGGCAACGGTTGGGTGTGCAGGAGGCGCACGGCCGCATCGAGGACCTCGGCGGGATTACCGCTGTGCGGCACCCCAACAGGCGGTTCTCCGATCCAGTGCGCCTGGCCGTCGCGGCTGGTCAGCGTCGCGCTGGAGGCCACACCGATAAAGGAGTGCCGGGACCAGACCCCGCCCGGGGCTGCGGATTCCATCAGGAAGCTGCCTGGAACACCATTGGCCAGGGCACGATAGAGACTGATCGGGGTATGCGCATCGGCCAGTACCCGGATCGTCACGGGAATCACTCTGCGGTCCGCAGCCAATTCCCGGAATTCTTGCAGATCGGGGCTGATCCGCAGGCCGAGTGCGCGCAGCCGGCCATCGGGCCCGACAGAGGCCGCGGTGTCTGGGGCCGACTGCTGACTCTGCTGCATCTAGAGGTTTCCTTAGTTCTCGGTGCTGTGGGTCGTAGAGCCTTCGACGGGCGGCAGCACCACAGCCGGTAGCCGGCGGCCATCGAAACAGGTTCTCGTCCCGGTGTGGCAGGCCGGGCCGTGCTGGTCCACTGCGATCAGCAGGGCATCGCCGTCGCAGTCGATCGACACGGCACGCACCAACTGGATATTCCCCGAGGTATCGCCTTTGCGCCAGTACTCCTGACGGGACCGGGAGAAGAACGTCACGCGGCCGGTGCTGAGCGTTCGGCGGAGCGCCTCGTCATCCATCCAGCCCAGCATCAGCACGTCCCGGCTGTCGTGCTGCTGGATGATCGCCGCCACCAGGCCCTGCGCATCCCGCTTCAGCCGGCCGGAGATCTCCGCGGGCAGCTGCGCTGCGTCACTCGATGCCGAGTCACTCGATGCTGCGTCGTCAAACACTGTGTCATGAGCCCCGCTATCAGCGTGTCCGGGGAGACCGCGCCGCGGATCGCCGAGCTCAGAAGCATACACATCAGACACTCGATCCATTCTAGTGCTTCCGCCCCGAGAGCGGCACCACGTCGTCCGGAAGCGCAGGATCTTATGCGCGGGCCAAGGAAAGCTCTGGTGAAACCGTTTCGCACAAGATTTCAGAGCCGGAACATGCTACTTTCACGAGTAATGCACTTCGTCGATCCTTCCCGTGAGGTCCTGGCTGAAACGCTTCTGGCGGTCGGCCCGGACGCCCCTACCCTGTGCGCCGGATGGCAGTCGCAGGATCTGGCGGCGCATCTGTACCTCAGGGAGCGCAATGCCGGAGTGGGCATCGGGCTGCTGCTGCCCAGCTTCGCCAAGGCCACGGAGAAGGCCACCCGGAAATTGGCGGAGAAATCCGCCACACCGGAGAGCTACGCCAAACTCGTCAAGCAGTTCCGCGAGGGGCCTCCGGCTTTCTCTCCCCTGCGGATCAAAGCGCTCGACGAATCCTCGAACCTCATCGAATACTTCGTGCACACCGAGGATTTGCGGCGGGCCAAGGAGCGCTGGGCACCCCGGGCGCTGGACGAAGAGTACTCGCAAGCGCTCTGGGATGAACTGATCAAACGAGCGGCCATCCTCTACCGGGGCGTGGATCTGGGGGTCGTCCTGGTTCAGCCGTCCGGCCCCAGGCATGTCGCCAAACGTGCACCGGTATCGGTGGCGATCGTGGGCGAGCCCAGCGAACTGCTCATGCATGCCCACGGCCGTACGGATCACGCCCTGGTGACCTTCGAAGGGCAGCCCGACGCGGTGGCTTTGCTCAAAACCGCCGACGTCGGCCTCTGATTCTGCCTCAGCGCACTGGATAGCCTGCGGCGCGAATCGCAGTTTTGACCTCGGCGATCATCTCTACCGGCCCGAAGTGGAACATACTCGCGGCAAGCACCGCATCCGCACCAGCGGCAACCGCCGGCGGGAAGTGCTCGGGCACTCCCGCTCCCCCGGAGGCGATGAGCGGCACCGGAACCGCGGCCCGCACCAGGCGGATCAGCTCCACATCGAAGCCCTCCTTCGTACCATCGGCGTCAATGGAATTGAGCAGGATCTCGCCCACACCGCGGCCGACGGCTTCGCGAGCCCAGGCAACCGCGTCGATCCCAGTGCCCCGCCGCCCGCCGTGCGTCGTCACTTCGAAGCCAGAGGAGGCAGCCGGGTTCCGCCTGGCATCCAGGGAGAGCACGAGCACTTGCGAACCGAAATGCCGGGTGATCTCATCAATGGTCTCCGGGCGGGCGACCGCCGCCGAATTGATCGATGCTTTATCCGCACCGGAGCGCAGCAGCCGGTCCACTTCGGCGATACCGCGCACTCCGCCGCCCACGGTCAGCGGTATGAAGACTTCTTCCGCGGTGTGGCAGACCACATCGAAGGTCGTTTCCCGGTCGGCCGAAGTCGCCGTAACGTCCAGGAAGGTCAGCTCATCGGCTCCCGCGGCATCGTACCTGCGAGCCAGTTCCACCGGGTCTCCGGCATCGCGCAGGTTCTCGAAGTTGACGCCCTTGACCACCCGGCCGGCATCGACGTCCAGGCACGGGATCACCCGGATAGCCACTGACATAGTCGTTCTCTTCCGCTTCTACTGGCCCGGATCAGATCCGGCACGCGTGAATAGCAGATACCAGGATGGCCCTGGCACCTAGCTCGTACAGCTCGTCCATCACCTTGTGCGTATCCTGTTTGCGCACCATCGAGCGCACTGCCACCCACTCATCGTTGTGCAGCGGCGACACCGTCGGCGACTCTAGGCCCGGGGTGAGTGCGCTGGCCTGCGCCAACAGCTCGCGGGGGATGTCGTAATCCATCATGACGTACTGACGCGCCACGAGCACTCCCTGAACCCGGCGCACCAGGACATCGAGCCCTGCCGGGTGCTCGCCTTCCCGCCCGATCAGCACGGCCTCTGAGTGCAGGATCGGCTCGCCGAAGATCTCCATCCCTGCGGCGCGCAGGGTGTTGCCGGTCTCCACGACATCCGCGATGGCATCGGCCACGCCGAGCCGCACCGAGGATTCCACCGCTCCATCGAGTCGCACCACTGTCGCATCGATATCGCGCTCAGCCAGGTAGCGGCGCAATAAGCTGTCGTAACTCGTGGCCAACCGCTTGCCCGCCAGCTGCCGGACATTGCTGAAAGCGCCCATGGGCCCGGCGAAGCGGAACGTCGACGGGGCGAACCCCAGTGGGAGCAGTTCTGCCGCATTGGCGGTCTCGGCGTCCGCATCGAGCAGCAGATCCCTTCCGGTGATGCCGAGATCGAGCGTTCCGGAGCCGACATAGACCGCGATATCACGGGGGCGCAGGTAGAAGAACTCGATGTCCAGGTCCGGATCGACGAGCACCAGTTCGCGATGATCACGCCGCTGCCGGTAACCCGCCTCGGTCAGCATGGCGATAGCGGCCTCGGATAAGGATCCCTTATTGGGAACGGCTACACGTAACATCGTGACATGATCTTTCGGTTGGCTTGACTCTCAGGGAAACTCGGGACGCTCAGAGATGCTTGTAGACATCTTCCAGGCTGAGGCCTTTGGCCACCATGAGCACCTGCACATGGTAGAGCAGCTGAGAGATCTCTTCGGCGGTCTCCGCATCGCTCTGGTACTCGGCGGCCATCCAGACCTCAGCGGCCTCTTCGACGATCTTCTTCCCGATGCCGTGCACGCCGGAATCCAGCTCGGCCACAGTACGTGATCCCTCAGGACGGCGAACGGCCTTATCGCTCAGTTCGGCGAAGAGGCTATCGAAAGATTTCACGCCTTCCAGCCTAACCCCTTCCGGAGCAGCCTGGGTCCTGGAATCATCCGAGGATCAGTGCTGTGCTCAGCGCGGCATGCGTGGCTTCTGCGCCTTTGTCCTCAACCGACCCCGGGTAGTCCGCCGTCGCGGGCAGCCCGGCCCGGTCCAGGGCCTGCTTCTCGGTGTCACAGGTCAGCACCCCGAAACCCACTGGCACACCGGTGCGCACGGCGACTTCGGTCAGACCCTGAGTAGCGGCCTGGCAGACATAGTCGAAATGCGGAGTGCCCCCGCGGATCACCACGCCCAGAGCCACGAGCGCGTCATAGTACGCGGCGAGCCGAGCGGCAGCCACCGGGAGCTCGAAAGTCCCCGGAACCCTGAGCAGCCGCGGCTCAGTGATGCCGGAGCTGCGCGCGCTCCGCAGCGCACCGCTGATGAGCCCGTCCATCACCTGCTCATGCCAGGAGGCGGCGATGATCGCCAGCCGCAGGCCGCCGGCTGCCAGAGCACCCGTCGACGGGGCGCCCGCGCCGCTCATGCCGGGTTCCCCGGCAGTTCGTGGGGAAGAGCGCGCGCCGCCGGATCAGAAGGCTGAGCAGGCTCCACCAGATACGATTCGCCTAAAGCGAGTAGATGGTTCATCTTGTCCCGTTTGGTTCGCAAATACATGATGTTCTCCCGCCGCGAAGGGATCTCCGCCGGCACGGTCTGGCGAACATCGATACCGAGTTCGCGTAGTCGTTGCGTTTTCACCGGATTGTTTGACAGCAGGTCAATACGATTCTGCCCCAGAATCCGCAGGATTGCAGCTGCCGCATCGTAGGTCCTGGCGTCGACCGGCAGCCCTAGAAGCTCATTGGCCTCCACCGTGTCCGCTCCGGATTCCTGGAGCGCATAGGCACGGAGTTTATTGGCCAGGCCGATGCCGCGGCCTTCCTGGCCCCGCAGGTAGATCACCGTCCCGCCATGGCGCTGGACCTGAGCCAGCGCATCATCCAGCTGCTCACCGCAATCACAGCGGTAAGAGCCGAAGACATCTCCGGTGAGGCACTCCGAATGCACCCGCACCAGCGGGACCGGCCCCGGCTCCAGCGGCTCCGCCGCCGAGCTGAGCGAGAGATGCTCGACTCCGGTGCCCGGCTCTTGCCAGGCCTGGACGTGGAAGAGCCCATGCGGTGTCGGCAGCTGCACCACCGGCCCCGGAATCAGCTCGAACTGCTGCGGATCGGGAACGTTCATCGAAGAACCTCCATCAGCTCCTGCTCCTGTCTGCGGTCAAGATAATCCACGAGCTCCGCGATCGACAGCACCGGGCATCCCTGCGCGATCCCGAATTCGCGGATCTCCGCCCGGCGCATCATCTCTCCGTCATCCCGTACCAGCTCAGCGATCACGGCGACCGGAGCGCATCCCGCGAGCCGTACCAGCTCTACCGCGGCTTCGGTATGCCCACGACGCTGTCTGACGCATCCTTCAACCGCGCGGAGAGGGAAGATATGCCCGGGCCGACTCAGATCGCTGACCGTGCTCGCCGGGTCGGCGAGCACCCGCGCCGTGATCGAGCGATCCGTGGCGCTGATCCCCGTTCTAAGGACCGAAACCGCATCGCAGCTGACGGTATACGCGGTGCCCTTGGCATCCTGGTTGTCCGCGACCATCGGCGGCAAACCCAGCCGGTCGGCCAGGGGCTCCGGCATCGGGATGCAGATCACCCCGGAGGAATAGCGGATCGTCCAGCCCATGAGTTCCGGTGTGCTCAGCTCAGCCGCGAAGACGATATCGCCCTCATCCTCGCGGTCTTCATCATCCAGCACCAGCACCGCGCCACCCGCGGCGAGCGCGGCGAGCGCGAGCCGGATCCGTTCGTCGCGGGCTTCTGCCGGGCCGGCCGGAGGCTGATCCGCGGGGAACCCATCGATCAGGCGCTGTGTCTTCATGCTCGTTCCTCCGCGTTCTCTGCCTGACTGAAGCCGAGCAGCCGTTCGGCGTATTTGGCGAGGACATCCGTTTCCAGGTTGACGCTCTGGCCCGGGGCCTTGGCCCCCAACCCGGTCGCCTCGAGCGTGGCCGGGATGAGCGCCACTTCGAACCAGGGCTGCGGATCGTCGACGGCACTGACCTGGGTTACGGTCAACGAGACCCCGTCTATGGCGATCGACCCTTTCTCCGCCACATAGCGGGCGAGCCTGGCCGGGATGGAGAATCTCAGCCGCTGCCAGCCGTCGAGCTCCTGAGAGCTGAGCATGCGACCCACGCCGTCGACGTGGCCCTGTACGATATGCCCGTCGAGCCGAGCACCAACGGGGGTGCAGCGTTCGAGGTTGACCCGATCGCCTGAGCTCAGCTCGCCCAGGGTGCTGCGGGCCAGGGTCTCCCCCATGACGTCCAGGGCGATCCTGCCCGGAACCGGGGCGTCATGGTCCAGGTCCACGACGGTCAGGCAGACTCCGTCCACCGCGATGGAGGCGCCCAGGGTGATATCCGCTGCGAGTTCGCCGGCGTCCAGGTGCAGCAGGACCATGGTGTTATCGGCCCGGGCGGCAGTGTCCCGGGTGGCAGTGTCCTGGGCTGCAGGCCGCTGTTCGATGCCGCGCACGGTGCCCCGACCGGCGATGATTCCCGTAAACATCAGGCGTGCTCCGCTTCTGCTGGGGTGTTCCCGGCTGGTCTCTGATGTCCCTTAGCTTGTTGTTGTCCCTTAGTTTGTTGTTCTGCCTTAGCTTGTTGTTGTGCCTTAGTGTGTCGGACTTCAGTTTCTTCTGAGCTTCCGGTTGCTTGCGGTATCAGGGTCAGCAGGAGATCTGCTCCGGCGCGCTGCGGCGGGCTGAGCGGGTCCCAGCCGAAATGCCGGGCGTCGGCGAGCGCGGTGATTCCGAGATCCCCGATGCCGCTCACGCCCGCGCCCAGTACAGTCGGCGCGAGCGCGACGATCAGTTCGTCCACGAGGTCGGCGCGCAGGAAAGCGGCGCTGATCTGGGCTCCGCCTTCGACCATGAGATGCCGGACCCCCCGGCGATGCAGCAGCCGGCTCGCCGTTAAAGGGTCGTGCTGGGGAATCTGTAGCCAGTTGTCATCGGCCCGGATCGCTGCCGTCTCCGGGATGTCGCGCCGTCCCATGACCACCCGCAGCGGCTGCTTCCGGAGCGGCTGTCCCTCAGCATCTCGTGCGCTGAGCCGCGGGTTATCGGTGAGTACTGTTCCGGTACCCAAGAGCATGGCGTCCACTCGGGCGCGCAGCGCGTGGTTGAGCGCCAGTGATGCGGTATCGGAGATCCATTGGCTGCTGCCGTCCGCTGCGGCGATCCTGCCGTCCAAGGTTTGCGCCAGGTGCAGGCTGATATAGGGCCGTTCCTGGCGGACGGCCTGGAACCAGCGCCGGTTCAGTTCGCTCGCCGCGTTCTGAGCGGCCCCGGCGATCACCTCGATCCCGGCTTCGCGCAGCCGCTGGGCGCCGCCGGTGGCCTCCGGATGTGGATCCGCTACCGCGTAGACCACTGTTGCGATTCCAGCGCGGATGATCGCCTCGGCGCAGGACGGCATCCGGCCATGATGTCGGCAGGGCTCCAGGGTCACCAGCAGCGTCGCTCCCCGGGCGTTTCCACCGGCTCGCTGCAGCGCGGCCAGGGCTTCCGCCTCGGCATGTGGGGTTCCGGCACCCTGATGCGCACCGGTGGCCAGAAGCTCCCCATCGGGGCCCAGCAGCACGGCTCCGACCAAGGGGTTGGCGCCGCGCACACCGGTCTGAGCGGCTTGGATCGCCCACTGCATGGCTTGGCGGTACCGCTCATCGGACGCTGACGGCGCCCCCATAGCGGGGCCGGCTCCAGGATTAGTCGGCATGGTTGCGCTCCGTCCTGGAACCCTCCGGAGGGGCTGAATCTTCCAGGGTGACCGTAGGGTCCGGGAAGCCGGTTTCGATAGTGAGCCGCTGGGCTTCAGCCCGGTTCCGGACCCGCCACCAGACGAAGAAACCGATCAAGGTAAACACCCCGTAGAAGGCGTACATCAGGGCACTGGAGTAGTACCCCGCGGAGAGCAGCAGAGGCACGCCCACGATATCCACGGCGACCCAGATCAGCCAGAACTCGACCCAGCCTTTCGCCATGCCGTAGGTGGCCAGAAGAGATCCCATGAAGATCCAGGCGTCAGCCCAGACTGGCTCGTAGGAGCCCAGGGCGGAGAAGATCGGGGTCAGCAGGCCGGTGCCCAGAAGCATCGCGGCGATCAGGCCGAATCTCACCCGCCAGCCGGCCCATTGCGGCTCGACGACTGCGGCACCGGGGTTCTCAGCCAGCCGTCGTCCCTGACGCCAGCGCCGCCAGCCGTAGATGGAGACCGCGATGAACATCACCTGGCGCCCCGCCTGGCCCAGTAGATTCACGGGGTTCGGGGAGCCGAAAACGGAGCCCATGAAGACCGTGAAGAGAAGGACGTTACCGGCGATGCCGATGGGCCAGGCCCAGACTTTACGGCGCATTCCGCCGAGGGCGCTCAGCAGCCCGAAGACATTTCCCAGCACTTCCCGCCAGAGCAAGAATCCGCCACCGGCGAATTCGATCCTCGCGTCGAAGAGCCATCGCAGAAAATCGATCATCCGTTCCCTTCCAGCCACTGCGATGGCTCCGGGGACGAACGAGCGGCGCGCCGCAGCGCGCAACCACGTACGTGCTTCTCCCATCCAGACTTTGACTGTCGGTACCGGAATTCCACCGGTTCAACCGCATGGTCCCGATCATCCGAATGATCTCGGATGCCGGTGCTGTGCGGGTCGCGGACTATGACCGCCGGTTCGGACTTTCACCGACCCCGGAGCACGTTAGTTAACAGCCCTCATTATGCCACGGCAGGCAAGGGCCCGGTCTCAGCCTCCGGCGTGATCCGCAATCTGGCGCAACATCTGCACGGCCTCGGCCGGATCCGGGGAGTTGTACACGGCAGAGCCGGCGACGAAGACCGTGGCACCGGCCTCAGCGGCCTGTTCGATGGTCTCCACCGAGACACCGCCGTCGACCTGGAGCGCTACCGCGGCGCCTGAACCGTCGATGGCCGAGCGCGCCCTGCGGATCTTGGGGAGCATGGTCTCCAGAAAGGGCTGACCTCCGAAGCCGGGTTCCACGGTCATCACGAGCAGCAGATCCAGTTCCGCGAGCAGGTCCAGGTAGGGCTCTACCGGGGTGGCCGGCCGCAGAGCCAGCCCGGCCCGGCTCCCCCGCGCCCGCAGCTCCCGGACCAGCCGAATGGGTGCGGCGGAGGCCTCGACGTGGAAGGTCACCGAGGCGGCACCGGTATCGGCGTATTCGGGTGCCCAGCGATCCACATCGGTGATCATCAAGTGAACATCCAGCGGAACCGGGCTGACCTCCTGGATGCGCTGCACGACCGGCAGGCCGATGGTCAGATTGGGCACGAAGTGGTTGTCCATGACATCCACGTGAACCGCATCGGCCGTGGCGATCTTGGCCAGTTCGGCTTCCAGATTTGCGAAGTCGGCAGACAGGATGCTGGGGTTGATGGCACTCATGATTCCTCCTGGACGGGGGGGCGCCGGCGGCAGCCGGTTTGCGGATCAAAGCGATGAACATGGCGTCGGTGCCGTGCCGGTGCGGCCAGAGCTGGGCGGTGCCCGGCAGCATCCCGGAGTCGCTCGCGGCATTCAGGGGCTCTAAGGCCACGGCGTCCAGGGCCGCACCGGCATCGAGCAGCTCCAGCTGCGGGTTCTTCTTGAGTACCTGGCGCACTACCTCGACCGTCTCCGCCGGATGCGGCGAGCAAGTGACGTAGGCGAGCACGCCGCCCGGGGCGAGGAGCCCTAGACCGGCGTCGAGGAGTTCGCGCTGCAGGGCGCTCAGTTCCGAGACCTGCGCCGGGGTTCTGCGCCAACGCGATTCCGGCCGACGCCGTAGGGCACCGAGCCCGGTGCAGGGCGCATCGATCATGATCCGCTGGAAGGTTCCTTCATCCTGGGCAGTGACCGTCCGGCCATCACCGGTACGGATCTGCCATGCTTTCTCCGGGATCGGGGCTAGTGCCTTGCGCACCAGCTCGGCCCGGTGGTCAGCAGGTTCGTTCGCCAGCAGAGTCGCGCCCCGCTGAGCCGCGAGCGCACCCAGCAGCGCCGCCTTGCCGCCGGGCCCGGCGCACAGATCCAGCCAGGCCTCAGCACCATCGGCAGACCCCGAAAGAGGCGCATGGGCCAGGGCACGGGCCACCAGCTGTGAGCCGACATCCTGCACCCGCACGGTGCCCTCCCGGATCGAACTGAGCCTGCCGGGGTCACCGCCCGAGGACAAAGCGGAGTCGGCGACAAGCGTGCCCGCTTCGAACCCTGCGTCGAAGGCTTCATCCAGTTCGCCGAGCCCCGGCAGCGCGACAAGATTGACGACGGGAGCGGCATTGTCCGCCTCCAGCAGCTCCTGGATTTCAGACACCGGGCGGCCATGGGCGGCCAGAGCCTGACGCAGGGCCCGCACGATCCACTCCGGGTGTGCGTAGCGGAAGGCGTTCTGCGCCACCTGATCGGTGCTCTTCGCGGTGAGCAGATCCAGCCAGCTGGTCAGCTCCCGCTCCCCGATCCGCCGCAATACCGCATTGATGAAGGATGCCGCACCGGCGCCGACCACCGCCCGGGCCAGTCCCACGGTCTGGTTCACTGCGGCGTGGGCCGGGATCCGCATGGCCAGGAGCTGATGCACGCCCAGCCGAAGAGCGTCGAGCACTGCGGGGGCGACCTCGGCGAGGGGCCGGTCGACGCACCGGGCGATGATGGCGTCGTACGTGCCCAGGAAACGCAGCGCTCCATAACTGAGCTCCGTGGCGAGGCCGGCATCCCGCCGGTCCAGGCGATAGCTGCGGATCTTGGCTGGGAGTACAAGGTTCGCGTAGGCGTCCTGCGCACTCACCGCCCGAAGCACCTCGTACGCCACCAACCGGGCCGGATCCGCTTCGCGCAGCCGCTGTGCCGGAGTGGCTTCCGAGTACTGCCGCGAGCCGGAGCCGCCCCGGTTCCGCTGCCGTCCTTGAGTATTCCGGGTATTTCGCCGCCCACCGGACTCCTGCTGCGGGCGCACCTCGGCGTTACGGCGCCGCTCGGGCCGTCGCTCAGACATCGAACTTCATTCCTCTGATCACCTCTGCCGTACCCAGGCCGCGTATCCAGGCCATCGCATCCATCATCTTCTTACCTGCGGGCTGCACCTGACCCAGCTCCACCGCATACGAACCAGTGCCGGCAAGCAGCTTCCCAGCCTGCACGTCCAACTGGCCGGGAGGCAGCTGCCGTTGATCGGGCCGCATCTGCACCGGGCCGAGCTTGATCCGCTGATCGGCCAACATCGCCCAGGCCCCCGGCTCGTGGGTGACCCCGCGGATGCGCCGCCAGACCGCGAGCGCCGGCTGGTTGAAGTCGATCCGACCGTCAGCCGCATGCAGTTTGGGTGCCAGGCTGATCTCGCCTTGCTGCGGGATCGGCTGCGCGGTTCCCTCAGAAATCGCCGTGAGCGTCTTGGTCAGCAACGCGGCGCCGGAGATCGAGAGCCTACTCAGCAGGTCCGTGGCGGTGTCCTCCCGGCGGATCTGCTCGGTCATGGTGCCGTAGACGGGGCCGGTGTCCAGGCCTTCTTCCAGCAAGAAGGTGCTCGCTCCGGTGATGTCATCGCCGTGGATCAGGGCGTGCTGCACCGGTGCCGCACCCCGCCAGGCCGGTAAGAGCGAGAAATGCAGGTTGACCCAGCCGTGCGGCAGCGCCTTCAGTGCGGCTGGCGGAACGAGCGCCCCGTAGGCGACCACCGCGGCGATATCCGCAGACAGCTCGGCGATCCGGCGCTGGGTTTGAGCATCCACGGCGGCGGCCCGGATCACCGGCAGGCCCAGGCTCTCGGCTTCAGCGGCGACCGGGGACGGGGTGAGCACGCGTTTGCGGCCGATCGGGGCATCGGGCCGGGTCAACACGCCGACGACCTCGCATGCAGCGCTTTTCTGCAGGGCGGCGAGGCTGGGCAGGGCTACCGTGGGAGTCCCCGCGAAGATTACTCTCAGCGGCTGTCCAGGGGCTTGAGTTTCCACAGTCTGTGCCATCATCGGCCGACTCCGAAAGCAGAACCGGCCTGCTGGGCCTGCGAGCCCCGGTGCTGCGCGGTCCGCTGGGCCTGACCTGAGAAATCCGTGTGCCGGATCGCCTGCATCGCCGCTCTGCGGTCCTCGCCGGAGAGCCGCTCCAGAAACAGCCTGCCTTCTAGGTGATCGGTTTCGTGCTGCATGCAGCGGGCGAGCAATCCGGTGGCTTCGATCCGTACCGGCTTGCCGTCACGATCCGCACCGGTGACCACGCTGTGCTGATAGCGCGGTGCGGCGAAGCTGAGCCCCGGTACGGACAGGCATCCTTCAGCTCCTTGCTCCTGCCACTGCTCGCCGTTTTCCAGCACCGGGTTGACGACGTGCCCGTACTGGCCGGCTACCCGGTAGGTGAATACGCGTAGACCCACACCGATCTGGGGAGCAGCCAGGCCGGCTCCGGACACGGCGTCCATCGTCTCTATCATGTTCTCGATGAGCTTCCCGAGCTCCGGACCGAAGTCGGTGACTTCCGCAGCGGAGGTGCGCAGCACCGGATCTCCGATGAGCCGGATGGGGAGAATTGCCATACTGTGCCCCGCGCTCCTGTTCCGAGTTCCTAATGAGGTTCCCTACGAGTCTAGGCGAATCCGAACGCACCTAGGTGAGCTCCGGCCTGGTTTCCTGGCGCGGCGGCGCGGGGACGGGCAAGAGCGGAACCCCGGCCTGAGCGGCTTCCCGGTCGCGTTCCCAAAGCCGCCGCAGAGCGCAGAACTTGTACCAGTGCTGGGGCAGGATCTCCGGGTTCGCCCGCTGCGGAATCACGGCCCGTTCGCTGATGGCCACGGCGAGCAGTAGCGGTTCCTGCTGATACTGCTCGGCATAGGACCAGGGCGCCCAGGAGCCGGTATGGGCGTCCTGGAGGAATTCTTCGGCTTTGAGCCCTGCGGTCAGCTGTGTCACCACCCGCGGGTCCAGCGCTTTGACCTGCCCCCTGCGGTCCACGCCTTTGGTCTTGAAGTCGATGAGGCATAACCGGCCAGCGATCACCGCCACGAGGTCCAGAGTGCCCGCATAGCCGACGGCATGGTTCCACACCGTGACCTCCGGGGCGAGCGGCTGCACGTCATACTGCTGCCACCATTCTTCGAAGCGGTCCGCGTAAGCGCTCTCCCCGTGTTCTGCCAGCAGCTCTCGTGCCCCGCGCACATCGTGTTCCCGGCTAAGAGCCCGCAGCGCGATCTGCTCGGCGAAGGCATGCACCCTGTCGCCCCGTTCCGAGGTGGCCTGGCGGTACTGCTCGGCAGCGGAGGCGGCTTCACGGACTAGGGGGCGCAAGGCGGCGGGCTGACCCGCCGAGACGGGGAGATCTGGATGATCGGCCAGGGCTTTCGCCGCCATATAACCGGCCCAGCCGAGGAGGTCGGGGGTCTGCATGCCGATCACCGTGGTGATCGAGGGCACTTCGGGCTGGCCTCCCGGCTGGCGCGAATACATCCGCCCGAAGTCGGTGCTGTGTGCTAAGAGCGGCTGCGTCACGATGCGCCCCCGTGATCTCCCCTGCGTGACCTCTGGCCCGGTGCTTTCCGCCGGCTCTCCTGATCCCGGCCTTGCCCCTGTTCCTGCTCCTGCTCTTGTCCCTGCTGAACGCTCGCCTCCGGTGGGGCTTCGCGCTCGACCTCTTCTTCGGCCGCAGCTCTCGCCTTAGCCCGAGCAGCGGCTTGCGCCACAAGCAGTTCAGGTGCCACGAAATGAGCTTTATACGCGAGATGAACCGCTAAAGCCTTGCTGGTCTGCAGAATCAGCGGATCGTAGAAAGCGTCTCGGTAAGCCTGGCTGGAGTTGACCGACACCGCGAAGTTCAAGGCCGCGATACCCGCCAGAAAAGCCGAGACGCGCACCTCGGCCTCCGGAAAGGCATTGAAATTGATGCCGAAGAACTGAGAGGGGCTATTGGGTTTACCGCTCCAGCTCTGGGCCAAATCCGGCGGGATCGACAAAGTGCAGAGCACCATCATGAAGACAAAGGCGAGCGCCCCGAAGAACAGCACCTGAATGCCCTGTGCGAGCACCAGGACGATCACGACATTGGCGCGCTCCAGAGGACTCAAATCGCTCCAATGGTTCTCCGCCGGCTCCTGCTCCGCTTCTTCCTCCGCCTCGATGGAGTCTTCCAGCCCGGCTAGCGGGGTGCCTTCTCGCAGCTTGCGGCGGGTTTCCTCAGTCAGCTCCTGCGGCATCGTCACCGCTTCCTTACGGGCACTGTGCACGACGAACATCGTGCCCACCAGCGCCAAGAAAGCCAGCAGCCAGAACATCTGCCCGCGAGCCAGCCGGGATGCCATCTGCCAGGTCTCCACGGAATAGAAGGCGAAGATCACGACGAGAATCAGCAGCGGCAAGGCGATCGACGCCAACAGCCAGATCGCGGAGAGCTGCTTCACCGCAGCGCGTACGCTCCAGCCCAGAAAAGAACCGAGTCCCAGCCAGGTCAGGGCGATAACCGCCAGGACCAAGACGATGGAGATCAGCGTGTCTTCGTACCAGTTGACGCCTTCGACTCCGATGGAGAGCAGTGGCACCACCGCGACCAACAGGAAAATCGACACTGAAGCGACCAGACGCGCCCAGGCCGGCCGGGTTCGCACGTAACGGCGCGCCAGCACCGCCGCAAGCCCCGGAATCACCAGCAGCAGAACGAACAAGAAGCCCAGCACCACAAGCGAGATCACCAGAGGCAGGAAGTCCTCGCCGCCCGCCGCCACGCCCTCGGCATCGAGCTCACCATCGAGGAGAGTCTGTACCTCTAAAGTGAAAATCCGCAGCAGCAGGATCAAGCTGGCGCTGAAGATCGCCAGGAAGACGAGGACCGGGGCGCTGCGAACCAGAAGCCGGCGGCCACGATTGCTACGGTCGACGAAATACGGCAGACCCTGGGCCCGGAACCACTGCTCCGTAACGTATCTGGCCCGGTGCTCCGTTACCTCGCTTGCTCCGTTCATGACGCCCCCTCCGGCGATCAACTCTCCGCTAAGAACTCCCTGCTGGGAAGTAGACCGGAACGACAGAGGTCCCGGCCGATCTCCCGGCCGGGACCTCTGTCGTTCTGGTGGGCGATACTGGGTTCGAACCAGTGACCTCTTCGGTGTGAACGAAGCGCGCTACCGCTGCGCCAATCGCCCAGGCTGCTTGCTCATTGCAGCGTAGCCGATACCGTCACCCAACACCTAATCTCCCCTATGCGAACAACCGGACAAGCCAACCACCCGGCCGTGCTGCCTGGAATGAAGACGCTCCGAACGCCCCCGCGGATTTTGCGTTTCCAGTATCCTCAGATAAAGTTTCTACTCGCAGGAACCCGAGGATGGCGGTCGCGGCACAAGCCGTCAACTAGCCGGAATCACGGTGCAAACCGGTTCCCCAACTGCGGATGTGGCTCAGTGGTAGAGCATCACCTTGCCAAGGTGAGGGTCGCGAGTTCGAATCTCGTCATCCGCTCGCAGGAAACTGTCAACCGCAGGTTGTTGGCATGTGGAATCAATCCGGGCCCAAGTCACGGCGCGGTGGGGTGGCCGAGAGGCGAGGCAGCGGCCTGCAAAGCCGTATACGCGGGTTCGAATCCCGTCCCCACCTCTCAGGCACCTGAGAGTAACGGCAGGTACCCGGGCGATTGGCGCAGCGGTAGCGCGCTTCCCTGACACGGAAGAGGTCACTGGTTCGAACCCAGTATCGCCCACCACGCAGTGCTATTGCTTCTCTTGCAATGCAGCTGAAACCCTCCATCCAGTCAGTTAGTCGGTTGCGCCCGAATATCTTGCCGACGCCTTAGGTGCGCTTTCATCGATGTTCTTCCCGGCCCGGAAAAATGCACCTAGCACCCCTGGAATTCTGAACGGGACCAGAATCCGACGGCTGCTGTTCGCCATACGGTATCGTTTCGCTGCCTCGCGGGCCGTGATGGTCTCCGGCCCGGCAAGGCGCCAGTCCTCAGGAACCGGACCATCGAGCACCCGAAGAAGCTCATCTGCAACATCAGCTTCACTGACCGGCTGGAACGATGTACCCGTAGGCCAGAGAATACAGCCGAGCCTGCGACCCCCGTCGAAGATCATGTTCAAGAACGAGAAGAACTGCGAAGCGGAAAGCACCGAGGACTCCTCATACCCTCGGTAGATCTCCGCCTGAGCCGTTTTCGCCCGGTAGTACTCATAGGCAGAGCCATCGGCATTGAGTATGCCCAGGCAGACCAGTCTGGGCGATCTCGGAGACTGCCGGGCAGCTTCCACAAGATTCCTTGCACCTTCAGCCAGCCGATCGGCCGCCGTCCGGGAATCCGTCAGGTCGTAGATAACATCACATTCATCAGCCAGGCGCTGGAGATCTGATTTCTTAGTGATGTCTCCCGGCCAGGCTTCGATGCCCTGCTGCAGGGGCTCAACCTCCTGCGCGGAGCCGCTGCGCGTGAAGGAAACGACATCGTGCCCGCGTCCCAGCGCTCCCACGCATACGCGGGCTCCGATCCGCCCGGTGCCTCCGATGACTCCGATTCTCATACCGGCTCCGATCCGCCAGAGTTACTTCTTGTCTGCGCCCCTCAGCTCAGCTGATCACCTTCAGGCCGACGACACCGCCGACGATCGCCAGCAAGAACACGATCTTCAATAGCGAGACCGTCTCAGCCCCGGTGATCATGGCATAGGCCACCGTGAGCGTCGCCCCGATACCGACCCACACCGCGTATGAAGTGCCGACCGGCAAGGTTCGCATCGCCCAGGCCAGGCCGATCATACTGGCGATCAGCCCTACGATGAACACTATGGTGGGCCCAGCTTTGCTGAACCCTTCGGATCTGCCCAATGCAGTGGCCCACACTGCTTCGAGGATTCCGGAGATGACAAGTATGATCCAGGCCATGGTCTTCCCTTTCGCCGAGCTGACTAGAGTCGTAACTTCGTGTCAGTACCGTCTTGTCCTTGCCGGGTACGGTGCGCCTCGTCCGGATTACCTATGGGTGCCTCCAGTATGGCACGCCGATACATTTCGCTGGTAGCTGGGATCAGCTGTTTCTTGATAGCACTCAGGACTCAACTGCGTCTAATATCTAGCTAGCGGAGCAATTCTGGCTCCATCAGTGAAAGGAGGTGCCCGTGGGTCTGTTCGACGACATCAAGGGCAAGGCCGAGCAGTTGATCGGCGGCAACCGGGATGCCATCAAGGATGGCATCGGTAAGGCTGGCGATTTCATCGACAGCAAGACCGGTGACCGGTTCAAGGACCAGATCGACTCAGTTCAGAGCAGTGTCGGCGGCTTCGTCGACAAGGTTGGCGGCGACGAGGGCCAGAGCGCTGAGGCAGTAGCCGAAGCCGAAGGCGTTCCGACGACAGAGCAGCCTGCTACGGGGGCCCCGGACGCAGAGAATGCCGCTCCTGAAGCGGGAGACTTCGAAGAGCCGCACCAGGGCTGATCCGCTCGGCTTCCCGACGATTTTTCGTCCCGGAGCGCCGGTACCGTCGTGAGGCGGCACCGGCGCTCTGTGCTTTTAAAGATCGTTGTGCCTCGGAAAAACAGTGCAGGCGACTAACGAGCCGCTTCGGCCTGACCTTCCCGAGCCAGGGCGGTCAGCCGGGATATCGCCCGGTAATACTTCTTGACATAGCCGCCGGCCATCATCTCCGGGGTGAAGAGCTGGTCCATCGGAGAGCCCGAGGTCAGAATCGGAACGTCTTTGTCATACAGCCGATCCGCGAGAACCACGAACCGCAGTGCGGCGCTCTGCTCCGTGATGGTATGCACATCCCGCCAGACTACCGCGTCGATTCCCTGAAGCAGCTGGCGGTACCGGCTGGGGTGCACGGACGCCAAGTGATCTACCAGCAACGCGAAATCATCGATTGCCACGGTGCGCCCGGCGAACTCCCGGCCGGCCTGCTCATCGAGATCCGCCTCGGCCAGTGGTTCGGGAGGCTGCGGCAGGCCCCTGTGCCGGTAGTCTTCGCCATCAATCCGCAGCACCCGGAACTGCCCCGCCAAGGCCTGGATCTCGCGCTGGAAATCCACTGCGGCGAAACGTCCTTCGCCCAAGGCCCCGGGCAGGGTGTTCGAGGTGGCGGCCAGCTTGACCCCGGCATCGGCGAGCTCTCGCATCAGGCGGGACATCAGCACGGTATCCCCCGGATCGTCGAGCTCGAACTCATCGATGCAGACGAGGGTGTAGCGGGAGAGTTCTTCCACTGCCCGTCGGAAGGACAGGGCGCCCACCAGGTTGGTGTACTCCACGAAAGTGCCGAAGGCCTTGGGCCCCGGCGCGGCGTGCCATAGTGACGCCAGAAGATGGGTCTTGCCGA
Source organism: Acaricomes phytoseiuli DSM 14247 (assembly GCF_000376245.1). Lineage (GTDB taxonomy): Bacteria > Actinomycetota > Actinomycetes > Actinomycetales > Micrococcaceae > Renibacterium > Renibacterium phytoseiuli. The sequence continues at coordinate 21,201 of NZ_AQXM01000060.1, read as the reverse complement.
CGCCGAAGCCACCGTCTAGATAGATTCCCGGACGAGCGGCCTCTGGCTTCGAGTCGAAGAAGCGGCGTAGGCCCTTGCCGCCGGAGGTTCTGCCGACTCCGGTGGCGAAGCTCTGGAGCGCTTCTACCGCAGTGGATTGACTGGGCTGCGCGGGATCGGGCCGGTAGCTGGCGAAGGAAACCTCCCCGAATCGCGGAGAAGGATGCAACCCGCCCAGCAGTTCATCTATGGAGGCAGCGGGGCAGCGGGTGACAAGGTGTTCGATCTGCACTCAGTAAGGATAGCCACTCCGAGCGCGAGTATCCGCTAGCTGAGCCGGACCGGGCTGAACCGGGTTGAATCGGGTTCGGGATATTGCTTCCCGTGACAGCCGGGAAGTTTAGCGCTGCGGCGATGGTTAGGCTCAAAGACAGAGGAGGTTGTGATGCCTCCGCGACTGCCGAAGAGAACAGCCGATCTGACAGGAGTCCGACGATGAGCAGCCCCGCGAAAATTCCCGTGGAGACCTCCGAGAAGTTCAGTGAATACGCCCACCCCGAGCGCCTTGTTTCCACCCGATGGCTTGCCGAGGCGCTTGACGCCGGCCTCGTGGGCACTCCGGAGCTGGCCCTGGTCGAATCGAATGAAGACGTGCTCCTCTACGACACCGGGCATATTCCGGGGGCAGTCAAAATCGATTGGCATACCGATCTGAACGATCCGGATACTCGTGATTACATCGACGGCGAGGCCTTCGCCCGGCTCCTGAGCAGTAAGGGCATCGGCAGGGATACCACGGTGGTGATCTACGGCGATAAGTCGAACTGGTGGGCTGCCTATGCGCTCTGGGTCTTCACCCTTTTCGGCCACGAGGACGTGCGGCTGCTGGACGGCGGCCGGAATCAGTGGATCGCCGAAGGGCGCGAGCTGAGCACCGAGCCGCCCGCTGCCCCGATCGCCGCGGACTACCCCGTCGTGGACCGGCAGGACGAGCCGATCCGCGCTTTCAAGGATGATGTGCTGGCGCATCTGGGCGCCGGCCCGCTGATCGATGTGCGCTCCGCCGAGGAGTATTCCGGGGCGCGGACCACGATGCCCGCCTACCCCGAAGAAGGTGCTTTGCGCGGCGGCCATATCCCCACCGCGGCATCGGTCCCCTGGGCCCGGGCCGCCGCCGAAGACGGCACCTTCCGGAGCCGGAAAGAACTCAGCGCGATCTACCTCGGGGATGCGGGGCTCGCCCCGGGCGATGATGTGGTCGCTTACTGCCGGATCGGCGAGCGATCCAGCCACACCTGGTTCGTCCTCAAGCACCTGCTGGGCTTCGGCAAGGTCCGCAATTACGACGGCTCCTGGACCGAGTGGGGCAATGCGGTGCGGGTTCCTATTGTCAAGGGTGAGGCCCCGGGAACGGTCTAGCTGCCCGGCGCCGCGTACTACCCTGGAATCGTGAGTACCGATAAGGAAGCTGCCGCGCTGCCGAAGAAACTCGCCGAGATCCTGGAGGACTTCCAGGCCCTCACCGAGCAGGACAGGCTGCAGCTATTACTGGAATTCTCCCGGGCGCTGCCCGCACTGCCGGAACGGCTTGCGGAGCACCCGGATCTGCTCGAACAGGTTGTGGAGTGCCAGTCGCCGCTCTTCCTGACCGCTGAATTGGAGGGACCTGTCGGGGCCGAATCAGGCGACGGTGAGGCAGCAGTCCGGCTGTTCTTCTCCGCTCCCCCGGAGGCACCCACCACCAGGGGCTTCGCCGGGGTGCTGCACGAGGGCCTCGATGGCGCCACCGCGGATGCAATCCTGGCGGTTCCCGGAGACTTTCCGGAGCGATTGGGCCTGACCCGTGCGCTGACACCGCTGCGACTGCGCGGAATGACCGCGATGCTGGGCCGGATCAAACGCCAGGTCCGTGAGCTGCAGGCCACGCCAAGGGCGTAAACCGACGGCAGCTACAGGTCTGGCCGGTGACCAGCGCCTAAACTGGTAAGGCTATGAGCCTGACCATCGCCTATCCTCCCGAGTTGCCGGTTTCCGCCCGGCGCGACGAGCTGATGGCGGCTATCCGGGATCACCAAGTCGTCGTGATCGCCGGGGAGACCGGCTCCGGGAAGACCACCCAGATCCCCAAGATGTGCCTGGAACTGGGCCTGGCCGAACCGGGCCCAGACGGCAGACCGCGGATGATCGGCCATACCCAACCGCGTCGACTGGCGGCGCGCACCGTTGCCAAGCGGATCGCCGAGGAGCTTCAGGTGCCCCTGGGCCAAGAAGTCGGATTCCAGGTCCGCTTCACCGGCGAGGTCTCCGCGCAGACCCGGGTCAAGGTCATGACCGATGGCATCCTGCTCGCCGAGATCCAGCGCGACCGGCTGCTGAAGCGCTACTCCGTGATCATCGTCGATGAGGCTCATGAGCGCAGTCTGAATATCGACTTTATCCTCGGCTACCTCAAAAGGATTCTCCCGGAGCGCCCGGACCTGAAGGTCATCATCACTTCGGCGACGATCGACCCGGAGCGGTTCGCAGAGCACTTCGCCACAGCGGATAGCACCCCTGCCCCCATCGAGGAGGTCTCGGGCCGCACCTATCCCGTGGAGATCCGCTACCGTCCACTGGAGCAAGAAACTTCAGAAGACGCAGAAGAGACGGCTATAGATCAGGGATCCGGCCAGCAGGACAACGACACCCCCGGCGAAGGCCGGGACCCGGTCGATGCCGTCTGCGATGCCGTGGACGAGCTCTCCCGCGAATCCCCCGGCGATATCCTGATCTTCTTCTCCGGCGAGCGCGAGATCCGCGACGCAGCGGAAGCTCTGCGCGCGCGTTTGCAGCAGAAATCAGTGCAGAAGAAGAAAACGTCCTGGCTGCGCGACGCCGATGTCCTGCCGCTCTTCGCCAGGCTCTCGCTCGCTGAGCAGCGGGCCGTCTTCCAGCCCGGGGCGCGGCCTCGGATCGTGCTGGCCACCAATGTCGCGGAGACCTCGCTGACCGTCCCGGGCATCAAATACGTCGTGGATACCGGCACCGCCAGGATCTCCCGCTACTCACACCGAACGAAAGTGCAGCGTCTGCCCATCGAGCGGATCTCCCAGGCCAGCGCGAATCAGCGCGCAGGCCGCTGCGGCAGGGTTTCCGCCGGAATCTGCATCCGGCTCTACTCGGAAGAAGACTTCAACGCACGTCGTGAATTCACCGACCCGGAGATCCTGCGCACCAATCTCGCTTCTGTCATCCTGCAGATGAATGCCATCGGCGTAGCCGCCAGCCCGCAGGAAGTCGCTGATTTCCCCTTCGTCGAACCGCCGGACGCCAAAGCGGTCGCCGATGGTGTGGCCCTGCTGCGCGAGCTCGGTGCGATCTCGAGCGCCTCGGAACAGAACAGTTCAGGGCGGCGGCGCGGAGCCAAAGGATCCACTCCCCGCCCCGCCGCTATCACCCGGATCGGCAAACAGCTGGCGCAGCTTCCCGTGGATCCGCGGCTGGGCCGGATGATCATCGAAGCAGGCCATCAAGACTGCGTGCGCGAGGTCATGGTGCTCGCCGCCGCGCTGACCATCCAGGATCCGCGGGAGCGCCCCGGTGAGGACAGTGGCAAACGCCAGCAGGCTGAGGAAAAGCACCGGCGCTTCCGGGATGAGAACTCCGATTTCACCGGTTACCTGAACCTCTGGCGGTACCTGCGAGAGCAGCAGAAGGAGCTTTCCGGCACCGCGTTCCGGCGGCTGTGCCGGGCCGAGTACATCAGTTATCTGCGGGTACGGGAATGGCAAGATCTCTTCGCCCAACTACGGCAACTCGCCAAACCCCTCGGCATCACTCTGGCTGCCGGGGAAGTCGACCCGGTCGCCCGGCATGAGGCCGTGCACCGCTCGGTACTGGCCGGGCTGCTCAGCCAGATCGGGCTCTATGATCAGCGCCGCCGCGAATACACCGGTGCCAGGGGAACTCGTTTCGCGATCTTCCCCGGCTCGGCCCTGTTCAAGAAGAATCCGGACTGGGTGATGAGCGCTGAGCTGGTGGAGACTTCCCGGCTCTGGGCCCGGGTCAATGCCCGGATCGACCCGCTCTGGGTGGAGCAGATCACCGGCCACGACGGAACCGCGAACGCCGGGCTGCTCAAGCGCAGCTACTCGGAGCCGCACTGGTCCAAGCGCAGCGGCGCCGTGATGGCCTATGAGAAAGTCACCCTGTTCGGGCTCCCGGTAGTCCCCAGACGTCGAGTGGGCTACGGCAAGATCGAACCGGAGCTTTCCCGTGAGCTGTTCATCCGGCACGCCCTGATCGCCGGGGAATGGCGGACCCATCATGCGTTCTTCCGGCGTAATCAGAAGCTGCTGGCCGAACTCGAGGAGTTGCAGACCCGAGCTCGGCGGCAGGATCTGCGCGTGGATGATGAGACGCTCTTCGACTTCTATGACGCCCGGATAGCGGCGGATATCGTCTCGGAGCGGCATTTCGACAGTTGGTGGAAGCGGACCAGACAGCAGGAACCGCAGCTGCTCGACTTCGACCCGGAAGTGATCTTCGCTGACGCCGAGAGTGTCGATGAAAGCCAGTACCCGAACGTTTTCACATACCTGGATTCCCGGACCTCACAGGGCGCCCACGGCTCCGAGGGGACCTACGAGCTGCCCTTGGATTATGCTTTCGACCCGGTAGCTGCAGCGCAATCGCGACTGGGCGGAACGGCCCCCGCCGCTGCCGACGGGGTCACCGTGCTGGTTCCCGTACTGCAACTCGGCCAATTGCGACCCGAGCCCTTCCGCTGGCAGGTTCCCGGCCTCCGGGAAGAACTCGTGACCGCCATGATCAAATCGCTGCCCAAAGCGGTGCGGAAGCATTTCGTCCCCGCTCCCGATGTCGCCCGCCAGGCAGTAGCCGCGCTGAACGCAGACTTCGACCCCACCTCCGATGAGCTGGAAGCCTCGCTGGAGCTTGTACTGCGCCGGCTCCGCGGCCACATCATCCCCCCTGGGTCCTGGGACTGGTCCGCCGTGCCGGCGCATCTGCGGATGCGTTTCCGGGTGGTTGACGCCCTCGACTCCGGCAAGCACAAGAAGAACCGTTATGACAGTGTCCTCGGCGAAAGCGATGACCTGAGTGCCCTGCAGGAATCCCTGGCCGGGGCCTTGCGCCAGGCCATCGCTGCGTCCCTGGGTGCGAGCCCGAAGCTCCTGGACCGGGCTGCCTCAAAGTCCCCCAGTCAAAAGGGGGCAGAAGTTACGCAAACGCCTCTGCTCCGAGAGCGGCAGGGTGAGACGAGCTGGGTTTTCGGCAGCATCGAGCGCTCGCTCAGCCGGGAGGTCAACGGCCACCGGATCACCGGATACCCTGCATTGCATGATGAGGGGAAGACCGTGGGCCTCACCGTCTTCCGCTCCGAGGAGGAAGCCCTCCAGGCCCATCGAGGCGGTGTGATCAGACTGTTGGCGCTGGGCCTGCCGCCCTCTGATCGGTATGTGCAAGAGCATCTCAACAACGAGGAAAAGCTGATCTTCGGTCAGAATCAGCAGGCCAGCGCGGCTGAGTTGATCGCGGATTGCGCCCTGGCTGCTATCGACAAACTGGTACCGGAGCAGCTGCCTTTCAACGAAGCCGCTTTCGAGGAGCTCTTCCAGCGCTGCCGGGCCGAGTTACTGGATACGGTGTTCGAGATCGTTGCCGTCGTAACCAAGATCCTGGCCAGTCACGGCAGGATCAATCGGACACTCAGCAGCACCGCGAGCCTGCCACTGCTGAGCGCCCTGAACGATATCCGCGCGCAGCTCGACGAGCTGATCTACCCGGGGTTCATCGCAGAAACCGGTTACCACCAGCTGACGCAGTTGCCGCGCTACCTCGCCGCCATTGAGCAGCGCCTAGCGAAGCTGCCGGACCGGCTGCAGCGCGACGCCCAGAACATGGCCGAGGTGCAACGGCTCGAAGACGAATACGAGGACGCGGTAGCGGCACTCGCCGCCCAACGTTCCGGCAGCCCGATCCCTTCGGGTTTGCTCCGTGTGCGCTGGATGATCGAGGAGCTCCGGGTCTCTTATTTCGCGGTGGAACTCGGAACCGCGTACAGCGTCTCGGAGAAACGGGTGAGGCGCGCGCTAGCAGAGGCGCTGAGCACTCAGTCCGGCACGAACTCGCCGTAGCCAGCGCTTCGCAGCTGCTCCCGGAGCAGCTCGGCGACCTCGTCTTGACGGGCCGGGTCCGGGTTCTGCTCCGCCCGGGCGAAATCGAAATCCGACATGGACTCCGAAGGCCAGACGTGCAGGTGCAGGTGATCCACTTCGTAACCGGCGATGGTCAGGCCGGCCCTGACCGCATCGAAAAGGGTCACCTGGGCAGCGCCGATCGCCTGGGCCACCGTGATGAGCCGCTGCATCAGTTCGGGGCTCGCGTCCGTCCAGCGATCCACCTCCTGCCGCGGAACCACCAGGGTGTGCCCCTGCGCTAAAGGCGCGATGGTCAGGAAGGCGACCACGTGCGGATCTTCCCAGACGAACCGGCCGGGGATCTCCCCGGAGATGATCTTAGAGAACAGCGTCGGCATATGCGGCTCCTCGGTCAGCGATGGATCCGGCCCAGTCGCAGTCGACTAGGCCGGATCCGCCTGGGCTTGATTCGACGATTCGGTTCAGAGAGTCGCGGTGTCCAGGACGAAGCGGTACTTCACATCACCGTCGATCATCCGGTCATAGGCCTCGTTGAGCTGGTCACCGGAGACCATCTCGATATCGGAAACCACTCCGTGCTCTCCGCAGAAGTCGAGCATCTCCTGAGTCTCGGCGATACCGCCGATGAGTGACCCGCCGTAGGCCAGTCGGCGCCGGATCAGCTGCCCGGGGTCGATCGGAGGCATCTTCCCATCGGGCAGACCGAGCTGCACCAGAGCACCATCCCGACGCAGGGTCCGCAGATAATCGTTGATGTTATGCGGCGCTGCCACGGTGTCGAGGATCAAATCGAGGCTCTTCGAAGCGCCCTTCATCTGCTCGGCATCGCTCGATACCACAACATGATCGGCACCGAGCTCGTGCGCGGCTTCGGCCTTCCCGGGGCTCGTGGTGAAAACAGTCACCTCCGCTCCCATGGCCTTGGCCAGTTTGACCGCCATATGGCCGAGCCCGCCCAGGCCCACGACGCCTACCGCGTCTCCGGGCTGCACGTCGAAATAGCGCAGCGGCGAATAGGTCGTGATGCCCGCGCAGAGCAGGGGACCGACGGCGGCTTTCTTATCCTCCGCGGTGAGCGCCTTAGGGATCCGCAGCACATAATTCTCATCCACCACGATGGAGCTGGAGTAGCCGCCCTGGGTGATCTCGTCCTCGTGCCGGCGGTCCGGCGCGCCGTAGGTGCCGACCATGCCGACTTCGCAGTACTGCTCGAAGCCTTCTTTACAGGCGTCGCATTCCCGGCAGGAATCGACCATGCAGCCGACGCCTACCGGATCCCCTACGGCGAATCCGGTGACCTCGGAACCGACCTTGCTCACCGTGCCGACGATCTCGTGCCCGGGGGTCACCGGCCAGTGCTGGTCACCCCAGTCGCCGCGCACCGTGTGGACGTCGGAATGGCACAGCCCGCAGAACTCGATATCGATCTCGACGTCGTGCGGCCCTGGCTCGCGTCGATCCAAGGTGATCGATTCTAATCCGGATTGCGCGGAAGTCGCGGCATAAGCCTTCGCAGTAGTCATGTTTCCACGCTATAACTCTCTCCGCTCCACGTCCACGTCGGCTTCGTGTTTCTCCAGTTTCTCCCGCTTCTCCCGCTGAGTGGTCGGGTGTGGCGCCCAAATCCCGCTTTTGGGCGCCACACCCGACCACTCAGCGGGAGAGTCAGCGAAAATTTGTAGACTTCTTACGTGGATCTCAGCTTATGCACCCCGGAACGCCGCTGGGCCGATGAAGCCCTGCGGCGCATCGAAGCGGAAAACAACCGCTCAGCGGATACTCATCTGCACCTCGTACCGCTGCCCGCGGACTGGGGCGTCCGGCTATACCTCAAGGATGAATCCGCGCATCGCTCCGGCAGCCTCAAGCACCGGCTGGCCCGTTCACTCTTCCTGTTCGGGCTCGTCAACGGCTGGATCCGGGAAAGCACCACGATCATCGACGCCTCCTCCGGCAGCACCGCGGTATCGGAGGCGTATTTTGCACGACTACTGGACCTTCCGTTCGTCGCGGTGATGCCGCGCAGCACGAGCACCGAGAAGATCGCCCTGATCGAGCAGTACGGCGGACGCTGCCACTTCGTGGAGCACCCCTCGGAGATCTACGATGCCGCGGCAGAGCTGGCCGAAGCCACCGGCGGCCATTTCATGGACCAATTCACCTACGCGGAACGAGCCACGGACTGGCGGGGCAATAACAACATCGCCGAATCGATCTTCGAGCAGCTGGCTCTCGAGGACCACCCCTGCCCGCGCTGGATCGTCGTGGGTGCGGGAACCGGAGGCACCAGCGCCACTATCGGCCGTTACCTCCGCTACCACTCCTACCCCACCCAACTGGCGGTGGTTGACCCGGAGAACTCCGCGTTCTACCCCGCCTGGCAGCAAGGCCTGGACACGGCGGAGGGCCAGCCCTCCCGGATCGAGGGAATCGGCCGCCCCAGGCTGGAACCGAGTTTCGTCTCGAGCGTGATCGACGAGATGATCCCGGTGCCGGACGCCGCATCGATCGCCGCGATGCAGCACCTGGCCCGGCTGACCGGCCTGACTGCAGGCCCTTCCACGGGTACCAATCTCTGGGGTATCTGGCAGCTTATCTCCCGGATGATCGCCTCGGGGGAACGCGGAAGCGTGGTTTCCCTGCTCTGCGACCGGGCTGATCGCTACCAGATGAGTTACTGCGATGACAGCTGGTTGGCAGCCAAAGGACTCCTGCCGGGCGAATACCGGGCCGTCATCGATGAGTTCTTCAGCACCGGGCGCTGGCCGCAGGAGCTCTTGGCTCCCCTGCGCTCGAGCCGGCTCGGCTGAGCCGGCCCATTCCGGTAACTAAGAAGCCGGGCGCCGTGGCAGTTCATAACGGCCCAGCAGCGGGGTGAGCCAGCCGGCGACCTCGCCCTCCCAGCGCTGTGAGTCCGCATTCCAGGCCCGGACATGCCCGGCCTGCTCGAATTCGACGAAGCTGACGATGTCCGGATTCTTTTGCGCGAGATCCCGGGGCGGCCCATAAGGCACATAGGCATCGTCTTTGCTGTGCAGGATTAGCGTCGGGGTGCGCAGTTGCTGCGCCTTGCTGACCCAGTCCATCTGCTGGAAGTCCACGGGAGCGGATAGCCCAGTGATGCGGCGCCCCAGTGAATGGCTGAGCATCAGCCTGCCATAGCGGCCAATCACCGCCGGCACCCGGTTCAGCGCCGCCTGATGATTCAGCACGTCGATCCAGTTGACCACCGGGCTGTCGAGGACCAGTGCGGTGATCCGCTGCCGGTGCCGGCTGCGCTCCGCGAGCTGAAGCGCGATGGCCCCGCCCATGGAGAAGCCGAAGACCACGACGTCTTTGGCACCGTGAGAGAGCGCATAGCCGATCGCAGGGTCCACGTCCTGCCATTCAGTGAGACCCAATCCGTAGCGCCCGGCATCGGCGGTCGGGGCGTCTCCGTCATTGCGATAGGAGATCAGAAGGCAGTCCATGCCCAGCCTGCGAGCCACCGGCACCGCACGCAGTCCCTCATTCCTGCGCGCGCCCCGGCCGTGGATGATGATCGCAGTGGTGTCGATCCGCTGCCCCGCAGGGGCACGGATGAGCCAGGCCGGGGCAGGGCCTGCCGGAGTCTCGATCATCACTTCACGCCATTGGCCGCCCACCGGAGGGTTTTCGGAAGAGGACACCAGCTCATCGAGCTCTGTGGGGTGTTCCAGGATCGACCCGGTGAGCCGTCCACTGACAGCATTGCGCAGGTCACCGTGATAGACCTTTTCCACCTCGCGCGTGACCGTGCCTTCACCCGTGGATGTCGGCGAGACGACTCGCCCGAGCCGAGCGCGACCGGTACCGCCAGAGAAGCTTAGGCCGTATCTTCCCGGCGCTGTGGTGTCCTCGGTAGCCGGAAGCACGATGTGCCAGTCCTCGTCCCCGTTGCGGATGATCGCCAGAATGGACAGGTCATCGGGGAGGTCTTGATCCGGAGTGACCACCCGGCGGGCGAAATAGCCGGCCAGAGCCGAGCTGAATACTCCAGCCAGAGACAGTGCGCCGAGCCCCGCCGCGATGCCCGACAACGTCCAGGCGAGGGCCCGCTGCCGTCTGCGCTGCTTCTGCTGTGCGGTGATTCGCTCGGCAGGGGCTCTCCGATTCGTCGCCATGACACTAGTCTGCCTCAGCCGGCTGTTCCGCATCGCATCAGGATCGCATCAGGATCGCATTGAATTATTACTGACTTATGCTGGAGGCATGTCTGATTCGGCCTCCGCTCCCGCCCTGATCGTCCTCACCGAAGCCTCGCTCGGCGACCCCGATGTGAGAAATCTGGAATCCGTGCTCGAGACCGGAGCCGTGCGGCCGGCGGTTTTCCTCCTGGTACCCATCGAGCGGCGGCGGAATTTGCTGGTGGAGTTCATCGATCAGCTGAGTCTTCTCGATCTGCCCGCAGCGCTGCGGGAGCTCGGCCCGCAGCCTGACGCGGAGCAGGCCCGGGCCGAAGCGCAGCAGATCCTGGATGAATCCCTCAGCGCGCTGGCGGAGGCGGGGATCAGGGCCGAGGGGCGTCTGGTGGCCGGGGAGGCCGTAGCGGGCCTGACCGCCGAGGTGAAAGAGCGCAGCGCCTCGCAGGCGGTGGTGATCACCGAGCCGCATGCGATTGAAGACACCCTTCGCACCGACTGGGCGAGCCAGGCCCAGCAGCAACTCGGATTACCGGTTCTACATCTTTACGCCGGTTCGGGATTCATCGGGGACTCCTGAGCGTTATAAGAGATATGGACCACGACGCAGCAGCTCCCGCAGCGAAATCCGAGAAAACAAACAACAGCTACTTCCCTGAAGTAGTCAAAACCGATGCCCAGTGGCGCGAGGAACTAAGCCCCGAGGAGTATCAAGTCCTCCGGCAAGGCGGCACCGAACGCCCTTATACCGGCGCGTACACCGATACCCACACCGAGGGCGTGTATCAGTGCCGGGCATGCGGCGCTGAATTATTCCGTTCCACGCAGAAGTTCGATTCCCATTGCGGCTGGCCGTCTTTCTGGGCGCCTTTGGCCGAAGGTTCGGTGCGGTACCTGCACGATCGCACCCTGGGCATGGAGCGCATCGAAGTGCGCTGCGCCCGGTGCGACTCCCATCTGGGCCACGTTTTCGAAGGCGAGGGATACGGCACGCCAACCGACCAGCGTTACTGCATCAATTCCGTGTCGATGCAGTTGGTGCCAGCATCCGGTGATACTGATGCTCAAGACGGCCGATAAGAGATTGAGCATAAAATAATCTGTTCATTCATCTTCGGATGGGGAACATTTTCTTACTGAGTCGGTAGCGTAGATGTGTCGACTGACATCAACCGAAGCTTAGAGAGGAGCCTTCCCATGACATCGACCACCACGGACTCCCAACTGGCCGCGCTAGCAGAGGGTCTGCCGGAGGGCGGGGACCGGAACAGCAGTTCCGCCCGGATCCTGAGCGACCAAGAATTCTCCGAAATAGCCCGCAGCACAGCCTGGCAATCGCTCAAGAGCGCCACTGAAGAACTTCAGGGCTACCAAATCAAAGATGGCTCCATCCCGGAAACTGACCAGCATGCCCGCGCAACGGAGCTGGTCGAGGTGATCATCTCCGCTGTGCAGGAGCTGGCACCCTATTTCCCGCAGGATGACGAGTACCTACGCCTGCTCGTGCAGGATTTCGAGCGTTGGCGCGCCCAAGGCTTCACCGTTCCGGACTTCCTGGACTCCCTCCAGGCTTTTCGGCCGCAAGAGCACCGCATCGATGGCCTGGGGCATCTGGTGGTTTTCCCGATGTACACCCAGAACGGTTCGAACAACCGGTTCGTCGAAGCAGTGCTGGTCCGAGTGCTCTGGCCGGAGTTCATTGGCGAGCTGGAGGCCGGGCCCTACAGCAACAAGCTTTTCGTACCCATGAGCTTCGTGGATTTCACCCCGGGCTATGACACTAACTCCGCGGTGCTCTTCCCCGAGTCCGTTGCAGTGCGCCAGACCCCGGTGTTCACCTGGGGCGCGATCTTCCAGGATCGCCAAGCCGCCCGCTTTCGCCGGGTCCTGAAAGCTGCGGCAGAGATCACCGGGCTGGAGCTCCCCCAGGCCGCCACCGGGTTCTTGACCCCCGGCGTAGATGCCCAGGAACTCACTCAGAACACCTTCATCATGTGGGATCTGATCCACGACCGGACCCATATGCGTGGAGATCTGCCCTTCGACCCGTTCATGATCAAGCAGCGGATGCCATATTTCCTGTACTCCCTGGAAGAACTCCGCTGCGATCTGACCGCGTTCGCCGAAGCGGTCCGCCTGGAGCGGGATCCGAGCACCTCTCCGGAGATCCGGCAGTATGCCCAGCTGGTCAAATACGCAGTGCTCTTCGACCGGATCTTCCGTTTCGCCATCACCGGCTCCCGGGTGCGCAACTACGACGGGCTGGGCGGCCAGCTGCTCTTCGCCTGGATGCATCAACATCACGTGCTGCACTGGACGAATACCACCCTGAGCATCGACTGGGACGATGTAGCCGATGTCGTGGTGGCCCTCGGCGAGAAGATCGGCGATCTTTACTGGCGCTCCATCGACCGTCCCAAGATCGCGCATTGGCTCGCCGCGTATCAGCTGGTCTCCGACACTGTGACCCCGCACCCAGCCTCGGTCTGGGCCAAGGGCCCGGACGCACTGCCGCTCATGGAACCGCCCCGAGCGCTGACCGATCAGGTGCTCGACGACGAATTCCCGCTCTCCATGTTCTACGAGGCGCTGGAGAAGAAGATGCGTCCGGTGATCGAATCGACCTCCGGTATCACCGGAAGCAGCGCCTTGGAAGCAGACCCGAATTGAGCCCAAGCCGCACCCGGGCAGAAGCTGAAAGAGAATGAAACGAAGGAGCATTCGTGAGCGCATTGCTCATCACCGGCGGGTCTTCGGCCGCGGGAATCGCCATCGCAACTGAGCTGGTCAAGGCAGGACACACGGTGGTGACGGCAGGTTCGCATCGCGACCGGATCGAAGCGGCTGCACAGGCCAGCGGGGCCGCACCGGAACAGGTTGACCTCCGGGACCCGGCCTCGGTGGCCGCTCTGCGGGATCGATTCCGCAGGGCCCACGGTGCCCTCGGCGGCCTGATCCATCTCGTCGGGGGCTGGCGGGGCGGTGGCGGGCTGGCCGGCCAGACGGATGACGACTGGGATTTCTTGGATGCGCAGATCATCCAAACCCTCCGGGTCACCACGCGAGAATTCGCGGATGAACTCGGGCCGGACGGAGCTCCCCTGGTTCTTGTCTCCAGCACAGGCCTCGGAGCACCGACGCCGGGGAACGCCAATTATCTCGCCGCCAAAGGAGCCGCCGAAGCCTGGGCGCTGGCAGTGGGCAACGCCAAGATCATCCGGGTCAAGGCGCTAGTCGATGATGCGATGCGGGCCGCCCGCCCCGATCGCTCGTTCCCCGGATACACCCCGGTCACCGAACTGGCCCGGCAGATCTCTGAGATCTTCTAGGCTTTCCCTGCTCACTTCTTCTTGACTGCTCTTGCTGGTTGCCGCTTTAAGGCTCCTCTGAGATAGGTTCTATCACGTGCTTGATTCCACGATTTCCTCGCCTTCGCCTTTCCAGCCTCTGCATGATCCGGAGTACCGGGGCTTCGCCTCGGACAACTACGCGGGAGTCCACCCCGAAGTCCTCACCGCTATCGCTGCGGCGAACGGCGGCCATCAGGTCGCCTACGGCGAGGATCAGTACACGGAGCGCCTGCAGGAAGTGTTCCGCAGCCACTTCGGCGAGCAGGCCGAAGCCTATCCGGTCTTCAACGGCACGGGCGCCAATGTGCTGGCGCTGCAGTCCTGCCTGCCGCGCTGGGGCGCCGTGATCAATGCGCAGAGCGCTCATATCAATGTGGACGAAGGCGGAGCCCCGGAACGCGTCGGCGGGATGAAGCTCCTGTCCGTACCGGCCCCTGACGGCAAGCTCACACCGGAGCTGATCGATCAGGAGGCCTGGGGCTGGGGCGATGAGCACCGCGCCCAGCCACTGGCGGTCTCGATCACCCAGGCGACCGAACTGGGCACCTGCTACACCCCGGCCGAGGTCCGGGCGATCGCCGAGCACGCACATGATCGCGGCATGCTGCTGCATATGGATGGTGCGCGCCTGGCCAATGCGGCCGCATATCTTCACGTGCCGTTCCGGGAGTTCACCTCCGATGCCGGTGTGGACATCCTCTCCTTCGGCGGAACCAAGAACGGCCTGCTCTTCGGTGAGGCCGTCGTCGCGCTGAATCCGGAGAAGACCCCGGGGCTGCGCTATCTACGCAAGCTCAATATGCAACTGGCATCCAAGATGCGCTTCGTCTCAGCCCAACTGATCGCGCTGCTCGACGGCGATCTGTGGCTGCGCTCGGCTGGACACGCCAATGCCATGGCCGCCAGGCTGCGCGCCGGAGTTGATCAGATCGACGCGGTCACCCCCACCCAGCTCACCCAGGCAAACGGGGTCTTCGCGATCCTCCCGGAAGGCATCGCCGATCAGCTGCGCAAGCAGTTCCGCTTCTACGACTGGGATGAATCCCGTCGCGAAGTGCGCTGGATGTGCTCCTTTGATACCACTGAAGCGGATATCGACGCCTTCCTGCTCAGCCTCCGGGAAGTGGTTCAGTAACTCAGCAACAACTCAGCAACAGGGCCCACCGAGCAGCACTGGCCCGATTCAGAAGGCAGTTCTGGGACGGCGTGCCTCATGAGCTTTGTCACTTAGGGGCCGTACGATTCCAGAGTGAGCGCGATAGCACAAGTTCCCTCAGAGTTTCATGCCGCCCTGGGCACGCTTCGCCAAGCCAGGTGCCGCCGGGAACTGCGACTCGAGGAGATCCCGGCCCCCAGCCGGCTGGCCCCGCACGCGGTGGCGCTGGCCGCAGAAGTCTGGGCCCAGCACTCCGGAGCCGCAGCGGAGCAGGATCCTCTTGCCACCGGACGTTTCATCCTGCTGCACGACCCGGATGGCTCCCCGATCTGGGATGGCACCTTCCGCATCGTGACATATATCCGGGCCCAGCTGGAAGCCGATCTGGGTCATGACGCCCTGCTCGGATCCGTCGCATGGACTTGGCTCGTAGAGGCACTGGAGCAGCACGGCACCCGTTACCGGGCAGCGGGGGGAACGGCAACCCGGATCCTCTCCGAGTCCTTCGGCTCGCTCTCCGGCCGCCCCGATGCCATTGATATCGAGCTGCGCGCGTCCTGGACCCCGGAGCATCACGATGTTCAGGAGCATCTGGAGGCCTGGTCAGATATGGTGTGCACCTTCGCAGGCCTTCCGCCGCTGCCCGAAGGGGTCAGCGCTCTACCGCAGCACCGACGCAACTGAGCCTCTCGAAGACCGCGGGCGGCAGGCGTTAGCATAGGTTCATCATGAATAGCAATGAGACTCCGGAACACGGACTGGAGTTCGATCTAGCTTCGCTGCCCGAAGTGGTCGAGCTGGACACCCCCAGAGACGGCGTGCCGGCGGTCGTTGACACACCCGAAGGTCTGCGGCGCGCCGCAGAGGCTCTCGCCGCAGGAACTGGCCCGGCCGGGGTGGACGCGGAACGCGCCTCGGGCTTCCGCTACGGGCAGCGAGCCTTCCTGATACAGATACGGCGCGAAGGCGCCGGGACCTGGCTCATCGATCCGGAGCCGTTCGACGACCTCACCCCGATCCAAGAGGCGCTCAAGGGCGCCGAGTGGATCCTGCACGCTGCTACCCAGGATCTGCCCTGCCTCTCCGAGCTTGGCTTATGGCCGGAGCGGCTCTTCGACACCGAACTTGCAGCCCGGCTCGCCGGCCTGCCCCGGGTCGGCCTGGCCGCAGTAGTGGAACAGCTGCTGGGCTTCGGGCTCGCCAAGGAGCACTCCGCCGCCGACTGGTCCACCCGACCGCTTCCTGAATCCTGGCTGCGCTATGCAGCGCTCGATGTCGAGGTGCTGAACGAGCTCCGCGAAGAACTCGTAGAGCTCTTGGAGGGTGCTGGGAAACTCGACTGGGCGGAGCAAGAGTTCGCGGCCCTCGTCGCCGCCGGCCCCCCGCCGCCACGGGCTGAACCGTGGCGGCGCACCTCAGGGCTGCATCAGCTCCGGCAACGCAAGCAACTGGCAGTGGTCCGCGAACTCTGGCAGGAACGCGATGCGCTGGCTCAGCACCGGGATGTCGCCCCGGGCCGGCTGCTACCGGATTCGGCGCTTATCGCCGCGGCGAAGGCGCTTCCTACAACGGTGCCGCAGCTGCTGCTGACGCAAGGCTTCCACGGCCGGGCGGCTAAACGCGAGGCCCCGCGCTGGTTGCGCGCGATCACCGAAGGGAAAGCCGTTCCCGCGGAGCAGCAGCCGCCCTTGCATCTGCCCAGCACGGCGCCCCCGCCACCGCGCGCCTGGCCGGATAAGAATCCGCAGGCAGCTGCCAGGCTGACGACCGGCAAAGCCCGTATCTCCGCTCTGGCCGAATCCCTGGAGGTGCCGGTAGAGAATCTGCTGACGCCCGACTTCCTGCGCCGCCTGGCCTGGCAGCCGCCGGAGGAGCTCTCCCTGGAGACTCTCGGCCAGGGC
Organism: Acaricomes phytoseiuli DSM 14247; assembly: GCF_000376245.1. Taxonomy (GTDB): domain Bacteria; phylum Actinomycetota; class Actinomycetes; order Actinomycetales; family Micrococcaceae; genus Renibacterium; species Renibacterium phytoseiuli. Next base: position 4,494 of record NZ_AQXM01000060.1, on the reverse strand, counting down.
CTGGCCGAACTGGGCGCCCGCCCCTGGCAGGTTGAGCTCTGCGCTCCGGTTCTGCTGGATGCTTTCGTGCACCCGGATCCTCTGGAACCGGCGCAGAAAGCACCGGCGACAGCATCCGCCGAATCTGCTGAAGCCAGCTTGAAAGGCTAAATTACTGGCGAGTAACATGGTGCTTGACGGTGCCGTCCCGCGCGATGCCGTGCAGATTAGCTCCATTTCAGCGCTGGTCACCGGGCTGGTTCCGGTCTCCGGCACTCTTCAGCTAGGAGTCCAGGTGAGTTCAGCATCACGGCAGCCTCAGACCGCTTCCGGCCCCAGGCAGCTCCGCGACGTCGTCTTCGTTGATGGCGTCCGCACGCCTTTCGGCAAAGCCGGCGAAAAAGGTATCTATGCCGATGTCCGCGCCGATGATCTCGTGGTGCGCTGCATCCGCGAGCTCATGCGGCGGAACGAGAATCTGCCACCGGAGCGCATCGATGATGTCGCCATCGCGGCGACGACGCAGACCGGTGACCAGGGGCTGACTCTGGGCCGATCCGCCGCCCTTTTGGCCGGGCTGCCGCGCTCCGTGCCCGGCTTCGCCATCGACCGAATGTGCGCCGGGGCCATGACCGCGGTCACCACCACCGCTTCCGGTATCGCTTTCGGCGCCTACGATGTGGTGATCGCCGGCGGTGTAGAGCATATGGGGCACCACCCGATGGGCTCCGGCGCCGACCCTAACCCCCGGTTCCTGGCCGAGAAGCTCGTCGACCCCGCCGCCCTGAACATGGGGAACACCGCGGAGAATCTGCACGACCGCTTCCCGCAGATCACCAAGGAACGCGCTGATCGCTACGCCGTGAAGTCCCAGGAGAAGCTCGCTACCGCTTATCAGAACGGCCAGATCCAGCCCGATCTCGTGCCCGTGGCGGCACGCCCGGCGGTGCAGAGCACAACAAAAACAGCGGAGCAGGAGGCGGAAGACCCTGCTCGGGGCTGGGCCCTCAACACCACCGATGAGCCCCCGCGTCCGGGTACCACGATGGAGGACCTCGCCGCGCTGCGGACCCCGTTCCGGCCGCACGGCAGGGTCACCGCGGGCAATGCGGCAGGGCTCAATGACGGCGCCACCGCGGCTCTGCTGGCCTCTGAAGAGGTCGCCGAAGAGCTCGGCCTGCCGGCGAAGATGCGCCTGGTGAGCTACGGATTCGCCGGTGTGGAACCCGAGGTCATGGGCATCGGGCCGGTTCCGGCCACCGAAAAAGCCTTGAAAACCGCCGGGCTGAGTATCGAGGATATCGGCCTTTTCGAGATCAATGAGGCCTTCGCGGTGCAGGTCCTGGCCTTCCTCGATTACTTCGGCATCGATGATGATGACCCCCGGGTCAATCGCTACGGCGGAGCGATCGCCATGGGCCACCCCCTGGCATCCTCCGGGGTCAGGCTGATGAACCAGCTCGCCCGGCAGTTCGCCGAGGATCCCTCGGTGCGTTACGGCTTGACGGCGATGTGCATAGGCCTCGGCATGGGCGCCGCCGTGATCTGGGAGAACCCCCACTACCGCGCTAGCGAAGGAGCACAGGCATGAGCGAGATACGCAGCAGATTCGAGGGCCTGGCCGAGCTGGTGCCCGATGAGATCGTGAGCCGCTCGATCCTGCAGAACATCGAGCTCCCGGGGCCGGATGGCGCACCTCTGGGAACCTTTGCGCTGATTACTCTGGACAATGGGCTGGATCATAAGCGGCCGACCACCCTCGGGCCCCGAACACTGGTGGCGCTGGGAAGCCTGTTAGAAGAGCAGCGGGAGCGCGCCTCGGCGGGCGAGATCATCGGCGTGGGTATCACCGGCAAGCCGTATTTCCTGGCCGCCGGCGCGGATCTTTCTGCGGTCGGCTCCCTGAAGGAGCGTGAGCACGGCAAGCAGATGGCTCAACTGGGCCATGCCGTCTACCGGCTGCTGGGTGACCTCGGCGTGCCAAGTTTCGTCTTCATCAACGGCTTGGCCCTGGGCGGCGGGCTGGAAGTCGCGCTGAACGCCGATTACCGCACGGTCTCCTCGGCCGCCGGGGCGCTGGCGCTGCCGGAGGCTTTCCTCGGGCTGGTGCCGGGCTGGGGCGGGGCGTATCTGCTGCCGCGACTCATCGGGCCCGAAGCCGCCGTGACCGTAATGCTGGAGAACGCGCTGAACAACAACCGGACGCTCTCCGGGGCGAAAGCCCGAGAGCTGGGTATCGCGGACGAGCTTTTCGAGCCCGCCGACTTCCTGGAGCAGTCCTTGCTCTGGGCCGGCAGGGTCATCGCGGGGGCCGAGACGGTCTCCCGCCCGAATGCCCTGAACAGCGAGTTGGAGGCGCCCCTCGATACCGAGCAATCGGCCGCCTGGGATGCCGCCCTGACCAGGGCCGAGGGCATTGTCCGGGCGAAGACCTCCGGTGCCGCCCCGGCACCGCTGCGTCTGCTGGAGCTACTCCGAGACGGCAAGACCTGGAGCCGGGATGAAGCCTTCGCCGCGGAGGACGAGGCGCTAGCCGATCTGATGCAGACCGAGGAGTTCCATGCCACGGTCTACGCCTTCCTGGACTTGGTGCAGAAGCGCGCCAAGCGGCCGGCCGGCGCCCCGGATCCGAAGCTGGCACAGCCGGTCACCAAGGTCGGCATCGTCGGCGCCGGACTCATGGCGAGCCAGCTGGCCCTGGTCTTCGCCCGGCAGCTCAAGGTCCCCGTGGTGATGACCGATATCGATCAGGAGCGCGTGGATAAGGGCGTGGGCTATGTGCACGCCGAGGTGGATAAGCTGCTCGAGAAGAAGCGGATCTCCGCCGATGCCGCGAACCGGACTAAGGCGCTTGTCACCGGTTCCGTCTCCAAGGATGTCTTCGCGGACGCAGATTTCGTCATCGAAGCGGTCTTCGAGGAGCTGCAGGTCAAGAAGGATGTCTTCGCGGAGCTGGAGCAGATCGTCTCCCCCGAGTGCATTCTGGCCACCAACACCTCCTCGCTCTCCGTGACCGCGATGGCGGAGAGCATGAAGCACCCGGAGCGCCTGGTCGGCTTCCACTTCTTCAATCCGGTGGCGGTGATGCCGCTCCTGGAGATCGTGCAGGCACCCAAGACCTCGGAGCCCGTGCTGGCCACCGCCTTCGCACTGGCTAAGGCGCTCAAGAAGAACGCGGTTCTGGTGAAGGATTCGGCGGCTTTCGTGGTCAACCGGATCCTGCTCCGGCTGATGGGCGAGGTCGCCCAGGCCTTCGATCAAGGCACCGACGCGAAGACCGCGGATACCGCGCTCAAGCCGATGGGCCTGCCGATGACGCCTTTCACCTTGTTGGCCATGGTCGGTATCCCGGTGGCCCTGCATGTTTCGGAATCACTCAATAAGGCTTTCGGTGACCGGTTCTGGGTCTCTGCGAACCAGCAGAAGCTCATCGATGCCGGGGTCAAGGGCCTCTGGGAGAAGGACGAGAACGGCCGTCCGACAATCCCTCAGAGCACGCTGGAGCTTATGGAGTTCGGCGATCAGCCGCTGAGCTCCGAGGAGCTGCTGGTCCGGGTACAGGACGCCCTGGCCGAGGAGATCGGCCTGATGCTCCAGGAAGGCGTCGTGGCCGGGCCGGAGGATATCGACCTGTGCATGATCTTGGGCGCGGGATGGCCCATGTTCCTCGGCGGGATCACCCCGTATCTGGATCGCGTCGGCGCCTCCGAGCGGGTCAACGGCAAGCGATTCCACGCAGCAGGAGTGGCCTCCCCCGCCTAGCGATTAAGCCTTGAACCGAGGTTCCACTGCGCCGTCTCCGAGCCGAACTCATCCTGAGAAATCAGGGTGGTCAAGCTCGGAGGCGGCGCAGTGCGTTAAGAACCTCTCTCCATCAGTCAGCCCGTAGCGGGCAAATCAACGGAATACTGTGGGGAAGGGAGGTGTGTCATGAAGGTCTTGTCTTATTGTCTGCTCGGTTTAGCAATCGCTTCCCTCGGGGCGGGCTTAGCGTTTGGTTTCCTCCTGCTAACCGGTGAAGAAAACTTACCCGCATCGATCTTTTCTTATATGTTGACGGCGATGCTGGCCGCTTTCGGCCTGGGGGTAGCGTCAGGAGGCGTGCGAACGCTCTCCAGGAAACAGCCGAGAGTCGACTAGCTTTATCCGGTCTTGCGAGCGGTTTGGTGCAGTTGTTCAGCTCAGAAGAGTGCGATCTTGTCTGGTTGCGGGAAGATCTCGTCTAAGGCGGCCGGATCCTCCGGGCTCGACTTCCACGCGGCGGCCGCTGCGTTAGCGGTGATCTGCTCGGGCCGCAGGTGGCCTAGTGCCTTCCGAAAGCACTAGGGCTACCAACATTCCTCTAATCGCCACCACAGAGTGCTTATATCCTCCATGCACTGAGCACGGGTCTGCCCCGGGTTTGGTTGACATCTGATCTGTGAGGATTCGTCCTCGCTGGAAGGATGTATCTCTTGCCCAAGCCCTATCCGAAAGAGTTCCGTGACGATGTCGTGGCTGTGGCCCGTAAAGCCC
>NZ_AQXM01000059.1 GCF_000376245.1 Acaricomes phytoseiuli DSM 14247 | reverse complement strand
GCTGCTTACGCTCGTCCTCGGTCAGGCCCGGCACGCGCCCGTCTTCGATGTTTGCTTTCTTCAGCCAGTTGAACAACGAGGCTTCGGAAATCCCGAAGTCTCTCGCAATCTGCGATAACGGGGCCCGGGCTTTACGGGCCACAGCCACGACATCGTCACGGAACTCTTTCGGATAGGGCTTGGGCAAGAGATACATCCTTCCAGCGAGGACGAATCCTCACAGATCAGATGTCAACCAAACCCGGGGCAGACCCGATTGCATACAGCTTAGCTTTCTCTATCGGCTTCGCTTTGAGTAAGCGTATTGCTCGGAAGCGCCATGAACGAAGAGGTTTTCTCTGCGCTATTCGCTTTCCGGAAGTGCCTCACAAGTTTTTGCGGTTTCGATGGACGTCTGGGGAAGTCTATCTGGGAGAGAAAGCTCTAGGCTTCCAGAAGCGGAATGGGTATGGTGTCGCGCGGGGTGAACGCCGTGATTATTTTTTGCTGAGTAGATTGCCGTCTAGAAAGCGTGATCGGTGGGATTGGTGGGAGTTTGAGATAGGCTGGAGTATTCGTACCTTTCAGACAGACAAGGGCGTTCTTGAAGTCGCTGCAGACAAGGATGTTCTTGAGGCTCTGGACAGCTTGCTATAAAGAGCCGAAAGAAGCGAGCAAATGACTCAACCGAAGCGAGAGCGCCGCGAAGGTGGTCGCAATCGGAACATCAGACCGCGCGTTACAGGCTACCGGCTGATTCCTCTATTTGTTTATGAGCATCCTGTTATGGTTGCGTTACTCCTCGGACTAATCACAGCCGCCGTGGGAACATTAATCCCCTGTCGGCTCAGGGCAGTGCCCTGAACTGGATCATCGTATCGGGCCTTTTAGCGGGGATTTTTACTGGCATTCTTTACTTCTTCCTGATCCGTCTGGCTACCCGGGCTTCCCGGACTCTTTCGCGAAACCGCCTCCAACGCGGTGCCTTTGTCTGTGCTATTCGTTTTCCTGAGGCTTCCATTGGGTCTCTGAAAGAGCGATGGTCTATCGAAGATGGTTATCTTGGCCAAAATACTCTAGGTTTTGAAGCTCAGAACGATGACGGCATTGTGCTGACTGAGCGCCGGGATTATCTCCTGGAGGCTAAGGGGCCCGCCCGGGAATTAAGTAACACGTGAGGCACGTGAACTGACCGCATGGGGCAGGTGGAGCGTCCGCAGCTTCCAGACAGAAGAAGGCCTTCTGGCAGTCGCCGCTGACGCGAGTGATCTCGATGCCCAAGAAGACTCGGGTGAAAGCCCGGTTGGCTAAACTAAAGGGATGCTGAAAACCGACCCGGCGCAGCCGAAGCGAAGGCCCTGGTCTGTTAACGTCATCGTCGATAACTTCTTCGTGATTTTCAGCGGAGCGACCTCGGTCTGGCTCGCCTGGCTGGTCTTCAGCGAGAGCTTCGGAACTTGGACCAGGCTTTGGTACCTTTTGCCGTTCTGGCTGATCCTGGCCTATGTCACGTTGCCCCGGCTGCATAAGATCCTCAGCGGCATTTATGTGCCCGACTACTTCATCGGCAGATCCCGGACTACCGATGGCCTGCTTGGGGATCCTATCAACCTCGCGGTATGCGGTTCCCAGGAGCAACTGGAAACGGTCATGGCCGAGGCCGGCTGGACGAAAGCCGATGAGATCAGCCTGCGTTCCAGCTGGCGGATCGTGCTCTCCACGATCACCGGCCGCAGCTACGATGAAGCCCCGGTCAGCACGCTGAATCTTTTTGGCCGGCAGCAGGACTTCGCCTACCAGCAAGAAGTCGAGAACAGCCCCGCCAAACGCCACCACGTCCGCTTCTGGCGCTGCCCCGAAGGCTGGCTACTGCCCGGCGGATACAAAGCGGACTGGCTCGCGGCAGGGACTTTCGACCGCAGCGTGGGTTTCTCCCTGTTCACCTTCCAGATCACGCACAAGATCGAAGAGAACATCGATATCGAGCGGGATCATATCGTCGCCAGCATGCGCAAGGCGAACCCCGAGGTGAAAGTCCGGGTGATCGAGGACTTCTCCACGGGTTACCACTCCCGCAACGGCGGAGGCGATGCGATCATCACTGATGGGGACCTGCCGATCGTGAACATCAGTGAAGTCCAGCCCGTGGTTCCGAAACCCCGGTTGAGCGAGCAGGAACGCGCGGAAGTGCCGGGAACCGATGTCGAGGTCCCCGCCCTACCGCGGCCGCTGCCCACGGTCTTCGGTGCGCTCTTCGCGCTTTTCACGGCGGTCACCGGGGTGATCTCCTCGATTCTGACGCTCAATAATGACAGCTTCGCCGAAGAGCTCCTCTGGAATGACCCGGATGCGGACGGCACTCAGCTGCATGAGCAGGTGCTGATCGCCTCGGTCGTGTTCACCGGGATTCTGGCGCTGATCCGGGTGGCCTTCGCGTACTTCGTCTGGAAGGGCAGCAACTGGGCGCGGATCACCTTGACCGCGACGACGTCTCTGTCCATCCTGGTGACGTTCTTCGCTGTGATCCAGGGGGTGCAGCGGCTCAATCTGGATATCAATGTCTTCGACACCAACCTGATCACGCTCACCCTCGAAATCCTGCTCGTCCTGGCGCTCTCCAGTGACCGGGCACGGGCTTTCGCCCGGCACCGCCGGGGCTGAGGATGCCGAACAGCGTGGAGCGGATCAAATAAGTGCGTATATAGTGGCTTAGGCTATTGACCGAAAATTCTAGGAGCAGCTCAGATGACGTCGCGCAAAGTCTTACAGCTGAAAGTCATTGGATTAGCTGTATCGGCGGCTGTCGGCGGCTTCCTCTTCGGCTTCGATTCCTCGGTGATCAACGGCGCCGTCAACGCCGTGGAAAGCCAGTTCGAGCTGAGCCCCACGGTGACGGGTTTCGCCGTGGCTTCAGCGCTGCTGGGCTGTGCTGTGGGTGCTTATCTGGCGGGCAGGATCGCTGACCGTTACGGGCGCAGGACGACGATGCTCGTGGGCGCTACGATGTTCCTGATCTCTGCACTCGGTACCGGCTGGGCCTTCGCCGTCTGGGACTTGGTGCTCTGGCGGATTGTCGGTGGTTTGGGCATCGGCATCGCATCGGTGGTAGCCCCGATGTACATCGCGGAGATCTCACCTAAGCTGATCCGCGGACGCCTCGCCTCGCTGCAGCAGTTGGCGATCACCCTGGGTATTTTCGCTGCGCTGCTGTCGGATGCGCTTTTCGCCAATTCCGCCGGCGGAGCCGGGGAGCCCTTCTGGTTCGGCTGGGAGGCCTGGCGCTGGATGTTCCTCGCGGGTGCTGTGCCCGCAGTGGTTTACGGCGTGCTCGCACTGCGTCTGCCGGAATCCCCGCGCTATCTCATGCAGAAAGGGCGCGATGAAGAGGCGCAGAAGATCTTCGCCTCGCTTTGGCCTGCTGAAGACGTGACGAAGGCGGTGCGGGAGATCCGCACCGCGATTTCCGAGGAAATCAAAACCCGCAACGCCAAGCTCACGGGAGGGCGGCTCGGGCTGCTGCCGATCGTCTGGATCGGCATCGCGCTATCGATGTTCCAGCAGTTCGTGGGCATCAACGTGATCTTCTACTATTCCACGACGCTATGGCGGTCGGTGGGCTTCCAGGAGTCCGACTCCCTGTTTATTTCCGTGGTCACCTCGATCATCAATGTCGCCGTGACCGTTGTGGCCATTCTGCTCGTGGACCGTGTGGGCCGCCGTCCGATCCTCTTGGCCGGCTCAATCGGCATGGCGGTGACTTTGGGCACGATGGCGCTGGCATTCTCCAACGCCGGCGAAGTCAATGGCGAGGTTGCGCTCACCGGAGCCTGGGGGCCCATCGCTCTCGTTGCCGCCAATGTCTTCGTGATCTCCTTCGGCGTCTCCTGGGGCCCGCTGGTCTGGGTTCTGCTCGGCGAGATCTTCCCCAACCGGATCCGCGCCAAGGCCCTTGGCGTAGCCGCGATGGCGCAGTGGATCTCGAACTTCGCGATCACCGTTAGCTTCCCCGTCCTCGCCGATATGTCGCTTACCGTGACCTACGGGCTCTATGCACTGTTCGCCTTGCTCTCCTTCGTCTTCGTGTACTTCAAGATCCCGGAGACGAACGGGATGTCCCTGGAGGAGGCGGAAACGCTGTTCACGCGGCCGGTCCGCCGTAAAGCAGCCCAGCAGCAGTAAAAGATTTTCTGCTCCGGCCGGTGCTACCGGCCGGTGATGCTGAAATGATCCCGACCGGCGACGATCACATGATCCAAGAAGGTCAGCCCCACCTCATAAGCAGCAACTTGGAGTTGTGCGGTGAAAGCAGCATCCAAGGAACTCGGTTCCAGTCTGCCGCTGGGATGATTATGTGCCACAGCGAAAGCCACACCGTCGTGACGCAGAGTCAGGGAAAGAACCCGACGCACTGAAACAGAGCAGCTTGTCGCATCGCCCTGCGAGACGACTTCGGCACGTTTCAGCTGATACTGACCATCGGCAATGAGCAGGACTACCTGCTCATTGCGGGAATAACCGATCAACGGCGCAGCGATCCGGGCGATATCAGCCGGGCTGTTCAGTTTCTCGCCCCGCGGTGGTGCCGTGGCGCGGCTGCCGAGCACGAAGGAAGACACCAGCCGTGCTGCTTTGGCCGCACCCACGCCCGGGCGCCGAGCGAGCTCATCGGGATCAGCTCGGGAGAGCCCCGCAACGCCGTGCCACTCGCTCAGCAGGGAATGCCCCAGCTGCAAGGCGCTTTCCCCCGCCCTGCCGGTTCCCAGGAGAATCGCGACGAGCTCTGCATCGCTGAGCGCGGAGGCGCCCAAGGCGAGTAAACGTTCACGAGGCTGATCCGAAAGGGTCATACGGGTGATCTGAAGAGCGCTTGCCATAGCCTGACACTAGACCGCAGCGGTGACAGTTTTGCTGATCGCCAGGGGCTCCGCGGCTCAGTTCTGGCCGCGGATACCGGTATATTCTGCTGAGAGAGGCAGAGTGCGGACTCCGGAGAGGAACCTGCTGTGAACACTGCGGATCAGGACCAGGTGCTCTTCGAGCGCCGCGGAGTTCTGGGACTCATCACGCTCAATCGGCCGCAGGCGCTGAACGCCCTGACCGCCCAGATGGTCGAAGCCATGCTGGTGCAGCTGCAGGAGTGGGCCGATGATCCACAGATTCATCAGGTCTTGATCCAAGGCGCCGGTGACCGCGGCCTCTGCGCGGGCGGGGACATCGTGGCGATGTACCGGGACATCACCGGTGAGCAGATCCGCGAAGGAGTACCTCCGGGGCAGGCGACCGCTGATTTCTGGCGGATGGAATACCGGCTCAACGAACTCATCGCGAACTATCCGAAGCCCTATGCAGCCCTGATGGACGGTGTGGTCCTGGGCGGCGGCATCGGGATCTCCGCGCACGGCAGCCTGCGTATCGTCACCGAGCGCTCACGCTGTGGGATGCCGGAGACGATGATCGGCTTCGTCCCGGATGTGGGCGGCACCTATCTGCTCTCCAGGTCCCCGGGAGAGACCGGCACTCACGCTGCGCTCACCGGACAGCAATTCGATGCCGCCGATGCGATCTACCTGGGACTCGCCGATTATTACGTCCCTGCAGCCCGGTTGCCGGAGCTGATCGAAACGCTCACCACGCATGATGCCGCCGAAGCGGTAGCCGCGGCTGCGGAAGTCCCGGAACCGAGCAGCCTCGCCTCCCGGCAGCAGTGGATCGACCGTTGCTACGAGGGTGATTCCCTGCTCGCAGTGGTAGGTGCGCTCCGGGAAGCAGCGGAGACGGACCCCGAGGCGGGTCGTGCCCTGGCCGCGTTCGAAAGCCGTTCTCCGATAGCCCTCGCGGTCACCCTGGCGTCCCTGCGCCGAGCTGCACGGCTACCGGGGCTGCGTGAGGTCCTGGACCAGGAGTACCGGGTAGGAATCCGGATGCTGGCCCAGCCCGATATGCGCGAAGGAATCCGCGCCCAGGTCATCGATAAGGACCGCGACCCGCAGTGGCAGCCAGCAGAGCTAGCAGGCGTCTCAGCGGAGACGGTCGGAGATTTCTTCACCCAACAGGAGGAGCATCGTGACTGAAACCATTCTTGTTGAACAGAGCCCCCGACCCCGGGTAGGGCTGATCCGGCTCAACCGACCGAAGGCGCTCAATGCGCTCAACAAAGCCATGATGGACGAGCTGGTCGCAGCCGCTCAGGAGCTGGATGCGGATCCGGGTATCGGGACCATCGTGATCACTGGTTCCGATAAAGTCTTCGCGGCTGGCGCCGACATCAAGGAAATGGCCGATAAAAGCTATATGGCGATGTACCTGACGGACTGGTTCAGACACTGGGAGGATCTCACTCGCCTGCGTACGCCAATCATCGCAGCGGTCTCCGGCTATGCACTCGGCGGTGGATGCGAGCTGGCGATGATGTGCGATCTCATCATCGCCGCCGAGGACGCATGCTTCGGTCAACCGGAGATCAATCTCGGTGTTCTGCCTGGAATGGGCGGCTCGCAGCGGCTGACCCGGGCGGTCGGTAAAGCCAAAGCTATGGACATGATTCTCACGGGTCGGATGATGAAGGCTCCGGAAGCCGAACAGCTGGGCTTGGTCTCCCGGATGACCCCCACAGACAAAGTCCTGAATGAAGCGCTCAATGTCGCGGAAACGATAGCTGCGAAATTCAAGCCAGCAGCAATGCTCGCGAAAGAGGCTGTCAACGCCGCTTTCGAAACCGGCCTTATGCAGGGTGTGACATATGAGCGCAGACTCTTCCACTCAGCCTTCGCGATGGAGGATCAGAAAGAGGGAATGGCTGCTTTCACCGCGAAACGTGCGCCAAACTTTCGGGGATTCTGACTTTCTGTGGTGAACTGATAATTATTTATCGATAAAAATGATCCAGTAAATCAGAAAACTCTTACTCCTGATCACTTTCGTGAGCCGAGGGGATCTTCATTGCCAGCAGTTCATGTGGTTAATGACCGGGTTTCGTTGCCGTGAAAAGCAAATCATCAAATAAAATTAACTGCGCACGCACAAGAAAATAATAGAATTATATGATATTTATATCTAATACAATTGAAAATAGATGCCGAAAATGGCTGGAGAAATAATATAATGTCTAACTCAGTGAGCCGTAGAACTGCTTTGATGGTTGGTGGTGCGGGAATCCTTGCCGGAGGTATTATTGGATCTTCCGCAACCGCAGGAGTTTTTGCTGCGAATAAAGCGCAAGATTTAATTTTACTTAAAAATGGTAAAATCTTGACGATGGATGCTAATAATTCCCGAGCTACTAGCATCCTGTTGCGAGGGAATAGCATTTTGGCGGTAGGTGGTTCTGAAGTGGACAGTCTGGGCGAAAGTGCGGGAAGGGTTATCGACTTACAAGGAAGGTCGGTAATTCCAGGAATCAATGATACTCACTTTCACTTTGCTCAGTATGCGGTCACCAGGCCCCCTCTCACTGTAGATTTATCTTCGGCAAAATCTATCAAAGATATTCAAGATAAAATCTCAGAAGAAGTATCAAAACAATCTTCACAAGACAGCTGGATTAAAGCATTTGGTTTACACAGGGCTAACCTCTCTGATTCGGAAAGCCAGTCCTTTAATAAGACTGACATCGACGCAGTATCAAAGCAGCACCCTGTCTCAATCCGAGAAAATAGCTCTCATTCTACGACTGTCAACAGTATCGCGCTGCAAATGGCTGGGATCACTGCGAGCTCTGGGCCTGATGTCGTGCTGAATGTGTCGGGGGAGCCAACTGGGCAGCTGAATGGCGGAGCGCAGAACCTGATCCAAAATGTTCAGCCTCCCTACACGAAAGAACAGCAGAAGAAAGCTCTTTCTGAGACGTTCGCGAAGATGCATCAGCTGGGAATCACTAGTTACACAGAGCCGGTCATCGGCCCCGCAATGGGTTCTGGAACCGGTACCGGCCTGGATACTTTGGACGTCTACCTCGATCTCATGCGTACGGGGCAGTTGCCGATGCGTGTTAACGTCCAGATGGCGCCAACACCGCAGACGGGGGGAACCTCGAAGCAGATAGATGAGTTCTATTCCTCCTGGCAAAAGCCGCAAGATTTAGATCCGAAGTTCATTCGAATTGAATCAACAAAACTCTTCGCAGATAGTCTTGGAGATCCCCTGGTGGTCGCGGGTGATACTCCTCAGCTTAAGGAAAAAGAATTATTTGCAATGTTTCAGAACGTGCATGATCGAGGTCTGCAAATTGGCTACCATGTGACCGGCGCTAATGATATTGGAATCGTTATCCGTGGAATCGAAGCAGCCATGAAAAATAATCCGAGGCCTGACCCTAGGCATTTCTTAATACATGCAAATTCTTGCACGAATGAACATCTTGATTCTCTGGAAAAATTAGGTATCGGCGTGACTATGCAGCCGGGTCTCTCTGCGCAGACCGCAGAAACTGGACCTGCAGGATACATAACACTTCCATATCGATCTGCGCTTGATAAGGGTGTGCAGATAATGACAAGTTCTGACGCTCCCGTGGAAACCCCAGATTGGCGGAAGTATGTTTCTTTGCTGATGGATCGGCAGACTAGCTCTGGTCAAGATATTGGGAAGGACCAGGCGATTTCTCTTGAAGAAGCTCTGCGGACCATGACCGCTAAAGCGTCGTGGCAAAGCAAGTCTGAAGGCTCTAGGGGGACTCTTGCTCCTGGTAATTCTGCTGACATTTGCGTTTTTGATAAAGATATCAATCAAGTTGCTGCTGGTGATGTCGAGTCGCTCAATGTAGCTTATACGATATTTGATGGGAATATCGTATATGAGAAATAATTTTATTTAGCAAAATATTTCAACGACCGTACGGGGTTTGCAAAATCCCCGTACGGTCGTTTTTGTCTCATCGAACCAGGAGATGGACCCAGATTCCATCGTCATCAGAGCGGCCCAACTAAATGTGTCGGGGTGACAGGATTTGAACCTGCGGCCTCGTCGTCCCGAACGACGCGCGCTACCAAGCTGCGCCACACCCCGCTGCTTCCGGAGCCCCGAAGCGGAGCGATGTCACGAAAGCAACTTACCAAGGATAGCCGACGTTCCCGGATGCGCCCAAACCCAGCAGCCGGGCCAAACGGGCAAGAGGCTTTCGGATGTTACGAGACTTTACGCACTCCGAGTACTTTCTGGAAATTCTCTTGTCATCTCAGCGTCCAGTTGGGAGGGTAAAAGAACTCTTACCGTTTTCTTATGGAGCGCATAGCACCATGGTCTTTCGGGATCGGTGATTTCAGTGTTGAACGACCGGGATGAGGGGAAGGTAATGATGAGGACTGAATCGCGCCATAAACGCAACTCATGGGCCGCGGTAATCGCAGGATTCGCCACAGCAGCAATGATGGGTACCGTCTTGGCAGGCTCCGCTATACCGGCTCAGGCCGGGCCAGCGCCTTTGCCACTGGAGCTGACCCAGAAGGTCACCACGGACGGCGTCTTCCGTCAGCTGCAAGCATTCCAGCGTATTGCGCAGACCAATAACGGAAACCGCGCTGCGGGAACCTCCGGGTATGAACGCAGCCTCGAATACGTGGTGAATAAGCTGACGCAGGCAGGGTTCCGGGTGAGCACTCCTGAGTTCACGTATCGCAAGAGCACTGTGGAGCGCACTAAGATCAGCCAAGGCAAGACGAATTATGATGGTCGTGCTTTTGACTATTCTGCAAGCACACCGGTCGATGGAATTACGGCACCGTTGCGGGTAGCTTCCAGAGTTGGCTGCCAGGCCAGCGACTATCCCGCGACTACTCGGGGGGCCATTGTGCTGATTCAGCGCGGACAGTGTACCTTCGCACAGAAGCAGCAACTGGCCACTCAGCCTGGGGCGAGCGCCGCTCTGATCTACAACAGCGCTCCGGGCTCGTTCAACGGAAATCTTGGTGAAGACGCCTCCGGAATCCCTATAGCTGCTCTGTCCGGTGACACCGGACAGGCTCTTCTGAAGCGTCAGGGCAGCAGGATCACCGTGGATATCCAGGTCCGTATTGAGCAGACTAAGGAGAAGAACGTTATTGCCCAGACTCGCAGCGGCCACACCGATAACGTGGTGATGGCCGGTACACATCTGGACGGTGTTCCTGCCGGTTCCGGTATCAACGATAACGCTAGCGGTTCTGCGGCTCTTCTGGAGACCGCTCTGCAGCTTGGCAGTAACCCTCAGATTGAGAACTCGGTCCGTTTTGCCTGGTGGGGTGCTGAAGAGCTGGGGCTCATCGGCTCCAGGGCTTGTGTCGAGAAGATGCCTTTCGAACAGCAGCTTGATATTGCCATGTATCTCAACTTCGATATGATCGGCTCCCCAAATGCCGGTTACTTCGTCAATGGTTATAACACCAGCCCCTCGAGCACCGAGCCTGTTGGCTCACGAGAAATGGCGAACGCTTTTGCGAGCTATATCCAGAACGAGAAAGGAATCGTTCCGGATAAGCAGCCGCTCGGCGGCGGTACCGACCATGTGTACTTCGCTCGGGCTGGAATTCCCTCAGCAGGATTGTTCACTGGAATTGCTCCGCTGACTGAAGAGCAAGCTGCGCGCTGGAATGGGGTTGCTGGTCAGCCGGCTGATCCCAACTATCATTCCGCGGGAGACACGCTCAACAACATCAATCGCCGTGCTATCGACGTCAACTCCGACGCGATGGCCTGGGTGATCGCCAGCTACGCCTTGGATACTAGTTCGGTCAACGGGGTGCCGCCGCGCGAACAGCGTGCAGCGCAGCGTGCCGCAGCCCCTGAACTGCTGCGCTCGCCAGGGGCGGGCATCGCCGAAGAGCTCCCCGTCTTCGACGAAGTGCGGGGCGCGGTACTGCGCTGATCACTGGCAGCCGGCTGTCGGCTGGGCAGCCTGGTGGGCGCGCTCTCCGCGTTACACCAGGCTGTTCCGCCATGCTTCATGCAATGAGGCGAACCGGCCGCCTCCAGCGATGAGCTCATCCGGGCTGCCGTCTTCGATGATCCGGCCCTCGTGCACGACGAGCACCCGGTCCGCGATCGCTACGGTGGAGAGCCGGTGCGCGATGATGATCGCTGTCCGCTGCTCCTCGGCGGCGGAGCCGAGCAGCTGCCGTAATCCCTGTTGCAGGACCCGCTCCGAGGGGATATCCAGCGAAGCCGTCGCTTCATCGAGGATCAGCACGGCGGGTAAGGCAAGAACCGCCCGGGCGAAAGAGATCAGCTGACGTTGCCCGGCGGAGACTCGGCCCCCGCGTTTGTTGACATCGGTGTCATAGCCTTCCGGAAGCTGTTCGATGAAATCGTGCGCGCCCACGGTCCGCGCTGCTTCTTCGATCTCCTGGCGAGTGGCTTCAGGGCGGCCCAGGGCGATGTTCTCTGCCACGGTGCCGCTGAAGAGAAACGCCTCCTGGGTCACCATCACGACGGCCCGGCGCAGATCCGTCGAGGAGAGCTGGTGCAGCGGTACTCCGTCCAGCGTGAGCGAACCGGCCGTCACATCATAGAAGCGGGCCAGCAGTTTGGCCAGAGTGGACTTCCCGGCCCCGGTCTGGCCGACGACCGCGACCGTCTGACCTGCGGGAATGTGCAGATTCAGCTCCGGCATCACGATAGGGCCGTTCCCGTAGCGGAACTCGACGTCTTCGAAGAAGACCTCCCCCCGGGGCGCGGGCAGCGGTGTGGGCCTGGCGGGTTCAATGACCTTCGGTTCTTCTTCGAGGAGCCCGGAAACCTTCTCCAGCGCTGCCTGGGCTGACTGGAAAGACGTATAGAACATGGCGAGCTGATCCACCGGGGCGAAGAATCGCTTGGTCGCCAGGAGTAGCGCGAGCAGAACGCCCACCGTCAGGGTTCCCTCGACCACCCGGAATCCGCCAAGCAGCAGCACCGCGGTGATCGTGGCGTTGCCGATCAGCACCAGTCCGGGCTGGAACACCGCGTTCAGGTTGATTGAGCGCATGGTCACCCGGCGATAATCCTCGGCCAGCTTCGAATACTGCCGGGCGCTGTTCTTCTCGCGGCGGAACGCCTTAATCGCCCGGACGCCGGTCATGGTCTCCACGAAGTGCACGATGAGCCTGGCGGAGACCACCCGGGAAGCGCGGAAAGCGACCTGGGAACGCTTCTGATACCAGCGCGTCAACAGGAACATCGGCACGGCGGCGGCGAGGATGATCAGCCCGGTCTGCGCATCGAGAGTGACGAGGGTGATCGCGGTGAAAACCATGAAAACGGCCCCGGAGGCGAGCGAGGAGATTCCGGAATCCAGAAGTTCGCGGAGCGCTTCCAGATCAGAGGTCTGCCGGGAGATGATCCGCCCCGAGGTGTATCGCTCATGGAATTCCAGGCTGAGCCGCTGCGTATGCCGGAAGACCTGCCGCCGCAGGTCCAGGAGCATCGCCTGGCTCAACTGCGCCGTGGCGGTCACATAACCGGCGGTGAGCACGGCGGTGAGCACGGCGGCCAGGAGGTACCCGCCGCCGGCCAGGACGAGCTGCCTGGGATCCCCGCTCTGCAGGGCGGGCAGAGCCCGGTCTATGCCGAAAGCGATGATCAGAGGGCCGGCGGCCCGCGCCGCCTGGGAGAGCACGACGCACGCCACCGTGAGGATGAACTTGCCCCGCACGGGCCGCAGCAGTTGGCCCAGCAAGCGCAGCGAGCGGGCCCGGACGACCCGGGACTGGGTCTTGTCCAGACGCACCCGGTCTTCATCCGCGGTTCCGATCCCGCTCACGGTGCCACTCCTTCCGACTCGGTGCTCTGGGCGACGGTTTGTTCTTGTTCGGCATCCTGCCCGTTGCCGAGGTCAGCGAGTACGTGACGGTAATGGGCGTTGCCGGCCATCAGCTCGGCATGCGTCCCCACCGCGCTCACCCGGCCGTCCTGCAGTAACGCCACCCGATCCGCCAGGGCGACGGTAGAAGGCCGGTGCGCCACGATGAGCGTGGTGGTCCCCGCGAGCACTTCGCGCAACCGGGCTTCCACTCGTTCTTCGGTAGCCACATCGAGAGCGGAAAGCGGATCATCGAGAACCAGGATCGCCGGCTTCGCGGCGATGGCTCGGGCCAGTGCGAGCCGTTGCCGCTGCCCGCCGGAGAGGCTGAGGCCTTGTTCGCCGATCGTGGTGTTGAGCCCTTCGGGGAGGGTATAGGCGAAATCCGCCTGCGCGACGTCCAAAGCCTCGGTGAGGATGGCCTCGGCTTCCTGCTGCGCGAGTTCGGGGCTGAGTCCCAGTAGCACATTCTCCCGGACCGTTGCGGAGAAGAGGATCGTGTCCTCGAAGGCGATGGATACCATGGTGCGCAAGGCCTCCAGTGGAAGATCGCGAATATCTACGCCATCGATCCGAATGGATCCCCCACTGGCCTCGTAGAGCCTGGGGATGAGGTGGAGCAGGGTGCTCTTGCCGGATCCGGTGACTCCGACCAGAGCCATGGTCTCGCCCGGGCGGATAGTCAGATCCACTCCGGCGAGCACCTCCGCATCAGCGCCTGGATAGCGGAACCGCAGCTGATCCAGCACCAGCTCGCCATGCGGGGCGGCCGGTTCCCGCGGCTGAGCCGGGTCGGTGATCTCCGGTGACGTATCCATGACCTCGAAATACCGCTCCAACGCGGTCCGACTGCTCAGGGTCATCGCCAGCAGCGGGCCGATGCTTTCCACCGGCCCGGTCATGATGGCGGCGGTGGCGAAAAACGCTACGAGGCCGCCGATGCTCAGCTCTCCCGCGGCTACCAGGAGCCCCCCCAGGATGAGCCCGGTGCCTAGAGCCAATTCCGGCAGGAGCGTGACCACCAGGGAGAAGACGGCCAAAGACTTAGCCTTGCGGATCTCCGTGCCCCGGAGCTGTTCTGCCTGCTCGCTGAAACTCGCGAGGGCTTCCCTGCTGCGGCCGAAGGCCTTGAGAATCCGGATGCCGTGGACCGATTCCTCCACCGCTGTCGCCAGATCTCCGGCCTGATCCTGGCTCCGTCTGCTGATCTGGCGGTAGTAGCGGCTGAACCGGAAGCCGTTGATGATCAGCGGGATGGCCACCATGACGAAGATCAGTGCAAGAACCCAGCTGAGCGTGAAGAGCAGCACTGTGCCGAGGATTACCGTGAAGGTGGTGACCACCAGCATGATCGCGCCGAAGGCGAGCCAGCGTCGGAACAGATTCAGATCCGTCATGGATCGGCTGAGCAGCTGTCCTGAACCCCAGCGATCGTGAAAAGCCAGGCTGAGCTGCTGCAGCTGACGGTAGAAGGAGGTCCGCATACTGGTTTCCACGGTGGTGGCCGGGCCGACCACTAAGAACCGCCGTAAGGCGATGAATGTGGCCTCAAGGACGCCCAGGAGCAGGACGAGCCCTGCTGCGAACCAGACCCTGGTGCTCTCCCCTCCGGGAGACAGCGCCGAGTTGATCAGGGTTTGGTAGACCTGGGGGATGAGCAGGGCGACGATGCTTGCGGCCAGGGCGCTGATCAGGCCGAAGATCAGGCGCGGCAGAATGGGCTTGAGCACCGGGAAGAGGCGGCGCAGCAGGTGGTTCGAGGGCGGCGGAGCAGTGGCGGTCATGTGTCAGTTCTCGGGACGGTAGCTGGCGGTGGCTGATCCCGGTTCCTGGCTCAGATGAGGTTTCGCCGCGGCTGATCAGCAGCGGCGGGGCGGGTCAGGTGACCGGATTAAACATCCTACTCCTACTCAGGGGCCGGAGCGTCAGTCGGAAACGGACTGCGTCGCTGATGCGGTGGTGCCGACCTCGGGGGAGGCGACTGAGGCCTGTGCGGCGCTCAGCGCAGATGCCCCGATGCCGATGGCCAGGCTGGCCGTGACCAGATGCCGCCAGGCAGCTTTCCCCGGAGTCCAGCGGCGTAGTTTGGTGACGAGGCTCAGCGGTGCCAGGAGCGCTAACGCGAGCGGGATGGACAGCAGAGCGAAAGCGGTGAACAGCTGTGCCGGTGCCTGCGTGGAATTGCTTCCAGCGATACCGGCCAGGAAAGTCGCGGCCCCTGCGAAAGCCCCGATTCCCCCGGCGATCACGCTGGCGATCAGAGCCGAAGAGTAACCGGCCCAGAAATGCCGCCGAGTGATACCGCTGCTCCTGCGCTGTGCCGCGCCGGGGGACTGTTCAGCGTGATTCCTGGAAGTAGTGCTGCTCGCCGAACGGTACACGCCTACGGTCAGGAGGGTCAGCAAAGTCAGTGAGCTCAGCAGGGTGAGCGGGATACCGGAGGCCCCGGCGTGCGGAGCGTCGTTCCAGATGATGACCGTGACCACGGCGGAGAAGGGGAGGGCGAGCATCCACGCCAACCCAGCCCAGTTACGGAAAGAGCGAGACGTCTTCTGCATAGTATTCATGGCTTTTCCCTCCGATAAGCTTCATTATGCTCTCAGGCTGCGCTGAGTAGAACCTGAGCCGTGAGAAAGAGGGCCTTACGAAACCTCGTACACTCTATGGCGCAGTCTGCTTTCGGATCAACGCCCATCGCTTGATGCTTCGGAGCGGCCGACCAAAGTTATTAACACCGCTTCCGGTCTGCACGCGAAGCGGATAGGGGCGAAGCGGGAGGTGCCGATGCCGCCGGAGACATTCAGCGGTGCTCGGTGCTTTCCGCTTCGCCACTCTGTTAGCCCTCTGGCCTGTGCCGGTGGCAGATCGCAGTTGCTCACCAGAGCGCCGTAGCCGGGGATGCGCAGCTGCCCGCCATGAGTGTGCCCAGCCAGGATCAGGCCCGCTCCTTCCCCGGTGAAATGATCGAGCACGCGCTGATAAGGGGCATGCGCCAGAGCGATACGCACCGGCTGCTCCGACGTCTGGTCACTGGTGCTGCTCGGCCAGCCTGCGTACTTCTCCCGGTTCAAATGCGGATCGTCCACACCGCTGAAATTGAAGCGGGTTCCGTTCAGCATCAGGTAATGATGACGATTGGTTACATTGGCCCACCCGGCGGCTTCGAAACCGGCATGCATGCGCTCGGTATCCAGCTCACGCTGAGCGAGTTTCCCAGAGCTGCTAGAGCTAGAGCGGACACTAAGGCTCGATGGGCCGAAGAAGTAGCTCGCAGGGTTCTTGAGCTTCGGTGCGTAATAGTCATTGGACCCCGGGACGAAGACCCCGGGCAGATCCGTCAGCGGGCGCAATGCCGACAGCAGCGGGGCAATGGCCTGCGGGTGAGTGAGATTATCCCCGGTGTTGACTACGAGGTCCGGTTCCAGCTCGGCCAGACTCCGCAGCCACGCCATTTTCCAATGCTGCCCGATGTTCAGGTGAATATCGGATAGATGCAGTACCTTGACCGGCTCGGCCCCTGGCGGAAGAACCGGCACGGTCTCGTAACGCACCGTGAACCAGTTCCGTTCGATCAGAGTGCCATAGGCAACGCATGCAGCCCCCAGCGCCAGGGCACCGCCTAAGCCCTTCAACCAGGGCCGTCGAGGACTGCCTGCTTCCTCTGTGCGGGGGCTCAAGGATTGCTTCCCTCAGCTCCCCCATCCCTGGAATTATTGCCCCCGGGGGCTGGGGGTGCTGCAGGAGGCGCTGAGTTGACGGGCGGCGCGCTGGCTGGGGGAGCCACAGGCCGGGGAGTAGCGTTATTAGTTGATGGCGGGCGGACGGAGTTGTTGTTATTGTTCTGCTGTGATGACCGCCCGTTGATCATCTCCTGCGGAGGTGCAGGGAAGAGGTCGGTGTTATAGCCCGGTGCAATGGCATTCATGTAATTCGAGAACGCGGTACCGGCGATCTGAGAGCCGTCTAGCTGTGCATAATACTGACCATTGATGTTGATCCGCTGATTCCGATACTCTTCAGCCAAGCTTCCGGTGGGGCTGCCGAACCAGGAGGCCGTAGCCAACCCGCTCGTGGTGCCGACCATCCAGGTATCGATACCGTAGTTAGTGGTACCCGTCTTCACGCCGATGTCGTAGGAACTATTGATGGTAGGCCGGACAAGGGCACCAGAGCCCCGGGTCACGACTTCCTTCAGCCCGTACATCACGCCGTTAGCGACTTCCGACTTAATGGTCTGAGTGCATTCAGACTGCGGCACCGGAAGCTCTTCACCAGAAGGAGTCTTCACGGACTCCAGAACGATCGGCGTGCAGTAAGTGCCGTTATTGGCGAAGGTGGCGAAGGAGTTCGCCATGGTCAACGGGGCAATGCCGGTCGAGCCCAAGAGCATCGCTGCCTCATTGAAGTTGATGGGATCACCAGTTTCACCATCACGGAGTCCCGCGGCTTCCGTCATCTTCTGGATATTGCAGAAGTCCAGCTGCGCGGCGCTGGCGAAAGTGATGGTGTTGACAGACGAGGTCAGGCCCTGCAGTACAGACATTGAACGGTAGTTCCGGTCACCATCATTCTGCAGGATATTTGTGCCGGTGAAGTTGCTGCTCGTGGTACCGCAGGAGTTCGTCCAGCGGAACGACATCGGGTAATCCCGCCTGGTCCCATCGACAACCGTGTTCATCGACTTGCCCGCGTCCAGCCAGGAGGCGAAGGTGAAGGGCTTCATGGTCGAGCCGACCTGCATCGTGCCCAGGCCGCCCAGTGAATTGCCCTCTTTATCGATTTTCGGCACATTGAAGTTATACGAGGTCTGCCCTGGGGCCTGCTGCGGCGACATCTGGAAGTTCTGCGCCATCGCCCGGACCTTACCGGTACCCGGTTCGATGCTGGTGATCGCAGCGCCACGGCTCGTCTCCGCCAGCTCTGCGGCCGGGATGGTGTTGTTGACCTGCTCCTGCGCCTTGGCCTGCGCCCCGGAATCCAGGGTCGTAGTGATCGTCAGGCCGCCCTGCAGCAGAAGCTGCTGCCGATCTTCTTGGGTAGCTCCGTAGGCGGAGTCGTTGAGGATGACGTTGCTGACGTAATCGCAGAAGAATGGGGCCGTGGCGGAGGCCACGCAGCCGTTCGGTGCCGGGTTCTGGGTCACGGTGATCGGTTCCGCAATAGCGGCATCGTATTCCGCCTGCTGGATCATGCCTTGCTGCAGCATCTTGCCGAGCACTTCGTCCCGACGGGCTTGGGCGTTATCCGGATTCCGCACCGGGTCGTAATAACTCGGGCTATTCACGATACCGGCCAGCAGAGCGGACTGCGCTAGCGTCAGGTCCTTGGCATCGATCTGGAAGTAGTACTGGGCAGCAGCCTGAACCCCGTAGCTGCCATTGGCGAAGTTCACGATGTTCAGATAGCCCTTGAGGATGTCCTCTTTGCTGTACTGCTCCTCGAGGGAGACAGCCAGCTTGATCTCGCGGATCTTATCCGCGACGCCCTTGGCTGCGCCGAGGCGGATCTCATCACTGCGGCCCTGCGCCTCGAGAGTCTGGAAGATCACGTTGTTCACGTACTGCTGAGTGATCGTGGAAGCGCCCTGACGCTGGCCGAAAGCAGAGGCGACCACTGCCCGGACCAAGCCGGTGCCGTCCACGCCGCCGTGTTGGTAGAAGCGCTCATCTTCGATCGCTACCACAGCGTTCTTGATGTACGGCGACATTTGATCGAGATTTACCGGGGTGCGGTTCTGGAAGTACATATTCGCGATCAGCGAACCGTCTGCCGCCAGGATCCTGGTGCCTTGGGCGGGGGCGTCGATCTTCAACTCATTGGGCAGCTCGCCCACAGCGCTGATGGACGTCGTTGCGGCGCTGCTGGTGGCGGCCACTACCGGCACCATGAGCCCGGCGACCAGCACACCGCAGAGCAGGCTCACCGAGAAGAAACCGAAGAGTTTCCCCATCGTTGTAGCGGTGTCCAGAAAGGGGTTCTTGCGTTCTGCCATTTCTCTAGTCTAACGGGGCAAGCTATGGTGATTCCTATGACCACTTGGGAGTATGCAACTGTCCCCTTGATCGTCCATGCGACGAAGCAGATTCTTGATCAATGGGGTGCCGACGGCTGGGAGCTCGTCCAGGTAGTTCCTGGCCCCCAGGGTAACGGCCTGGTCGCCTATCTGAAGCGGCAGAAACAGTAATGACTCAGGCTGGTTCCGCAGTGTCAGCGGTCGAGCGCCGTCTTGCTGAACTGGGCCAGGAACTCCCTGAAGCCCCGGCCCCTCTCGCCTCTTATGTACCGGCCGTCATCAGCGGTGATCTGGTCTTTACCTCCGGCCAGTTGCCTCTTGTCGGCGGGAAACTCGTTGCCCAAGGGAAAGTCGGTCAAGCCAAAGCGCCGCAAGCGGATGCTGCTGCTCATGGCGCAGGGCACACAGAACAGGTAGTCTCCCTGGAGGCCGCGCAGAAAGCCGCTGAGATCTGCGTTGTGAACGCCCTCGCCGCGGTGAAGAGCATGATCGGCGATCTGGACCGGATCACCAGGGTCGTCAAGCTGGTGGGGTTCGTGGCATCTGCCGCGGATTTCACCGCTCAGCCAGCGGTGATCAACGGAGCTTCGGATCTGCTCGGCACAGTGCTGGGCGAGGCCGGCGTCCATGCTAGATCTGCAGTAGGAGTAGCGGCGCTGCCCTTGGGCGCGCCGGTGGAAGTTGAGCTGATTGTTGAGTTTAGATAGCCGCCGGGCCTTTCCCGGAGAATCACCGCGTAAGCACCGTTTCCCGCTATGGCAGGATGAGCTCGATGCTGCCCAGAGCTGGGCGGAGCACGGTGCACGAACCCCGTCTAAGGCACGTTACGCTTCCTCTGTTGTTCTACTGCGAGACAGCCCGCGCGGGCCGAAGGCCTTGTTGAGCTACCACCGCGGATATTCGCCGCTGGGGACCATAGCTTTCCCGGGCGGCAGCGTCGAGACCGGAGACGAAGCCGAGATCGGCTGGCTGGGGCCGTCCCCGGCGATGTGGGCGAAAGCCATGGGCATGGATGACCCCAGGCTTGCCCGGCTGCATATCGTCGCGGCAATCCGTGAAGTCTTCGAAGAGACCGGGGTTCTCCTGGCGGGCAGCTACACGTCCTCCGTGGTCGAAGTGGCGCCCTCCCCCAAATGGGATGCCAAACGCGAGGCGCTCGTATCCCAGGACATCACGTTCCAGGAGCTCCTGGGGAAGCACGGCCTTTCGCTGCGTACAGATCTGCTCAAGCCGCTGATGAACTGGATCAGCCCGGACTTCGCGCATCGCCGCTTCAACACCCGGTACTTTGCCGCCGCTCTGCCCGCGCATCAAGCGGCGTCACCGCTGGTCAGCAAAAGCGGTTGGGTGGACTGGCTCTGCCCGGCGCATCTGCTGCAGGAGCGGGAGAGCACCGGACTCGGGGACGCCGTAGGCGCGGCCAATACTGTGGGCCGCAGGCTGGATCAGTTGGTCAGCTCCGGCTGCCAGCTGATCCTGAGTAAGATCGCCAGATCACGCGGATGTATCGCCTACCTCAACCACCACAGGCCCGTGCTCGCGTTCCAGCCACGGCTGGTCACCGAGGACGGTGAATTCTGGCTGGAGATTGATACCCCCACCAGCACCGAAGGCGTCTGCCGGGATCGGTAGACGCCTTCGGTTCCGCACTGCGCGATGGGACGATGAGACCAGACGAGATTAACGGGAGCGCTGGCGCAGCCGGTTGACGTCGAGAATGACGACGGCGCGCGCCTCCAGGCGTAGCCAGCCGCGCTGGACGAATTCCGCAAGGGCCTTGTTCACGGTCTCCCGGGAAGCGCCCACCAGCTGAGCCAGCTCTTCCTGGGTGAGCTCGTGCGCCACTAGGATGCCGTCGATAGCCGGCCGTCCGAAACGCTCGGAGAGGTCAATCAAGGCTTTGGCGACGCGCCCTGGGACATCCGAGAAGACTAGATCCGACAGGCTGTCATTCGTGCGTCGTAGCCGCCGGGCGAGGGCCTGCAGTAACTGCGCGGACACCTCCGGGCGGCTCTGCAGCAGGGCGCGCAGGCTTTCATTGCGCAGGGCGGCGAGCCGGGTCTCGGAGACCGCTGTGGCAGTCGCGGTCCGCGGACTCGGGTCAAAAAGGGCCATTTCGCCGAACAGCTCGCCCGGGCCCAGTATCGCCAGCAGCGACTCCCGGCCGTCCGGTGCGGTACGGCCCAGTTTCACTTTCCCCGAAACGATGAAATACAGCTGATCTCCCTGATCGCCCTCATGGAAGACCGACGCTCCGCGGGCGAGGTCCACCTCGGCCAGCTCATCGGTCAGTAACCGGAACGCTTCATCGTCAAGGGTTGCGAAAAGCGGCGCGCGGCGAAGTACCTCGATGTCCATGGACTCTCCTGATAGGTGAACAAACTGTAATTAGTTCTGATTGTTGCAGATAATCGTCATAAATGTGACGTACTTGGCGTCATCTTGGCAAGCTCCCCGCGCAACCGCCAGATCACCGAGGCACAAGGAAGGCTCATAAAGGCCGGATAAACTTAAGCGGGTACCGAGTGAGGAGCGTGTTGATGTTCGGATTCGGCTGGCTGGACATTCCCTTGTTCCTCCTGCTGCTCTGGCAGTTCATCTACGGATGGAAGGCCGGGTTCGTGTTGAGCCTGTGCAGCGTGATCGGTTTCGCGGCGGGTGCTATCGCAGCGTTCTTCGCATTGCCCCTGGTCAACACCTGGCTTGAAAACAGCTCCTGGCGGCTGGCTGCAGTTATCGGTGCCGTGGTTGTGCTGATAGCGATCGGCTACTCGCTGGGTGCCGGGGTGGGTCAGCTGCTCAGCCGCGGGGTGCGGATCCAGCCGTTACGGGCTATGAACCGCGTCCTCGGTGCGGTGGCTTCGCTCATCATCACGGCGCTCATCGTCATGTCGGTCTCGCTCGGCGTCTCCGCGCTCGGTGTGCCCTGGGTTTCCCAGGCGATCGGCCAGTCCGCGATCCTGCGCACCATCGACTCCTGGACTCCGGCCCCGGTGCAGCAGGTCATCGCCCAGTGGCGGTCTGCGGTGATCCAGCAGGGTATCCCGCAGCTCTTTGAGACCCTCGGCCCCGCTCAGCCCGTCGCCCCGCCTGATGCTCGGGTGGATACCGTAGAGCTCAATAATGCGGCTCGTTCCGTGCTCAGAATCACCGGTATGGCCTTCCAATGCGGGCAGAACCAGACTGGAACTGGTTTCGTCGTGGCTCCGGGCAAGGTGGTCACCAATGCGCATGTGATCGCTGGGGTGAACCAGCCCGTGGTGGAAGCTCCAGGCGGTGCGCTGCCGGGCCGGGTCGTTTACTTTGACCCGCAGCAGGATATTGCGGTGATTGCGGTGGATGGGCTGGATCTGCCCGCCATCCCGCTCGGCACCGACCTGCCCAACGGCTCGATGGCCGCGGTGGAAGGCTACCCCTTCGGTGGCCCCTTCCAGACCAAACCTGCCAGCGTCTCCTACCGTGGCCAGATGATGGTTCCGGATATCTACCGGAACAACCCGCAGCCGCAAGAGGTCTACCAGCTGGCCGCCGATGTCCAACCCGGGAACTCCGGGGGCCCGCTGCTGAGCATGGACGGCCGGGTGGCTGGCGTGATCTTCGCGAAATCTGATTCCAACCAGCAGGTTGGTTACGCCTTCACCCTGGATCAGGTGTCGTCGGTGCTGCAGAATGCCGACGGTATGAACGCTCAGGTCTCCTCAGGCCGCTGCACGGCGGGGTAGGGGATCCGGCTAGTTCTGCCTAGTTCGAGCCGAGTGTGCGGAGCAGGTACAGCAGTGCAAGCCGGTAGCCGTCGGCGCCCGCTCCCACGATCACGGCATCGGCCACGGCGGAGAGGTAGGAATGGTGCCGGAATTCTTCTCTGCTGTGCACATTGGACATATGCACCTCGACACTGGGCAGCTCCACGCCGGCCAACGCATCCCTTAAAGCGATCGAGGTGTGGCTGTACGCCCCCGGGTTGATCACGATGCCGGCTGCGGCCTCTCGGGCCGCGTGGATCGCGTCGATCAGTGCGCCTTCGTGGTTGGACTGCTGGAACTCCACGGTGTAACCGGAGCTCGCAACGGTCTCCTCGCAGAGCCTTTCGACATCAGCCAGGGTCGCTGTGCCGTAGATCTCCGGCTCCCGGGTGCCGAGCAGGTTCAAATTCGGTCCGTTGAGCACCAACAGGTTGCCGATCGAGGTCATGACTTCAGTATGCCCTATGCCGCAGGCCTGCTGTCAGCTCCGTTTCGCGAGGCCTTCCAGATACGCGTTGTATGCGGAGAGATCCTCCGGGTCCTTGCCCGATCGATCAGCGTCGTGGTCCTTTTGACGAGCGGTGCGGGTGTCATCGCGCTGCCAGCGGTAGAGGACCAGGAGCAGCAAGAGCACTGATGGAAGTTCTCCATAAGACCAGGCCAGGCCGCCGGCCACACCCTGATCCCGCATCGGGTCGATGCCCCAGGCCTGCGGCATATCGCTGAAGAAGGTGACCATCGGGGCGCTGGCCATCATCACGATCACGCCGAAGAAGGCGTGCAGGGGCATTTCTGAAACAAGGTCCATCATCCGGCCCATATACCCTTGCCGCCGGGGCAGCGGGTCCGTGGAGATGATCGGGATGGTGAAGAGGATCCCGGCGACCAGGAAGAGGATTTCCAGGCCCATATGCCCATACCATGTGGGTAGCAGGTTATCTACCAGGCCGGCGAAGTAGAGGCCGTAGAAGCTGAGCAGGAAGAGGGGGACCATGAAGGCTGGGTGCAGCAGGAACCGGGCCCAGCCGGAACGCAGGGAGCCCAAGGCCACCCGCAGGGCCGTGCCGCCCAGGCCGCGATGCGGCATCGACCGGAGCAGTAGCCGGCCGGGAGAGCCGAAGACCAGGAGCGGCGGTACTGCCATCATCAAGGTGAGCTGCTGGAACATGAAGATCGAGAACATCTTCATGCCGTAACCCTCGATGCCCGCGCCCATCACCACCATGATGGTGAGACAGCCCGCCAGGAAAGAGATCGTCGCCGGAATCGACCATTTCCGCCCCTGGGACCAGAGCCGGATCACCCCGGTGAGATACAGCAGGGCGGCGATGAGCGCGATCACGGGCAGCACTGGATACGGCTGCAGATTAGGTGCCAGGTACTCGGCCAGGCTCGGTGGCTCGGTGGGCAGCCAGACCGGCCCGGAGATACCCGCTTCTTCGCCGGTCATCGACTGCCCCGATCATCAGTGCGACTGCTGTGCTCTCGTGGCTCTCGTGCTGATAATACGGGTAATGACAACACGGATAACACCGCCCGCTCAACTCTCACCATGAGGCATCCGTGAAAGTGCATGCTTCGATTTTAGGCTGCGTGCAACCGCATTATGGAATCGCCATGAAACCGAGCTCAACATCTCCGGAGTTCCGCTCCGTGGCATCCGATGACTCTCTGCGACGGTGCAGCTTCTTGGCGCCTTTGCGTTCATGCTCCGTATTCTATTTTTTCAAACTGTGCGCGATGACCTGCATGATCCCGGCGTCGGCGAGCGTCGTCGCGTCGCCTGCTTCGCGGCCCTCGGCAATATCCTTCAGCAGCCTTCTCATGATCTTCCCGGACCGGGTCTTGGGCAGCTCGGACACCACCAGGATCTGCCGCGGCTTGGCGATCGGCCCGATCTCCTTGGCTACATGGTTCCGGAGATTCTGCTCGATATCGGAGTCTTCCGCAGCTGAGCCGCGCAGGATCACGAAAGCTACCACCGCCTGGCCCGTGGTCTCGTCGCTGGCCCCGACGACGGCGGCTTCGGCCACTGAGGGGTGGCTCACCAGGGCGGATTCGATCTCCGTGGTGGAGAGCCGATGCCCGGAGATGTTCATGACATCATCTACCCGGCCCAGGAGCCAGATATCCCCGTCATCGTCTTTCTTCGCACCGTCACCGGCGAAGTACATGTCATCGAATCTTGACCAGTAGGTATCCCGATACCGCTGCGGATCGCCCCAGATGCCGCGCAGCATCGAAGGCCAAGGGGACTTCACCACGAGGTAGCCGCCCTGGCCGTTGGCTACCGGCTGGCCGAGATCATCCACGACATCGACCTCGATCCCCGGGAGCGGAACCTGCGCCGAGCCGGGCTTGGTCGCGGTGACCCCGGGTAGCGGGGAGATCATCATGCCGCCGGTCTCCGTCTGCCACCAGGTGTCCACAATGGGTGTCTTGCCGCCGCCGATGACGTCGCGATACCAGATCCAGGCCTCGGGGTTGATCGGCTCGCCCACGGAGCCGAGTACGCGTAGCGAGGAGAGATCGTATTCGCCGGGGATCTGGCGGCCCCATTTCATGAAGGTTCGGATCGCGGTGGGGGCGGCGTAGAGGATCGTCACTGCGTACTTCTGCACGATCTCCCACCAACGGCCTTGATGCGGGGTGTCCGGTGTGCCCTCGTACATCACCATCGATGCGCCGTTGATGAGCGGGGAATACGCGATGTAGCTGTGGCCGGTGACCCAGCCGATATCCGCCGCGCACCAGTACACATCTTCATCCGGATGGAGGTCGAAGACATTCTTCTGCGTGAACGCGGTCTGGGTCAGATAGCCGCCGGTGGTGTGCAGGATCCCTTTGGGTTTTCCCGTGGTGCCCGAGGTGTACAGGATGAACAGCGGATGCTCGGCATCGTTGGCTTCGGCGCGGTGTTCGGGATCGGCGGTCTCTACCGTCTCCTGCCACCAGAGGTCGCGCCCTTCGGTCCACTCCACCGGCTCACCGTTGCGCTTGACCACGAGCACATGCTGCACCGTGTGCCCCGGCGAGTTGAGGGCTTCATCGACTGCGGGTTTGAGTGAGCTGGGTGCTCCTCGACGATAGGTGCCGTCTGCGGTGACCACCAGAGTGGCCTCGGCGTCGTCGATCCGGTTTCTTAGCGCCTCCGCGGAGAACCCGCCGAACACCACCGAGTGCACGGCCCCGATCCGTGCGCAGGCTAGCATCGAGACCACGGCTTCGGGAATCATCGGCAAGTAGATGGCTACCCGATCGCCTTTCTGCACCCCGAGGCTCTTGAAGGCGTTGGCAGCTTTTTTGACCGATTCGGTGAGCTCGGCATAGCTGATCTCCCGGGCATCCCCGGGCTCGCCCTCCCAGTAGATGGCGACTTTGTCCCCTTTGCCGGCCTCGACGTGACGATCCAGGGCGTTATAGGCGGCATTGATCTTCCCGCCGGTGAACCACCGGGCGAAGGGCGCATCGGTCCAATCGAGGGTCTGCTGAAAGTCTTCTTCCCAGCTCAGCAGCTCCCTTGCCTGTTTGGCCCAGAAGGCCTCCCGATCCGCCGCCGCCTCAGCATAGAGATTCTCCGTGGCCACCGCTTTGGCAGCGAATTCCGGATCCGGCGGAAATCTGCGATCTTCATGCAGCATGTTCTCCAGCGCGTCACTCCGGCCAGGTGTGGTCTCTTCCGGGCCGGAGGTTTCCGCAGTGCGTGATTCTCCTTGCGACATCACTGGTTCACCTCTCTGTGACTTCGTTCTTAACTTTCACCCTAGTGCTCAGAGCGGCTGAGTAGTGCGCTGGGTCACACTTTGCTCGGCCGGCTGCGTTGAACGGTGCCAACCATGGGCCGAGCGGTGCTTCATCGCTTTGGAGTCGCTTCAAATAGCTTTGAAAGGCCTGGGATATACAGAGTCAAGTTACTCATCAGCACTGATCTAGGGTTGGATTAGTTAGTCTGAGAGGGAACTTTTGGAACGAGTCGGGGGGGTGACCGAAGGTCAACCGGGAGCAAGTGGCCCCAGATCCGGACCGACGAGGAGGAGATGTGAGCGACCAGCAATCCAGTGCCTGGAACCAGCCGTGGTCTCAGCAGAATCACGAGCAGGTAGAAGCAGCGGCTTCTGACACCCCAGTGACCCAGAATGCGCACCGGGCGCACTCCGGCCCAGTAGGCGCGGCACCGGAGGCGTCCCTGGGGCCCTTCGATACCCGTGACGTCGTTGTCCTGATCTCGGTAGTGCTGATCTTCCTCGGGTCGCTTCTGCCACTGACGATCACCCGGCTCAGAGTCGGGAACCTCTGGAACACGGATGGGCTTTTTTTCCTGGGGGTCGGCATTCTGCTGCCGCTTCTGCTAGGGGTGCTCACGGTGCTCCGTCGGGTCAAGCAGCAGGAGAATCGGATAGGCTCCTTGACGCTCAATCAATTTGGTTCAGTAGTCGCCTCCCTGGCCTTCGCCTATTACTTCCTGAACGTCGTCACGAACTTCGGCTGGGCCTATTCAGTAGGCCTGGTGGGTTCCATGGGGCTGATGCTCGCGACTGTCTGCGCCTCTTGGGCGCCGGGGCTGTTCTCTCCGGCGTCACCCGCGTCGGGGCCGGGCGCCGCACACGGGCATGCCCCCGTAGCGCCCTGGGCTTCCCCCTACCATCAAGAGGATCAGGCGCATCAGGGTGCTGCGTCTCAAGGTTCCGTGCTTCGTGACTCGGGGCCGCAGAGAGCGGGCCCGCAGCAATCAGCAGCTCAGGAATCAGCATTTCAAGACGCAGCAGTTCAAGCTCCGGTGGACACTATGGCATCGACATACGCGGAGCCGCTCAGCGGCCAGCACCCAGACTCGGAGCCGGCCTCAGAACCAGGTCCAGGTTCCACGCCAGATCCGACGTCAGCCGCTGTTGCAGGAGCTAATGGTCTGGCCGGTGCGTCGGAATCCGAGCCAACCACTGTTGCGCCGGAGCAGATCGTTGCTACCGCCGGGTCTTCTGCTGTCGAGTACCGCGCCTTCTGGTTCGCTGTTGATACACCGCGTTCGGCAGTCGATGAGAGCAGTGGAATGGTGCAGTACCTCGTAGAGCCCGGGATCTGGTTCCTGGCTCTCGAAGACCGCGGCCACGAATTCCTGGTCCAGAGTCAGGACGGTCTCATCGCGGTGCTGCGCGATCTGCGCAATGTCGAAAGAGCGCCGGAAGAGCAATGAGCCCGCATCCCCGAAGAGCTGCCTCGGGTGCGCCCTGTCATGCCTGAGACGCCGCTCGCCCTCAAGCGGAGGGCGCGGAAGATGAACCGGATACTTGCCGAAGCCTACAGTTACGCCCATGCGGAACTGGATTTCCGCAATCCTTTCGAACTGCTCGTCGCCACGGTGCTTTCCGCGCAGACCGCGGATGTCCGGGTCAACCAGACCACACCAGAGCTCTTCCGTCGCTACCCGGATCCGGAGTCGTTGGCCCAGGCCAGCGCTGCGGAGGTCGAGGAGATCATCCGGCCCACCGGATTCTTCCGGGCCAAAACCCGCTCCCTGCTCGGCCTGGCGCAGAAGATCATGGACGACTTCGACGGCGTGATCCCTGATAACGTCGCTGATTTGGTGACCCTGCCCGGCGTCGGGCGCAAAACCGCGAATGTGGTGCTCGGCAATGCTTTCGGGGTGCCGGGGATCACCGTGGACACGCATTTCGGCAGACTGGTCCGGCGATTCGGCTGGACCGATGCCGAGGATCCGCTGATCGTCGAGGCCGATGTCGCCGAGCTCATCGAGCCGAAGGATTGGACGATGCTCTCTCACCGCGTGATCTTCCACGGGCGGAGGGTTTGCCACTCCCGGAAGCCGGCCTGTGGGGCTTGTGTTGTGGCCACGCTCTGTCCGTCATACAATATGGGAGAGACCGTCCCCGAGCGCGCCCAGAAGCTCTTGAAGTATGAGCTCCCCCCCGGGAATGAGGAACTGCTAGCTGCGATGCGGGCGGATAATGCAGATGCTGCGGCTTTACGGCAGGCGCATCAGCGCCAGCAGAATGCGTTATGAGCACATGTTGACGACGGCCCGCGAACTATGAGCGGCTTACGTGACCTTGAGCGCCTAGCCGCTCGGGCAGCAGCCGGTGATGTTCCGGCGCTGCAGGACAAGCGCGGACGGGTGGATCCTCTGGCAGCTCGTCAGGCGGCGGTGCTCATCCTTTTCGGCTCGGAAGCGGGTCCGGAGGCGGCGGCGCTGGACTGCGAGGTGCTCTTCGTGGAGCGGGCTGCGACGCTGACGGACCATCCAGGGCAGATCGGTTTTCCCGGCGGCGGGCTGGAGTCGGAAGA
Source organism: Acaricomes phytoseiuli DSM 14247 (assembly GCF_000376245.1). GTDB lineage: Bacteria > Actinomycetota > Actinomycetes > Actinomycetales > Micrococcaceae > Renibacterium > Renibacterium phytoseiuli. Next base: position 78,675 of record NZ_AQXM01000059.1, on the reverse strand, counting down.
CTCCGGCCCCGAAGCGGCCGCTTTGCGCGAGGCTGTGGAGGAAACCGGTCTGGATATCACCGGAGTGCGAGTGCTCGGAACGCTGGGGCAGGCAAGCTTGCCCGTCAGCAATTTCCTGGTGACGCCGGTACTCGGCTGGTGGCGTGTGCCGTCTCCAGCCTATGCTGTTGATCCCGCCGAGACGGCACGGGTTTTTCAGGCTTCGGTGCGGGAACTGCTCGACCCGCAGAATCGATTCATGGCTACTGTCAGACGTGGTGCCCGAGCGTTCCGCAGCCCTGCTTTCCTCGCCCAGGAGACCGTGATCTGGGGTTTTACCGGCGGTCTTCTGGATCAGCTTTTCACAGAGCTGGGCTGGACTCAGGAATGGGATCGCGGCAGAGAGTGGCCGATACGAGTCTAGCCCGCTGAGCGGACTTGTCGGGTGGCCTATTTGGCTTCATCGTAATGATCGACGATGGCTAAGCTGACCGGAAAATCCACGGGGATCTGACCGAAGATCAGTTCCTTGGCTTCCCTGGCAGCGGCCGAAATCAACTGGCTCGTTTCAGCAGCCATCGGCTCCGGGCAGTGCACCATGACCTCATCGTGCAAGAAGAACACCAGCTCTGCTTGCAGCCGCGGATTCTGCCGGATTCTGCGGCGCAATTGGGCCAACCAACAAGAAGCCCACTCCGCAGCAGACCCCTGGACCACGAAGTTCCGGGTGAACCGGCCTCGGGAACGGGCCAGGGCGTCAGCCCGGCGCTGCTCCTCCTGCGTGGTGCTTCGCTGAGCCGCTAACCAGGCTTCCGCCGGCGGCGGGCTGCTCCGCCCCAGGTAGGTGGTGACGATCTCTCCACGTTCTCCGGCCCGGGCGGCTTCTTCGACCAGGCCGACTGCCCGGGGGTAGCGCCGCCCTAACTGCGGCATCAGCCGGCCGGATTCGCCCGACGTCGCGCCGTAGATCGCGCCCAGCAATGCCAGCTTCGCCTGCGCCCGCTCGCCGAACCCCTGCGCCGCGATGCCGGCATAGAGATCCTGGCCCTGGGCGGCGCGTGCCAGCCCTTCATCCTGGGCGAGGGCGGCGAGTACCCGCGGCTCGAGCTGAGCGGCATCGGCGACGATCAGCTTCCAACCGGCTGACGCTTGAACGGCCGACCTTACCTGCTTGGGGATCTGCAGAGCACCACCGCCCCGTGACGCCCACCGCCCGGAAACCACTCCGCCGACGACGTACTCCGGGCGGAAGCGCTCATCGTGCACCCAGTGCTCCAGCCAGTGCCAGCCATGAGCGCTGAAAAGGCGGGAGAGTTTGCGGTATTGGAGGAGTACGGGAATAGCCGGATGGTTGATCTGTTCAAGCTCCCAGCTCCGGGTGCGCTTCACCTCGATTCCTGCCCGATGCAAGGCCCGGAGCAGGTCCTGCGCCGAGTCCGGATTGAGCTTCGGAGCGTTGAGCTCAGTCCGCAGCTGGGCTGCCAGCGCTTCCATTTTGGCGGGCCGTGCCCCGGGCGAAGGACGTGGCCCCAGGGCTTCGACCAGCAGCGCCTCGTGCTGCTCGGTTCGCCAGGGAACGCCTCGGTATTGCATCTCCGCGGCGATGAGGCTCCCGGCTGATTCGGCAGCGAGGAGCAGGTTCAACCTGCTTGCCCGCGGCGAGCTCCGGACCGCGGTCAGCTGGTTGCGAAACTCTGCGGCGAGCTCTTCGCTGCCCAATGCGCCGGTCTGGGGCAGGGGGTCGAAGAGACTCTCCTGGACTTGGGGCTCCAGGTTGTTCCGGCTGGTGTCCGCAGCCAGCGCAGTCGAGGCGCTCGCTACGAAAGGAACGTGATCGGGCGCGCTGCGTCCTGGTGCCGGTGGTTCGATGAGCTGCCCCTGCCGACGCAAGAACTCTGTGGGCTCGGCGTATTCAGAGCCGCTCAGGATGGTCCCGGATAGCTGCAGGTCGTAGCATCGCTCTACGCTGACGCCGTGCCGCAGCAGCTGGGGGTACCATTGCGCACTGCTTTCCCAGACCCAGCGGGGGTGTGCTTCTGCCTCAATAGCGCCTACGGTCTGGGCCAGCTGAGCTCGAGTTATCCGTTGCGCGCTTCCTTGCGCAAAGCCGTCTGGGTCGAGCCCGGTCAGCTCGATCACGCGACTGTCCTCAGCAGAGGAGACTTCAGCGACGAGCGTGTACATAACGTCAATTCTGCCTGCAGGCACCGACGAAATCATCGATCCGCCGGGGGATCTGGAGCGACGGGTGACGTCGAGGGGGTTATTCGCTCTTTACCCGGCCATTCTGCGGAGCTTTCCTCCACACGGACGGCTTCCTCGCGCTTTCATCACAAAGGCCTGAATCGCTGATCCGGGGGCGTGCTACTCCGGCCACAGTAGTTCCATGCAAGAGCAGTTGAGAACTCGTCGCCACGTTCACCGTGTGGCCGCAGCACGTCGGAACCCTCCGCGCGGCCAGGCCCCGCAGCCCCGGGTGCCGCCGCGGTCACGGCGGCTAGTTCTTCTGGGCGGTTCCGAAGAGGAGCAGGAAGCCGTGCGCTCTGTTGCCGCGGCAGCCGGTCTGGAACTGAGCCTGGGGCCTGAAACCACTGATGCCTGTGCTGTTTTGGCTACTCCTGAAGCCTTGAGTGCTCGGCTGCCGCGATCAGCGGATGTCCCGCTGATAGGTCTGAGCGTCAGAGACGACTCCAAGCTCTGGGAGGCCAGTATGCGCGCAAGTGCCGACCACGTTGCTCCGCTGCCGCAAGCAGCGCCTTGGTTGGCTGGTTTCCTCAGTCATTCCCGAGACCGCCCCGAGCGGGCCAGGGCTATCTCAGTGATCGGCGCTTCCGGTGGAGCCGGGGCATCCACACTGGCCCTGCTGCTTTCCCGCAGCATCACCGAGACTTCGGCGAAGGTGCTGACGGTCGATGCAGACCCTTCTGGTGCCGGCCTGGAATTCCTTTTCGGCATCACCGTCGAGTCCGCACTGAGTTGGCACGATCTGCCGACGGATGGCAGGCCCTTGGACCCGGCTCGTTTCCACTCGGCGCTACCGAGCGCTCAGGGATGCCATCTGCTGGGGTTCGGTTCTCAGCCCGTCCGGCCCGAAGCACTGGCGGTGGATGCTGCGCTGACGGCGGCTTCCGAGGCTTTTGACGCGGTGATTATCGACCTGGGCCGTGGGGGCATCGTCGATGCGGAGTCGCAGAGCCCAGGGAGTTCGGCGGTAGGAAGAGGTGCCATCGGTTCCGAGGTCCTTTCCAGATCTGACCTTGTTCTCTGCCTGGTTCCCGCGACTGTGCCGGGAATGCTCTCCGCCCGGCGTATGAAGGCGGCATTGCCTGGCGCATTTCTCGTTTCCCGAGGCCCCTTCCCGGAAGGGTTGGATGCAGAGCGGATGGCTGAGGCGCTTGAGATGCCATTACTGGGGAGCCTGCCGCGGTTGCGCAAGCTGATCGGCACCGCTGACCCGGATCAGGTGATTGCTATGGCCCGGCACCGAACGGTCCGTAGGCTGCGTCAGGATCTGCTCGGGGAACTCAGAATGGCCCAGCGATGAGCGGGCTCGAGGCGAACGGAGGGTCCAGCAGCGGATTGACCGCGGATCCGCGCCTGATCTCATCGGTACGGGAGGAGATCCTGACTTCCGCCCAGCCGGTCACCCGTTCCAGTGTGATCTCAGCGCTTCGCGCCCGGGGTGGCATTCTGGCGGCAAGCGGTGCGATGGGAGCAGCGGAGCGGATTTATGCAGAACTCGGCGGTCTCGGTCCCCTCCAGACCGTGCTCGATGATTCAGCAGTCACCGATATTTACGTCAATTTTCCGGCGGAGGTGTGGATAGACCGAGGTCAGGGCGTAGAACGAGCTCCGCTGAGTTTCGATGATGAACAACACCTCCGAGCTTTTGCGATCAGGCTCATGGCTCGGGCCGGTAAGAGCGTCGACGAGACAACCCCCTGCCTCGATGCACGGTTGCCAGGCGGGATCCGGGTGCATGCTGTGCTGCCACCGATCAGCCCGGCGGGAACGCTGCTGTCGCTGAGGATCAAGCGATCGCGCCCCATAGCAGTCGACGAATTCCTCGCAGCCGGTGCAACAATCCCCGGCGGTTCCGACTCCCCGACAGAGGTCGAGGAGCTGCTCAGAGCAATGATGGCATCGCACTGCAATTTTCTGATCAGCGGCGCTACCGGAACCGGAAAAACCACTCTCCTCAGCACTTTGCTCAGTATGTGCGGCGCTCAAGAAAGGCTCATTTTGGTGGAAGACACCGGTGAGCTGGACCCTGAGCACCGGCATATCATCCGCCTGGAGAGCAGGCCGTCCAATCTCGAAGGCCAGGGCAGTCTGGGACTTGATCGCCTGATCTTCGAAGCTCTCCGGATGAACCCGGACCGCCTGATCGTTGGCGAGTGCCGTGGATCAGAAATCCGGGAACTCTTCACAGCGCTCAATACCGGCCACTCCGGCGGCGGAACGATCCATGCCAACAGTGTGCGCGATGTTCCAGCTCGGCTGTCCGCGCTCGGAGCTCTAGCGGGCTGGGACACCACAACGGTGATGGCGCAGGCGGTGAGTGCTATCGACCTGCTCCTGCATGTAGGGCGCCACGGCTCTCATCGCATGCTTCGCCAGATTGCGGTACTGGGCCGTTCCGGGGGTGAGCTGTATGCCGAACCGGCATTGGAATGGGATGGCCGCAGCTGGTCCCGAGGGCCTGGATGGGCTGGCTTGCTGCAGAAAATCCAAAGGGTATTGCACTGATGTTTTCCCTGATCGCTTTATTCCTCTGCCTTTACGCCCTGGTCCTGCTGCGGGCAATACGAAGTCCGGGCAGGAATCATTGGTCCGTTCCGATTCTGTCGGCCGCCCCTACTATTCGAATGATCCGGTCGATTTGTGCATCCACCCTGAAACCACGGGTCGCACCAGCGCATGCAGCTGACATCCGCCAGCTGGTGCTGCTGGTTCGGCGAATGGCGGCGCTATTACGCGGAGGGCGGAGCGCTTCGGCCTTATGGCGGGACCTGCAAGACACCGTCGGCAACGTTGAGCTCGCCGGGTTGGTTTCACGCGTTGCGGCAGCAGCGGCACTGGGACTCAGCCCGGCTCATGCGATCAGAGAATACACCTCGGGTCAACAGGGCTCAACCGGTCTGAACAGTCCGCTGACCCAGCTAGCTGCGGTTCTGGAGATCTCTGAAACAAGTGGTGCACCGCTTGCCGCATTGCTGGAGCGTTTTGCCGATCATCTGGAAGGCGAGCTCGATACTGAAGCGCTCCGCCGCACGGCGATGGCTGGGCCCCGGGCCACAGCGAGGCTCTTGCTTTGGCTGCCGCCTGCCGGCCTGCTGATAGCAGCCGGGATGGGGATCGATTTCTGGGAAGTCTTCGCAGGGAGCCCCTGGGGCGTGCTGGCATTAGGCGCAGGATTCGCCTTGATTCTGCTCTCACGGTTCTGGGTAGGGCGCCTCGTCGCACGAGCGGGGCGACTATGAACACGATCCTGCTCTGAGTCATCCTGAGTTCTGCCGCAGTACTGTCAACGAAACCCATGAGTCGGCAGCATCCTGCCGTTCTGGCCCAACCTCACCAGAGGTTCTCGAAGACCCTTCCAACGGACACAGGTATCGATGACCCTTCTTTGCTCCTCGAACTGACCGCTGCGATGTTCCGCGCCGGAAGCTCCTTGCCCGGGGCGCTGGAACATCTGGAGAGAGTAGCCGGGCAGGAACTGAAGCCCGCGCTCAAGGGCATCAGCAGCGGCCTCGCCATGGGAGTCGAGTGGAACGCTGCGTGGAAAGGAGCGGCCCGACTAGGCGAGCCCCCAGCCCTGGCCGTTATCGAGCAGTCCCTCAGGTTCGTCGCGTACACCGGAGCGCCCGCTGCGGATCTCGTAGAGGCGGAAGCAGCGCGAATCCGGCGAGAACGGCGTCAGGCCCTGCAGACGAAGGCCGCCGCACTCGGTGTGCAGTTAGTCATCCCACTCGGTCTATGCGCCTTGCCTGCCTTCATTCTCTGGGCCGTGATCCCCATCGTCATCGCGGTGATGCCCATGCCCTGAAACACCTGTTGAGAACTCATCACCCTAAGTAACTGAATCAGGAGAAAACAGTGGAAAACCACCCAACGGAGTGCCCAAAGAGCGCTGGCCGCAATGCTCAGAACACTACCCATCAGCCCCTGCCTGACCCGAGCTCGCGCCAAGAAACTAAGGAATCCGCGTCGGAGCCCCAGCAAGCTCCGCGCCATCTCGCTACGGTACGATCCCTGCCGTATTCCGGGCGCTTCGCTGAGCGCGGAATGGCCACCGCCGAATACGCGATCGCCACCTTAGCCGCAGTCGGCTTCGCCGGTCTGTTCGTGGTGATTCTGCGCAGTGATGAAGTGCGAGGTTTTCTGCTCGGCCTCATCCGCAATGCGCTGAGTCTCGGCTGAAGATCGTCGAACGAGGTGCTGTACGTGGCAGGGACATCGAGTAAAAATGCGGAGCGTCGAGCCTGCGCTGCGCTCCAGCAGAAGCACACCAACCGCGGAAGCGTCACGGCTGAACTCGCCGTTCTGCTACCGGTGCTGACCCTGCTCCTGGCTCTCATCGTGACAGGTGCTCAGATAGGCCTGATGCAGTTGCGGGTCAGCGAAGCAGCATACGCCAGGGCTCGCGCTGCCGCTCGAGGAGAGCCTGAGGCCGCGGCAGTCATCGCGCAGCGGACAGCCGGCCCGGCGGCCAGGGCCACGGTGAACCGCGATGGCGGCTACGTCAGCGTGCGAGTGGAAGCCTCCGTCGATGCCGGTCTGGCTGCTCTGCTCGGAGGTGCTGTTTCCGCTACGGCCTCAGCCAGGGCCGAGAGCGGCGGGGCTGATTCCACGTGGGCGGAACCTCGCGGAGTCGGAACGTGAAAGGTGCGAAAGACCGTAGGAAAGAAAGCGGTGCCACGACAGTCCTGGTCGCTGTGATAGCAGCATTCTGCATCCTTTCTTTCACCTTGATCGCAGCCTGGTTCACCGCAGCTCAGGCCCAGAAGAATGCTTCCAATGCGGCGGATCTGGGTGCTTTAGCGGCTGCTGATGCGGCGCGAGGCCTGAGCGCAGGGGAGCCTTGCCGGGTCTCGGAGGCTCTGGTGCAGCGCCATGGGGCGCAGCAAGAATCCTGCGCTATCGAAGCCACCGGCGATACCGTCAAGGTGACAGTGACGATGGCTCTTCCCGGCATGCTGCAACCGCTGGGCCCGGCCCGTGCCCAGGCACGGGCCGGGCTTCCTCCTGATGGCTGAGCACGAAGGATAGTAAGGCAACGGCTCCGGCCTTATCCAGGGGATTATTCTTGTTTCCGCACTTCGGTGATTGCACGCAGGACGGGCAACCGGTATCGCAGTCGCAGGAGACAATCGCATCCTTAGTCGCCCGGAGCCAGGCCGCAGCCGCATCGAAGCCGCGTTCGGCGAAACCCGCTCCGCCGGGGTGTCCGTCATAGACGAAGATCGTCGGCTCTCCGGTATCGGCATGCTGGGGGGTGGAGACTCCGCCGATGTCCCAGCGATCGCAGGATGCCACCAGGCCGAGCAAGCCGATAGCCGCGTGTTCGGCGGCATGAAGTGCCCCCGGGAAACGATCCGGGCTCAGACCCGCCTCTTTCAGGGTCTCAGAGCTGAGCCGCAGCCAGAAGGCCTTGGTCTCCAGTTCCCGGGGGCTCAGCTCCAGGGGTTCCTCGCCCAGAACCTCATTGGAGAGCAGAGATTTGCGTTGGAAAGAGGTGACCTGAGTGGTCACCTGCACTGTGCCGAAGTGCAGATGCACCGGCCCCCAGGAGTCCTGCCGCAGATCTTCCAGAACCTCGATCTGCGTCACATCCCGGGCCGTCGTGTAATAGTCCGGCCAGGACTTCCTGACCACCGCGCAATGCTGCTCCTCATCGAGCTCTTCGACCAGATAGCTCACACCCTGGTGGGTGTACACGGCCCCACGGTGCACTTGGTGATGAGCCTGAGCTGATCCTATGGTGCCGAGGACTACGCCGTTGTCAGCATCCACGATCTCCAGCGGGGCGCCACCATTGCCGCGCAGATCGACAAGAGCCGCCGCGCTTCCGGAATGCGTCCAGTACCAGCCCTGAGGCCGTTTCCTTAGGTATCCGCCAGCCACGAGATCGTCCAAGAGGGGCAGTGCCTGCGCACCGAAAAGCTCAAGATCCGCGCTCGTAAGAGGTAGCTCTGCCGCCGCGGCGCAGAGCTGCGGTCCGAGGACGAAGGGATTCTGCGGATCGAAGATACTGGCCTCCAGGCCAGTATCGAAGACCGCCTCCGGATGGTTGACCAAATAGGTATCCAGCGGGTCGTCACTGGCGATCAGTGCGGCCAAGGCGTCCTGGCCGGCTCTTCCAGCCCGGCCTATCTGCTGGAACAATGAAGCCCGGGTACCCGGCCAGCCCGCGACCAGCACCGCATCCAACCCGGAGACATCGATCCCTAGCTCCAGGGCTGGGGTGCTGGCGACGCCGAGCAGGCTCCCGATCCGCAACCGCTTTTCCAGCTCGCGCCGCTCTTCGGGCAGATAGCCGCTGCGGTAGGCGGCAACACGCCCGGTCAGCGAATTATCCACCTCCGCGAGGAGCCGCCTGGCGTTACCAGCAATGGCTTCAGCGCCACGGCGGGAGCGGATGAAAGCCAGCGTCCGGACTCGCGCGGCGACAAGATCCGCCAGCAGCGCGGAAGTCTCCGCAATGCTGCTCCGGCGTTCTGGAGCGCCATTCTCCCCCCGGAATTCACTCAGCTGCGGCTCCCAGAAAGCCACCGTGGTCTCGCCCCGCGGCGATGCGTCTTCCGTGACCGCCACCGCGGGTGCCCCGACCAGACGGGAAAACCCTTCCGCGGGCAGTGCGACCGTTGCCGATGCCCCGCAGAAAACAGGCTGTGACCCGTAACTCTGACAGATTCGCCGCAGCCGTCGCAGCACCGCGGAGACATGTGAGCCGAAAACGCCCCGGTAGCTGTGGACTTCATCGATGACCACGTAGCGCAGCCGGCGTAAGAATGAAGCCCACCAGGCATGGTTGGGCAGGATGCCGATATGGAGCATATTCGGATTGCACAGCACGATATTCGCGTGCTCCCGGATCCAGCGCCGCTCAGAGGGGTCCGTATCCCCGTCGTAACTGGCCACTCGGAGGGTCGCCAGGTCGAAGCCGCGCAGGGTCGAGAGCTGATCCGCAGCAAGCGCCTTCGTGGGGGAGAGGTACAGCACCGTTGCGCCGTCAAGAAAGGCACCGGGCTGTTCAGCCTGCGCCAGCCCATCCCGGTGCACCGCATCCAGCGCCGGAAGCTGATAGGCCAGGGACTTCCCGGAAGCGGTGCCGGTGGCGATGATGGTGTGCTGCCCTTCGTGCAATAGCTCAGCCGCTGCAGTCTGATGCGACCAGGGCGCTGCAACACCGGATTCCGCCAGTTGCGTCACGATATCCTGATGCAGCCAGGACGGCCATTCGACGTGATCACCGGCTCGGGCGGGCAAGACGCGGATATGCCGCAGTTCTTCCGCTTCCGAGCCGCGCCCCAGTAATCCGATCAGGTCACCGGGAGCTGGCGGACTCCCCGCCCCGGCAGGTTTTTCCATCGCTGATATTCTCCCACCACAGGTCGGCGCCGCCAATCGGGTCAGCTCTCAGCAGTGCTTCTGCCCTCTGACCACACTTACTGAGCGATGCGCGTTAAAATCGTGGGGTGGCCATCCATCGCATCGTCTTGTTCTACGAATTCACCCCCGTGGCTGATCCGGAAGCAGTCCGGCTCTGGCAGCGTGCGCTCTGCGAGCAGTACGGCCTGACCGGGCGCATCATCATCTCCCATCAGGGCATCAACGCGACAGTGGGCGGGGAACTCGAAGGAGTCAAGCAGTACGTCAAAACTACGCGAGAGTACTTCCGGAAGATCGACGTGAAATGGTCTGAGGGCTCTGCTGAGGATTTCCCTCGGCTGAGCGTCAAGGTTCGGGATGAATTGGTCAGTTTCGGGGCCCCGGGTGAGGTCGGCGTCGACGAGCAGGGAGTCATCGACGGCGGAGCCCGGCTCAGCCCGGAAGAACTCCACCGGCTAGTTGAGGCCAAGGACGTAGTCTTCTTCGATGGCCGGAACGCCCGTGAAGCGCGGATCGGCAAATTCAAGGACGCGGTAGTGCCCGATGTCGCTACCACCAGGGACTTTCTCGCGGAACTGGATTCCGGCGTCTATGACGATCTCAAGGACAAGCCGGTGGTCACCTATTGCACGGGAGGCATCCGCTGTGAAGTGCTTACCGCGCTGATGCGCCGCCGCGGCTTCTCGGAGGTCTACCAGCTCGATGGCGGCATCGTCCGCTACGGCGAGCAGTACCGCGACAGCGGCCTGTGGCAGGGTTCGCTCTACGTTTTCGACGGCAGAGGCCATATCCAGTTCAGCGAGGACGCAGAAGTGCTCGGCCGCTGTACCCGCTGCGCCGAGCCCACGAGCGATTTCCAGAACTGCGCAGAGCCGTCCTGCCGGGCCCTTGATCTTTTCTGTTCTGGCTGTGCGGCAGTGGTGGAGCCGAGGTGCGCAGTGCACACTCCAGAAATAGAAAAGGCCGGCTCGGCCTAGTGGCTCTATCGGCTGTAGTAGAGCTGCAGTAGAACTGACAGGCCAGCATAGGCTAGAGCCATGCCTGATTCGCACACCGAGGATTCCCCGGCGCTCGTGGACTTTTCGGATACTGAAGCCCTTGTTGCTGATCCACACCTGATCCGAATGCTGGCCGGGGACCTTGCTGCGGTCCGCTACAGCGTAGCCGGGGTCGAGGAGCTTCTGGGGGAATCCGTTTACGCGGCCCTGAACCGTGAGCAGTTCGTTCCGGCGCTACGCCGTAGCGGAGCAGCGATGCGCTCAGGGGATCCTTTAGCGGTGCTAGTCCAGCTGTTCCCCTTGGCCAGGGCAGTGCCGGGTGCCTTGCTGGAAACCGCCCTGCCCACGATAGGGCTGGCAGGGATGCTAAGACTCGGGCTGATCGCCCCGGCTGCACTGCCAGAATTCCCGGCTGCACTGCCAGAATTTACGCTGCCAGAATCTCCACGGGCAGAATCAGCGCCTTCAGAATCTGAGCAGCCGGAGTGCTATCGGGCCCTGGTGGATCTGAGCCCCTACTCCTTCACCGATGAATCCGGTGCCGTGGATCTCTGGGTAGCCAGTGACCTCGCGGCACACCAGCGTCCCGGTGTGCTGCGCCACGACCACGTGCTGGGCATCGGACAGGCCTCGTTGACCCTGGCCCAGCTCATCGTCCGGAAACCGGTAGATATCGCCGCGGACCTCGGCGTAGGCTGCGGAATCCAGACATTCCATCTACTGCGGCACGCCCGCAAGGTCATCGCCACGGATATCTCGGCCAGGGCCTTGAACTTCGCCCGATTCAATCTGATGCTCAACGCCGAGGCTCTGGAACTGGACCCCGAACACCTCACCGAACGCGTAGAGCTGCGCAGCGGTCACCTTCTGGAGCCACTGCTCGGGGAACGCTTCGATCTGCTCGTCTCCAACCCGCCGTTCGTCATCACGCCGCGGAAGAAGGCTCAGGAACCAGGGGCAGACCCTGAAGCCGTCTTCATCTATCGCGATGGCGGGCTCCCCGGCGATCAGATCGTCTCCGAACTGCTACACGGCTTACCCGAGCTGCTGAGGCCCGGCGGCCTAGCCCAGCTTCTGGGCAACTGGGAGATCGCTGACCCCGAGGCCGAACCCGGACAAGCCGGATCCTGGCAGGAACGGCTCGATGTTTGGATAGCGCCAGAACTGGATGCCTGGGTGATCCAGCGCGAGGAATTGTCCCCGGAGCGATACGCGGAGGCGTGGCTGCAAGACGCTGCCCAGAGCCGCGACCCTGACGCCTACGATCGCGCCTATACCGCTTACCTCGAGGACTTCGCGGCACGCGGCGTCAACGCGGTGGGCTTCGGCTCGGTCTGGGTGCGGCAGCCAGCGCAGCCGGGCTCAATTCCCCCTTTCCGCCGCTTCGAAGCCATCGGCCACCCCCTGGAGCAGCCCATCGGCCCCCAGCTGGGCCTTGCCATCGCGCGTGCGGATTGGCTCGCCGGGCACTGCGCGCCGGAGAGTCTCGATGCGGGGCATCTCGTGGTTCCGGAGGACGTGACTGAAGAAAGGCATCAGCGTCCGGGGGCCGAGCACCCCGCCATCATCCTGCTCCGCCAGGGTGCCGGATTTCGCCGTACCCGGATACTCAGTTCAGAACTCGCCGGTCTCGTCTCCGCCTGCGACGGCACACTGAGCGTGGGCCAGATCCTCACTGCGCTCAGCGTGCTCCTGGAAGAGCAGATCGACACTGAGCTGCTCCGCGGGCAGGTACGGGAGCTGATCCGGAACGGATTCCTCACCCCACAAGATCTCGTGAGCGGCTAGGGGCGGGGGCCCAGAGCGGATTAAGCTAGCCACGTAAAGAGCTGCCGTGGCGCGGCGAGAGTCGCGCAGCCCCTATCAGCTATGGTGAACTAAGCTTTTGAAGCGCACACGGGCGAGATCGGCAAGATCATCGAGCAGGATCACGGTCTGGGGGCAGCCGGATCGCTTGTGCAGAACAGCGAAGTTGACAGCGGTAGGAGCACCGTGCCCAAAAAGGCAGCACAGAACAAGACCGGCAGAAAGCTGGTCATCGTCGAATCCCCGGCTAAAGGCAAGACCATCGCCGGGTATCTTGGCCTGGGCTTCGAGGTAGAAGCCTCATACGGTCATATCCGGGATCTGCCGCAGCCCTCGGACCTGCCGGTCGAACTGAAGAAGGGCCCCGTGGGCAAGTTCGCGGTGGATCTAGAGAACAATTTCGAACCGTATTACGTGGTGCCATCCGACAAGAAGAAACGCGTCAGCGAGCTCAAAGCCGCGCTCAAAGACGCCGATGAGCTCTACCTCGCCACCGACGGTGACCGCGAAGGCGAGGCGATCGCCTGGCACCTGCTCGAGGTACTCAAGCCCAAAGTCCCGGTCTACCGCCTGACCTTCCCGGAGATCACCAAGGAAGCCATCCAGCGCGCCATGGGCGAGCTGCGCGATGTGGACATGACCCTGGTGGATGCCCAGGAGACCAGGCGGGTCCTGGACCGGCTCTACGGCTACGAGATCTCCCCCGTGCTCTGGCGAAAAGTCTCCCGGGGTCTTTCTGCCGGCCGAGTGCAGTCCGTGGCTACCCGGCTGGTCGTCGAGCGGGAACGCGAGCGGATGGCCTTCCGCTCCGCCTCCTACTGGGATCTGCTCGGCGAATTCTTCCCTGCGGGCCAGTCTGAGTCCTCCGCTTTCACCGCGAAACTGGTGAGCGTCGATGGCGCTCGGGTGGCTTCTGGCCGGGATTTCGACGACACCGGTGCACTCGTCAGCAAGAGCGCCAATGTGGTGCAGCTGGATGAGGTCCGTGCAACCGCGCTCGCAACCGCACTCGATGACGCTGCGTTCACCGTGCGCTCGGTGGAGCAGAAGCCGTACACCCGTCGCCCCGCGGCGCCGTTCACCACATCGACTCTGCAGCAGGAAGCGGCGCGTAAGCTGCGTTTCTCCTCCCGGACCACCATGCGGGTGGCGCAGAGCCTGTACGAGAACGGCTACATCACGTATATGCGTACCGACTCCACCGCGCTGAGCGAGCAGGCCGTCAGCGCCGCCCGGCGCCAGGCTGCCGAGCTGTACGACCCCTCCTACGTGCCCGATGCGCCCAGGATCTATGCCAGCAAGACCAAGAACGCTCAAGAGGCTCACGAGGCGATCCGGCCCTCCGGAGACTCATTCCGGATCCCGGCCCAGGTGGCCAAGTCCCTGAGTTCTGACGAGTTCAAACTCTACGAGTTGATCTGGAAGCGCACGGTCGCCTCGCAGATGGCCGATGCCAAAGGCTCCACGGCATCGATCCGGCTCGGAGCGGTCTCCGCCCCGGTAGCCGGAGGCGCCCGTCAGGATGCGGAGTTCGCCGCATCGGGTACCGTGATCACGTTCCAGGGCTTCCTCGCCGCCTACGAAGAGGGCCGGGACGAAGCGCGCAACAAGGACGATGCCGACGGCGCCGTCGGCCACCGGCTGCCCAAGCTGGCGGAAAAGGATGAAGTCTCGGCGCGCGCCATCGAGGCGCAGGGCCACGAGACCTCTCCGCCCCCGCGATTCACCGAGGCTTCTCTGGTCAAGCTCCTCGAGGAGCGTGGTATCGGCCGGCCGTCAACCTATGCTGCGACGATCTCCACCATCATGGACCGCGGTTATGTCTCCCAGCGCGGTTCTGCGCTGGTGCCCAGCTGGGTCGCGTTCTCCGTGGTGCGCCTCCTGGAGGAGCATTTCGAGGACTATGTCGATTACGACTTCACCGCGGAGATGGAAGAGGATCTAGACCGGATTGCCCGGGGCGAGGAGACCGGCCCCAACTGGTTGGGCCGCTTCTACTTCGGCGCCGATGACGGCTCCGGTCTGCTGCCGATCGTCAATAATCTGGGCGAGATCGATGCCCGGGAGATCAATTCGATCCCCATCGCCGAGGGCATTGTGCTCCGGGTCGGTAAGTTCGGCCCCTATCTGGAGAAGCCCGTCCCCGCTGATGCTCCAGAAGGGACGGAGCCTGAGCGGGCCAACGTTCCCCAGGATCTCGCTCCGGATGAGTTGACCGCGGAGAAGGCGCTGGAGATCATGAACACCGCCGCTCCGGAAGAACGGGCGCTTGGTACCGATCCGGAAACGGGCAGGGCGATCGTGGCGAAGAACGGCCGGTACGGCCCTTACGTCACCGAGGTCATCCCTGAGCCGACGGCGGAGGAACTCGCGAATCAGCCGGTGGAGTACTACAAGAACGGCAAGCCGAAGCCGCCTAAGAAGCCGGCCAAGGTCAAACCGCGCACCGGTTCCCTGTTCAAGTCCATGGACCTGGAGACGGTGAGCCTGGAGCAGGCACTGCAGCTCATGTCCTTACCGCGGGTCCTCGGTCAAGATGCCGAAGGCCAGGAGATCACGGTCCAGAACGGGCGGTTCGGCCCCTATCTGAAGAAGGGGACGGACTCCCGCTCGCTGGCCTCCGAGGAAGAGATCTTCACGGTCACCCTGGAGCAGGCGCTGGAGATCTACGCGCAACCCAAGCAGCGCGGGGCCCGGGCAGCGGCTGCGCCGCTCGCGGAGTTCGGCGAGGATCCGGTCTCGGGGAAGAAGATCGTCGTCAAGGACGGCCGCTTTGGCCCGTATATCACGGACGGGGAAACGAATATCACGGTACCCCGGGCCACTTCGGTGGAGGAGCTCACCCGGGAGAAGGCGGTCGAGTTGTTGGCCGAGAAACGCGCGCGGTCCCGTGAAGCGCGGAACCCGTAAGAAAACCGCTAAGCGCTAGCATGTTCCTCTCGCGTGAGTGGTCGGCTTTGGCGGCTCAGAGCCATTCTGAGCCGCCAAAGCCGACCACTCAGCGGGGTGCTCTGCGGGGCGTAGGATCGTGTTCTCAGCTCGCGCTCAACGAGACTCTGGCAAGATAGGACCGTGCCCGAGCAAAGACAGATCCCAGTCGCGCTGTCCAGCACTTCGGTATACCCGCTGACCGTTCACGATGCCTTCGCGGTAGCGCAGGACCTCGGCTACGACGGCCTGGAAGTGATGGTCACGAATAACACCACCAGCCAGGATCCGCAGGCCTTAGGGGAGCTCTCAGAGCGTTATGGGATACCGGTGCTCGCGGTGCACGCGCCCACTCTGCTGCTGACTCAGCAGGTCTGGGGTAGCGCATGGAACAAGATCGAGCGCTCGGTGGAGATGGCAGCCGAGCTTGGTGCCGAGGTCGTGGTCGCCCACCCACCCTTCCGTTGGCAGAACGATTATGCCGAGAGCTTTGCCATGGGCATCCGTGATCTGACCGCCTCCACCGGCATCCGGATCGCCGTGGAGAACATGTACCCTTGGCGAGTCCGTGGCCGGGAGGCTAAGGCCTATCTGCCGCACTGGAATCCGATACCGCTGGACTATCCGGATGTCACCTGGGATCTTTCGCATGCGGCGACGGCCGGGATGCCATCGCTCGATGCGGTGCAGGCCCTCGGTGGCCGCCTGCGGCATGTGCACCTCACCGATGGCAGCGGATCCAACCGGGATGAGCATCTGCTGCCGGGCCAGGGCCAGCAGCAGGCCGACGCCGTGCTCGAATACCTTGCAGGGTCCGGGTACGAGGGCGCGGTGGTGGTGGAGATCTCGACGCGCAGGGCCAAAGCGGTGGGGGAGCGCGAACAATGGCTAGGGGAGTGCCTGCGCTTCGCCAGGAAGCATCTGGATCAGCCTGTGCCTGAGCCGCATAGCGTCCAATAACTCCAAATAGCTGAGCCGAATCGAGCGGAACCGCAAAGAAGCACCGGGGCCATGCTGAAATTTGGGGGAAACCAGCATGCTCCCGGTGCTTCTTCGCTAATCAGCAAGCTGATCAGTTCACCATCACTCGCACCTCGAAAGGTAATTCCCACTTTAGTAGTTGAAGCTTATGGCGGCCTGCTCGCCAGCTGGGTGTTTCCTGGCAAAGGATCCGGCATCCCGCCGGGGCGCAAGCAAGAGCGACCGGGCCTGAAATAACCGGCGATAAGTGGCATCATGGCCTCATGATCTCCCGTATCGCTTTCTTAGGTTGTGGCTCTATGGGCGAGGCCATTCTCGCCGGTTTCCTGGCCAAGTCCCTGGTGGACCCATCTGCGGTGATCGCCACCGTACGCAGCCCCGAGCGGGCTGTGGAACTCGCTGAGCGTTACGGCGTCGTGGCGATGGCGACTTCCGAGGAGGCAGAGGCTAATACGCTTGCGGTGACTGGCGCCGATGTCGTATTGCTGGGAGTCAAACCCGCCCAGATCGTTCCGCTCTGCGAGCAGATCAGCCCCGCCCTTTCCGCTGGTGCGGTCGTCATCAGCGTTGCAGCTGCGGTCTCCTTGGCGCAGCTGGAAGCCGCGCTACCAGAAGACCAGCCGGTGGTCCGCAGCATGCCCAACACGCCTTTGATGGTTGGCAGGGGCGTTGTCGCGCTTTCCCCCGGAGCCTCGGTGAGTGCTGAGCAGGCCGAGCTGGCTCAGGCGGTCTTCGCCGGCTCCGGCTTGGTCCTCGAGGTGCCGGAAACGCAGATGTCCGCGATCGGCGCTATCAGCGGTTCAGGGCCCGCTTACATCTTCTACGTCGCCGAAGCGATGGCGGCGGCGGCGCAGGAACTCGGCCTTGAAGCGCAGACCGCTCAGCAGCTCGCCGCGGAGACAGCGGCCGGCGCAGGGCTGATGCTGGCTCAAGATGGAGCCGATCCCGCGGCTCTCCGGAAAGCGGTGACGAGTCCCAATGGAACCACAGAACGGGCCATTGCCACCTTCACACAGCAGGGTCTTCCCGCAGTGATCCTTGCTGGTGCCCGTGCTGCTGCGGAGCGCTCTGAGGAGATGACCCAGGAGCTCAGCGATTAGTCAGCTGTTCGTCAGGGGCGGGAGGCGAAGCGCTCCAGTAAGTCGACATGTCCGGAGACGATGAGCATATCTCGTGAAGACACCTTGGTATCCGGCTGAGCGTAGGTGAAGTCCTCGCCGGGGGATTTCACGCCGACCACGGTGACTCCGTATTTGGAGCGAACTTTGGATTCCGCCAGAGTGAAGCCCTGGGTCTCTTTGGGTGGATGCATCTTGACGATCGCGAAATCGTCATCGAATTCAATGAAGTCGAGCATCCGGCCGGAGACCAGGTGCGCTGTCCGCACCCCGGCATCCGCCTCCGGGTAGATCACGTGATTTGCGCCGATCCGGGTCAGGATCTTGCCGTGCGACGGCGTGATTGCCTTGACCCATAGGTGCGGCACGTTCAGGTCCACCAGGTTCACGGTGATCAGAACGCTGGATTCGATTGAAGTGCCGACGCCCACCACGGCGGAGCTGAAGTCCTGTGCACCGAGTTGTTTTAGGGCGTCGAGATTGGTTGCATCGGCTTCTACGACATGGGTCAGCGTGCCCGCCCATTTCTGAACCAGGGCCGGATCGCGTTCCACGGCCAGCACTTCACGGCCTTGCCGGACCAGCTGCTCAGCGGTTGCGGAGCCAAACCTACCCAGACCCACCACGAGCACCGGGGTGTTATGGGCCGGCCGATGCAAGGTGTTCTCGTGCTGCGGTTTCTCAGCCAATGATGGGCCTCTCTTCTGGGTATCGGAACAGTTGCCGACGTTGTCTTAATGCCAACGCCGCAGCCAGCGTAATCGTGCCCACACGGCCGGCGAACATGAGTGCAGAGAGCACATAAACGCCGGCTGGCGGCAGTTCGGAACTCAGCCCGGTGCTCAGTCCGCAGGTGGCGAAGGCGGAGATCACTTCGAAGAGCACCCGGTTCAAGGGTGCATCCGAGATCATCAATATCGCCCCCGTAGCGACCATGACGAGGGTGGCACCCATCATGATCACGGAGATCGCTACCCGCATGACGCCTTGCGGGATCGTGCGCCCGTAGGCTTTGACATCGTTATCGCCCCGGGCTTCTGCGACGATCGCCAGGAACATCACCGCCAGGGTGGTCACTTTGATACCACCCGCGGTGGAGGCGGAGCCGCCGCCCGCGAACATCAGGGCGTTGGTGAACAGCTGGGACACCGGGGAGATATCGTTCATGTCGACCAGGTTGAAGCCGCCGGAACGGGTCATGATCGAGGCGAAGAGCGATTGCAGGATTTTCTCCCCGCTGCCCATCTCGCCGAAACTTCTGGAGTTGTTCCACTCGAAGATCGCGAAGCCCACGGCGCCTACCAGGACCAGAATCAGCGAGACGTGGATCGTCAGCTTGGTGTGCAGGTTCCAGCGCGAGAACCGGAAGCCGCTGCTGCGCAGCACCATGATCACCGGGAAACCCAAAGAGCCTAGGAAGACCCCCGCCATGAGCGGCCCCAGAACCCACAGATCGTCTTGATAGGACATCAGCCCGTCTGCGTGCGGGGTGAAGCCTGCGTTGTTGAAGGATGAGATTGCGTAGAAGACCGCGTGCCAGGTCGCCGGCCAGAAGGCTTCGCCCAGAGTCATGAACCGGAACGCTAGGATCACAGCCAGGACGAGCTCTACCGCGACCGAGGTGGTGATGACGATGCGCAGCAGTGTGCCGACTTCGCCGAGGCGCCCTGCGTTAGTGGCTTCCTGGGCGATCAACCGGCCCCGAAGGCCCAGACGCTTCGAGACGGTCAGTGCCATCAGCGATGCCAGCGTCAGGATGCCCAGGCCGCCGATGAAGATCGCCACCAAAATGACGACCTGCCCGAAGAACGACCAGTAGACAGCGGTGGAGACGACGGTCAGCCCGGTGACGCACACTGCGGATACCGCAGTGAACAGGGCGTCGTGAAAAGGGGTCGGCTCGCCCGAGGCGGAAGCTATGGGCAGGGTGAGCAACGTCGTGAAGGCCATGATGACCAGCGCGAAGACGATCAAGGCGAGCCTGGCCGGGGATGAGCTGGCCACCGAGTCGATGAAGTCCCGGATCGCCATGATGAAGCCGAAGCGGCCGCGCTCAGGGCGCGGACGCCAGGAGGCAGTATTCTTCGTCATGGTGCTCCGGTCGCAGCGTTCGGCTAGTTTTACTCACTTCTGGGCTGAATGCCTGGATGTAGTTAACCACTTTTCTCCTGGTTTCTCTGTTTTCTGCGTTTTATGCGCTTCTGAAGCTCTTCTGCAGGAAGTTCGTCGCGTAGCCTTGCTTAGGATGACGGATACTAATTCCTCGCGGGCTTCGACTGGCTCCTCCTCCGGGCCGGCCAGTGCTCCGACGTGCGTAATCTGGGACGAGTCACTGACCGCCTATGATTTCGGACCGGATCATCCGATGGCGTCGGCCCGGCTTTCACTGACCGCGGGCCTCGCCGAGGCTCTGGGGCTTCTGGAGCGCCCCGGGGTTCGTCTTGCGGAGCCCTTCGTCGCGAGCGATGCCCAGCTGGGCACGGTGCATGAACCCGAGTACATCCAGGCCGTCCAGGCGGCGAGCAGTGTATTGGAGCCGCTGACCCTGCAGGAGCGAGGGCTTGGCACGGAGGATGATCCGGTTTTCCCCGGAATGCATGAGGCCAGCGCCAGGCTTGTGGGCGGTTCTCTGCGAGCGGTATCGGCGATGCTGGACGGCACCGCTGTGCGCGGGGTGAACTTCGCCGGGGGCATGCACCATGCGCATGCGGCGAGGGCCAGCGGCTTCTGCATCTACAACGATGCTGCAGTCGCCATACAGGCGCTGCTGGATGGTGGGGTCCAGCGAGTGGCCTATATCGATATCGACGCCCACCACGGTGATGGAACGCAGGATATCTTCTACGATGATCCCCGCGTGCTCACGGTCTCATTGCATGAGAGCGGCCTCACGCTCTTCCCTGGAACCGGTTTCGCCGATGAGACCGGCGGCCCCGGAGTCGAGGGCACCGCGGTGAATATCGCTCTGCCCGCATACAGCGGTGACGGCGGGTGGCTGCGTGCCTTTCACGCCGTGGTTCCTCAGGTGGTACGCGCCTTCGGCCCGGAGGTCATCGTTTCCCAGCACGGCTGTGATTCGCACCGCGAGGATCCGCTCACCCACTTGAGCACCAGCGTCGATGCGCAGCGAGAAGCCGCCTTGACCATCGCCGGGCTGGCACAGGAGCTGTGCGAGGGGCGCTGGCTGGCGCTCGGCGGAGGCGGTTACGATGTCACCTCAGCGGTGCCTAGGATCTGGTCGCATCTGATCGCGGTGGTCAGCGGAAAGCCGGTACCGCTGCGCACCGAGGTGCCGCAGGTCTGGCGGGACAAATTGCGCATCGGATTTGGCACCGATGGCCCTGCGTTGATGGGCGATGATGTCGATCTCTGGTGGCGCTCCTGGGAGACCGGTTATAACCCGGCCGATGCGGTGGACAGAGTGATTCTGGCGACTCGCAAAGCGGTTTTCCCGCTGCATGGGCTGGATCCCTGGTTGGACTGATCAGGTGTTCGCGGCGATCGGCGATCAGAGCACGGGCCGCAGGCATGGGGTATGCCGATGGGGGGTATACGTCGCTAGGGTATGAGACATGGTTAACCAGGATGTTTTCGCTGTGCTTGCCGAGCCTACCCGGCGGGAGATCTTGACCCTTCTGCGTCGCGGCGACCTTTCGGTGGGGGAGCTCGTCGATGGAGTCGGCACGAGTCAGCCCACGGTATCCAAGCACCTCAAAGTGCTCCGGGAAGCGGGCTTGGTGACGATGCGCGCGGAAGGTCAGCGGCGTTTCTACTCGATTGAACACGAGCCGCTGCTGACGGCTCGTCAGTGGTTCGACGATGTCGCAGACCCCGGACCGGAATCCGAGCCCAGGGTTCTGCCTGGAGCGAAAGCGCAGGAGTCGCGGCTTGATCATAGAGAAGCCGATGCTGAACAGGACGGCGAAAGCGTGTCACAGCAGATTGGTCGCAGCGTTGGCCGTGCAGCCACTAAGGCGGCGGACCTTTTCGCCAATCTTCCTAAGTTCGGTCGACGTAAAGATCACGGATCGCCCTCCTGACCGGAATCCTGCTCATAATCCCAGCACACCGGCCGAACATATGCCAGAATCTTGCTAAGCCAGGGAATGGATGGTGTTTCAAAAATAGGGGTTATTGAGTCCTTCCCAGTGGGGTTAGAGGTCAAAGGCCTAGGGGAGCTTTGATGGTTAGCGAGCGAGAACGCGAGATGCATCGCGTCAGGGAGGTCTTCGGGGGAAGCAGAGAGGCGATACTCGTGGTCAGTGCGGCAGCTGGCCTGGGGAAGACCTATCTGCTTGAGGAGGCTGCTGCGTCTTTTCCTGACGCCATTTTGGTGCGCGCTAATCCCGCAGAGACGGAATGGCGCTATTCGGGGATCTCAGCAGTGTTGGCAGCTCTAGGACATACCGAAACATTCTGGCCTTCAGCAGTTCAGCGCCGAGATAGCGAAGACGATTTCCTGGTGGCGCAGGAACTCTTGCGTCGGGTGGTCGACTTCGGGCTGTCCCCGCGCCTGGTCGTGATCGACGATGCCGATCGCATGGACCTCGGGAGCCAGGCAGTGCTCGGCTTCCTGGCACGACGGCTTCGCGGCACCGGGCTGAATCTGCTACTCAGCGTCGAGGAGAACCTTAGTTGTGGGCCTTTCCAGGCGCTGCCAGAGCTCGCGCTTCAGATGCTGACGCTGAGACAGAGCCTTGCGGTGGCTCAGGACATGGCCAAGCCGGGTACCGTTCCCTCGGTCTTGCAGATCATCTCCGCGATCTCCAGCGGCAATCCTGCTTATCTGCGGGAGGGGCTCGAAGCGCTTTCCGAGGGTGAACGCAAGGGTCGTGATCCGCTCTCCTATCCGGCGCACTTCGGTCATCGCGCTGCGCGGGAAACCGAACGCTTCTTCCAGGGGCTTTCCGAAGAGGCTCAGGAGGTCATGCTGCTGGTCAGTACCGCTCCGGTGCATCTGGAGCGGGCGCTCCGGGACATCCTGGGCGAGAAGCAGCACGCTCTGGAGAACCTAATCCACGACCGGGTTCTAATGCGCACCGGGGATTCCCTGCGGGTCCAGCAGGCGGTTTTCCGCTGCATGCTGTACCTATCCTTGGATACCTCTAAGCGGCAGGAATTGCACGCAGCGCTTGCAGAAGCTCATCACAATCACGGTTCTCTGCTGGAACAGTGGCACGCCTCTTTTCTGTTCGGAGTGGGCCGAAATTCGGGGGCTATGATCAGAACTGCCACCGAGCTAGTCAGCCGGGGCGATGGGTTGCTGGGTACCGCTTATGTGGATAGAGCGATCATACTCGCCCGTTCTGAACGGGAGAATGTCACCGAGACGCTCTGCGATCTCGCCCGAGCGATGGTAGAAATGGGCGAGCTTAACCATGCCGAATACTATCTGCGCTGGGCTCTGGATTTCTCCGTTGCTGAGCACGACCGTGTTCGTATCGCGCTGGAGCGGCTCCGGATCAGCTTCTTCTCCAGATTCGAACTGAATAGTCGAGAAGTCTCCAGCCTGGTCCGCTTGAGCAAGGACGGCAGCCCGGAACTCAATATGCAGTTGCTGTGTTTGCTCGTGTTCTTACATGTCGAGTCCTGGGAAGTTGATCAGGCTAAGCGCCTGCTGGGCAAGGCGGCTTCGCTGCTAGGCGATGTCGGCCCGGTGCACGCGGAGATCTACTCGCATGCACGCAGCTTGCTGTCTGCGATCGAGGGCGATCCACTGCCTGCGCTCGAAGTCTTCGAGAAGCTGATGGTGGAGAACCTGAGCACTTTCGATGTTTCGATCCTGACTCGGGTGGGCAGGATGCTGACCTATGCGGAGTATTACGATCAGGCCCGGACGGTTTTCGAGACTATTCTGCGACTTTCCCCGGAGCCGGCGCCGCTCCGGCTGGAGACGACCCGGGCTATGCAGGCCCAGAACGAGATCCGGGCGGGGCAGTTCAGCCGGGCGATGGAGATCATCGAAAGCCTGCATGCGACACCGGATGTGCAGCAGCTGCATCTGGTCTTCACCGAATACCTCCGTAGTTGGTACTGGCTGGCAAAAAACGATCTAACTGCGGCAGAACCGCATATCGACAGAGTTCTGCGCGGCAGCGTGGGTGGCAGGACGCCGGGGAACGCCATCCGGATCGCCTTGCTACGCGGCCATGCCGCACTGGCTCGGGGAGATTACGAAGAGGCCCTGCGCTATCTGAACCGGGTGCACGGTTCCCGGGGGGCCCGGTATAACCCTCTATTCCTCCGCTACGAGGCGGATCTGATCGAGGCGCTCGTGGCGCTCGACCGGCTCAACGAAGGCCGCAAAGTCCTCGCTGATCTGGAAGATCGAGTTCGCCGCTATCCCTCTAACTGGGGTTCGGTGGTGGTGGCCCGCTGCCGTGCGATGCTGGCGGAGGGGCAGCTGTCGCTTGAGCTGTATCGACAGGCGGTGCGCGTGGCCCGAGCGGTGGGCACTGATTACGAGTATGGGCGCACACTGTCGAATTACGGTGACCGGTTGCGGCAGCTCGGCTATGTGACCCAGGGCGAGAAAGAGCAGCTCAAGGCACTGACGCTTTTCGAGGAGATCGGGGCGAGCCCCTGGCCGACTCTTGATGGCCGGCAGGTGCCGGTTATGGACCGCCGCCGCATGGATCCCCGGCAGAATCAGCGCAGTGGGCAGGTTCGCCAGATCTTCCGGGGAAATGCCGGGGGTGCTGTGCTGGTTGATCTGCCAGGGGGTTCCGGCGCGGAGGAGGTGCCCGGTGAACTGGTCCAGGAGAGTGTCGACCTAGAGGAGATCCAGCTGACCGAGGAGCTGACCGCTGCCGAGCGGCAAGTGGTGACTCAGGTTTTGCAGGGTCGCAGGAACAAAGAGATCGCCGAACTGTTGGGATTGTCACTGCGGGCTATTGAGACTCGGCTGACCAATGTCTACAAGAAGACCGGGGCGCAGTCTCGGACCCGGCTGGTCGCGATGCTCAACGAAGCGGTGAAGAACGCCGGCTGATGCCAATGGTCGGTAGGATGCTGAACGTCATCCAGACTGTGGTGATTGCCGCCGGTCATGGATGGGGCGGCACGCATGATGCGTGCCGCCCCATCGCTCTCGTAGTCCGGTTTTAAAAGACTTCCTCGCCCCCAAAGCTCATGCCCAGGAAGGCTTTTTACGCAAGAGCACCGATATCTGATGATTCTGCGCGTCCCAGACTGCCGAGTTTTAACTTATAGTCGCTGGACTTGAATAATATGCACATACTTTGTGGTTAACCACGGATAGCCACAAAAATTTTCTCTGAGGATTTTGAGACGGGGGTACGCAAACATCACCAGCAGGATCCTATAAAGGGCACAGGTTGTGTAAAGTGAGAGAGAAGGTTTCGACGGCTGAATCCTGCACTTTCCGATTCGCCTCTTAGCTCGATGATCTAGCTTAAGGATGAAGGACGAAGGATGACCGAAGGCACTGATTTCTCGAAGGTGCGTTTTCTGACCGTGGCGGAGGTCGCGGAGGTCATGCGGGTGTCCAAGATGACGGTGTACCGTCTAGTGCACTCCGGGGAGCTCCCCGCCGTACAGTTTGGGCGCTCCTACCGGGTGCCGGAGAACGCCGTGAAGGAGCATCTGCGCAGTGTCGGCCTCGACGGTTCGGCTTACAGTGCGTGAAGGCTGTAGTCTAGTTACATCTAAATCGGTCAATTCGTAGAGATGTCCTGGCCTCGTGCAATGGCGGAGCCAGTAAGTTTGTGAGGACTTTGTGGGTTCAGTAATCAAAAAGCGGCGTAAGCGGATGGCGAAGAAGAAGCATCGGAAGCTGCTTCGCAAGACCCGGCACCAGCGCCGCAATAAGAAGTAATCCTGTCCAGGAAATAGGACATAGGACTGAGAAAGCCCGTCACCACGGTTGGTGGCGGGCTTTCTGTCTAACTTTTTCGGAACCGGCTGAAGCCTCGCCACATTCCGTAGACCGCCCCAGCCAATGTGGCTACCCGCAGGCCGAATGTGGCGGCGCGACGGCCCGAGCGGAAATCGTACACCGGCCAGTTCTGGTCCCGGGCGTGCTTGCGCAGTTTGGCATCCGGGTTGATCGCCACCGGGTGCCCTACGAGGGAGAGTAGCGGGATATCGTTATGCGAATCGCTGTAAGCCCAGCACTGTTCCAGGTCCAGGTGCTCCCGAGCCGCCAGCTCCCGCACCGCCTGGGCTTTCGCCGGCCCGTGGAGCACCTCGCCCACCAATCGGCCGGTATACGCGCCGTCCTCAACCTCGCAGACGGTTCCCAAAGCTCCGGTCAGGCTGAGCCGTTGAGCGATGACTTTTGCTACTTCGACCGGTGTGGCGGTGACTAACCATACCCGGCGCCGAACCCGTAGGTGTTGGTCGGCGAGGGCTTTCGCGCCCGGCCAGATCTTCGAGGCGATCATTTCGTCGTAGACTTCTTCGCCCACTTCTTCAACGAATTCAGTGCGGATTCCCGCCGCCAGTGAAAGCGCGGAGTTTTGGATCGAGCGTATATCTTCGAGATCCTCACCGCGCAGGATAAACATGGTCTGTTTCCAGGCGAAGCCAAGGGCCTGGCGCATCGTGAAAGCCTGTTTCTGATACATCTTCCTGGCGACGTGGAAGAGGCTGGCACCACGCATCAAAGTATTGTCGACGTCGAAGAAGGCGGCTTCCCCGGGTAGTCCTAGGCTGACCGGAGGCTGGCCAGCATCAGTGGGACTGTCGGTGGGCATACTCCGATTCTAGACAGAACCTGTGCTCTCTGAGGCGGTGCCCCGCCGCTGAACCGCAGCAGACCGTTCAGGATCGGCTGCCAGTATCCTAGGCTGGTGGCTATGACCGAACCCGCGCTCACTCTCATCGTCGCCGCCGATTGCTCGCTGTGCGTTGCGGCCAGAGAGACCGCGGTCGCTGTGGCTGCCGAATTCGGCGAGCACGTCATCGAACGTTCACTCGATGCCGAGCCGGAGCTGCGAGCCCGGTTCGCCGAGGAAGTGCCAGTGTTGCTCATCGACGGAACACCGAGGGATTTCTGGCGGTTGGATCCGGTGCGCCTGCGGCGGCTGCTCACCGAACGCGCGGCCCTGAAGGCGCGGTAACATCAAGGGTGCTGGGCGGCATTGAGTAAGCCTGGGGTAAGCAGAGCAAGGAAAGGGGCTACGGTGTCAGGGTCGGAGCAGACCTCAGATAACCTTGGGGCGCTTCCTCTGGATAGCGCGGCCCGAGGAATCCCCGCTGCCGCGGTTGCGCGCCTGGCGCTCTACCTGCGCAGCCTCAACTCACTGCTCGCCCAAGGTGCTGAGCGCATTTCCTCCGAGACCCTCGCCGAAGCCGCGGGCGCGAGCTCCAGCAATGTCCGCAAAGATCTCTCATACATTGGCTCGCATGGCACGCGGGGCGTTGGTTACGATGTGCGTTACCTGGCCCGGCAGATTGAGATCGCCCTCGGCCTCACCGAGGAATGGCGAGTGGCGATCATCGGTGCGGGCAATCTGGGTAAAGCCCTCGCCCGGTACGGCGGATTCGAATCGCGCGGCTTCGAGGTCGTTGCGGTGCTGGACTCGGATCAGCTGGTGATCGGCCGGGAGATCGGCTGGTTGCGGGTCTGCGATATCGCGGATCTGGCCGGGGTTTTGGAGCGGACTCGGGCTAATATGGTGGTCCTGGCGATTCCTGCTGAAGCCGCTCAGAAGATCAGCGATCAGGTCGTGGCCGCTGGAGTGCGCAGTATTCTGAGTTTCGCTCCGGTGGCGCTGCAAGTGCCCGCTGACGTCGAAGTACGCAAAGTGGATATGGCGACTGAACTTCAGATCCTGGCATACCGGAGTCGGGCCAGGCAATAAGGAGTCAGCAGGAGCCTCTGCGGATTTACCGGCGCTGGGTGAAGTAGCCCCGGTTCTGGGGCAGCCAGCAGTAGACCATAGCCATAATGCCCAGACCCACCGGAATCACGCTGGCCAGGCCGCCGAGCATAAGGATGGAGAGCGCTGCGAGCACGGTCCCGGTGATCCTGGCCCAATTGCGCCCCGCCTGGATCTTGATCGCGATCCAGAAATAGCAGGCGGCCATCAGGAGCAGCAAGATCAGCGTGAACACGATGAGCGCCTGGACGAAGCCGTCATCGATGATGACATTCGATTCGGGGAGCATGGCAGAAGCAGCATCGAGTTGCTGACGCAGCTGATCCCGGTTGAAGAGTGGGATGACTCCCAGGATCAGCTGGAAAGCGCCCGCGATCATGATGAGAATCGACGCCAACCGGACCTGTTGCGGCATGTCGGGGCGCTGAGTCGGGGAATCCCAGCCGGACACTGACCCCTGCTGCTGGCTCGGGCCCTGAGTCGGGCCTTGCTGATACTGACCTTGCTGATAATGGCCCTGCTGGTTCTGCGGCTGCTGCCATTGCTGCGGCGCATACTGGCCATAACGCGGCACGCCGGGTGCGATCTCCGGATAAGAGCTTGACCGCGTCGGTCCGGAAGAACTCGACTGTTCTGGCTCCCCGGAGGGATCGGGCTGTGGCGTTTCCTGGCTCATAGAGCTCAATCCTAGCCGCATCTGGCCGCATTCCCGTTGCCGGGCGAAGGGGTGGATTACCCGTTCTCAGCATCGCCTGAGAGACTGAAGCTATGCCAAAGGTAACCGTTCATCTGCTGCGTCACGGTGAGGTTTTCAATCCGGGGGGGGTCCTTTACGGGAGATTGCCGAAATTCCATCTCTCGGACCGCGGCGTGTCAATGGCTGTGCTGGCTGCAGAACATTTCCGGGCCATGGCCGATGACGGCGCTGAATTCGGCTACCTGGCGGCCTCGCCGTTATCCAGGGCGCAGGAGACCGCGCAGCCGACGGCAACGGCTCTGGATCTTGAGATCCGCACTGATGATCGCCTTCTCGAAGCGGAGAATTTCTTCGAAGGGAGCAAAGTGACCCCGGCTGCTCTTTTACGGCCGGAGAACATGCTGCGCCTCTACAATCCGTTCCGGCCGTCCTGGGGCGAACCGTATGCGGAGCAGGTGAAGCGGATGCGGCAGGCTGTCGATTCGGCGAGGCGTCAGGCCTTCGAAGCCGTGGGGGATGGTGCTCATGCGATTCTTGTAAGCCACCAGCTGCCGATCTGGATTCTCCGGCTGAGCGCTGAGGGCCGACGCCTCGCACATGATCCACGGCGGCGGCAGTGCTCCCTGGCTTCGGTGACCTCATTACGCTTTGAGAACGGCCGGCTGGTAGACGTCAGTTATCAGGAGCCGGCGGCATCGATGCTCTCTGGAAGCTCCGGGCCACCAGGAGCCTGAATCAATAGCAGATCTTTCATGGAGCCCATCGGAAGCTTGCCTTGGTCTCTGCTGTGAGTGCCCGCTGCTGGCTTGAGCTAGTGGAGCGCATCGACGACAATTGATTTTCGACACACTGTAGAAGTGAATTACGGCAGATCCGCCCGGTACGGCGGCTTCAAAGCCGCCACTGTATGACCTGACGGAGGATGCGATGGGCATGTACCGCCGCCGGACTTTTCTGACTGGAGCCTCGCTGGCGGCAGTAGCCGCTGTTGCCACTCTGAGCGGTTGCACCACTGATGACCCCCTAGCGGATCAGGCCAGGGCCGGCGATAACAAGAACTACATTGCGGGGGACGGTTCGGTAAGTGAATATGCCGAGGGGCAGCGCAGCGAACCTCTGACCTTCTCGGGCACCTTGCTGGACGGCACACAGGTCAGTGCGCAGGGTCTACGGGGCGAGGTCGCGGTATTGAATTTCTGGTATGCAGCCTGCGCCCCCTGCCGTGAAGAAGCCCCGGACTTGGAAGCCCTCTATCAGGAATTCAAGCCGCAGGGCGTCGAATTCTTCGGCGTGAACATCCGGGATGAGAAAGCCACCGCTGAGTCTTTCATCCGCAGTTTCAATTTGACCTTCCCCAGCTTCCTGGATAAGGATGGCGCGGTGTTACTTTCGGTGGCCTCGTTTGTGCCGCCCGCTGCGGTTCCGACCACACTCGTGCTGGATCGGGAGGGCCGCGTGGCCTCAAGGATCCTCGGGCTCGCTGAAAAATCGACGCTACGGGCTCTTATCGCCTCAGCGGTGGGCGACGGGCAGCCGCCGGCTTCGGAGCCTGCCGCATCGTGAACAATCCCTTTGCCGAGATCATCCAGAACGGATCGATCCTCCTGGCTCTGCCGGTAGCGCTGCTGGCTGGGCTGTTCTCCTTCCTCTCACCGTGTGTGCTCCCGCTGGTGCCTGGATACCTCGGCTACGTCACCGGTCTAACCGGTGTTGACCTCGAAAAGCAGCGTCGGGGCCGGATGCTGCTGGGCATTTCCCTTTTCGTCCTGGGCTTCACCGTCGTCTTCGTACTGCTCGGTGCCGCCCTTGGCACTATCGGTGCCTGGCTATCGCTCAACTCCGCCTGGATAACCCAGGTGCTGGGTGTTTTGGTGATCATCTTGGGCATCGTCTTCCTGGGCGGATTCTCCTTCTTCCAGCGCGAGGCCAGGGTCAGGATGACGGCACCCACTGGGCTCTGGGGCGCCCCGCTGCTAGGGGTGACTTTCGGCCTGGGGTGGGTGCCGTGTATCGGCCCCACCCTCGCCGCGGTGCAGGCGCTTTCCTATTCCGGGGGGACCAGCGCATCCAAGGGGGCGCTGCTGACTTTCGTCTACTCGCTCGGGCTGGGCCTGCCCTTCCTGGCGATTGCTCTGGGCTTCCGGCGGGGAATGGGCGCTTTGGAGATGATTCGTAAGCACCGTCTGACGATTCAGCGGATTGGCGGCTGGATGCTGATCGGCCTGGGCGTGCTGATGGTCACCGGAATCTGGAACGTATGGATCGCTCAGCTTCAGGGCTGGGTCAGCACGGTGAGGTTGCCGATCTGAAATGGGAATGGACCCGGAAATGAGAGGGACACCGCCGATGCCGAAGAAGCACGGGCAGTCCACGCCGACGGCTCAGGAAGAGCTGCCGGAAGAGGAAGAGTCTGAGCAGGGTAAGGATCAGGACCGTACGAAGGTGGTGTTGCCGCGGCTCGGGCTCCTCGGCATGCTGCGCTGGGCGTGGGCCCAGCTCACCTCGATGCGCACTGCGTTGTTCCTGCTGCTGCTCATCGCGGTGGCAGCGGTGCCGGGATCGCTCTTCCCGCAGCGCATCCAGGGCGCCGCGGCGGTCACGCAATACATCAGTGCTCGGCCTGGCGTCGGTGAGGTGATGGACTGGTTCGGCCTCTTCGATGTCTATACCTCGCCCTGGTTCTCCGCTATCTACCTACTGCTGTTCGTCTCCCTCGTAGGCTGCGTGATTCCCCGCGCCCGGCAGCACTGGAAGGCTATGCGGGCCAAGCTGCCGCGGACTCCGCGCAGACTGTCCCGACTACCCGAGTACGGTACTTTGCAGATTCCTGCGGGCGGCCAGTGGAACGCGGAGAGCGCCGTGGAGCGTGCCGCGCAGGTTCTGCGCAAGCGCGGCTACCGGGTAGCGGTGCATCAGGGCGAGCGCCCCAGCGTCGGTGCCGAGCGCGGCTTCCTCAAGGAAATCGGCAACCTGATGTTTCACATCTCGTTGATCGGCGTGCTCGTCGCGGTGGCCCTGAGTGGTATGTTCGGCTATTCCGGGCAGCGGATCATCGTCACTGGGAACACCTTCGTGAACACCTTGGTCGGCTACGACACCTTCAACCCCGGAACCAATTTCAATGCGGACTGGTTGCAGCCCTATTCGCTGCGGCTCGATAAATTCACCGTCCAGTTCGATCGCAGCCTTACCACTGGCCGAGTGCAGCCCCTGGACTTCAATGCCGAACTGACCGTGCGGGACTCCGCGGATGCAGCCCCCGAAGGAAAGACCCTGCGAGTCAATGAGCCGCTGGCCATGGGCAATACCGATATCTTCCTGCTGGGCAACGGCTACGCACCGCATTTCACGGTGCGGGACGCCGAAGGGAATATCGCGTTCTCCGATTGGGTCGTCGGCAAGCTCGCCTCAGCGGACTACACCTCTTCGTTGACCATCAAGGTTCCGGATGCTGCCCCTGAGCAGCTGGGCTTCTCCGGGCTGCTGCTGCCCACTGCGATCAAAGACCCTCAGGGCGTCGACATCAACCGTGATCCGGATCCGGCTAATCCGCTCGTGTTGCTCAACTCCTACGTGGGCGACTTGGGGCTCAATGATGGTCAGCCGCAGAACGTTTTCGTCCTGGACACCGCCAATATGAGGACGCTCAATGACCGCTCGTTGCCCACCGGCGGCATCAGCCTGTCCCTCGGCCAGACCTACGATCTGCCCGAGGGCAAAGGGTCCATCACCTTCGACAATCTGACCCGTTATATCGGCGTGGAGGTCCGCGCCAATGGCGGCCAGGCGTGGATCCTCGGTTTCGTTATGGTGGCTTTCGTCGGGCTCCTCGGCTCCTTGTTCTTGGCCCGGCGCCGGGCCTGGGTGCGGACCGGAACCCACCCCGATGGCAGAGTGATGGTCGAATACGGCTTGTTGGCTCGAGGTGAGGATTACCGCCTGGCCTCGGAGAGCAAGGCACTGCGCGCCGACCTGATCAAAGCCTGGGATATTCCGGACACCCAGGAGGGCGGTGTCGCGGAAACGGACCGGGAGCAGGACAATGTAAATGGAAAAGACCGCGACGACCAGGAACCGGGCCAGCGCAGGTCCGATGATACGGCGGAAGGCTGAATAAGATGCCGGAGATCAACCCCCTACTAGGCGAGTACAGCGATCTATTTATGCTGCTCGCCGCACTGACCTACGCGGTAGCCTTCTGTGCCTTCACTTGGGATCTCGTGAAGTCCAGCCGCACCACCCGGGCCATCGAGAGCCGCGCACTAGCCTCGTCTCAGCAGCGCCAGGAAGAGGCAGTAGCCGCAGCGGCCAAGAAACCGCAGGCGAAAGCCGCCGCTGCAGGTGCTGAAAACGGTGCGAGCTCCCCCAACGGGACCACCGTCGACCTGGCTGAACGGCCCACAACCAGCAGTGCGCCGAAGACCTCCGAGATGATCGCCGATGACTCCATGCGCTATGGCGGCGAACGCCGTCCGGTAGCCCGGGTAGCCGTTGCGCTGACGATTCTCGCGGTGCTGCTGCATGGTGTTGGTGTACTCACCCGCGGCCTTGCTGCGGGCCGCGTGCCCTGGGGCAATATGTACGAATTCTGCACCACCGGCGGTTTCCTGGTGGTGGTGGTCTTCCTTTTGACCCTGATCCGGCGGGATCTGCGCTTCCTGGGAACTTTCGTGATCGGCCTGGTGCTCGTGATGCTCTTCGCCGCGGGCAGCGCTTTCTATGTCCCCGTGGGCCACCTGGTCCCCTCGCTGCAGAGCTACTGGCTGATCATCCACGTCTCCATCGCGGTGATCTCTTCAGCCTTGTTCACGCTGACCTTCGCGATGTCCATCCTGCAGCTGATCCAGTCCCGGCGGGAGATCAGACTCCTCAAGGGTGAGCCGGATAAGCTGCCGTTCATGCGCCTTGCGCCTTCTGCGCTGAGCCTGGAGAACCTCTCTTACCGACTCAACGCGGTGGGCTTCGTGGGCTGGACGCTGACCCTGATCTTCGGCGCGATCTGGGCAGAGAAAGCCTGGGGCCGTTACTGGGGCTGGGACACCAAAGAGGTCTGGACCTTCATCATCTGGGTGGTCTACGCGGGTTATCTGCACTCTCGGGCGACCCGCGGCTGGACCGGGACCAGGGCAGCCTGGTTGTCCATCGTGGGCTATGTCTGCGTGGTCTTCAACTTCACCATCGTGAACATCTACTTCGCAGGATTCCACTCCTACAGTGGACTCAACTAGGAGTTCCTGAGTAGAAGAGCTAAAAGCACCGGGGCCGCCGAGCAGATCTGCTCGGCGGCCCCGGTGCGTGGCCCTCGCACAGTCAGCACCCGGCTGAATGCGATCTCTGCGCAGATCTCAGAACCCTGCGGGAGTCTTCCGAGACTTCTATCGAGATGTGCCGAGAAACCGGCGATGGAGCCTTAGACGTGATCGGACTCCCGGAAGCACTGGCGGTCTGTGGGGTTTACCCGGGGCCGATGCCCCGGATCCGCGAAACCTGGCAGCAGCTGGATAAGTGGGCGCTGGAGAACGGGTGCCGTTGTGCCGAACGATGCCAGGAGTTCTACGTCGTTGTGGAATCGGCTGGCCAGCAGGACCAGGCCACCGAGCTGCAGCAGCTCGTGCCGCGCTGAGCCGTCGGGCCCACCGCCGCAGCTAATCCACTGATCAGGGCTTCTCGTCGCCGCCCAGTTTGCGCTCGCGCTCTTCGAGCTCTCTGCGCTTTTCTTCGAGCCGTTGCTCCTCGGCCTTCTGGCGGCGGTGGATCTCGAGGTTGCGCAGGAAATCGGGGTCGTCATCAGGTGCCACGGAGCGCGCGGGCCGAGCGGGGCCGGCTTGACGCCTCGGCCGGCCGAGGAAGAACCACAGCGCTGCGCCCACGGCAGGCAGCAGCACGATCAGCAGTATCCATGCTGGTTTGGGCAAGGTCCGGACGGATCCCCGTTCAGTGCGCAGACAATCGATCAGAGCGTAGATCGTCACACCGAGGATAACGAGAACCAATAGTACTCGAGGCATAACACAATTCTATCGACTCAGCTCAAAAGCCTCGAACGGGCCGGATGCCCGCTTACGCGAAGCACAGGCTGAGTGACTAAAATGGAGAAGTGGCTGTCTTAAAGTACACCCTGCTCCGGGTGGTTCTTCTTGTGCCCCTAGTGGTGCTGTTCTACTGGCTAGGCCTGGGCGTGGTGTTTTCCGTGATCGCGGCGACCCTGATTGCTTTCTGCCTGGCTTATCTCTTTTTCCGCCCTCAGCGTGATGCGGCGACAGCATCAATGCGCTCCGCTTTCTCCGCTAAAGGCAGCCAGCGCCGCGCTCAGCGTCTTGCTGAGCAGTCCTCCGTCGAGGACGCATTCGTGGAGCATAACCCGCAGGCCGGGATCGATGCCAGTCAGAAGCCCCGAGCCAATACCAGCGCCAATGAATAGAGCACGCTGAAGCCGAGGTTGATCACCCCGGTCTGCCGCAATACCGGGATGAGCGCCTTACGGGACCGGCCGGAGAGCATGATCCACGCAGGCTGGAGCGTCGCCGGAACGACCAGGATCACCAGCAGCACCCAGGGATGCGCGAAGGCCAGGACGAGAGGTAAGAGAATCGCCACTGCCAGCATCACCACATAGGCGAAACGCGCATTGCGATCGCCCAGCCGTACCGCCAGGGTGCGTTTGCCGACTTCGGCGTCATGGGGCAGATCCCGGACGTTATTGGCCATCAGCAGAGCCACGGCGATCAGCCCGGTGCTCACGGCTCCGATACCGGCTTCCCAGCTGAGCCGCCCGGCCTGGGTGAAAGTAGTGCCCAAGGTGGCGATCAGGCCGAAGAAGACGAAGACGAAAACGTCCCCCAGGCCTAGATAGCCGTAAGGATTTTTGCCCCCGGTATAGCCCCAGGCGGCGAGCACGCAGGCCAGTCCTACGAGCAGCAGCCACCAGGCCTGGGAGGCGATGATGAGGATCAGGCCGGCGAGCATGGCCACGGTGAAGCAGAGGAAAGCCGCGGCCCGCACCTGATGCGGTTGGGCTATGCCCGCGGCGGTCAGGCGGACCGGTCCGACTCGCTGATCATCAGTTCCGCGGATGCCATCCGAATAGTCATTCGCGTAGTTCACCCCGATCTGCAGGAAGAGCGCCACGAGAAGCGCCAGTAAGGCATTCAGGGGCTTGAAGCTGCCGAGGCCGTAAGCGGCTGCGGTTCCGATGAGCACCGGGGAGACTGCCATGGGCAGAGTGCGCAACCTCGCTCCCTGGAGCCATAGGCGTGCTGTGGGACCGTTTCCGCTCACTGATTCTGTCTCCTGCCTTGTTCTTTCTGCCATCTTAGGCGAACCCTCAGCAGAACCTGGTGTTGTTCACGGCTGGGCGTCCGGTCTCGACGAATGCGGCGGCAGCTCCTGGGCGAATTCTCCGTGGAGCGCATCGAGCACTGCCCGGCGGTCGGGTTTCCCGTTGGCTAGCAGCGGCATCTCGGCCACGAAGAGAAAGGCTTGGGGAACTTCATGAGCCGCCAGGAGCATACCAGCCTGCTGCCGCAGCCGCCGGGCTGCTTCAGCGCGGTCACGCGTGTCGGGTAAGCCCTCTGCCAACTGGACGGCAGCGACCACACGCTGGCCCCACTCCGGGTCCGGCACTGAACCGATGAACGCATCACCGACCTCGGGGAGCTTGCGCAGCATTCGGCCGACAGCCGCCGCGGAGACCTTGAGGCCGCCAGAGATGATCGTATCGTCGGCCCGTCCCAGTATCTGCAACTGCCCTTCTCGACTCTCCTCGCCCAGATCAGAGGTGCGGTACCAGCGAGTTCCGCCTTCGTCCTGGAAATCTTCGGCGGTCCGGGCAGGGTCGTCCAGGTAGCCTTCTGCGATCATGGCTCCGCCGAGCCAGACTCGGGGATCACCGGTATCGTCGGCCCGTATCTGCCAGAGAGCGCCCGGTAGGGGCCTGCCGTTATAGACGCAGCCCCCGCAGGTCTCTGCGCTGCCATAGGTGCGAATGACGCGCAGATCCTCGCCCTCGGTGCGGGAGAGCAGCTCGGGGTCCGTGGGGGCACCCCCCAGGAGGATCGCATCGAACCGCCTGAGCACTGCGCAAGCGGCAGAATCATTGAGGAGCCGCAGCAGCTGAGTGGGGACGAGCGAAGTGAACCGCAGCCGGCCAGTCAGTTTTTTCGCCGTTCGGGTGAAAGAGGCAGGGCTGAAGGATTCTCCGGGAAGCACCACCGGAGTGGTACCTGCGAAAATCGACCGGATGAGCACCTGAGCACCTGCGATATAACTCGTGGGCAGTGCGAGCAGCCACTGCCCCTCGCCCCCCAGAACGTGTGCGGTACCTTCGGCGGATGCGCGGAGTGCAGCGGCGCTGAGCATCACTTGTTTAGGAGCTCCCGTGGAGCCGGAGGTACTGACGATTAAGGCGATTCCGGCCGGCGCCTGCCGGAGCTCGGCACCAGCCGGGCTGATCCGGACGGCGGGGCCCGTGCCGCTGAGCGCGGCGGCGAGAGCTCCCGAGAGCTGTTCAGCTCGGATGGGCTGGGGAAGAGTGTTCATAGCTGATGCGCGTGGAGTCCATTGGATAGGAATCAGAGGTAATCAGAAGTAATAGGGAAAATCCTGCCAGTTCGGCGGCCGCTTCTCCAGGAAAGCGTCCCGCCCTTCTACGGCCTCATCGGTCATATAGGCCAGACGCGTCGCTTCTCCGGCGAAGACCTGCTGCCCGGCGAGGCCATCGTCGGCGAGGTTGAAGGCGAATTTGAGCATCCGGATGGCCTGTGGGGACTGCCGGGCGATATCCGCAGCGTATTCGAGCGCGACTTCTTCCAGCCGGGCATGATCGACGGCGGCGTTGACCGCACCTATGGCCACCATCTCCTCGGCAGAGTACTCCCGGGCCAGGAAGAAGATCTCTCGAGCCCGCTTCTGCCCTATCTGCCGCGCCAGCAATGCAGAACCGTAGCCGGCGTCGAAACTCCCGACGGTGGCATCGGTCTGCTTGAATTTC
Organism: Acaricomes phytoseiuli DSM 14247; assembly: GCF_000376245.1. GTDB lineage: Bacteria > Actinomycetota > Actinomycetes > Actinomycetales > Micrococcaceae > Renibacterium > Renibacterium phytoseiuli. The sequence continues at coordinate 41,719 of NZ_AQXM01000059.1, read as the reverse complement.
CCGTGCTGCTTCGAGGCCAGGGTGAGATCAGCGACCACGTGCAGCGAATGGCCGCCGCCAGCAGCCCAGCCGTTGACCACTGCGATCACCACTTTCGGCATCGTGCGGATGAGCCGTTGGACTTCGAGAATGTGCAAACGGCCGGCTCGTGCCGGGTCTATGCTCTCCCGGCTCTCACCAGTGGCGTAACGGTAGCCGTCCCGCCCTCGGATCCGCTGATCCCCGCCCGAGCAGAAGGAATGCCCGCCGTCTTTGGGGCTCGGGCCATTGCCGGTCAGCAGTACGGTGGCGACATCGGGAGTCATCCGGGCATGATCGAGAGCCCGGTAGAGCTCATCCACGGTGCCGGGGCGGAAGGCATTGCGGACTTCAGGCCGGTTGAAAGCGATCCGCACGGCGGGCAGATCCCTGCCGTGCTCGTGCTGCCGATGATACGTGAGGTCCTGGAATCCAAAGCCTTCAACGGGCCGCCAGCGGGAGGCGTCGAAAATATCTGAGACGGCGGAGCCACCTGGCGTACCGGGACTGCTTTCACTGCTGCTCTGGCTCATCAGCCCAGTTTATGCGAGTTGCCCGGCGCTCCGGCCGCGGACTGTTCAAGAGCCCGAGAATCAGTTACATTTTCTGCCAAGCGCCTGCTCAGCAGTCACTCGATGATGAGGTGCGCACCGTGCTGCAAAGATGAAGTCACGACGAGGGGGCGGAAACCGAGATGATCCGAAGGAACCGAAATGCTAGCGGGTCTCGGCCCAGACGCGCCAGAAGCCTGATGGTGAGCGGTCTGGCGATGACGATGTTTCTAGGCGCGCTCGTCACTGCCGTTCCGGCCGCTCAGGGAGCCCGTTTGCAGGACACTCTGCTGCCCAATGTGGAAGAAGCTCGGCTCAGCACACCTCTTCCGGGAGCCGCGGAACCCTACTCGCAGCAGATCATCCGCCAGAGTGGTCTGCAGCCCGTTGTCGATGCGTTCGCCGCGCAGCTCCCCACGGCGGCTCCACAGACTATCGAGCAGAGGCTCGAAGCAGCGGGCCGGGGGCTGTGGCAGTCAGCGCTCGATAACGCCCAGGGCCGCAATCCCCAGTACGATGGCGACCGCTACGAGGATCACGGGTTGTACTGGGCTCGACTGTCGATGCGCATGACGATCAAGAGCTGGGTCGCGCAGAATCCGCTGGCCCTGCCTCGACTCAATGAGCTACTCGATCAATTCGAGCGATCCTCCAGGGGGCTTTCTGAGCTTGGTTTCACGGCTGATCCGGGAGTGGCCAAGGTCATGATCAGCGGTTTCGATCCCTTCCTCCTGGACTCGAGACTCAGCATGGCCAACCCTTCAGGAGCGGCGATCCTGCAGCTTTCAGGCCGGGTGCTGGATACCCCGCAAGGTCCTATTCAGGTGCAAGCGGTGATGCTCCCCGTAACCTGGTCAGGGTTCGATGCGGGCATTGTCGAAGACGCTTACGGCCCTCAACTGCAGCAGGGTCCGGCGAACGCGCAGATCGCGATGACGATCAGCCAGGGCGGGAACCGATTCGATATCGAGCGCTGGGCCGGAGTATGGCGTGGTGGATCAGTCGATAATCTCAACGAAGGCGTTGCTCAGGGGTATCGGCAGGAAGTGCCGCCGGCAGCCGGCTGGCCGCAGACCCGGCAGAGTCCGCAGTTCATCAACACCACCCTGCCCGCGGCCCAGATGCAGGCCGTGCCCACTGGCCCGTATCCGGTGAACTTCCGGCAGTCCTATTGCTCATCTTCTACTCCGGAGCGCCTCGATGTGAATTGCGCGGAGGGCGTTCCCGCGGAGGACGCTTTCGCCCGGGCCGGCAGCGGCGGCGATTACCTCTCCAACGAGAGCATGTACCGGGTCAACCGCCTGCGTGAAGGCTTGGGCCGTGATGACATCGCGGGCGGGCACCTCCATGTGCCAGTCCTGAGCTACACCGGTACACAGAGCACCGGAAGCAGTGAGCAGTTCCGGGCTAGTCGCCAGAATGTCGCGGAGCAGACGCGGGAGCTGATCCTGCTCGCCCCAGCGGCGGTGCGATGAGCGATGTCCGCAACGGTGGGACACGGTAGAACCGGGGGAACCGCCCCGGGCGAATCCAGCAGGCAAGCCGGCGCGCTCGGCGCTGTTGGGGGCGATGTTTCTGATGGCGACCGCGGCCATCGGCCCCGGCTTCATCACCCAGACCACTGTTTTCACGGCTTCTCTCGGCGCGGCTTTCGCCTTCGCCATCCTGATCTCCATCGTGGTGGATATCGCGGTGCAGATGAACGTCTGGCGTGTGCTCGGTGTCTCCGGTCTGCGCGCTCAGGAGCTCGGAAACAAGATCCTGCCGGGTGTCGGTTGGGTGCTCGCCGCGCTGATCGCCTTCGGCGGTCTGATCTTCAATGTGGGCAATGTCGCCGGGGGCGGGCTCGGCCTGAACGCCTTGTTGGGTGTCGACGCTAAAGTCGGCGGGGCCATCACGGCAGCCGTGGCGATCGCCATTTTCCTGGTGCGCCGGGCAGGCGTTGCCCTGGACCGGATCGTCGTGGTGTTGGGTCTGGTGATGATCCTGCTCACCTGCTACACCGCGATCGTTTCCAAGCCTCCGCTTGCAGAGGCCTTGCGGCAGACCGTATTTCCCGCAGAGATCGACTTCCTGGCCATCACCACGCTCATCGGCGGGACCGTCGGCGGCTACATCACTTATGCCGGAGCGCATCGGCTGATCGACTCCGGGACCACTGGAGTGCAGAATATCCGGCAGATCAGCGGGGCGTCGGTCACCGGCATCATCGTCACCGGCATCATGCGGGTGCTGCTGTTCTTGGCGGTTCTGGGCGTTGTAGTCGGGGGAGTGACGCTGGCGGCCGAGAACCCGGCGGCCACGGCTTTCCAGGCCGCGGCCGGGGAGCTCGGGTTGCGTCTTTTCGACGCCGTGCTCTGGGCGGCGGCGATCACCAGTGTGATCGGTGCGTCCTACACCTCGGTGTCCTTCCTGAGCGCGCGCTTGCGAGGAGAAGGCCGGCGGCGCGGCTTGATTACCTGCGGATTCATCGTGGTCTCTACGGGAATCTTCCTGTTGATCAACCAGGCGCCGCCCACGCTGCTGATCTTGGCCGGTGCGCTCAACGGTTTAGTGCTACCGATCGGATTCACCGTGATCCTCTGGGCTGCCTGGTTCCGTAGGGATCTGCTGGGCGGGTACCGGTATCCGCGGTGGCTGCTGATCGCCGGTGTCGCGGGCTGGGCAATCTCGCTCTTCCTGGGGTGGATGGCGCTCGGTAGCCTGGGCAAACTGTGGAGCTGATCGCGGCTGCCCGGCTGTGCAGAGCCCCGGGCATCGACTGCGCTGATCGTTGACCGCCCCGGGGCGGTGTGCCATATTGATAGAGTTTTAGTGAACGAGCGGTCAGTAAATCCTTTGGTTCCGCAGAGCGGAGGGCACAATGAGCGAGGCGTTTCTGGTTGATGGTCTACGCACACCTATCGGCAGATACGCCGGCGCTCTAGCCGGTACCCGGCCGGACGACCTGGCCGCCACGGTGCTCCGCGCTGTTGTCGAACGCGCTGGAGCGGACCCGGAAGCCATCGACGAAGTCATCCTCGGCAACGCCAACCAGGCCGGCGAGGACAACCGCAATATCGCCCGGATGGCTTTGCTGCTCGCCGGGCTCCCGCAGTCCGTGCCGGGCCTCACCGTGAACCGGCTCTGCGCTTCGGGGATGAGCGCGATCAGCCTGGCCGCGCAGATGATCCAGGCCGGAGCGGCGGATCTCGTGCTCGCCGGCGGAGTGGAGTCCATGAGCCGAGCCCCCTGGGTCATGGCCAAACCGGAGAAGGCCTTCGCCAAACCGGGGGAGATCTTCGATACCTCTATCTGCTGGCGGTTCACCAACCCGCGGTTCAGCGCCGAAGAGACGTTATCGATGCCGGAAACCGCTGAGGAAGTCGCTGCGTTGGACGGTATCACCCGGGAGCAGGCCGATGAATTCGCGCTGGAGTCGCATCAGCGAGCAGTGGCCGCCATGGATGCCGGGCGGTTCAGCGCGGAGATCCTGCCCGTGGACGTCCGGTCCGGAAAAACGACCGTGACCATGAGCGCCGATGAGGGCCCCCGACGGGACAGCTCTTTGGCTGCGCTCGCCGGCTTGCGGCCCGTGGTCCGTCCAGAGGGCGTGGTGACCGCGGGCAATGCCTCATCGCTCAATGACGGTGCCGCCGCGGTCCTGATCGCCTCTGACCAGGCGGTGCGGCGATTCGGGCTGACACCGCGGGCCAGGGTTCTCGGCTCGGCTGCTGCCGGAGTGGAGCCCAAGCTCATGGGCCTGGGCCCCGTGCCGGCCACGGAGAAAGTGCTGACTCGCACCGGCACGACCATCGATCAGATCGGTGCCGTCGAACTCAACGAGGCTTTCGCGAGCCAGGCACTAGCCTGCATCCGAAGGCTCGGCCTGGACCCGCGACGCGTCAACGCGGATGGCGGCGCCATCGCCCTGGGGCATCCGCTGGGCTCCTCCGGAGCGCGGATCACGGTCACCCTGCTCGGCCGGATGGAGCGCGAGGGCGCTGCACTGGGCCTGGCCACTATGTGCGTCGGCGTGGGCCAGGGCACCGCGCTGCTGCTGGAGCGGGCATGAGTCGAACCGCTGGGTCACCCGCCGCCCCGTTTCGGACGCTGCTCGTTGACGAGCGCCCCGGGCGGCTCCTGGTTCGGCTCAACCGGCCAGAGGTCCGCAATGCCATCGATCAGACCATGGTGGACGAACTCCACCGGGTCTGCGGACTCCTGGAGCACGAGCCCCGGGTTCTGATCCTCACCGGGACGGCAGCGGATGCCGAGGCCAAGGGGCGCTCAGGGGTCTTCGCCTCTGGTGCGGATATCGCCGAACTGCGCGAGCGGCGCCTTGAGGACGCGCTCAAAGGCATCAACACCAGGCTCTTCCTGCGCATCGCGGAACTGCCCATGCCGGTGATCGCCGCGCTTGACGGCTATGTGCTCGGCGGCGGTGCAGAACTGGCCTACGCCGCTGATTTTCGGATAGGCACCGAAGCGGTGCGCATCGGCAATCCGGAGGCTTCGCTGGGCATCATCGCTGCCGCAGGTGCCTGCTGGCGGCTGCCGGAGCTGGTCGGTGAGCCCCTGGCGAAAGAGATCCTGCTGGCCGGGCGGATTCTGGACGGGAGGGAAGCGCTCGCGGCGAGGCTGCTTTCCAGTCTGCACACCCCGGAGCAGCTGCTGCCCGCCGCCGAGGAGCTCGCGGATCGGATTCTGGCGCAGGATCCGCTCGCCGTGCAGTTCACCAAATCAGTTATGCAGGCCCCTCGGACAGAGCACCCGCGGGCTGATCTGGAAGCGCAGGCCGTGCTCTTCGAATCCGAGGCCAAGTTCGCCCGGATGGATGCTTTCCTCGCTAAGCGGCGGCAGAAGACTCAAGGCACGGCTGACGAGGACGGTGGAAGAGATGGCAGCAGCAGTTCCTAAGCGGCTTCCCGAGCGCATCGGTGTGATCGGGGGTGGCCGCATGGGAGCGGGAATCGCGCATGCTTTCCTGACGCACGGCTGCACGGTCTCTGTGGTTGAAGCGGATGCAGCCGCTGTGCCCGCGGCGTATGAACGGGTGGCGCAGGCGGTCGCCAAGAGCGCGGAACGGGGCCTGCTGGAGCTGCCGGCGGAGACCGTCATGACGGGCTTGCGCATCGGCTCCGAGCCGGACCTCCTGGAAGGCTCTGCTCTGGTGGTCGAAGCCGTTCCCGAGGATTTCGGCCTCAAGGCGGACGCACTGCGCTGCGCCGAAGAAGCCACCGCCAGGGCTGCGGTGCTGGCCAGCAATACGTCGTCTTTATCTATCGACGCCCTGGCGGCGGTGCTCCGCACTCCGGAACGATTCCTGGGTCTGCATTTCTTCAACCCGGTGCCGGCGTCGAAACTCATCGAAGTCGTGGTGGGCGAGAGCAGTGGCCCGGAACTCGTCAGGACGGCGCAGCACTGGTGCGAGGCTCTCGGGAAGCGCGTTGTCACCGTGCAGGACTCACCGGGATTCGCGTCATCACGGCTTGGTTTGGTTATCGCCCTGGAAGCGATGCGGATGCTGGAAGCCGGCGTGGCCTCAGCGGAGGATATCGATGCCGCCATGGAGCTGGGCTACAAGCATCCGATGGGGCCGCTGCGGACTTCCGATGTGGTCGGCCTGGACGTCAGGCTGGGCATCGCGGAGTATCTTGCCGCGACCCTGGGCCCTCGGTTCGACCCGCCGCAGCTGCTCCGGGACAAGGTGGTGCGTGGGGAACTGGGCCGTAAAAGTGGTCAAGGATTCTTCAGTTGGTGACGGCAGAGGCGAGCACGCCTGAGGCTGCGTCCTCGGGTTCCGGTGCGCTAACAGCGATAACACCGATAACTCTGAATGGCCGGTTGGTCCGCCTCGAGCCGCTTTCCCGGGATCATCACGATGATCTGACGGCGGCGGTGCGCGATGGTGAGCTCTGGAAGCTCTGGTACACCTCGGTTCTCAGCCCGGAGGAGATGCGCGCGGAGATCGATCGCCGCCTGGCCCTCCAGGCACAAGGGACGATGCTGCCGTTCGCGGCCCGCCGGGTCAGTGACGGCAAGATGGTCGGGATGACCACCTATATGAATATCGACGCTGCGCTGCCTCGGCTGGAGATCGGTGCCACCTGGACCGCAGCCAGTGCCCAGGGCAGCGGGATCAACGCGGAATCGAAGCTGCTGCTCCTGGAGCACGCCTTCGAGACGCTGCGCTGCGTCGCTGTGGAATTCCGAACTTCATGGCACAACCATCAATCCCGGGCCGCGATCGCCCGGCTGGGTTCCCGACAGGATGGCGCACTGCGGAATATGCCGGATCGGGGGGAGCAGGCCGTGCGGGATGTCGTGGTCTTCTCCATCCTGCCGCATGAGTGGCCCTCGGTCCGCGCCGGCCTGCAGCACCGCTTAGCATCTCGCTGAAGAGCCCTCAGAGTCTGCGCGGACCGGCGGCTTGTCTGATTTGCCCGGTGGATCCAGGAGCAGGTTGCTGATCCGCAGGGTACATAACCGTTCACCGGTCTCAGCGGTGATCAGTACCTGATGGCTGGTCAAGGAGCTTCCCAAGTGCAGGGGCGTCGCCGTGATCGTGACCAGGCCTTCTCTGGCGCTGCGGTGATGAGTGGCGGAGACATCAACCCCAACCGCGGTTTTTCCGAGGGTCGAGGCATGGATCACCGCAGCCCAGGAGCCGACGGCTTCACCGACGGCGAGGGATGCGCCGCCGTGCAGCAGCCCGAAGGACTGGCGGTTCCCGGCTACCGGCATGGTCGCCACGATCCGCTCCGCCGATTCTTCGATGATCCGCACGCCCATTTTCTCGTCCAGCTCACCCAGGGTGATCCGCCATGGTCCGGTAGTTTCCATGGGCACTACGCTACTGCCGCCTGGCGCTGGAAGAAGAAAGACACCATAACAACTTACTTACTGAACGTTCGTTCGGTAGACTTGCTGGAGTCTCGTTCCGGCCCTGTTCCGGCACCGCCTACGGAAGGACGTCGCTGATGACCTCGCTCTCCGCCGCCAGCTCCGAGTTGGCGATCCTGCCCTCATATTTCCAAGGCCAGTGGTGGGCCCCGGAATCCGCAGCCCCGGATGCTCCGCTGGCCCGGGACGCGACTACGGGAGAGCCCATCGCCAGGGTCAGCGCCGAAGGCGCGGACCTGCCCGGGGCCATCGCCTACGCCCGGGGTCTGGGGCAGCGGAATCTGGGCGAACTGACGTTCCACCAGCGCGCGCTGCTGCTCAAGCAGCTCGCCATCTTCCTCAACGAGCGCCGAGCCGAGCTCAACGAGATCTCCGCACGCACCGGTGCCACCGAGAAGGATCACCTGATCGATATCGACGGCGGTGTCGGGGTGCTCTTCACCTTCGGCTCCAAGGGGCGCCGGGAGCTGCCCAACGCGAAGGTCATGATCGACGGCCCGCTCGAAGTGCTCTCCCGCGACGGCTCATTCCTCGGCGAGCATATTTACACCCGGATCCCCGGCGTCGCGGTGCAGATCAATGCCTTCAATTTCCCGGTCTGGGGGATGCTGGAGAAATTCGCCCCGGCTTTCCTCGCCGGGGTGCCCAGCATCGTCAAACCGGCGACACCTACGGGATACCTCACCGAAGCAGCGGTGCGGCTGATGCTTGAATCGGGCCTCCTGCCTGATGGCTCCTTGCAGCTGATCTCTGGAGCTGCCCGTGACTTGCTGGACCACCTCGATTACCGGGACCTAGTGGCCTTCACCGGTTCGGCGAGCACCGCGAGAAGGCTCAAAGAGCACCCGCGGGTGGTGAGCGGCGGGCTCCGCTTCACCTCGGAGACCGATTCCCTCAATGCTGCCATCCTCGGCCCGGATGCCGTGCCAGGAACGCCCGAATTCGACGCCTTCGTCCGTTCCGCGGTCAGCGAGATGACCGCTAAAGCCGGGCAGAAGTGCACCAGCATCCGGCGGCTTATCGTCCCGGAACAGCTCAGGGAGTCGGTGATCACGGCGATCTCCAGCAGCTTTCAGGAGCGCGTGAGGCTCGGTGACCCCCGAGCCCCCGGGGTGACCATGGGCGCGCTGGCTTCCCTGGACCAACTCGCCGATGTGCGAGCCGCAGTGCGCACCATGGTGGCCGCGGGCGGAGAAATCGTCTACGGCTCCCTAGAGGCCCCCGCCGTGATCCGGCAGGACGGCAGCGAAGGCGATGCGCCCGGAGGCGCTTTCATGTCGCCGGTGCTCTTGACCTGGCCGGAGCCAACGACTGCGGCGGTGCATGAGATCGAGGTTTTCGGGCCGGTGGCCTCGGTGCTTGGCTACCGCAGTCTCGATGAAGCCCTCGACCTAGCCGCCAGGGGGGCGGGATCTCTCGTCGCCACGGTCTGCTCCCATGACCCGCTGATCGTCCAGTACCTGGTCAGCGGCATCGCTGCGCATCACGGACGGGTACTCGTACTGGACCGCGATGATGCGCACAGCTCCACCGGGCACGGTTCACCCGTGCCGCATCTACTGCACGGTGGCCCCGGCCGGGCAGGCGGTGGCGAAGAGCTCGGCGGCATGCTCTCGGTACGGCACCATATGCAGCGCACCGCAGTTCAGGGCTCCCCGGATGTGCTGACCGCGGTGACTGGGGTGTGGCATCCAGGGGCGCAGCGCCGCTTCGGGGAAACGCACCCTTTCCGCAAATCGCTCGCCGAGCTGCGCCTCGGCGATGCCTACGCCTCGCCGCTGCGCGAGGTGAGCCTGCAGGATGTCAGCGACTTCGCGGCCAGCACGGGGGACACTTTCTACGCGCACACCAATGCCGAGGCTGCGGCGGCGAACCCTTTCTTCCCCGGCATCGTGGCACACGGCTATCTGCTCATCTCCTGGGCCGCGGGGCTTTTCGTCGACCCCGAACCGGGGCCGGTGCTGGCGAATTACGGCTTGGAGAATCTCAGGTTCATCACCCCGCTGGCAGCCGGCGATGCCTTCCGGGTGACGCTCACGGCCAAGCAGATCACCCCGCGCGAGGACCAGGACTACGGCGAAGTGCGCTGGGACGCTGTTCTGCACAACCAGCACGATGAGATCGTGGCGACCTACGATGTGCTCACACTGGTCGCCAAGACCCAAGCGAGAGTGAGCGCGGAGACGGAAGCGAGCCTAGCCGTCTAATGGCTTTGCCGGAGTGTCGCCGGGGCGTCTGCACTCCGGAGCCCGTTGAAGATCATCGCGAGCACCTGATCCGCCAGCTCTTCCGCGTCGAGCTCGCCATCGGGCCGGTACCACTCGACCACGGAGTTGACCGTGCCGAAGATCAACCGCTCTGCTACCCGGGGGTCTAGATCACCGCGCAGCTCGCCCTCCTGCTGGGCCTCGCGAATCAGGGCGGCCACCGTCCGGTCGAAGTCGCGCCGCCGCCTGAGCGCCTTGCGCTCCATCTCGGTATTGCCACGCAGCCTGAGCAGAAGCGTGACATACGGCAGCTGCTCGATCAGGGCCAGAACGGTTCCACGCAGGAGCCGTTCCAGCCGCTGCGTGGCGGGAAGATCCGCGCCGGTCTCCGCCGCCAGCAGCGATTCCAGGCTGCCGAGGGCTTTTTCCAGAGCCAGCTGAAGCAGTGACTCCTTCGAATCCACATGGTGGTAGATCGCCGATTTGGAGATTCCCAACCGGTCTGCGAGAAGACCCATGGATGTCGCCTCATAGCCGTGCTCGTTGAAAACCGTCACGGCGACTTGAAGGACTGTGTCTTGGTCATAGCCGGGCCTGCCGCGTCGGACCAATCGTTCACCGGGGCTCACCATGGTCATGTGCTTCCTTCCTCGGTGCGCAGGTTATAGACGCGACGAAGCTTGCCATTGGACCTCGCCAGACTCTCCGGAGGGACGACGGCGACCACCGCGGTAGAGCCGATATGCGTTTTGATCTGCTCGGCCAGCAGGGCGGCCGCGGATTCATCCTGCTCCGGAGTCGTGCTCCCGCGCGACTCCACGCGCACCGTGAGCTGATCCATCCGGCTGTCCGCCGGGCGGTTCAGCTCCAGCTGGAAATGGGGGCTCAGCACCTGGTTCCGCAGTACCAGCTCCTCGACCTGCGAAGGGAAGAGATTGACCCCGCGGACGATGATCATATCGTCCGTGCGCCCATTGATCCTCGCCATCCGGCGCATCCCCGGGCGTGCTGTACCCGGAAGTAACCGGGTGAGGTCCTTCGTCCGGTAGCGGATGAGCGGCAGCGCTTCTTTGCTCAGCGTGGTCAACACGAGCTCGCCGTTCTGACCATCGGGCAACACCGCACCCGGGGCCTCTGGCGCATAAGGGTCCACGATCTCCGGCAGGAAGTGATCTTCCCAGAGATGGAACCTGTCCTGGGTCTGCGCGAACTCGCCGCCGACGCCCGGCCCCATTACCTCCGACAGCCCGTAGATATCGCAGGCCTTCAGATCCAGGCCGGCTTCGAGCTCAGCCCGCATCTCCTCGGTCCAGGGCTCTGCTCCGCATATCGCATAGCGCAGTGAGGTCCGGCGCGGATCCAGGCCCTGATGCTGCATGGCATCCATGAGGGTCAGCAGGTAGGTGGGAGTGCACATGATGACTTCCGGCTGGAAATCCTGAATCAGCTGAATCTGCCGTTCGGTCTGGCCTCCGGACATCGGTATGACGGTCGCGCCCAGCGCCTCGGCCCCGTAGTGGGCGCCGAGGCCGCCGGTGAAAAGGCCGTAGCCGTAAGCGATATGGATCTTATCGCCGGGGCGTGCGCCGGAGGCACGCAGAGAGCGGGCGACGAGTTCAGCCCAGTTCTGCAGATCGCCCCGGGTGTACCCGACCACTGTCGGCTTGCCGGTGGTGCCGGAGGATGCGTGCACCCGGCAGATCTGGTCCTGCGGCACTGCGAACATACCGAAGGGGTATTCCTGGCGCAGATCCTTTTTGCTGGTGTACGGGAAGTGCTCGAGATCGGCCAGGGTTCGCAGGTCTTCCGGACGGATGCCGATGGCATCGAATTTCCGCTGATACAGCGGGACGCGCTGGTAGGCGTAAGCCAAGGTGGCGCGCAGCGATTCTAGCTGCCATTGCCTGATCCGCTCGACAGGCCAGTGCTCAGCGCCCTCGGCAGCAGACGGTAGAAGGGACATCCTCGTTCTCCTTCTGGCTGGTTCTTCCTGATCACATGACCGAATGTTCATTCAGGTAATCGGTAGAAGCGCTACCTGTCAAGGTGAAGGGTAGTGACCCCGGTTCTAACCTGTGGAGGCATTGCCGCTTACTGCGTGATCTGGAACACTTGCTGAGTTGCTTCTCAGCAAGTGTTTGGCATGATGTACTCCTAACACTGCTTCGGCATCTTTTACTCTGGGAGATCAATGCCTTGACCGAAACTATTTTGAGCCGACGTTCGGCCCGTCACAGTAGCCCGCGGCACCTGGTTTCATCCGATCACCCCTCGCGGTTCCGCCGCATGATTGGGCCGGCCCTGCTCAACGTGGCCCTCCCCGGGATACCAATTTTCCTGCGGAGCACCAGTTCGCTGCGCTGGATCTTCCTCGTGATTCCCGCCATTTTCTGGGCGTTGGGTGGATACATCCTGATCTCCACCCTGATCAGTCGGGCGTGGGCGATCGCCCTGCTGACGCATCCCATGCGCTCGCTTTTTCTGATGCTGGGGCTCATCGCACTGGCGCTGTGGTACCTCATCACCTACCTGGGCCTTTTCTGGGTCTTCGCCTTCCGCAAGCAGAAGCCTCGCTTAAAGACGCTGATGGCCCTGCTCCTAGTGCCCCTGATGCTGCTGACCAGCGGAGTCAGCGCCTATGCGGCGAATCTGGTCAACATCAGCCGGGACGCGTTGGGGAACATCTTCCTGGGCCCATCCGGGGCGGATGTGGACCCCATGACTCCTTATCTCCAGCCGGTGGATGGCCGGTATAACTTTTTGGTGATGGGCGGGGATGCTGGGGAGGACCGGGAGGGGCGCCGGCCGGACAGCATCATCGTGGTCAGTGTGGATGCTCAGAGTGGTCAGGCGACCACGGTTTCGATTCCCAGGAATTTCCAGAACGCTCCGTTCCCGGCGTCTTCGCCGATGAATCAGATCTACCCGGAGGGCTATAACTGCGGGGATAACTGCATCATCAACTCGTTGTACACCGAAGTCACTCAGAACTATCAGAATCTCTACCCGGGTGAAAAAGACCCGGGTGCCCAGGCCATGATGGACGCCACTAGCGGCATCCTCGGCCTGCCGATCCAGGCTTATGTCATCGTTGATATGGCGAACTTCTCCCAGTTGATTGATCTGATGGGTGGAGTCAAGATCAATGCTGGGGGTTGGGTGCCGATCAGTGGGGCGGCGCTGGATAATTACGGTACGCATTTGCCTCCTGAGGGGTGGATCGCTCCGGGGGTGCAGACTCTGGATGGGTATCAGGCGCTGTGGTACGCCCGGTCCCGGGAGTACACCACTGATTACGCCCGCAGCCAGCGCCAGCAGTGCGTGGTCCAGGCGATGGTGAAGCAGATGGACCCGCTCAAAGTGCTCACCAGATTCGGTGAACTGGCTAAAGCCGGTCAGCAGATCATGGAATCGGATATCACCACGGAACAGCTGAGCACCTTCCTCGACCTGGCCATCAAATCCCAGAACGAGCCGGTGAAACGGCTCACCTTGGGGCCACCCGATTTTGGCGTCAATTTCTCTACGTACCCGGATTTTTCGGAGATCCGCAGCAAGGTCAAAGAGCTGCTGGATCCGAATTACCCCACGGCGACGGCCAGCCCCTCGGCGAGCGCATCAGCGGAGAGCACTAACGGAGCGAGTAGCGCCTCTCCATCGCCTACCTCAGGGGCCAGCCCGAGCCCGAGTGGGCCGCCGATCACCCAGGAGCGTCTGCAGCGTCTGGCGGAACTGGGGGATACGGACACCCTGGTGGGTCTGCTGGCTAACAACGGCGACTGCAGTCCCGGATAGCAGTGGGCTGAGCGAGTCCTTGCTCACAAAATTCCTGCTGCGCCCTCCGATTTTGACAGGATAGTGAGAGGAGTTCCGCACGGCACTCGGTTCTGTTATGCAAGTGCCGTAGCGCCAGGCAAAGCCAAGCAAACGGGGTGTGGGATAGTGACTCGAGACGAAACCGTAGCGCAGAAGGCCGCTCAGGGAATTTATGTCAGCGCAGCCATGCCAGGTTCTGGGAAGTCCCTTATCACGCTCGGCCTGGCCGATGCGCTGCACCGGCGCGCAGACCGGATCGGCTTCTTCCGACCTATCGTGGAATCCGACGAGGTCTCGGCGGATCCCATGGTGGAGATGATGGCCCGTACTTTCGATCTGTCTCCAGAGGTCTGCCGGGCTGGAATGTCAGCCCGGGAGGCGAGGTCCCTGCTGGCAGCCGGCCAGCGCGAGGAGATCGACTCCCGTTGCGTCGCGATGTACGCCGAGATCGCCCGTGAAGTCGATGTGGTGATCGTCGAAGGCACCGATCTGATGGGCCAGGACGCTGCCGTCGAGTTCGGCCTCAACGCCCGCTTGGCGAATAATCTCGGAGCGGTGATGCTCGCCGTGGTGAGCGCCAAGGGGCGCACGACGACGGAAGTCGCCGATGCCGTGGACGTCACGCGCAAAGAACTGACCGACGCTCGCTGCACGCTGCTGGCGATGATGGTCAATCGGGCGGCCCCCGAGCAGATCCCGGATATCGCCTCCTCGCTGCGGCCTGGAGCCTCCGGAAAACCCGTCTACATCCTCCCCGAGATTCCCGAGATCGCTAGGCCCACCGTGGGTGAAGTAGCGGCGAACCTGGGCTTGCGTCAGATCGCGGGAAGCCCGGAGCACGAACGCGATGCGGAGTCGATCAAAGTCGCAGCGATGAGCGTCGGTAATTTCCTCAACGTCCTGGAGAACGGTGCCTTGGTCATCGTGCCGGGGGATCGGGCCGATGTCATGGTGGCCACGCTCGCCTCGACGTTCTCGCCCGAGTTCCCGGTGCCCTCGGGTCTGATCCTGACCGGCGGCCTGGTTCCGGACGCGCATATCTACCCTTTGCTCGCGCAAGCGCCCTTCCCGGTGTTCGATACCGCCGAGGACACTTACACGACGGCCCAGCGGGTCAGCGAGGTGCGCAGCGAGATCTGGTCCCCGCAGCGCCGGAAGGTAGCAGCTGCCCTCGGCGCGTGGTCCCGCCAGGTCGATGAGGCGGAGCTGCTGGAACGCATCGATATCCCACGGCCGGTGCGGATGACGCCGCTGCGCTTCCTGCATGAGCTCATCGAGAAGGCGCGGGCCGACCGGAAGCACATTGTGCTCCCCGAGGGCGAGGATGCGCGGATTCTCCGCGCGGCTGAGATCTTGCACCGGCGCGACGTCTGCGATTTGACCATCCTGGGCAAGGAGACCGAGGTCCGCGAGCTCGCGGCGAACCACGGTGTGGACCTGAGCGGTATTCAGATCATGGACCCTGCGGAAAGCCCGCTGTACCCGGGCTTCGCGGAAGAGTACGCGAAGCTCCGCGCCCACAAGGGAGTTGATATCGTCCGGGCCAGGGAAGTCATGCTGGAGCCTTCGTACTTCGGGACCATGATGGTTCAGCTCGGCGAGGTGGACGGCATGGTCTCAGGTGCTGCGCACACCACCGCGAACACCATCCGTCCGGCGCTGGAATTTGTGAAGACCGCACCGGGGGTCAGCATCGTCTCTTCGGTGTTCTTGATGCTTCTGCCGGATCGGGTGCTGGTCTACGGCGACTGCGCGGTCAACCCGGAACCGAATGAAGAGCAGCTCGCCGACATCGCGATCGCCTCGGCGCAGACCGCTGAGCAGTTCGGCGTGGACCCTCGGGTGGCCATGCTCTCCTATTCCACGGGGGAATCCGGTTCCGGGGCTGCAGTGGAGGAAGTCCGGCGTGCTACGGAACTGGTCCGCCAGCGCCGTCCGGATCTGGCCGTCGAAGGGCCTATCCAGTACGACGCCGCCGCCGATGCTTCGATCGCGGCATCGAAGCTGCCCAGTTCCCAGGTAGCAGGCCAGGCCACGGTCTTCATTTTCCCGGACCTGAACACCGGAAACAACACCTACAAAGCCGTGCAGCAGTCATCCCGGGCAGTGGCCGTGGGGCCGGTACTCCAGGGGCTGCGCAAGCCCATCAACGATCTCTCCCGGGGCTGCACCGTGGAGGATATCGTCAACACGGTGGCGATCACGGCGATCCAGGCGCAGGGCAGTGAGGTAGGGGAACGATGAAAGTCTTAGTGATCAACGCAGGGTCTTCTTCGCTCAAGTATCAGCTGCGCGATGTCACCGCGGGCAGTGCTCTCTACGAGGGCGTCATCGAGAAGATCGGCCAGCCGGGAGGAGAAGCCGCGGACCATACGCAGGCTCTGGACCTGGCGGCCCGACGGCTTAAAGCGGCTGTCGGGAGTGAGTCAGAAGAGTCTGAAGAGTCCGCGGAGCTGCCCTTTGAGGCGGTTGGGCACCGGGTGGTGCACGGCGGGGAGCGCTTTGGTGAGCCCGTGCTGATCGATGAGGAGAACCTGCCGGCCATCGAGCAGCTCAGCCCGCTGGCTCCGCTGCACAACCCGGCGAATGTTCTGGGCATCCGTGCGATTGCGCAAAGGTGGCCTGATCTGCCCCAGGTTGCGGTCTTCGATACGGCGTTCCACCGGACGTTGCCCGAGCACGCCTGGCGGTACCCGATTCCGGATGAGCTCTATCAGCAGCACGGAATCCGCCGCTACGGCTTCCATGGCACCAGCCATGAATACGTCTCTCGGCGCGCGGCCGAGTTCCTGGATATTCCGCTGGACCGGTTCCGCGGGATCATCGCGCATCTGGGCAACGGCGCGTCGGTGACTGCGATCAGGGATGGCCAGAGCGTTGATACGTCCATGGGGTTCACCCCGCTCGAAGGCCTGGTCATGGGCACTCGCAGTGGGGATGTGGACCCGTCGATCCTGGTGTTCCTGGGCCAGCAAGGGTATTCGGCGGAAGAGATTGATGCTCTGCTCAACCGCAGATCCGGATTGCTGGCGCTTGCCGGCAGTAATGATATGCGTGAGGTGGAGGCTGCCACCGAGGCCGGTGACGAGCGGGCGATCGCGGCCCTGACACTCTCCAGTTACCGGCTTGCGAAGTACATCGGCGCGTATCACATCGCCGTGGGTGGCGCTGAGGCGCTGGTCTTCACCGCTGGGCTCGGTGAGAATTCCCCGGTGTACCGGAAGCTGGTCGCCGACCGCCTGCAGGCCCTCGGCATTCGATTGGATGAGCAGCTCAATCTGGAACGGTCGAAGCAGCCGCGGGTCATCAGCACTCCGGATTCGTCGATTCCGCTACTGGTGATCCCGACTGACGAGGAACGCGCCATCGCCGAAGCCACTGCGGGCCTGATCGCTACTTCCTGAACTGCTTGATAGCCTGCGGGCATGATCGAGATCCCTTACCCGCTGCGTACTGAGCGGTTATTGCTGCGCCGTTTCGTTCCGCAAGACCTGGCTGCCTATCACGCCTACGAATCTTTGCCGCAGACCGCGCGTTACTTGCTCAATGAAGCACGGAGTCTGGCGCAGAGCATGGAGCGGGTGGGCCGGATGAGTCAGGAGGAACCGCTCAGGCCCGGCCAGTGGGCGGTTTTTGCGGTAGAACTTCGACACGCTCCGGGGCTTCTGGGCAGCGTGGACCTCAAATGGGACGAAGGTGGCGATGAACAGCACGGTCTGGTGGGCGAGATCGGCTGGATCTTCGCCCCGGAAGCCCGAGGTAAGGGCTATGCGACCGAAGCGGCGCGGGCACTCTGCGACCTGGCGTTCGAGCGGCTCGGCTTCTACCGGCTTCAGGCCCGGCTCGATGCCGCCAATACAGCTTCGGCGCGACTCTGTGAGCGGTTGGGCATGCAGCATGAGGGGACGCTGAGGGAGAACATGTATCTCAAGGGCGAGTGGACCTCGGAGGCGATCTACGGGATGCTGCGGACGGAACTGCTCAGCGGTCTTTGAGTCTCGCCAGGGTACTGAACAGCTGTGGGCTGAGCCGGGTGCCGCTGTTCTGCGGGTAGCTGGCGCTGGTGCCGTAGTTGTGAATGGCGACGGCCTGTCGGTTTGAGTCGTAGACCGGGGAGCCGCTCTGGCCGCCCATGGTATCCACCGGGTAGAAGACCTTCGCCGGGGTGACTGAGGCAACTTTATTGCTATCGCTCCACATCGTGCCGAGCGGTTTGTCTCCTGGGTAGCCGGTCACTGTGACGGGCAGCCCTTTGAGCTTCGCGTCGCTTGCGGTGCGGAATCCGAACCACCCGGTCTGCTGGCCCACGCTGCAATCGAGTTTTAGCACTGCCCAGTCGTAGACCCAGTTCCGCTCCGAGACCCAGCGCTGGTCCGTCCACACCTGGTTGGGGCGGCATGAGCCGTAAGGTGTCTGGTCACCGTTCCGCCCGGGTCGAACCTCGAAGTTGGTGGTCCACCTGACGCTGGCGGCGCTGAACACGCAGTGCCCGGCAGTGACCATGGTGTCGGCGGAGATCAGCCAGCCGGTGCAGCCGGAAAGAGAGTTACCGGAAAGCTCTGCCACCGCGCGGTACGGCACTCCGCGGGTGTTCTTGATCTGCCGCCGGTTATCCGGGCCGATGATGGACTCGGCGGTCATGAAGTTCGCCGCCACGGAGGTGTACCCAACAGGGGCGGTGAGCCCGGAGGCGTCCAGCGGCGTGCTCAGATCGGGCTGGCCATTGACGACGGAATAGCCCACCGGGGTGATCGTCGTCCCGTCATAAGCTGCTTGCTTATTTGTCTGTGCAGTGCCGGCAGCGGTGGCGGCACTCGCCGGGCCGAGGCCGCCGATCGCGAGAGCGGCGATCGCCAGAATGCTTGCCGCTTGTGCGGATAGATGACGGAAAAGCATCGGTAAAGTTCCTCTCCATGTGACTGCTCAGGAAATCCCTCCCTAACCACAGCGCATGGACAGGAAATGTTCAGAGATTCTCAGTTCAGGCTTGATGCACCCTGGCTTTTCCCTCGGAAGACCCTGGAAAGCAGGAGTGGGGGAGCTCGAGTTAGCTGATGGTTCGAGGGGCCTCGAGCGCGTCGATCAGGAATGCGTAGTCCCAGGCGCGGGCCTGCCAGCCGGCGTATCTGCCGGAGGCGCCGCCGTGGCCGGCTTCCATTTCCACTTTGAGAATGATCGGCTGCTCGCCGGTTCCCGTGCGCCGCAGCTCCTGAACCCATTTCGCCGGTTCCGCCGGGAGCACCCGGGCGTCGTTGAGGCTGGTCACCGCTGCGATCTTCGGATAATCCGTGGCCCGGACGTTCTCATAGGGGGAGTAGCTTTTCATGTAGCGGTAGACCTCGGGGTCTTCGAGGGGGTTGCCCCATTCTTCCCACTCCAGGGCGGAAAGCGGTAGCTCCGGGTTGAGGATCGTGGTGAGAGCGTCGACGAAGGGCACCTGCGCCAGCACCGCGGTGAATCTAGCCGGTGCCAGATTCAGCACCGCGCCCATGAGCAGACCTCCCGCGGAGCCTCCCATTGCGGCGATCCTGGCTGGATCAGCCCAGCTGGATTCCGCCAGCCAGTCCGCGGTGGCCAGGAAGTCGGTGAAACTGTTCTTCTTCGCCAGTTTCTTTCCGTCTTCGTACCAAGCCCTGCCGAGCTCGCCGCCACCGCGCACATGTGCGATCACGAAGACAATGCCGCGGTCCAGTAGGGACAGGCGCGGTATGGAGAAGCCCGGATCCATACTGGCTTCGTAACTGCCGTACCCGTAGATCACGGCCGGGTTCTGTCCGTTGGGTTCGAGGTCGGCCCGCCGGATCACAGAGAGCGGCACCAGCGTGCCGTCGTTTGCGGCGGCCCACTCGCGCTCGGCGATGTAGTCGGCAGGTTGGTATCCGCCCAGCACCGGGGTTTCTTTGCGCAGCAGCAGTTCACCGGTTTCCAGGACGTAATCGTAGACTCTGGGCGGTATCAGGAATGAGGTGTACTGGAGTCGGATCACCGGTGCCTGGTATTCGGCTCCGGCCAGGTTCACGGTGCTCAGGGCCTCATCGAATTCAGGGGTGGTCGGTGGTGCGCAGAGATCGCTCAGGTCGAAGAGCAACACGGTTTCCGTGGTGTTCCGCCGGAGCGAGACGATGGCGTGGCTCGCGGTGACCTGGACCCCATAGACGCGCACGGCCTCATCGTGCGGCAGCACCGTATCCCAGTGCTGATCGGCCAGTGGCCGGCCGAGATCCGTCCAGGGCAGCAGAGAGACCATTGAATTCCGGGCGTGCCGGTTATGTGTCAGGAGCAGGGCGCGTCCGGCGGAGGTGAGCACCGGTTCGGCCTCGTAGAGAATCCGTTCTTCCCGGCTGATGACGGTGCGCAGGCCGGCTTCGCGGTCCTGGAAATCCAGGATCCGGACTTCTGAGTATTCGGAGCAGCTGATGGTCAGCAGCAAGGAGCGGCGGTCCGCGGCCAGATCCAGGCTGAGCCACATCCCCGGGGAATCCTCCTGGAAGATCAGCTCGTCCTGCTCAGTGCTGGAGCCCAGGCGGTGCGCCCAGACTTGGTGCGGGCGCCAGGAGTCGTCCGCCACGGTGTAGAAGAGCTCGGTGCCGTCCGGGGAGAAAGCGGCCCCGTAGAAGACGTTGTCGATCCGGTCGGGGAGCAGTACACCGCTGCGGAGGTCTTTGATGCGCAAGGAGAACCGCTCGTCACCGCGGTGGTCCGCAGAATATGCGAGCAGGTTCTGGTCTCGGCTGACCGTCAGATCGCCTAGCGAGAAGAAGGGGTTCCCTTCGGCTTCGGCATTGCCATCGATGAGGATCTGCTCCGCCGGGTCCGGTTGCTCGGCATCGATGACGGGAGGCGTCCAGCTGACCAGGCTGGAAGGTTCGGTTGAGGATTCTGCCGGGATCCGGCAGTGGATCGGATACTGCTGGCCGGCGGCGGTGCGCCGGTAGTACCACCAGTCGCCACGGCGGTGGGGGACGGAGAGGTCGGTTTCCAGGGTGCGGTTCTTGATCTCCGTGAAGATGGCTTGCCGCAGCGGCTCCTGGTCTGCGGTGAGCGCTTCGGCATAGGCCTGTTCGGCCTGCAGATGCGCCAGGACCTCAGGGTTCTCCGGATCGCTCAGCCACTGGAAGTCATCGATGAAGGTGTCGCCGTGATGGCTGCGGGGTGTGGGGATCCGCGCAGCGATAGGCGGCTGAGGGGCGATCTCGGTGACCTCTGTGATTTCGGAATGCATGGTCTCCACGGTAGCGAAGAAGCGGGCATCGAGTACGATATACTGAATGAACGTTCAGTAAGTCGGTGATCGTGGCTGAGGCGCTGACGTGCGAATCCAGGGAGTGGCAATGGCGCAAGAACCCGATACTGGTACTGATCAGGTAGCTCAGGAAGTCTTCGATCGGCTGATCGCTGCGGATTCCAGGATCGAGCCCCGGGACTGGATGCCGGAGGCCTACCGCAAGACCCTGACCCGGCAGATCTCCCAGCACGCGCACTCCGAGATCATCGGCATGCAGCCCGAGGCCAATTGGATCTCCCGTGCTCCGAGCCTCAAGCGCAAAGCGATCCTGATGGCCAAAGTGCAGGACGAAGCCGGTCATGGCCTGTACCTCTACTCTGCAGCAGAGACCCTCGGAACGCCGCGAGAGCAGATGACAGAGGAGCTGACCGCCGGAAAAGCCAGGTACAGCAGCATCTTCAACTACCCGACCCTTTCTTGGGCCGATGTCGGTGCTATCGGCTGGTTGGTCGACGGTGCCGCGATCTGCAATCAGGTCCCCTTGTGCCGCGCCTCCTACGGGCCCTACGGGCGGGCCATGGTAAGGATCTGCAAAGAGGAGTCCTTCCACCAGCGCCAGGGTTTCGAGATCCTGCTCGAACTCGCCCGTGGCACTGCGGCGCAGCGCCAGATGGCTCAGGATGCGGTGAATCGCTGGTACGCGCCGAGTCTCATGATGTTCGGCCCGCCGGACGATGATTCGCCGAATTCCAAACAGTCCATGGCCTGGAACATCAAGCGCTTCTCCAATGACGAACTGCGCCAGCGCTTCGTAGGCATGATCGCGGAGCAGGTCCAGGTGCTCGGGCTGACTCTGCCGGATGATGAGATTCGCTTCGACGCGGAGGCCGATACCTGGCAGCACGGCCCCCTCGACTGGACGGAGTTCAAAGCAGTGCTCGCCGGGAACGGCCCCTGCAACGCACAGCGCCTGGAGCGCCGCAGGCAGGCGCATGAGAACGGCGCCTGGGTGCGTGAAGCGGCTGCCGCCTATGCTGCGCGCGAGAGCGTCGATCAAGATCGTGCTGGCGAGCTCGCTGAAATGGGGGCGGCATGAACGCGGAACTAAAATCTCAGCAGTCCTGGCCGCTCTGGGAAGTCTTCGTGCGCTCTTCCCGTGGGCTCTCCCACGTCCACGCTGGGTCGCTGCACGCCCCCGATGCTTCGATGGCCCTGCGCAATGCCCGGGATCTGTACACCCGACGCAACGAGGGCGTCTCCGTCTGGGTGGTCCCGGCCGAGGCCATCGTCGCCTCGGACCCGGATGCCAAAGGCGCTTTCTTCGAGTCCCCGCAGGGCAAGGACTACCGTCACGCTACCTACTACACGCAGAGCGAAGGGGTGAAGCACCTCTAATATGGCCCATGACTCAGCAACCCGGATCACGCCCGGCAATGCGCTCCGACCCGAGGACATCACCGCCCAGGACCGGGCGCCTTCCGAGGCCGTAGCGGAGTACGCGCTCTGGCTGGGCGACGATGCGCTCATCCTGGCACAGCGACTGGCGCACTGGATCTCCCGCGCCCCGGAGCTCGAAGAGGATGTGGCTCTGGGCAATATCGCCCTCGATCAGCTCGGCCATGCCCGTTCCTTCCTGAGCTATGCGGCGAAAGCGCGCAGCTCTGCCGAGGGGCGGCCCCTGACCGAGGATGATCTGGCCTATTGGCGCGATGAAACGCAGTTCCGCTCCGTGCATCTGATCGAGCAGCCCAATGGCGACTTTGCGGTGACCATCGCGCGCCAGTTCATCATCTCCGGGTATCAGTACGAGCTGTACTCCCGGCTCCAGCGCAGCGCGGACCCCACACTCGCGGCGATCGCCGCGAAAGCGGTCAAAGAGGTCGACTATCACCGCGATCACGCCGTCCAGTGGCTGCTCCGGCTGGCCCGCGGGACCGAGGAGTCGCACCGCCGCATGGTCGCGGCCCTTGCACTGGTCTGGCCGCACCTGGAAGAGCTCTTCGATGATCAACCGCTTTACGCTGAACTGGCGGATGTGGCGGTGGCCCCGGCCTCCTTCCGATCCGAGTTTGACGCTTCTCTGACCGGTGCCCTGGAACGGGCGGAACTGCAGTCACCGCAGTTGCCCAGGGCCAGTGGCGGCGGCCGTTCCGGTCAGCACACCGAGCACCTGGGGTATCTGCTGGCCGAGATGCAGGTGCTGGCCAGGGCCCATCCGGGGGCCTCGTGGTGACCGCGTCCCAGGCGCTGACCGCTGCGGAGCTGTGGCATATCGCGGCGCGGGTCAAAGATCCGGAGATCCCGGTGCTGAGCATCGCGGAGCTGGGCATCCTGCGCGGCGTGGACATCGGAGCCGATGGCATCGTCCTGGTGACCATCACCCCGACCTACTCCGGCTGCCCGGCCATGGATGCGATCACCGAGGACTTGCGGGCCGAGTTCGCCCGGGAAGGTCTGGAGGCTCAGGTGCGCCTGGTGCTCTCACCGGCCTGGACGACGGACTGGATGACCGCGGTGGGCAAAGCCAAGCTGAAGGACTACGGCATCGCCCCGCCGCAGCACGCCTCCGGCGACCCGGTGCGGCTGAACCTGAGCGTCAAGTGCCCGCAATGCGATTCCCTCAAGACCCGGGAGCTCACCCGTTTCGGCTCGACCTCCTGCAGGGCGCTGTATCAGTGCCTCGACTGCCTGGAGCCCTTCGACTACTTCAAGGTGCTCTGATGTCCGCTACTCGAGAGTCTGCAGGTACTGCCACCAGCGCAGCCCGCCGCCGCACAGCTTTTCACCCGCTTGTGGTCAAGCAGATCCGGCGGCTCACCGCAGACGCCATCGAAGCAGCTTTCCACGTACCGGCCGAGCTCGCGGGGAGCTTCGACTACCTGCCCGGGCAGTACGTGGCTTTGCGCGCCTCGGTATCGGATGCTGAGGGCGTACCGCGGGAACTGCGCCGCAGCTATTCCATCTGCGCGTTGCCAGCTAGTTTCGCCGACGGCAGCAGCGAGATCCGGGTGGCGATCAAGAAGGATCTCGGCGGTCTGTTCTCCACCTGGGCCAATACCGAGCTCGCCGTAGGCGATGTCCTGGAAGTCATGAGCCCTGCGGGTGCTTTCACCTCCCGGCGGCATAATGTACTCACCGATTTGAACCATCCGGAGAACCTCGAAGCAGCCGGCCGGGGCGGCAGCTTCGTCGCGGTAGCTGCCGGCTCCGGGATCACTCCCGTCATCGCGATCGCCAGCACCCTGCTCGCTGTGCACCCGGAGACCCGGGTGGATCTGGTGTACGCGAATAAGGCGGCATTGGACGTCATGTTCCTGGAGGAGCTGGCAGACCTCAAAGATCGCTATCCGGCCCGTTTCGCAATCCACCACGTGCTCTCCCGAGAGCAGCGGATAGCGCCGCTGCTCTCCGGCCGTATCGATGCCCGGAAGCTGGAACTGCTCCTAGACTCAGCGATCCCCGTTGACGCCGTGGACGAGTGGTTCCTCTGCGGGCCCTTCGAGCTGGTTCAGCTGTGCCGGGACGCGCTCGCCGAGCGCGGTGTGCCCGCCGACCGGGTGCGTTTCGAGCTCTTCAGCACGGGCGCGCCCCGTGAGCCGCAGGGCCAGATCGGCCGGCCGGTGCCCGAGGATACCGGTGAAACCGTGGATATCGCGTTCACCCTGGACGGGTTGAAGGGCTCGGTGAAAAGCCCGGCCCAGGCACGCGAATCCGTTCTCAACGCCGCCCTGCGAGTGCGCCCGGATGTGCCTTTCGCCTGTGCCGGGGGTGTCTGCGGAACCTGCCGGGCCAAGGTGATCAGCGGTAGCGTGGAGATGGAGGAGAACTACGCTCTGGAACCCGATGAACTGGAGCGCGGCTATGTGCTCACCTGCCAGGCTCGCCCTACGAGTGAGTCGGTCACTGTCGACTACGACGTCTGAGAGGTTGCCATGATCGAGCTGCATATCGACGGCCGAGTGGCCGAGGTGGTGCTCAACGCCCCGGAGAAACTGAATGCGCTGGATTCCATAGCGCTGGAAGAACTCCGAGCTGCCATCGAGCACGCCTCGACGCTCGCGGAAGCAGGCGAGATCCGGGCGCTGCTGCTGCGGGCCGAGGGCAGGGCGTTCTGCGCGGGTCGGGACCTCGGCGAGGTGGTCACGGACGCCGATGACGCCGAGGCCTTCCTGGATCAGAAGATCGTGCCGGCGATCCGGGCTATCATGGAGTTCCCGGCCCCGAGCTTCGCCGCCGGCCAGGGGGCCGCGCTGGGCGCCGGGCTGGGTATTCTCAGCGCCGCCGATGTGGTGTACGTGGCCGAGGATGCGAAGATCGGCTCGCCCTTCGCCAAACTCGCCATGGTTCTGGATTCCGGAATGACCTGGCATTTCGTTGAACGGCTCGGAGTGCACCGGACCCTGGATCTGATGTACACCGCGGATCTGATCAGCGGCGCGGAGGCCGTCCGGGCGGGCTTGTTCAGCCGGGCGTTCCCGGCGGATGAACTGCTCGAACGGACCCGTGGCATCGTCGCCCGGGTGGCTGAGGGGCCGCGGGGCGCGCTCGCCGATAACAAGCGCGTGGTCACCGCGATCCGGGATCAGCGGATGAACTACTGGGAGGCTTTCGAACTGGAGAACAAGCTCCAAGGGGCGATCGCGGAGACCGAGGATTACCAGGAGGGCATCGCGGCTTTCCAGGAGAAGCGTCCGCCGAAGTTCCGCTGACGGCGACTGTTGCGGACTACGGCGAGGGAAGCTCTGCGGTCGTGAAGACTTCGGAGAGCGCCGCGTTCCAGCTAGGGACCGGGTTGACCGACTCGGGGCAGCGCTGGGCGATAACCATCAAACCCTCAGCCTGTGGCATCGCCCGCATCGCGAAGCGCATCGTGAAGGGCTGCCCTTCGATGGAGAAGCCGACGCTCTGCGATAAGTAGGCGAGTTTAGGGCCGTCCGTCCGCTCGCTGCTGATAGCCACCGGGGAAAGCTCGTCGAGAACCACGCTCGAATCAGCCTGTTCCTTGACCTGACTGATCTGATCCCGCAGCTGGGCTTCGGTGGCCGGGGTGTCATCCGTGGTGATCTCGGAGCCCTGGCTGTTCGCAGGCAGAATGGCCTGATTGAGGAATAAACTGCAGCCGTTCTGATTCGCGTAAATGTAGATCCCCTGAGCCGGATTGCTCTGCGGGCTGGTTACCCACCCTGTAGGGGGTTCGGAATTCCAGTATGGCGGTTGGGTATACGCGGTGGGGGAGTCCAACGGCAGGGCGCCGTCGACCTGACTGCTATCGGCGGCCTGGGGGCCCGAAGGTGTCAGCCGTACCATGGTTCCAGCGGCGAAAAATAACCCGGTGACGATGATCGCGCTGCCCAGGACCACAGCCCCGACGAGCAGTAGCCAGCCCCAGACCGGCAAGAGACGGGTTCCTCGCACCGGAGGCGGGACCAGAGCCGAAATAGGCTCAGCCAGTGGCTGCGGAGTATTGGGCGGTGGCGTATCCGATGTGCTCATTGCTCGTTGTCCGATCCCCAGCCCGCTTGTTCTTCATCCGGCTAGCTCATAGCTGTGTGTTCCTAGGGAAGATATCACGGGCTGAGCTTCTGGACCCCACGCTGCATCCAGCGCTATCGGGTGTCCAGGTCATCGAAGATCAGGGCGGTCCGGGTATCCAGGACCCCGGGGATCTTCTGCAGCTGGTCGAAGACCACGCTGCGCAGGTGCTCGGTGTCCTCGGCGCGGACGAGGATGATTACATCGAAATCACCGCCGACCAGGGCGATGTGGTGCACCTCGTTGATCGCGGTGAGGGCGTCGCGCAGGGACCGCCAGGAATGCTGCTTGACCTTCAGGGTCACATAGGCCGAGGATTCCAGCCCGGCTTTGACCGGATCGACCACCGCGCCGACCTTTCGGAGCACCCCGGATTCGATCAGCCGGTTGAACCGGGTATATGCGTGTGCCCGGCTGATATGCACTCGTTCAGCCAGAGCGCTCATGGAAAGCCTGCCGTCCTGGCTCAGCTCGACCAGGATCTGCCGGTCGATATCGTCCGGTGATGCATCCATATTCGCCCTTCTTCTGTCCGCTGAGCCTTTTGTCTACGGAACTGCGGAGTAATCCAGGCCACATTGACTTTTGTCTTCATCAGAAGAGAAATTCACTCGATTCATCTCCAGTATATGTGATTCATATCATATTTACGGTTTTGGCGAGGATACTGGAAGACAAACGAGCTGAGCACAACGTCGATGAGGACCCCGCGATGACCATCTCCCCGGCTCCCAGCCAAGAGCGCATGCGGCGCGACCCCCAGGAGATCTCCAGAAGCTTCGGGATCAGCGCCGAGGATTATATGCTCCCGGCGCAGGAGCAGATTCAAATCGTCGCCCCGGATGGCTCTCTCGCCTCCCCGGGCGACCGCCAGGCCGGGCATGAGTACCCGCTGCCCCCGAGGGAACAGCTGCTGACGGCCTATGCCGCCCTCGTAACCGGGCGTCGGATCAATGATCAGAATTCGGCTCTGGTACGGCAGGGTCGGATGGCGGTCTACCCCTCCAGCCACGGCCAGGAAGCCTGTCAGATAGCAGCTTCGCTGTGTCTGGAGCCGGGGGACTGGCTGTTCCCCACCTACCGGGACGCGGTTTCCGTGATCACCCGGGGCGTCGATCCGGTGGAGGCCATGATGCTGTTCCGCGGGGACTGGCACGGCGGTTATGACCCGCTAGAGCACCGCATCGGTATCCAGTGCACGCCGCTGACCACACAGCTGCTGCACGCCGTCGGAGTGGCCCAGGCGGCGCAGCTTCGCGGTGAAGACACCGTGGTGCTCGCGATGTGCGGGGACGGTGCCACGAGCGAAGGTGATTTCCACGAGGCGCTCAACTTCGCGGCGGTCTCCGGAGCTCCCGTGATCTTCTTCGTGCAGAACAACAAGTACGCCATCTCCGTGCCGCTCGCCCAGCAGTCCGCCGCACCATCCCTGGCGCATAAAGCGGTCGGCTACGGAATGGCCGGTGAGCGCGTGGACGGCAACGACGTCGCCGCGCTGCTCGCGGTCCTGGGCCGGGCGGTCGGCCTGGTCCGGAGCGGATCGGGCCCGCTCCTCGTCGAAGCGAACACGTACCGCATCCAGGCTCATACCAATGCCGATGACGCCAGCCGATACCGCGAGGATGAAGAAGTCGCCGAATGGCTCGGCAAAGACCCGATCGCCCGGATGCGCGCTTATCTGCGCGGCACCGGGGATCTCGACGATCAGCAGGAGCAGGAGATCGCCGACCATGCAGAACGCATCGCCGTGCAGCTGCGGGACGGTATGAACGCGGAGCCGGAACTGGACCCGCAGGATCTCTTCCGGTTCGTCTACGCGGGGCGCAACCCGCAACTGGCGGAGCAGGCTGAGCTGCTTGCCGAAGAACTGGGCCGGGCCGACCAGCAGAATTCCGATGAGACAGGCGGCCTCTGATGACCAGCACCGTGGAAACCCGGCAAGCAACCGGCAGTAACTCCCCGTCGAAACCGTCGGTCACGATGGCTGCGGCGCTCAATCGGGCGCTCGCCGACGCCATGGCCGCTGATCAGAGCGTGCTGATGTTCGGCGAGGACGTCGGCACGCTCGGCGGCGTCTTCCGGATCACCGACGGCCTCAGCGCGCGGTTCGGCCAGCAGCGCTGCTTCGACACCCCGCTCGCCGAATCAGGCATCGTCGGCACCGCGATCGGCATGGCGATGAACGGGATGCGCCCCGTCGTCGAAATGCAGTTCGACGCCTTCGCCTACCCCGCTTTCCAACAGATCATCAGCCACGTGGCGAAGATGGCCAACCGAACTCGCGGAAAGGTGCGGCTGCCCATGGTCATCCGGGTGCCCTATGCGGGTGGCATCGGCGGAGTGGAGCATCACTGCGATTCCTCCGAGGCCTACTACGCCCATACTCCGGGCCTGGTGGTACTGACCCCGGCGACTGCCGCAGATGCTTACCTGATGCTCCGCGATGCCATCGACTCCGATGATCCGGTGGTCTTCCTGGAGCCCAAGAAACTGTACTTCGCGAAGGAGCAGGCGGATCTCGACGAGCTCGCGGAGCAGTGGCCGGAGCGCCGGGGCGCGAGTCTGGGCCGTGCTGTCGTCGCCCGGCCGGGTACCGACGCAACGCTGCTGGCCTATGGGCCGTCGGTGGCCCCGGCCTTGGCCGCGGCGGAGATCGCTGCGAGCGAGGGGCGTTCGCTGGAAGTGGTCGATCTGCGCTCATTGACGCCTTTCGACGACGAGACGGTTTGCGCTTCGGTACGCAAAACCGGCAGAGCGGTGGTAGTCGCGGAGGCTCCCGGGTTCGCCTCGGTGGCCGCGGAGGTCGCAGCCCGGGTCCAGGAGCGCTGCTTCCATTCACTTGCCGCGCCGGTGCTGCGGGTCACCGGATTCGATATCCCGTACCCGGCCCCGAAACTGGAGAAGTTCTATCTGCCGGACGCGGATCGCATTCTCGATGCGGTCGATGCCCTGCAGTGGGATGACGAGCTGGTGGAGAACGGGCGATGAGCGAGAAGACTTTCCTGCTGCCGGATCTGGGCGAAGGCCTCACCGAGGCCGAGGTAGTGCGCTGGCTCGTGTCCGAGGGTGACACGGTGGTGATCGACCAGCCGGTGGCCGAGGTGGAAACCGCTAAGGCCCTCGTCGAGGTGCCCTCGCCCTTCGCGGGAGTGGTGGCTCGCAGACACGGGGAGGCCGGCCAAGTACTCGATGTCGGCGCTCCGCTGCTGACGGTCAGCGACTCCGAGGATCACTCTGAAAAGAGCGAAGACCAGGGTGGCAGCGAGGGCAGTGCTGAAAAAGATGTTGCGCGCGTTGCTGCGGAAGCCTACCGCACCGAGGAGCGGGCGGGCAGCGGCCAGGTGCTCATCGGCTACGGGACCTCGGGGGAAGCCGGCTCCAGCGGACGCTGCCGGCCTGCACGCCGGGGAAGCTGCTGCTACTGATCGTGCTACTCGTGCTGCTTCTGCTGCTCCCGCTGAATCCGAGGAAAGCGTCTGCGCGCCCCGGGTGATCTCCCCGATCGTCCGCCGGCTGGCCCGGGAGGCCGGGGTCGATCTGCGCACTCTTCCCGGTTCCGGCCCGGAAGGGCTGATCCTGCGCGGCGATGTGCAGGCTGCCGCGGCTGATGCGGCATTACCGAAACAGTCCGGAGATTCAACGGCCGAAGATTCAACACAGGACGGCCGCTCGGGCCTGCCCGTGCTTGCCCGTACCCCGTTGAGCGGCATCCGGCGCACCATTGCGCAGCAGCTCAGCCGCAGCCGCAGGGAGATCCCGGAAGCCACAGTCTGGGTGGATGCCGATGCCACGGCCTTGTGCCGGCTCCGCGAAAGCCTCAAGGCCAGCGGTGAGCAAGCCCCCAGCCTGCTCGCGTTCATCGCCCGGTTCGCCCTGGCCGGCCTCGTGGAATTTCCGGAGCTCAATTCGCGGATCGAAGCAGAGCAGATCCTCAGCCTGGATGGAGTGAACCTCGGTTTCGCCGCGCAGACCGAACGCGGCCTCGTGGTGCCCACCGTCCGCTCCGCTCATCGACTGAGCGCTCGCGGCTTGGACGCGCAGATCCGCAGGCTGACAGCCGCCGCCAGGGAAGGCAAAGCGGCACCCGCGGACCTCAACCGCGGAACTTTCACCATCAACAACTATGGAGTCTTCGGAGTCGATGGTTCAGCGGCGATCATCAACTATCCGGAATCCGCCATCCTGGGCATCGGTCGGATTCTGGAGAGGCCGTGGGTGGTCTCAGGGGAACTCGCGGTGCGGAAGGTCGTGGAGCTGACCCTGGCCTTCGACCATCGGGTCTGCGACGGCGGCACCGCAGGAGGCTTCCTGCGATATATCGCCGATGCCGTCGAAAACCCTGCCCGGGTGCTCGCGGATCTCTAGATCTCAGATCTGACGATGCGGCAGAATAGAACGCAAGACCGAGCACATCGTCAGCATCGGGGCGATGGGGAGGACAGTGGTGAGGCATATGCCAGGATCGCCGACAGCCGAACAGCAGGAGCCGGGCGAGCAGGGTCTCGCGGCACCGTCGTGGCGGAAGCTCGGTGACGAAAGCTACCTCCTGCAGCTGCCCCTGGTGGGTTATCCCGGAGCCACGCTCAATATCGGCCTCGTAGTCGGCTCGGAACGAGCTCTGGTGGTAGACACCGGCTGCGGCCCGCGCCAGGCAGCCGTCATCCTCGACTCAATCCGGCAGATCACCGAACTGCCCCTGACCGTGGTGAACACCCACGCCCATTACGATCATTTCTTCGGCAACGCGGCATTCGAGCAGGCCGGGGTAGCTGAATTCTGGGCTCAGGAGAACGCGATCCGGCAGATGTCCGAGAACGGCGAGCAGCAGCGCTCTCTGGTCGCTGAGGAGGAGCCGGAGATGGCGGCTGCGGATGCCCAGGGCGCTGCGGCCATCAGGATCGTCATTCCGCAAGCAGCGGTGGGGGAGCAGCCGGTTCTCGTGGATCTCGGCGAGGTCTCCGTGATGCTCTTCAGCCTGGGCCGGGGCCATACCGACGGGGATCTGCTGGTGGGGACCCCGAGCACACTATTCGCGGGAGACCTCGTGGAGGAGGGCGGATACCCGAGCTTCGAGGATTCCTTCCCCGCGGATTGGGCGGATACTCTGAGGCAGCTGTCAGCTTTGCGGCACCGCTACGAATTCCTGGTACCGGGCCACGGGGAACCGATGAGCGATGCGGAGGTCAAAGCGATGGCTACGACGATGTCGACCGCGGTGCGCCTGGCCCGTCAGGCGACGCAGGAGACGCCGCACGATGCCACGAAGGCGATTCCCATCCTGCCTTATGGCCCGGAACAATCCCGCTGGTTCATCAGCAGGCTCAAACAGCTCTAGACCTGACCGGCCACGCCTGGACGAGGAGCAGGGCCAGAGCCAGGGTAGCGGTTCCCCACAGCACATTGTTCACGTCCAGGCCCATTCGCATAGCGGTGAAAGGGCCCGCGGCGGCTAGCGCATTGGCGAGTAGTACACGGCCCAGATTCGGCGGCGCAGCGCCCGCGGGTAAAGCGGCGGTGGCTGATTCCAGTGGGGCCAGCGGCCAGGTGACGGCAAAGGTCAAGACTAGGACCAGCACGATGATCATGGGTCGGCTGAGCCACCAGGATGCCCCGCCGGGCTCCGGGAAGGGCAGTCCTAGAGCCAGGAAAATGCCGAAGAGCGCGATGATCAGTGGAAGATGCCAGAGATACACCGTCATGGCGCGGCTGCCCATCAAGAACATCACACGCTGAGTAGCGGTGAACTCGGTGAACCTGCGGAGTGCTGGATACGCGGCTTTGACGAGGCAGATCTGCGCCAGCCCGATGAGGACCAACGGTGCCAGCGGTGGATTCTGAGCGGCCAGCATATCGACGGGATACAGGCCTCCGGAGATGATATCTATTTGGGTCAGCGGGATCATCAGCAGATAACAGGTGATCGCGATGCCGATCAGAGCGCTCCGGGACAGTCCGTCGAAACCGCCATCGGCGAGGAAGAATCCGATCTGCTGGGCGAGTGCCCAGACGAAGACCATGTTGAGGAGCCCGATAGCTTCCAAGCCGGTGATGAAGCGCAGCGCATCGACGGCTAAAGCGCAGGCGGTCAGAAAGGCTACGGTTGCCAGCGGCGCGGCCTCATGCCAGCGGGCAAGCAGCGGCACCAGCGACTGGCAGATCAGATATGCGGCCAGGAACCACAGCTGCACGCCGCTTCCGGCGGCCACCGCGGAGAGTAGGGATTCCGGGGCACCCAGGAGCTTCGCGGACCAGAGTGCTATGGCCAGGAAGGCGTAGAGTGGGAGTGCCGGCCGGGCCAGCCGCAGGAGCCGACTTCGCAGATATGTGGCGGCGGTGAGCCCCTTGCGCTGGTGCGAGCGCCATGAGGTGAGTGAGGCGAAGCCGCCGACGATGAAGAACAGCGGCATGATCTGACCCCACCAGGTGCCCTGGGCGAACCAGGAGAGCGCGGTCAACGGATTGCTGATGGCGATGCCATCGCGCACGCTGATGCCGACCATGAGCACATGCATCACGACGACGGCGAACATGCACGTGGTCCGGATGAGATCGATCACGAGATCCCGATTGGCCAGGTTGGCCGACCAGTTCGGCGAATCATCGGCGTGTTTGAGAGTTTCGCGGGTTTTCATGTTTCCTCCTGAGGTATCGAAAAAAATATATCAAGAGAAAATATAAAATAAGCAGCAGGCTGAGCAATTATTCCTTTATGTTGCTAAATTGTGATGTTCGAGCCTGCTCGTGAAGAGTATCCCCAGGCCGGGGCCGTTTCAGGTGATGGCTGATCAGGAGTATGCTGACAGTGTGACTCGGGACGGTGAGGGCTTCAGCTTCCGCCCGATCGCACTACCCGCCTTCGGCCCGTCGCTGCTCTTCGGCCTCAGCGAGGGCGCCATCCTCCCGGTCATCGCACTGAGCGCCAGGGATCTCGGCGCCTCAGTCGCCATGGCCGCATTGATCGTCACGCTGATCGGGGTCGGCTCCCTGATCAGCAATATCCCGGCGTCCCTGCTGATCGACAAGTACGGTGAGCGCTGGGCCATCGTCGGCGCCGCGGTGCTCTCCACGCTGGCGATGCTGCTCTGTCTCAGTGCGCCGAATCTGTGGTTCTATGCCCTGGGGATCCTGATGATCGGCTCGGCTTCGGCGGTTTTCAAGCTGGCCCGGCAGAAGTATCTGACCGAAGCGGTGCCGGTACTCTACCGGGCCCGTGCGCTCTCCGCCTTGGGCGGGGTGATGCGCATCGGGATCTTCTTCGGCCCCTTCATCGGTGCCGTGGCGATTCAGCTGATCGGCTTGGCCGGCGCGTACTGGGTCGGGGCTGCAGGGGCGGTAGCCGCAGGCCTGATCGCCTTGGTGCTCCCGGACCTGCCGTCGCGTCAGCGCAGCGGTGCGCAGGGGCCCATCAAGATCACTCTGCGCGGCATCGTGAAGGCTCATCGCGGTGTTTTCCTGACTTTGGGCGTCGCGGTGCTGCTCATCAGCGCGGTGCGCGCCTCCCGGCAGGCGGTGCTCCCGCTCTGGGCCGAGAACCTGGGCCTCGATGCGGCGACGACGTCACTGATCTACGGCCTCTCCGGTGCCGTGGACATGCTGGTTTTCTACCCGGCGGGCAAGCTCATGGACCGCCGCGGCCGGGCCTGGGTCGCGGTGCCGTCGATGCTGATCATGGGCTTGTCCCTGCTCGTGCTGCCCTTGACCACCCAGGCGGTCGGCCTGCTTGTGGTCGCGCTGGTGATCGGCTTCGGGAACGGCATCGGCTCCGGGCTGGTCATGACTCTCGGTGCGGATTATTCGCCTCCGCGCGGCCGAGCGCAGTTCCTCGGCATCTGGAGGCTTCTGGCCGATCTGGGCTCGGTATCCGGCCCGGCGCTGATCTCGGCCCTCACCGGCTTGCTCTCCTTGGCCGCTGGTATCAGTGCTACCGGCTTCGTGGGACTGCTGGCCGCTGCTGCCCTGTGGTACTGGATACCTCGCCGCAAACCGCTGGAGGCAGACTGAGCCGGGCTAATCAGCTGCGCCGGCTCTGGGAGCTGAAGAGCAGGATGCCCGCAACGCAGAGCAGGTAGCCGGTGATCACGATCAGAGACACTCCGGCTAGAAAGTAGTTGACAGTACTTTCTTGAGCTTCACCGCTCCGCAAAGGCCACAGCGCAGCAGCCGCGACCAAAGCTGCGCCGATCCCCAGCACTGCGGCCAGTGACGGCCAAAACCCGGAGGACGCCCAATGCCTGGCGAGCCTCGGCTCAGGCCGGTGCGCGGTATCGAAGCGCAGGAGCAACCAGCCGCCCAGAGCAGTCCAGGCCGCCACCAGCAGATAGGCCGCCACCACATCGGCGGGCCGGTGCCACTGATTGATCAGCGTCGATACTCCGGAGGCGATAGCGTAACTGCCGCCGATAAAAGCCACCAGCGGTCTCCAGCGGGCACTGGAGACCAGGAATACCGCGATCACCGCACTAGCGGCCAGCGCACTGTGACCTGAGGGCAGCGAATTGAGATCCAGGGTCTGAATTCCGCGATCCGGCCTCTCGGGGAGCGAAGCCTTGAGCAGCTGCGTGCTCAGATTGGCGCCGAGGGCCATGGCCACTGCTACCACCCCGGCCAGCCATCGGCGGCGGCAGATGGTGATCAGCAGCACCAGTACCGAGCCGGTCAGCACGGAGATCATCGGCAAGGCGTCGAGGAAGTGCGAGATCGGGTCACCGATGCGGCGTTGCACGACGGGTGCTTCGAGCCATGCGGACTCGTCGATGAACTGGCCCGTGGTGGTGCGCACGAAGTAGAGATAGGTGCCGATGAGCCCGAGGAGTGCCACCGCGGCGGCCAGCAAGAAGAGACCGGGGTGCGCCGAAGACCGGCCCTGGCCGGAGCCGGGTCCGGGCTGCTGCGCGGTTCTCGCCGATGACACTACTCCAGAGTAACCGCGTAGAGCGGCTAGGCTCGAAAGATGCCCTCCGGAGCCCATAACGCGCGATCCCTCCCCCTGCCTGCCGACGTGCTGCCGGGGGTCGCCGAGATGATCCAGAACGCCCATGTGGTCTGCCTGCCCATGCGGGTGCGCTTCCGCGGCATCGATCACCGTGAGGCGATGCTGCTGCGCGGCCCCGCGGGCTGGGCGGAGTTCAGCCCGTTCCCCGAATACGGCGACGCGGAGGCGGCTCGCTGGCTGCTGAGCGCCTTCGAGGCGGGGTGCCTCGGGTATCCGGAACCGAAACGCCACCGGGTACCGGTCAATGCCACGGTTCCGGCGATTCCCGCCGCAAGGGTGCCGGAGCTGCTGGCGCGGTTCGGCCCGGTACCGGCGGTGAAGGTCAAAGTGGCCGAAGCCGGGCAGAGCCTCGATGAAGACCTGGCACGAGTGGCCGCGGTGCGCCAGGAGCTCCCCGCCGCCGCGGTACGCATCGACGCCAACGCGGGCTGGGATCACCGCAGTGCGATGTCCGCGTTGTCCCGTATGGCCGAATACGAACTCGAATACGCCGAGCAACCGGTGGCCGGCATCACCGGGCTGGCTCGTTTGCGCGAAGGCCTTGCAGCTCAGGGCATCCCGGTGCTGATAGCGGCGGATGAAAGCGTTCGCAAAGAAGCGGACCCGCTCGCGGTGGCCGCTGCCGGAGCGGCGGACCTGATCGTGATCAAAGCGGCGCCGCTGGCCGGAGCCCGCCGGGCCCTGCAGCTCGCCGCCGATGCCGGGCTGCCCGCCGTGGTGAGCTCCGCGCTCGATACCTCGGTGGGGATCCGTTCCGGGGTCGCGCTCGCCGCCGCCCTGCCGGAGCTGCCTTATGCTTGCGGGCTGGGCACCGTGGCCTTGTTCGCAGCGGATATCACGGTAGCGCCGCTCCAGCCCGAATCCGGCTATCTGCCGGTCCGCGAGGTACTGCCGGACCCGGAGCTGCTGGCACGCTACCGGGCCGCACCGGAGCGTGAGGCCTGGTGGCGGCAACGGCTGGCCCGATGCCATGCACTGCTGAGCTCGGCAGCGGAGTGACACAGCCCGGTGACGAACAGCCTGGGTGAAGAACACTTGCCGCAGGCCGCAGGGCCGGGTCTGCATCTGTAGCAGAATGGAGTGGTGAATGAGGAGCCCGCACCGTTGAACTCGGTTGGTCAACCAGTCAGTTCCATGGCCGCGGCCCGGTCCGTGGTTCAGGTGCTCCTTGCCGCGGGGGTCCGTTTCATCGTGATCTCACCCGGTTCCCGCAACGCGCCGTTGAGCTATGCCATCGCAGAAGCCGAGCATCGGATGCCGGACAGGCTGCGGGCCCTGGTGCGCATCGATGAGCGCAGCGCCGGTTTCACCGCAGTGGGCCTGGCCCTGGAAACCGGTGCGCCGGTGGCCTTGGTGACCACCTCCGGCACTGCAGTGGGCAATCTGATGCCGGCCGTGATGGAAGCCGACCACGCCGGAGTCCCCCTCCTGGTGCTTTCCGCGGATCGGCCCGCCGAACTCCGCGGCACCGGAGCCAACCAGACCACGGACCAACTGGATCTCTTCGGCTCCCATGTGCGGTTCG
This sequence comes from Acaricomes phytoseiuli DSM 14247, assembly GCF_000376245.1. Classification (GTDB taxonomy): domain Bacteria; phylum Actinomycetota; class Actinomycetes; order Actinomycetales; family Micrococcaceae; genus Renibacterium; species Renibacterium phytoseiuli. The sequence continues at coordinate 4,968 of NZ_AQXM01000059.1, read as the reverse complement.
CCGCTGATATCGATGCTGGAACTGACCCGGGTGCGGCGGTGCAGACCGCTGTCGACGCCGCCATCGGGCTGCTCGAAGGCGTGGTGAGCGGGCCGGTGCAGATCAATCTCTCCTTCCGGGATCCGCTGACCCCGGCAACGGAACCATTAGCAGAACCAGTAGCAAAACAACCAGTGCAGACAAGCGCGCCAGCGCCGGTTCCCGAGGCGCTGCCCCAGCCGGCACGGCGTTCGCCGGCGGATCCCGTCAGCCCGGTCGCCATGCAGACCACGGCTGCTCGCCGCACCGTAGTGCTGGCAGGGCACGATGCGGGGCCGGAAGCAGAGGCTTTCGCCAGGGAACTCGGCCTGCCGCTGCTCGCCGAGCCTTCCTCCCGGGCCCGCTTCGGCCCCCAAGCCATCGGGCCCTACCGGCTGCTCCTGGAACATTTCGCCCCGGAGATCGAACGGCTCGTGATCTTCGGCAGGCCCGCGCTCTCCCGGCCGGTATCTGCCCTTGTGGAGAATCAAAATCTGCCCCGGGCCAGGTACCTGCCCCGGCCGGTGCCCTGGCTCGAACCGGAACGCCGCAGTGAGCAGTTCATCGCCTCGCTTCCGGAACTGGCTGATTTCGCCGGTCACGGCGCGCCGGGATGGTCAGCAGCCTGGCAGGATGCCGCCCGCTCCGCGGAGCAGGCCCTGGACGGGCTGCTCCGGGAAGAAGCCGATTCGGGCAGCCTCAGCGGCCTGCTGCTGGCGCGCGAAGTCTGGCATCGGACTGCCGGAAGGCTGCTACTGGGCTCCTCCAATCCGATCCGGGATACGGATCTCGCCGGAACCCCGGGGGAACGCGCCCCGCTGGTCTTCGCGAATCGGGGGCTCTCCGGGATCGACGGAACAGTCTCCACGGCAACGGGAATCGCTATTGCCGGCCAAGCCCCGGTGCGCGTGCTGCTCGGCGACCTAACCCTGCTGCACGATGCCGGCGGAATGCTGCTACCACGGGGGGAGCAGCCCGCCGACCTGCAGCTCGTGGTGCTCAATGACGCCGGCGGCGGGATCTTCAGCCTGCTGGAGCACGGGGCACTCGGGGAACAGCCGGAATACCGGGCCGCAGTGGAGAAGTTCTTCGGCACCTCGCATAGTGTGGACTTCGCGGCGCTCGCTGCGGCCTACGGCTGGGAGCACCGGATGCTTCGGAGCCGGGCCGAGCTGGTCAGCGCCCTCGATGCCCAGATCCGTGGCCGATCCGTGCTGGAGCTGCGGGTGGACCGGGCCGGGCTGCGCCCGCTGCACGAGCGAGTGCGCGCAGCCGTGCTGAGCAATCGGCAGGGTTGGGGAGTTCCAGGCGCTGAAGCCTAGAGCACGCGGCTGAGGAACTCCCTGGTCCGGGCGTGCTGGGGGTCAGCGATCACCTCGGCGGGATCCCCGGATTCCACGATGACCCCGCCGTCCATGAAGGTCAGGTTATCGCCCACCTCCCGGGCGAAGCCGATCTCGTGGGTGACCACGATCATCGTCATCCCGGACGCGGCGAGATCCTTCATCACCTCGAGCACATCGCCTACGAGCTCCGGGTCCAGGGCGGAGGTGGGTTCATCGAACAGCATCAGCTCCGGCTCCATGGCGAGTGCCCGGGCGATCGCCACGCGCTGCTGCTGGCCGCCGGAGAGCTGCGCCGGGTAATGGTTCATATGCTGCCCCAGACCCACCTGCTCCAAAAGCTCCTCGGCGCGCTGGCGGGCCTTGGCCTTGGGCATGCGCTTGACCTGGATAGGAGCTTCGATGATGTTCTCCAGCGCGGTCTTGTGCCCGAAGAGGTTGAAGCGCTGGAAGACCATGCCGATCTCCGCCCGCTGCGCGGCGATGTCCTTGCTGTTCAGTTGGTACAGCCTGCCCTCGTGCTCCCGGTAGCCAATGAGTTCGTCGCCCACGTAGACGCGCCCGGCATCGATGGTCTCCAGAAGGTTCACGCAGCGCAGGATCGTCGACTTCCCGGAGCCGGACGGCCCGATCAGCACCGAGACCTCGCCCTGGTTCACGGTCAGATCGATGCCTTTGAGCACGTGGTGCTCGCCGTAGAACTTATGCACCCCCTGGATCCGTACCAGCGGGGTGCCGGCGGAGACTCCGCCGGGGGTGTCGATAGCGTTCTCCGTGCTCATGCTTGCGGCCTTACCGGTTGCGGGGACAGATTGTCGACGCCTTTGCCGTAATGGCGTTCGATGAAGTACTGGCCGACCATCAGCACGCTGGTGATCAGCAAGTACCAGAAGGCGGCGATCATGAGGAACGGAATGGGTTCGTAGACCTTGTTCGCGAGCGAGTTGGTCACGAAGGTGAGGTCCAGGGTGAAGGGCACGGCCAGCACTAGGGAAGTCGTCTTGAGCAGGCCGATCGTCTCGTTGCCGGTGGGCGGCACGATGACCCGCATCGCCTGCGGCAGCACGATGCGGCGCATGATCTTGCCTTTGCGGATGCCCAGTGCCTCGGCGGCCTCGGCCTGGCCCTTGTCCACCGATTTCAGCCCGGCCCGGAAGATCTCGGCGAGATAAGCCGATTCATTGAGGGCCAGGCCGAGCAGTGCCGCGAGGAACCCCCGGATGTAGTCCCCGGTGTTGAGGCTGAAAAGCTCAGGGCCCCACGGTATGCCGAGAGCCAGTTTGGGGTACAGCGTTCCGAACAGGCCCCAGAAGAGCAGCTGGGTGTAGACCGGGGTGCCGCGGAAGAACCAGATCCAGCCCCAGCTCACCCAGCGGAAGATCCAGTTATCGGATTGCCGCATGAGGGCCAGGGTGACCGCCAGGATGATGGCCAGCAGCATCGAGGCGAAGGTCAGCAGCAGGGTCCAGCCGACGCCTTGGATGACCTTGACATCGCGCAGGTAGAGCCAGAAGAGATCCCAGCGGAACCTGTCATTAGTGGCCATGGATTGCGCGAGGAGGGCTAGGACGATCAGGATGATGATCGCGGTGATCCAGCGCCCCGGATGCCGCACGGGCACGGCTTTGATGCGCTCTACCGGTGCCTCGGCGGGCCGGGTTTCGGATGCGGGTACGGGTGATGACATCAGCCCACCTGCGGATTCACGGCGAAGGTATCGACGGCAGCGTCTGCCGACCCCCAGGAGTCGAGCAGGCTCTGGTACGTGCCGTCGGCCTTGAGGGTGTCGAGGGCGTCCTTGATCAAGCCGGCGAGTTCCGGATCAACCTTGGCTATCGCGATGGCCTGGGGTGCTTGATCGTAGGTCTCGCCGAGCTTTTCGATCTTGCCGTTGGTCTGGGTGATGGCGTAGCCGATCACGGGGGAGTCAGAGGCGATGGCGTCGAGGGAGCCGTTGACCAGCCGGGTGGTGATATCGGTCTGGTTCTTGAGCGTCACGATATCGATGGGTTGCTTCCCCTCTGCCAGGCATGCCGCATTGCGTTCTTTGAGATCCGGATCTTCCTGGGTGGTGCCGGTCTGCACACCGATGGCCAGGCCGCAGATATCGTCCAGCGAGATGTTCTCCGGGTTGCCCGCCTGCACCGCCCAGGAGGTGCCGACGTTGAGGAAAGAGACCATGTTGACGTTCTGCAGCCGTTCCGGGGTCACCGTGAAGGACGATATGCCGGCGTCGTATTTGGTGCCGAGCGCCGGGAGGATCGAGGTGAACTCCGCGCTCTGGATATCGGCTTCGAGGCCGAGTTTCTTGGCGATGGCGGTGATCATCTCGATGTCGTAACCGGTGGGTTTATTGCTGGCGTCGAGGAATTCGGCGGGTGGGTACTCGGTATTGGACCCTACCGATAGCCGGCCCCTGTTCTTGATGGCGGCTGGAACCCGATCCGCCAGCGCCGCGTCGGCGGTCACAGAGCTGATATCGAAGGTGGGGGCGCCGGCTGGCTGCGGGCGATCGAGTTTCTCGGATTCGTAGGTGCATCCTGTGAGCGCGAGCATGCTGATGGCCAGCGTCAGCGCTAGCTTACTGGCTGTCTTCATATCTTCCCTAGGATGTGCTCCGGGTACTTTAAGCAGGATGCGGAGAGCCAGATTAAAGTAACTATTCTCGTTTCATCTTTCGTCGCCCAGCCGTTAATGCGTGCGCCTCGGGCAGACCCCTGGCCCAGCCTATACGCTGCTGAATTCTTTTGACCGTATAACTTCTGCTTCGCGAGCGTCAATGCATGTCATGGGGCTGAGGGGTGGTGGGGGCGTGCAGGCGAGGAGCTGCTGCATGGTCAGAAGAGATCGTCCGATGAGTTGGTGGGCGTCGGTCTGATGTTCAGCGCAGGATCGAGAGAGCAATCGCTCTTCACTCGGATCATTGAGCTTCCAGTTGAAGCATTGACCACGACTTCAATTCCGGTAGGTGAAGTAGCCGCGATCTGTATGCTCGGCACGGGGCGGTCGGTATTGTCGAAGAGGGTTTCGAGTTTCCAGCCTTGGGATTCCCAGTAGGTTTTGATTCTTTCAACCGCAGCACGGGGGTCTTCGACAGAGTCGCCGTCCAGGGTGATGGAGAGTTCGTTACCAAGTTTTGATCCAACGTAACAGCTAGTACGGCGTACATCTTTGGGGTTGCTTCGGTCCCAGGTGGGGAAGGTGGTTCCGGACTGCTGGACTGTCTCCTCGATCGTGTCGTAGAAATCCTCACGCATCACCTCAGCCGCCCTTGTACCGTCAAAGGGGCGGTTTGGATCAGGGTTTGAGGCGCACCCACTGAGTAGTAAGACCCCGGCTATTGGGGTCTGCCCCGGGTTTGGTTGACATCTGATCTGTGAGGATTCGTCCTCGCTGGAAGGATGTATCTCTTGCCCAAGCCCTATCCGAAAGAGTTCCGTGACGATGTCGTGGCTGTGGCCCGTAAAGCCCGGGCCCCGTTATCGCAGATTGCGAGAGACTTCGGGATTTCCGAAGCCTCGTTGTTCAACTGGCTGAAAAAAGCAAACATCGAAGACGGGCGCGTGCCGGGCCTGACCGAGGACGAGCGTAAGCAGCTCCGCGAGGC
>NZ_AQXM01000058.1 GCF_000376245.1 Acaricomes phytoseiuli DSM 14247 | reverse complement strand
GTTGGTTCCCGTGGCGATAGCTACGACAACGCTCTGGCTGAAGCCGTCAACGCCGTCTATAAGACCGAACTGATCAAAGCACGCAAACCCTGGCGCACCGTGGAAGAAGTAGAGCTCGCCACACTGGAATGGGTGTGGTGGTACAACAATCAACGCCTCCACTCCGCCCTGGGCTACCAATCACCCCAAGAATTCGAGACCGCCCACTACGCCGGCCTCGAACCCACGCGAACGCCAACCGGCGCCCTCGCAAAAACCTAGGAACCAAACCCAGGACAATTCATATCCGCGGCGTCCCAGAGAGTCTGTTCGAGTGACTTCTTCGGTTTTGGCTTCGCTGCGCGTTGCGCCATCTAATACTTCTCCTCCGCACGTATGACGCGCAGCAGTTCAACTTGTACGTCCTCATGCTATCCGGCCGTACTGACGTCGACCTGGATTCGGTCAGAGTTGGCCGTGTTTGAGCCCGGATGGAAAGTAACACTAGCCCCAAGCTAGACACCCCCCGCTCCCAGGCATTCCGGGGAGAACTTCCAGCGATTCCGGAAACTTGATCGCATAGGCTCCCACCGTCACTGACCCCTGTGGGTGACCTTCGGGACCCTCGCAGATCCCGGAGAAAATCTTGACTCCAAAGGAACAGTCATGAAATCTCAATCCACTCTGCGGAAAGCCTGCCTGACCGGCTTGGCTACTACCTCGCTGCTAGCCGGCACCTTATCGTTGGCAGCACTCGGCGCTTCCAGCGCCACTGCTGCACCGCAGAACGATCCGGTGCAGGCAGCGGTTGATTACCTAGTGAGCGAAGGGATCAGCCCCGCTGAAGCCCAGCATCGCATCGACACCCAAGCAGCTCGGGGCGAGCTCGCCCAGAAGCTGGAGAGCACGCTCAGCACGCATATCGGCGGAGCCTACACGGACCCGGCGAGCGGCGAGCTGACCGTGGCCGCAAGCGATGACCTCGGTGCCGCTCAGGCAGCGGCCCAGGGCCTGAAGTCAGTGCGGGTAACGAACTCGCTGAGCAGCCTGCAGGCTGCCAGCAGTGCTCTGGACACGGCATTCGACGCCGGCACGGGGGCTCGCTGGGCGGTGGATACCGTAGCCAATAAAGTCGAACTGACGCTCAAGAACGGCACGGAGCTTAACGCGGCGCAGCAAGCCGCAGTGAACGCGAACGCCTCCACGGTCAAGATCACATACACCTCGACCACCGCAAGCCCGGCAGCCGGGGCAGCGGCCTACGGCGGCCAGCGCTACCTCTTCGACAACGATCAGTACACCTGCTCCATCGGCTTCTTCGCGAAGAGCAACAACAACCCCTCGGACATCAAAGGGGTGCAGGCAGGCCACTGCACCACGGACGTCGGCGGCCGGATCAGCAAGAACGGCTCCGACTTCGGCACCAATGAGGACAGCACCTTCGGCTCCGGAAGCTCGACCGACTACGGTTTGCTGGATATCAACACCAACAACTTCAGCGGTAAGGGCGCGGTGGATAAGTACGATGGCACGTACCTAAGCGTCAAAGGTTCCACGAACGTAGCGGTAGGAGACACGATCTGCAAATCCGGCCAGAAGACCGGTTTCAAGTGCTCCCGGGTCACCTCGACCAACGCCTCCGTGACCTACAACGCCAACAACGTCACCCTGCGGAACATGATCCGCACCAACGGCTGCACCATCCCGGGCGATTCCGGCGGCTCCAACCTCTCCGGCAACTACGCCGCTGGCGTGACCTCCGGCGGGAACTTCACCAAGAGCGGGAACCAGTACTACTGCGCCTCGAACTCCGGGCAGGCCGACGAGACCTATGTGCAGAAAATCGGGCCGGCCCTCCAGGCCTATAACGTGAGCCTGCTGACTTCCTAGTTCTCACCCCACAACACGACGGCGGGTGGCTCACTGAGAGAGTGAGTCACCCGCTGGTGTTATTCAAAGCACCTCAGCCCTTGACGGACCCTGCCGTCAGCCCGGAGACGATATACCGCTGCAAGAATAAGAACAGCAGCACCACGGGCAGTGCGGAGAGCACCGCTCCGGCGGCGAAAGTGCCCCAGTTCTGGCTGAATTCGACCGCGATTAGCTGATAGAGCCCCACCGAGAGCGTCCAGCGGTTAGGGTCCTGCAGCACGATCTGCGCCAGCAGGAAGTCGGAGAAGCTGCCGACGAAGGCCAAGATGCCGACCACGACCAGGATCGGGGTCACTAGACGCAGCATGATGGTCCAGAAGACCTGGGCGTGACTCGCCCCATCGATGGTCGCGGCCTCGTCGAGTTCCCGGGGGATGGTGTTGAAGAAGCCGAACATCAAGAAGGTATTGGCACCCAGCGCCCCGCCCAAGTAGACCGCCACCAGGCCGAGCTGCGAATTCAGCCCCAGTGCCGGGTAGATGTCCTGGAGCGCGAAGAGCAGCAAGAAGATCGCCACGAACGCCAAGAGCTGCGGGAACATCTGAATGATCAGCAGGGCCGTGAGGGAGACTCTGCGGCCGGTGAACCGGAAGCGGGAGAAAGCGTAGGCCGCGGCGGCTCCCATCAGCACGGCACCCACCGCAGTGGTGCCGGAGATGAACATCGAATTGGCGAACCAGCGCAGGAACGGGGTCTGCGGGTTGCTCAGCAGCGTTTCGTAATTAGAGCCGCTCACCTCCGTGAAGAGCTCATTGGAGGCGATGAGCGTACCGGAGGTCACCAAAGAGGCGTTGACGGTATAGAGCAGCGGGAAGAGCGCGAAGATCACCGCGGGGATGGCGATCAAGTGGCGCCAGCCGCCGCGCTGGAACCGCCGCCACAGCGTAGGGCGGTTGGTCTTGGGATTGCTCGTTCCAGGGTTAGCTACTGACGTCATGAGCTGATGTCCTCCAAAGCCTTGCTGCGGCGGAACGTGAGCAGGGAGACCACCGCGACCATGATGAAGATCAGGATGGAGATCGCGCTCGCCAGGCCGTACTGGCTCGCCCCGCTTTCGAAAGCGATCTTGTAGACGAAAGTGATCAGAATGTCGGTGGCTCCCACTCCGGTAGCGGAATCGAGATCTCGCGGCCCGCCGTTGGTCAGCAGGTAGATCACATTGAAGTTATTGAAGTTCATGGCGAAGGAGGCGATGAGCAGCGGGCCCACGGCGACCAGGAGCAGCGGCAGCGTGATCCGGCGGAAGGAGTTCCAGGGGCCGGCTCCATCGAGGCGAGCCGACTCGTAGAGATCGCTGGGGATGCTCTGCAGAGCCCCCATGCAGATGAGGAACATGTACGGGAATCCGAGCCAGAGGTTGACCAGCAGGACGCTGACCTTGGCCAGCACCGGATCCGTCAACCAGGGAATCTGAGCACCGCCGAACAGCACTTCGTTGATGAACCCGAAGTCCCGGTTGAGCAGGCCCGCCCAGACGAGCACCGAGAGGAAGACCGGAAAGGCATAAGGGAGAAAGAGCAGCGCCCGGTAGATGCCCCGCCCTTTCATACTGGGCTTGTTGAAGAGCAGAGCCAGGAACAGACCGGCGAAGAAGGTCAGCAGAACCGAGAGGATCGCGAAGGCGAAAGTCCACAGCGTGACCGCTAAGAAAGGGCCGCCCAGAATCTTGGGGTCGAAGATCGCCGCGAAGTTCGAGAAGCCGACATTGACCTGCCAGCCCGGAGTCAACCGCTGCCCGTCGGCTGAAACGAAATTGCCCCCGTCATCCGGGCGGTACTCTGTGCCGTTCTCGGCTGTCATCGCATCCTGCGAGGATTTATATGTCAATCCAGGCATATATTCGTAGGCCCAGTAGCCGTCATTGGTCCGCAAAGAAGCTCCGGAGCCGGGAACCGGCACTCTGAGCTGCGCGACGTCCTCTTGCACCGCCAGCACCTCGGAAGAACTCAGCGCGGTGTACCCGGGAATCTGCCAGCTGCCGGGATCCCCCGTCATATCGGCCAGCACCTGCAGCCCGCTGCGCTCCGTGCCGATGAATTTGAGCGGTGATCCCTGCTGCTGCGCGGCTAGAGCCAGGCTGCCGTCATCGGCTTGGAAGACCGCGATCCGGTAATCGGAACTGCCGTCGACCCTAGTCTCGCTATTGGCCACGATCGCCCGTACCGCGGCTTCTTTGCTGGAGTTGTGCCCGTCCCCATAGTTGGTGAAGGCCGTACCCGCGGTGAACAGGATGACGAAGACCTGAAAGACGATCAGGAAGGTGAGGCCCGGGGCCAAATACTTGAAGGGCACCAAACGCTTACCGGGCAAGAAGTACACCAGGTTCGCCAGAATCAGGGCGATCACCAGGAACGCCAGGATGCCCCAGTTGGCCACGGCCCAGGAGGCCAGAATGCCGTAGAGCCCGAAGGCGTTGACGGCGGCCATGAGCACTAATTTGATGACGAACCCGCGTGTACTGCCGCTACGGCCCAGCCGGCTGTGCGCCGTTCTGCCGTCCCGCGCTTCCGTTTCATTCACTTTCCTGCTGCTCACTGGATAGCTCCTTCGATCGAACCAACCATCCGCCGCCAGAGCGTCGCCGGATCACCCTGCTGGTTGATGATCCCGGCTTCAGTCGACCCCCAGAAATTCCATACCGCGCCCATCTGCGGGATGGCCGGCATCGGCACCCCGGTTTCCGCGATGCTGGCGTAATCACTCATGATCTGATCGTCGATCTCGGCGATGGCGCTCTGCAGTGCCGGAGCCCGCCCCGTGGCTTCGAACATCGCCAGTTGCGCCTCCGGCCGGGTGAGGTAATTCGCCACGAAGTTCTGAGCGGCGAGGGGCTGGCTGCTTTCCGCGCTGACATAGGCCATCTGCGCTCCGACGAAAGGCTGCGCCAGCTGCGGGCCGGCCGGCGGGAACGGCAGCACCGTCATTGACATCCCGGCGGCCCGGAGGTCAGGAAGGTTCCACGGGCCGGAGACCAGGAAGGGGGTGCGGCCGCTGAGGAAGAGAGTTTTGGTGACATCCGTGGTCAGTGAGGTGTTGAGCACGCCTCGCTGGCCCAGCTGCGCGAGGTACTCGGCGAACGCCGTCCCCTCGGGGCCGCCCATCGCCAATTGCGGAATGTACTGGCCGTCGGGGTCGCGTTCGAAGACTTCAGCTCCGAAAGACGTCTGCAGAGGGTACAAGTGATAGGGATCGCTGCCGTCCGGTGTCTGCGGGATCGCGAGAGGATAGTCCGCCCGGCCGGCATCGACCACCTCCTGCCCGGCGGCGATGAGCTCCTCGAAGCTTTGCGGCGCGGCCTGGCTGAGCCCATCATTGCGCAAGACCGCGATGGTCTCGATCGCGAAGGGGACTCCGTACGTCCTGCCATCATAGGTTGCGGCGGTGGTCGCCACCGGAGCGAACTCCTGCTGGCGCTGACCGAGCTCCACCGGGGCTAAGATGCCATTGCTGACGAGCTGCCCCAGCACGTCATGGGCGCCCAGAACGATGTCCGGGCCCTGGCCGGTGGGAGCCTGGGTGATGAAATCACTGACCACTTGATCACTGAAATCCCGCTGTACCAGATTGATTTTCACACCGGTATCGGCGGTGAACTGATCGACAGTCGGCTGCAAGCCGGCGACTTCTTGGGTTCCAGCCCAGATCGTGAGCTCCCCGGGGCCGCCCAGAAGCACTGGGGTCTCGCTACTCGCGCAGCCAGCAAGTGCTAGAGCGGAAATCAGGGCGCCTAGCCCTAGAGCTACCCGTGTCTTGCGCATCTCCACTCCAGATCATCAGCGACCGTCACCCGGCGGGCCTTGCTCACACCGACTGCTTGAAGTGTAAACGTTTACAAAAATTGCCGCAATATATTCACCAGAAGTTCCCTTTACAATTCTGGAGCTTAGAATCTAAAGTAAAAAATGACAGTGAAAACGGTTCCATTTTCTCCCCACATTCCCCCTTTTCGATGAGGCATCATGGTAAGCATCAAAGACGTCGCCGCCCGCGCCGGCGTCTCCACCGCCACTGTCTCCCGCGCATTGAACGACGGCGGCCGGGCATCGGCTTCCACTCGGCAAAAGGTGCGTCAGGCCGCTAGCGAACTGGGGTACGTCGCCTCGGCCCTCGGCTCCGGCCTGGCCACCGGGCGCACGCGCAATATCGGCGTGATCGTACCGCTCATCGATCGCTGGTTCTACGCTCAAGTGGTCAGCGGCATCGCCGCCACCCTGCAGGATCTCGGCTACGATCTCGCGCTCTACAACACCGCTATCCAGCCGGAGCAAGAAGAACGAATCTTTCACGACTACATCTACCGGCGCCAAGTCGATGCCGTCATCTCGGTGTCTTTGCAGTTGACCACCAGGGACGTGGAATTCCTAAGATCCCTGGGCCGCCCGGCAGTAGGCATCGGCTTCGCCCTGGCGGGCCTGGCCACCGTGGGGGTCGACGATGAAGCCATGGCCCGCACCGCGACCGGGCATCTCACCGGCCTCGGGCACCGGCGCATCGCGTATATCGGCACCGGTCCGAATGATCAGAGCTACTCGCCCCTCAACGGCCGGCTCACCGGATTCCGGGCGGCGCTCAACACCGCCGGGATAACGCCCCGGCCGGAATGGATCCTGGAATCCGATTTCACGGTTCTCGACGCCGCGCAGAAGGTCACGGCGCTCCTCGCCTCCCCCGAGCGGCCGAGCGCGGTATTCTGCGCATCGGATGAAATAGCCATCGGCGGGGTGCTCGGGGCTTCTCAGCTGGGCCTGCGGATCCCGGAGGATGTCTCCTTCATCGGCATCGACGGACACGAGATCGGCGAAGCCCTCGGCTTGACGACGATCGACCAGCAGCCGGCGCATCAGGGCTCCCTGGCCGCGCAGCTGCTACTGGACTCGCTCGATTCGGCGGCGCAGAACCCGCAGACTCTGAGCCCGGAGCACCATCTGGTTCCGGGAACGCTCCGACTGCGTCGCAGCACTCGGGCGATCAGCGCAGACCTGGCATGAAGCCCGTCAGTTTCACAGCGGATCAGGCAGGAGCGTACTCAACATGACTGGGCCGGCCATCCCGGGATACCGTGACCGCCCCCGGGGGCAACTCTTCGCGCCGGACCAGACTGAACATGCCATCCGAACTACGTAAAGGGATGGCGTGCCAGGGCGTGGTCCAGGCCGAGGATACCTCCAGCAGCCGGATGCCCAGTTTTTCCGCACCGCGGCGCTGCGGGTGAATCGAGAGCCGTACCGCACCCGGGAAGCGCTGATCCACTACCTCGCCCCAGGCCTGGGAGCGCTGCATCACGGCATAGCCTCTGCGCCGGCACTCCCGCTGCAATTGGGATTTGGTACCGGAATAGTCATAGCTGTCCTCCACCATGAACCGCACCACTCCGCGGTACAGGGAGGTCATATCCGGATCGCTGCGCACTTTATCCCGCAGCAGCTCCAGATCCGGCCCAAAGTTCTCGATGACCCACGGCCGGATCTCATCGTATTCCCGATCCGGCATGAGCTCGTTCAGGGCGAAGAAGGAGAGCTGAGTCAGCGAATCGGCCTCCGCCATCCGCCGCAAGCAGGAGACATAGTTGTCGATATCAGCATCGGCAACACCGATCACATCAGCGAAGATATGACCATCCGAGCAGATGACGATCTCCGCTCCCGGCGGGTAGAACTCCCCAATCTGCCGGCACAGCTCATCCAGGAACCGCAACGACTCCCGCTCCCCGGCATCCGGTAGGGGGCCCAGGACTTTGGCCGGATTAGGGGATTTGCACGGGAACCCGGGCAGCACGAAAAGCACCGGCTCGGAGCGGGCGATCCAGTCCCGGATCTGCTGCCGCTGGACCGGGAAGCCCTCCGGATGCTCCGGCTGATCCTCCCGGTACTCCGCCGACGGCGCCCGCCGGTGCTGGAGGAATAGGCTGAGAATCCGATCAGCCAACGCTGGAGTGTCCAGGGCATCAGACATCGGGAAGGCCTCCGGGCTCTGGGCCGGCAGCAGCCAGCCGTCTGTCATAGTGCACGGGCAGCTCGGTCACTCCGCGGGAGAGCGCAGCGCTGAGCCAGGGCAGCTCGGTCGTATCGGGGACCGCCAAAGCGAGTCCGGGCAGGCGCTCCAATAAGCTGCTCAGCGCGATATTGAGCTCGGTTCTGGCCAGATACGTCCCGGGGCAGCGGTGCACGCCGTGCCCGAATGTCAGCTGGCTCCGGGAGTCCGCCCTGTCGAAGTCGACTTCCCCCGGGTCGGGGAACTGCCGGTGATCCCGATTCGCCGCAGCCAGGCTGATGATGACCGAATCCCCGGCCGGCACCCGCTGGCCGTGGAATTCCGTGTCCTCGGTGAAGAACCTCCACGTCGCCAACTCGAAAGCCCCGTCGTAGCGCATCAGCTCATCGATGAGATCCTCGCGCTGCGCGGGCTCGGCGCTCAGGAAGCGCTCCCGCGCCTCCGGCTGGGTGAAGAAGGCAAGAAGCGCCAGACTGATCTGGAATGTCACCGGCTCCTGCCCCGCCGCGAGCAACTGGAAGATCACCGAGCGCATCTCGTTCTCGCTGATCTGCCCCGCGGCCTCAGCGGTGACGAGATCGGTCAGCAGACTCTGCGCGGCCCCGGCTTCTCGGCTGCGTTCGATCACCGCGTCGATATAGGCTTCCAGCTCGGCGAGAAGCCTCGCATACTCATTGCGCCACGGATCATCAGGGCCCACCGGAGCCACCACCCGGCTCCACTGCCTGCGGAAGTCCCCGGCGAGGTCCGATGGCAGCCCGATCGCTTCGGCCAGCACCCGGAAGGGGAAGATCGCAGCGAAGCTCGCCACCGCATCCACCGGGGGCTCGCCCGTCAGCGCACTGGTGGGGAGAGCGTCGATCAGCTCATCGGCTATCGCCTGCGCTGAAGCACTCTGCGCCACGGCCCGGCTCCGGCTGAAAACCGGGCTGATCAGCTTGCGCATCACCGTGTGCTTGGGTGCGTCCTGGTGCAGGAGGTGACCTTGCAACCGGGAATGCTGCGGCTCCGGCATGATGGAGGCCTTGGCCCGCCAGGCATCATTGCCGTGCTGGTGATCTTTGTGCAGCCGTTCATCGGCGAGAGCATCCCGGGCGGCCGCATAACCGGTCACGAGCCAGGCGTGCACACCCGAGGGGAAGAGCACCCGGTGCAGCGGCCCTTGCTCGGCGAGCTGTCGGTACAGCGGATAGGGATTCTGGAGGTAGTCGGTACCGGACAAGATCACCGCTCCGGTTTCATCACGGTTGATCAACCACTGCTTCTCCGAGTGATCCGGTGAGGCATCTGCTGCTCCGGCTTCCGCCGGAGCGTGCGGGAAGGGACACGAGGATCCGCTGGTCATCGCGCCCTTTCCCGTTCCAGCTCCCGCACCGGGCCGTCAGTAGCGGTGGACTCCTGGTCCATCGGGGCTCCCGGTATCTGTATTTCCGAAGAGTTGAGCGGGACGAAATTACGCAATCGCAGGCTGTTGCTGACCACGAAAAGACTGGACAACGCCATCGCGGCACCCGCGATCAGAGGATTGAGCAGACCGAAAGCGGCGAGCGGCAGTGCCGCTATGTTGTAAACGAAGGCCCAGATCAGATTGCTGCGAACGGTGCCCAGCGTGCGCCGAGCCAAGGCGATAGCCTCCGGGATCACTCGGGTATCCTGCCGGACCAGGATGATATCCGCGGACTTCATCGCGACATCCGTACCAGTGACCAAAGCCAGGCCCAGATTCGCGGTGGCGAGGGCGGCGGCGTCATTGATGCCGTCGCCCACCATCGCCACCTTGCGGCCCTGGCTCTGCAGCTCGGTGATCACTTCGGCCTTGCCCGCGGGCAGCACGCCGGCGATCGACTCCTCGATGCCGAGGTGCTCGGCGAGCTCCGCGGCCACCTCTGGCCGATCTCCGCTGAGCAGGACCACCCGCAGCCCCATACGATGCAGTTCTGCCACCGCCTCCCCAGCGCCTTCGCGCAGGCCGTCCCGGAGCAGGAAGCGGGCTACAAGATCGCCGTCCAATGCCATGAAGACCTCTGTTGCGCCGGCTTCTTCGCCCTGAGGCGCCTCCGGGAGGCGCGCAGTAGACGATAGCCCGAGGTCCGCCATCATCCGGCGATTGCCGATCGTCACGGAATGCCCGGAGACCAGGGCGCTGACCCCGGCACCGGGGACTGCCCGGAACTCCTCGGCGGGCGCGGTCTGCTCCACGCCGAGCTGCTGCCGGGCGTATTCGAGGACGGCCCGGCCCGTGGGGTGCTCGGTATCCGCCTCCGCAGCCGCTGCGAGTTCCAGGATCTGCTGCTCGCTCGGGGCGCTGAAAGAGCCGAGCAGTTCGAAGCTGCTGACCTGCATCTGGCCCGTAGTCAGGGTGCCGGTCTTATCGAGGACCACGGTATCGATCCGGCCTGAAGACTCCAGGGCCTGCTGGCTCTTGATCAGGATGCCCAGTTGGCTGCCGCGGCCGACGCCCACCATGAGCGCCATGGGCGTCGCGAGCCCCAAGGCGCACGGGCAGGCGATGATCAGTACCGCGATAGCGGAGCCGAAGGCCCGCTCCAAGGAATTGCCGGTGAGCATCCAGGCCGCGAAGACCACGACAGACAGGATGAGGATCACCGGAACGAAGACGCTGACGATCCGCTCCACCAAGGCTTGCACATTGGCTTTCCGGGTCTGCGCGTGCTCGGCGAGCGCGGTCAGCTGGGCGAGCTGGGTGTTCTGGCCGATCCCGGTAGCCCGGATCACCAGGCGCCCATCCAAGACCACGGTGCCGGCGCTCACCTCGCTGCCGGGTTCGCAGAACCGGGGCTCCGCCTCGCCGGTCATCGCCGAGGTATCCACCCCGGCTCGGCCTTCCACCACGACGCCGTCGCAGCCGACGCGCTCCCCCGGGCGGACCACGACCAGATCCCCCGGACGTAACTGCCGGACGTCGATGACCATTTCCACGGGCGGCTCAGCAGTTCCTGACGCAGCGGTTTCAGAGGCAGCACCGGAAGCAGGGCGCAGCACCCGGACTTCACCCACCGCGAGCCGGGCCAGCGCGCCTAGGACATCGGCGGCCTTACGCCGCGACTTCGCTTCGAAGTACCGGCCGGCGAGCAGGAAGGTGGTCACGCCCGCGGCGACTTCCAGGTAGATCGAATCGGCCCCGGGCGGGGTCTGGCCGAAGCCGACCCAGTAGCCGGGCGTGGTCTTATCAGAGAAGGCGATCGCGAAGACCGACCAGAAGTAGGCGGCGAGGACTCCGATGGAGACCAAGGTGTCCATGCTGAAGGCGCCGTGGCGCAGATTGCGGGCCGCAGCCCGGTAGAAGGGCCAGGCGCACCAGAAGACCACCGGCGTGGCGATGGCCACGCAGAGCCAGTCCCAGAACGGGAAGCGCAGCGAGGGCACCAGCGCCAGCACGATGGCCAGGTTGCCCAGCGGCAGAGTCAGCAGCGCCGCGACGACCAGCCTGCGCAGGAGCATAGAGCTCTGATCCGGCGCACTGGCTTCCGGCAGGGAGCCCCGGGAATCCCGGTTGACGGGAACCGCTCCGTAACCGGCTGCCTCAACCGCCGCAACGGCTTCCTGGACCCGCTCCGGCTCAAGGTTGCGCAGCACCGCCCGCTCGGTCGCGAAATTGACGCTCGCCTCGACCCCGTCCAGGCGGTTGAGTTTTTTCTGGATCCGCAGAGCGCAGGCAGAGCACGTCATACCGGACAGCTCCAGCTCTACCGGCTCCTGGTCCGTCATCGTGACGCTCATCGCGAGCCTCTTTCCTGAACCTCTTGAGCTGCCGGCACTGCCTGCGACTCCTGCGCCTCAGGAGATTCCTGGTCTTGACCCGGAACGGCCTGCAGATTTGTATCGCCCTGCGCAGGCGGCTGCCCACTGGAGCGTTTGGAAAGAGTCGCCAGCATTTCGTTATAGCTGTCCAGATTCGCTTCTCCGCTGCGGTCTCCCTGACGATCCTGGCGTCGGGATTCCCGCTCATCAGAACGCGACCACTGGGTCAGCAATGCTACTACCACCACGATAAGAGGCAACTCCCCGGCGGCCCAGGCTATGCCCCCGCCCAGGTATTGATCCGCTGTGAAATCGGTGTTCCAATCCGGAGCGAGCGTGCGGTAGAGGTTATCGGCGATGATCGTCGTCGAGGACATCAGGGCTACCGCGAAGAAGGCGTGGAACGGCATTGCCGCTAGCGCGAAGCCCAGCTTGCCGATGTACGGCAAGGGCCTGGGCGCTCGATCCACACCGATCACCAGCCAGTAGAAGAGGTAGCCGGAGATCATGAAGTGCAGATTCATCAGCTGGTGCGTCCAGTGATAGCGCATGCCGAACTCGAAGAGCGGGGAGAAGTACAGCAGGTAATACGAGCCGACGAAGATCGCGAAAACCAGAAGCGGCTGGGTGAGCAATGCGGTCAGCCGGGAGTGCATCATCGCATTGATCCACTCCCGGGGTCCGTTGAGCGAACCGGCCCGGGCCGGGTGCAGGGCTCGCAGCGCCAGGGTCACTGGGCCGCCAAGCACTAGGAGTACCGGGGCCAGCATATTCAGGCCCATATGGCTGAGCATGTGCAGACTGAAAGAGCCGGGCGAGCGGATGCCCCACTGCGAGGAGGTCATGTAATAGACGCAGACCCAGCCCAGCACCCAGCTGATCGTACGGCCGACGGGCCACCGATCACTGCGCCGGTGCAGCACCCAGATGCCCAGCAGATAAAGTCCGATGCCCAGCAGCGCCAGGATCAAAAAGAGCATATTCTGCCGCGCGGGCAGCAGCCACTCGACCAACGTGCGGCTGCCGTCGATCGAGAACCCCAGATAATTCTCCTGGCTGGTCTGGGATTGCGCGTACCGGGGCGGCACGACGCGGCCCAGGCTGAAATACGAGGCGAGCGCGATGCACCCCAGCATAAGCCCGGTGGTCAGCAGGGCCGCGTAACCACGAGGGCTGCGGCCGTCGGTGTCCATGGCCTGGTTGAATCTCCAACGGAGCACGAAAAGCAGAGCTGCTCCCGCCAGCATCGACAACAGGAGCACCGTGAGCACCACCCCGTATTCGGACTCCCACGGCGCGGTCCCGGCGAGGCCCTGCCAGCCGACCACAAGATAGGTCAGCAGCGCCACCAAAACCGCCGCTAAAGCACCCAGATGAGCGCGGCGGAAAGCCTGTAAGCTCAGCCTTCGACCGCTGGCCAGGTGCCAGTAGACGGCCAGCAGAAGGGCGATCCAGATTAGCAGTGGGGGGAAGCCGAATCCTGCCGCATCGGAGGCGAAATCGTGATCGACGCCCACGGAGACCTGACCCGTGAACACGACCGCCAGGAACCCGCCGAGCACTCCGACGGCACCCATGGTCCAGCTGGCCGGGCCCGGTCGGAACCAGAGGAGCGGAACGACTACCACAGCGATCACGGCGCTGATGATCCAGACCTGCGAAGACTGCGTGCTCTCGATGAAGTCGATCACCCTGGCGTTGAAGACTCGGTTCAGGGACACCCCGTTGTTATCCGCACCGATGAAGAAGATCAACAGCAGGCTGCACACGCCCCATAAAGCCACGAGTCCGGCAGCTCTTCGGGATACCACGCGGAGATCTCGGGCCTCCTCCGAGCCAGCAGCCGCCCCGCGCTTCCAGAGCAGAACCATGGCGAGGAGAATCTGCGAAAGAGCCGCCACAGCCCCCAGCAAGGCCGCGGCGCGGAGCAGGGACGTCGCCAGGCTGGTGAAGAGATCGGGCCGGTTCCGATGCAGGCCGTCGTAATACTCACCGCCTTGAACCAGGGGAATCACTATGGCCAGCAGCAGTATCGCAGCGGCGCAGAGCAGGGGAACCGCTACCCGGGGGCGGCGGAGTGTACCGGATGCATTTTTCGTCTCAGTCATTGGCTACCTCCGGTGCCATCGCCCGATCGTGACCGGGCAGGGTAGTCTCCAGCGGCGCGCAATGCAGGCTCGGCCGGCCGGTCAGCGGATTGACCCCGAGCGCTGAATGCACCCCGAAGACCTCCCGCATATTCCGCTCTGTGAATACTTCTGTAGGAGAGCCGATGGCGTGCACCGCTCCCTGATTCATCATGACGATCCGATCCGCGTAATCCAGTGCATGATCGAGCTGATGAAGAGCGACCAGGGCCGCCCGCCGTGGTGCCGCGGGCACCGAACCATCAGCAGCACCGGCATAACGGCCTGAAACGGCGGTGGAATCGGCTGTACCGAGCAGGCTGCGGACCAAGTCCAGCAACTCGAGTTGCGCTGCGATGTCCAGGTGGTTCGTGGGTTCGTCCAGGATCAGCAGATCCGCATCCTGGCAGAGCGCCCGGGCGAGCAGAACCCGCTGGCGCTCCCCGCCAGAGAGCTCTGCGAAAAGCCGGTTCGCGAAACTCTCCGCCCCCGTGTCCACCAAAGCCTGATCGACCAGCTCGTGATCCCGTGTGCTCATTCCGGCGAGCGGCCTCAGATAGGGCATACGGCCCATGCTCACCACTTCCCGACCGGTGAAGCCCATTCCCGGGCTCTGCTGCTGAGGCAGGACGCCGCAACGACGTGCAGCCGCCTTAGCGGAAAGCCGCCAAGCATCCTGGTCTCCTAAGAATACCGCGCCACTGCTGGGCCGATGCGCGCGGGCCGCAGCGCCGAGCACCGTGCTCTTCCCGGAACCATTGGGCCCGACGATGGCGGTGAAGCTTCCCGGAGCCAGAGTGAACTCCACATCCTGGATCACCGGGGTGCCGCCCAGACGCACTTCCACCCGTTCCAGGCGCAGCAGTTCCCGCCGCGGCCGCCGCTGTTCGGGGTACGGTTCTGAGATTGCGGCGTTCATCGAGCCTGCTCCGCCCTCTTGCCCGCTCTCTTGACGCGCTTCTCGGAACGCCGCGCAAACTGATGTCCGTGGGATTCCTTGGCGTACAGCAGCCAGAGGAAGAAGGGCGCGCCGAAAACCGCAGTGAAGATCGTCAACGGATACTCATTAGGCGGATCGATGAGCCGGGAGAGCAGATCGATCAGGACGAGGAAGGTCGCGCCGCTCAATAAACTCAGCGGCAGCAGCCGTCGGTAGTCGGCTATGCCCATAAGCCGCAGCGCATGCGGCACGATCAAGCCGACGAATCCCACTGCTCCGGCCACCGCGACCGCAACCGCGGTGAGCAGTGCGGTGGCGATCAACAGCTGGAATCGCAGGCTGTTCACCGAGACACCGAGAGCCACGGCATCTGCTTCGCCGAAGGCCAGAGCATTGAGCTGCCGGCTTTTGGCCATGGTGAAGGCGGCCGCCAGCAGCACGGCGCCCAGCAGCACCGGCAGCTGATCCCAGCGCGCCCCGGAGGTGCTGCCCAGCATCCAGAACAGGATGCCGCGGATCTGCCCCGGATCGACTTGCAGCTGGATGAGCATCGTTCCGGCCATGGCCAGCTGACCGAGCGCGACACCGGCGAGCACGATCCGGTAGCCCGAGAGCGTACCGGATCGCTGAGTGAGCAGTAGAAGGATGAGCAGGGTCAGCAATGCCCCGGCGAATGCGGCCGCGCTGACGCCGATGCCGAGCAGCGCGCCGCTGCCGAACGCCATCACCGATACTGCGCCCAGGGACGAACCGGAGGACACCCCGATCACGAAAGGATCGGTCAGGGGGTTGCCGACTAGACCCTGCAGCACCGCGCCGGCCAGCGCCAAGGCGGCTCCGACCAGCGCGGTCAGCAGAACCCGGGGCAGCCTCAGCTCCCAGACGATCTGCTGCTCCAGCGGTGATACTCCACTACTGGGATCACCAGCTGCGGCCTGACCGCTCAGATTCGTCAGGATCACGCGCAGGATATCCGGCAGACTCAACGAGATCTGGCCCAAGCCGATCGCCAGGGCCACGCTCGCCAGCAGCGCCAAGGTGAGCAGCACTCCGAAGAGCACCGCCCGCGCGGAACGCGGGGACGGTGCTACTTCTTCGGGTGCTCGGAGAGAACGTCGCATCGGGTACTAACGGGTAATAGCAGGAGGTAGATGGCTCAGCTGAAAGCGTCCGGGTGGGCTGCCCTGGCGATCTTCTGGATCGCCTGGGCATTATGCGGGCCCAAGTAGATGCTATCCGCGAGAACCACGTAGTTCTTATTCTGCGAGGCTTTCCATTGCGGGTACGCGGCGAAGATCTTCTCCGCTTCAGCGGCCGGATCCTCACTCGCCATGAAGCGGCCGAGCACCAACAGATCCACTTCGGCTGCTGCCAGCTGCTCGGGGCTGAGGCTACGGGTGAGATCCCGGGCACCGCCGGTGAAGGCGTTACGGGTGCCGGCTGCTTCGAGCATGGTGTCGTAACGGTTGCCGGTCATCACCGCCGGCAGGCCGCTGGCATTCATCATCGACATCCCAGGGACCGCGATCAGCGCGTTGGGGATCTGCCCGTCCTGCGTGGAGGACTGCACTGCCGAACTCGCCTGCTGCACCGTGCTGTCAATGTTGTCCTTGAGTTCGGCAGCCTTGGCCTGAACATCGAAGACCTCGCCCAGCAGGGTGAAAAGCCGCTTCGAGGACTTCCAGGACACCTGTGCCGCGTCCTGCTTCTCTTCCTCAGTAGGTTGCGTTTTGCCGATCGCGCACTGATCCGGGTTGACCAGGGTCTTGGCGCCGATGGCGGCGAGCTGATCCCGGGTGGCCATGCCCATTCCGGCGTCAAAGGCCGCCGAAGAGCTGCCGATCACCAGATCCGGCTCCAGGCTCAGCAAGGTTTCGGCGGGAATATCCCGCTGTGCGGAGAGCGTGCCCACGGTCGGCAGGGCATCGACCCGCTCGGCCATACCGGGCTCGTCGTAGACCCCATAGCTCTGCGCATTGGCGATCACCTGGTCGCCGAGGTCGAGGGCGATGATGCTTTCGACCTCGGCGAGGGAGGCGCCGTTGAGGATGACCACCCGGCTCGGCGCACGGTCGAACTGTTGTTCGCTGCCGCAGTTCTGAACGGTGAGCGGATACTGCGTAGGGCCGGTGCTGACCGTAGCAGCGGAGTCGTCTCCGCTGGAGTTCTGCGAGTTGTTAGAGGTGCTGACGGCGCCGCAAGCGCTGAGGACGAGGGCTGCGGCGACCCCGCCGATGAGCCCGAGCGTCAGTCGGGATGCCTGAGGAGGCGTATGGGAAGGCATAAGGAATCAAGTCTCCTGAACCGGCTGGAAGCCGGGATCGTACCGGGGCTAAAGCTAGTGAGGCTAGTAAGGCTTATCGGTCAGCACTGAGGCAACAGGCTGAGGGCAATGAGCAGCGTGAGAACCCGGTAATGGTGAGAAAAGCGAAGAAAAATCTACAAGATGCTCAAGAGCGAAAAGGGCTCTGAGCGGAATTGGCAAAGCCGAGATATCAGCGAGCAACGCAGAGCAGCGGTGGCCCGCGGTACCGCAATGCCGGAAAGAAAACCTGAGCCAAGGGCGGAATCCGGCCGGTCAGCACTGGCCGGTTGAAGGATTCCGCTGGCCGGGGCGCAGCTGATACGGGCATCCGCCAGAGCGCGTTGAAGAAGAGCACCATGGTCTGACTGAAACGCACCAGGGTGAGCTCGCCGCGGCGCAACGCCCAGATGGTCACCACCGCGGCGATCAGATGTGCGAGGAACATGGCCGGAACGGCGAACCCCGGGGCGGCAGCCGAGCCGCTCTGGGCCATCGATGCCGCGGCCGGTGCCGGGAAAGCCATCATCTGATGGTGTCCCGCGGCTTGGCCGCCTGAGGCGCTGAAAGATCCCGCGCTGCCGAGCAGAGCGAAGAGACCGTGAAAGAGCACCTGGGAGACCGCGACCGCCGGGATCAGACGGGGCAGCGAGACGCTCCGCCCCGCCAAGGCGACGCAGATGAGTCCGGAGAAAGCCAGGGCTAGGAGGAACGCCGCGCCTATCGGAAAGTCTCCGCCGCCCACGGTATGCGAGGCAGCGGCTGTCAGCGTGGCGAATCCGGCAGCAGCCCAGCCACGGATGAGCTTCGCGCCCCGTGCCTGCATCGTCTGCCTTTCGCCCTGCTAGTCCCGAGATAGTCCCGAATGCGTCGTTGTCATTCGCACTCTCTGCCAAAAATTCTACGCTGCGTCGAAGGGACTGGTCGAAGGTGTTGCCGAATCACCTCTGAGCAGGCTCTGCGATGCACCTCCGGCACCCGCTTGCGCTCATTTGAAATTTCAAAGAAGCTCATATGTGCTACTTTGGCTGAGATCCGCTTGCGTCTATCACTCCCACCCCAGGATGGTCCCGGTGAAACTCTCCTCTGAAACCCTGGCCCAGCTAGACCGGCCCGGCCCTACCGCCTCAGGCCTTGCCGTACCCGGCTACGACCGCAGCCAGATCCGCACCGGCATCATGCACTTCGGCGTCGGCGGCTTCCATCGAGCACATCAGGCCATGTACCTGGACCGGCTCATGAACCAGGGTCAGGCTTACGATTTCGGCATCTGCGGAGTCGGGGTGCTGCCGCACGACCGGCATATGGCAGAGGTCATGACCGAACAGGACTGCCTCTACACCCTGGTGCTCAAGCACGCTGATGGCCGCAAAGAAGCACGGATCATCGGCTCCATGATCGACTACCTCTACGCCCCGGAGGATCCCGAGCGCGTGCTCGAGCAGCTCGCGGCCCCCGAAGTGCGGATCGTCTCGCTGACCATCACCGAGGGCGGCTATAACATCGATCGCATCAGCGGCGAGTTCCAGGCCGAGGACCCGGCTGTCCAGCGGGACGCCCAGGCCGGCCCCGGGCAAGCCCCGGGCACAGTCTTCGGCCTGATCATCGAAGGCCTGCGACGCCGCCGCGAGCGCGGCCACCCGCCGTTCACCATCATGTCCTGCGACAACATTCAGGGCAACGGGACGATAGCCAGGAAGGTCTTCACCAGCTTCGCCCGATTGCGCGAAGAAACGCTGGTCGCACAGGGCGAGCCGGCGGGGCTGAGCGCATGGGTCCAGGAGCACGTCCCCTTCCCGAACTCGATGGTGGACCGGATCACCCCGGTCACCTCCGATGCGGATCGCACCGCTCTGAGCGAGGAATTCGGTATCGAAGACGGCTGGCCGGTGGTGTGTGAGCCTTTCACGCAGTGGGTACTCGAGGACGACTTTGCCGCCGGCCGGCCGGCCTTGGACCAAGTGGGCGTGCAGCTAGTCTCCGATGTGGAGCCGTATGAGCTGATGAAACTGCGGCTGCTCAACGCCAGCCATCAGGCGCTGTGCTACTTCGGCTACCTCGCCGGCTATCGCTTCGCCCATGAAGCCGCGCAGGACGCTGATCTCGCCCAGCTGCTGCTGGACTATATGCACCTGGAAGCCGAGCCGACTCTGGCACCGGTTCCCGGGATCGATCTCGCGCAGTATCAGCGCACCCTGATCGAGCGCTTCTCCAATGAGTACGTCCGGGACACCCTGGCCAGGCTCTGCGCGGAGAGCTCGGACCGGATCCCCACCTGGCTCTTACCGGTAGTGCGAGCCAATCTGGTGGCGCAACGCGACGTGCATCGCAGTGCCGCCGTCGTCGCTTCGTGGGCGCGGTACGCGGAAGGCGTGGACGAACAGGGGCAGCCGATCAAGGTCGTGGACCGGCTCAAAGGTCAGCTGATGGCCGCGGCGGCACGGCAGCATGAGAATCCACTGGCCTTCCTGGAGCAGGCTGAGGTCTTCGGAAACCTCGCCGCAGAACCCCGATTCACTGAGGCCTACCTCTCCGCACTCAACAGCCTTCATGAGCAGGGTTCCAAGGTGACCGTGCAAGGCCTGGTCCGCTAAGGGTAAGTACGCATCCGGGGCACCCCTCCCGGGATTTCCCAGGGATTTCCCGAGAGTTTAGAAGAAAAATCCTGTGAAAAAGCCTAGAAACAAGCGGCTCCCCCGGGATTTAATCGCATATGACTTCTATTACCCGCCTCCTTGGCACAGCAGCTACCACTGTCGCTCTTGTAGCAGGTCTGGGGGTCTCGGCCGCCGCGGCCGCCCCGGTGGAGAACCTGCCCATCGATCCCGTGGGCTACAAGATCGTGAATGGCCCACCCGATACCCAGAATCCGATCAAGCGCTCCGGGCTCACAGCGGACCCGGGCTACTCCTCGACGAGTTCGAGCACCGGCTCGGCACTCACCGGCCGTGCAGTGATCGGCCCCGATGACCGCGAGCAGGTCCAGGACACGACCGCACCGGCTTACCGGCGCATCGGTCAGATCAACTTCAAGCAGGGCAGCGGCTCTTATATCTGCACGGGCTGGCTGATCTCCGCCCGCAGCGTGGTGACCGCAGGGCACTGCCTCGACGGACGCGTCTCGGATATCACCTTCTCCCCGGCACGCAACGGCGGCAGCAATCCTTACGGCACCTACCGGGCCACGGAGATCTGGGTCGACGGCAGGGGCGTCAACGCGAGCGGCGGCGACTGGGGGCTGATCACCCTGGATCAGCCAGTGGGCGATACTGTTGGCTGGTACGGGCTCGCCCCGCGCCAGGTGAACGAATTCGTCGGCAATGACGCCACCGTGGTCGGTTATCCCGGTGATAAGCCGCGGGGCACCATGTGGCAGGGCACCGACGCCGTGACCGGCGCCAATGCGCGCATCTTCTCCTACCGCACGGATACCTATGGCGGCCAGAGCGGCCCAGCGGTCACCATAGCTAACCCGAACACCTCTAACGGGATTCACATCTGGGGCGGCAGCTCTTCCAATAGCGCCACTCGGATCACCGGTGAGCTCTTCAGCACGCTCGCCCAACTGCGCTCCTGAGACCTCGGAGCATCCCAGTGCTATAACTCTGGGCCGGGTGCGGGGTCGATCCCGCACCCGGCCCAGAAGTTTGCGCACGGATGTTCAGTTCAGAAGTTCAACTCAGAGGCCGTAATGGGCCTGACGAGCGGTGATATACCGGCTCCGCAGCTCCGGCCCCCACCGTCCTTCCGGTTCAGTGGACACCTCGATCTGCCTGGCCCACTGCGGCAGCTCTCCGGTAGCCGCCCAGGCGGCCTGGCGGGCCGCCCCCAGCGCTACGTACTCCCGGGACACCGGGACCTCTACCGGCACGCCGAGGACCTCGGCGGCGGCGGCACGCAGCGCCCGGGACTTCGCGCCGCCGCCGATCAGCAGTACGCGGCTGACCTCAACATCGTGAGCGCGCAGCCGATCGAGTCCGTCCGCCAACGAATTCAGCACTCCCAGCACCGCAGCTCTCGCCAGGTTCCCGGCTGACATCGCGGCACGGCTCAGACCGAGCAGGGTACCCGTGGCCTGCGGCAGGTTCGGGGTTCTCTCACCATCCAAATAAGGCAGCAGGATGAGTCCTTGCGCGTCCGGAGCCGCGGTGAGCGCAAGTTCGTCGAATTCTTCCAGACCGATCTGGAGCATCACGGCGGTGGCGCTGAGCACCCGGGCCGCGTTGAGCGTCGCCAGTAGCGGCAGATAGGCTCCGCTGGCATCGGCGAACCCGGCGATCTGGCCGCTGGCATCGTGCAGCTGCGCCTCGGACGTGGTGAAGACCGTGCCGGAGGTGCCCACGGAGACCACCACCTCGCCCGGGGCCAGGCCCAGGCCCAGCGCCGCAGCAGCGTTGTCCCCCATGCCGGCTGAGAGCACGGGCGCCGGAGCGCCGGATGCTGCGGGCAGCCACCCGGACCGCAGCTGCGCGGCAACTGCGTCGGGCCGCAAGACCTCGGGCAGCTGGGGTACTGCGCCGAAGTAGCGTTCCAGCAGATCCGGCAGATAAGCATCGGATTGAGGGTCAAAGTAGGCGGTTCCGGAGGCGTCCGAACGGTCCGTGCTGAAGGCACCGGACAGCTGCAGGTTCAGCCAGTCATGCGGTAGGCCCACTCGCCGCGTCCGCTGGGCGAGTTCCGGATGATGCTCGGCGAGCCAGGCGAGCTTGGTCAGCGTAAAAGAAGGCACGGGCACGATGCCGGTCCGTTGCGCCCAGGTGTGCGCGCCCAGATCCGCGACCATGGCTTCGGCTTGCGGTGCCGAGCGGGTGTCGTTCCACAGCAGAGCATCGAAAACGGGCTGATCCGCGTCGTCCAGAGCGACCATGCCGTGTTGCTGGGCACCGACGCCGGCACCAATCACCTCGACCCCTTGGAGTTCCTGCCTCGGATCGGTGAGCCCGGCTTCCCGCCAGGCCTGATGCAGAGCTTGCGTCCAGGCTCTCGGATCCACCGCGGTACCGTCCGGATGCGCGGCGTAGCCTTGGCTGCGGATCTGACCGCTTTCGTGCTCGACGCAGAGCACTTTGGTCGACTGGGTGGAGGAGTCGATGCCCACCACCAGCTTCTGCTCCGCGCGGCTCATCCTTGGCCCTCCCCGCGGAGTTCTTTTTTGCGCAGCAGCTCGACGGCTAGGGCCTCATCGATGATCAGGGTATTCACCACCCCCGCGGCAATGGCCGCCAGCACCGCGGCCGCACGGGCTTCGCCCTGGGCTACCGCGAGGACCTCCGGGGTGCGGGCCAGCTGCTCGAGCTCCACCGCGAGCACTCGCTCATCCAGTTCACCGCGAACCGGATCACCCTGGGCGTCGATGAGCCGGCCCGAGGTTTCGGCTACCGCTCCGGCATCGAGCGCCTGCTGTCGCACTGGATTATCCACGCGCTCCCAGACCGTGGACAAAGCCGGCCCCCAAGCCCCAATCGCCACGGCGGCGATGTCCAGGGAGGCGGCTTTGTCGAGGGCGTCGGAGATCTCCGGCTGGCGGCGCAGACCCGCGGCGATCTCCGCGGATTCGACCACGAGCGGTGCCCAGAGCGGCCAAACGGGGCCTCCGGTGTACCGGCCCAGGCTCTGCACCAGGCCCAACTGGCCGGCGGCTCCGGCCTGCGGAAGCGCCCCTGCGAGCTGGACCACCTCGCACGGCGGAAGCGCCGTGATGTGCCGGGCCGCCAGATCCAAGGTGCGGGACCAGGAGACGCCCAGGGTCATCCCCGGACGCGCAGAGGTCATGAGCTCCTGGGCAACCGCACGGGCGAGCAGGTCCCGCTGCTCGGCCTCAGCGCTTGGCCTGGTAGCAGCACCGCTGAGGGTGCGTACGACGACAGTGCGTCGGACGCCCAGCGAGCTGGCCAGCTGCTCCGGGTCGATGCGCGCTGCCTGCCGGGGCGCCCTGACTTCGATGTTCACGATTCCCTCGGCACGGGCTTCGTCGAGGTATCGGGCCACTTGGAAGCGGGAGAGCCCGTGACCCCGGGCGATATCGACCTTGGACTGATTCTCCAGGTAGTACTCCCGGCCGATTCTCGCCAGAAGTTCGTGATGGTCGTCGATGACGCTGCCTCGCTCTCGGTCTGGTGCACAAACCAGTGCAGAATCCAGTCTAGAATCCGATCTAGGAACCTCGAGACCTTTGAGATCACCGACACTAAAGCGGATGAGCACCTCATTCTTGCTCAAATGAGTATATCTGACTAGAGTTCAGTCACAGATGAGCTACATATGAGCTTCAATGGTGACTCAAATGAGCAGCCGAGGGATGAGGCTCCGCACCCGAAAAGGCAGTTTATGTCGTTGAGCCGACCCCGTCCGCACCGGCGGACTTTCATATCCAGCGTATCCAGGATCACCCGCCGCTCCCGGCTGACGATCGCCCTGATGGCTTCGTTGGTACTGCTGCTGACCGGCTGTGGAACAGCGCCTCAGAGCCAGCAAAGCACCGAAATCGTCGTGGCGATCGTGGCCAACCCGCAGATGCGCGATGCCATCTCCCTGCAAGAGGAATTCCGCAAGGCGTATCCGAATATCCGGCCGAAGTTCGTCTCACTCCCCGAGAACGAAGCCCGTGCCAAGATCACCGCCTCGGTGGCTACCGGCGGCGGTGAATTCGATGTCGTGATGATCTCCAACTACGAGACCCCGATGTGGGCGAGCAACGGCTGGATCACCAATCTGCAGCCCTATGCGGAGCAGACGCCGGGTTACGACCCTGACGATTTCATCCCCACCATTCGCGAAGCGCTGAGCTATCAGGACGATCTCTACTCAGTTCCTTTCTACGGCGAGTCCTCTTTCCTGGCCTACCGCAAGGACCTTTTCGAGCAGGCCGGCCTGACCATGCCGGCCCAGCCCACCTGGGATGACGTGCGCCGCTTCGCCGCCGAACTCAACAGCCCGCAGGACGGCTTCTCCGGAGTATGCCTGCGCGGCCTGGCCGGTTGGGGCGAGGTGATGGCCCCGCTCAACACCATGATCAACACGTACGGCGGCCGCTGGTTCGACCAGAACTGGAACGCCCAGCTCGATTCTGCGCAGGTGGAGTCCGCGGTCTCCGACTATGTCAGCCTGCTCAATGACTACGGCCAGCCCGGAGCGGCCACGAGCGGTTACGGCGACTGCATCACCCGCTACAGCCAGGGTCAGACCGCTATGTGGTACGACGCCACGGCCATGGTCTCCTCAATCGAGGACCCCAAGTCATCCACGGTCGCCGGGAAAACCGGCTACGCGCCGGCACCGGTCAAGGAGACTGAGAGCGCCGGATGGCTGTACAGCTGGTCCCTGGCCATCCCGGAGATCTCGCAGCGCAAGGACGCCGCCTGGGACTTCATCTCCTGGATGACCAATAAGGAGTACATCAAGCTGGTCGGCGAGCGCATCGGCTGGGAGCGCGTGCCCCCGGGCAGCCGGCTGTCGACCTATCAGATACCGGAATATGCGCAGATCGCCCAAGCCTATGCAGAGCCGACTCTCAACGCGATGAGCCAGGCCACACCACAGAACACCATGACCGAGCCGGTTCCGTATCCCGGCCTGCAGTTCGTGGGCATACCGGAGTTCCAGGATCTGGGCACCCAGGTGGCGCAACAGATCTCTGCCGCGATCGCTGGGCAGCAGAGCGTGTCCAGAGCTCTGGAGCAGGCCCAGCGCTTCGCCGAAGTGGTCGGCGAGTCCTATCAGAACAGCCCCGAGCAAAGCGGAGTCCAAGAATGAGCGCAGCCGGGGTAACCACCCCCAAAATCTCCTCTGCGGAAGCCTGGCGGCGGCGCGCCCCACTGCTGCCGGCGCTGCTCTTCACCATCGTGGTGACGCAGATCCCGTTCCTGCTGACCATCTGGTACTCCCTGCGGAACTGGAACCTGCTCCGGCCGGATAGCAACCAGTTCGTCGGCTTCCAGAACTACATCAACATCTTCAGCAATCCCACCTTCCGCGGCGCAGCCTTCAACTCGGTGCTGATCACCCTGGCCTGCGTCCTGGTGGCGATGTTCCTGGGGATCATCTTCGCGCTTCTGCTGGATCGTTCTTTCCGCGGCCGCAGCATCGTGCGTACCCTGCTGATCACCCCCTTCCTGATCATGCCGGCGGCTTCGGCCATGCTGTGGAGCATCTCGATGCTCAACCCCAGCTTCGGCCTGGTCAACTGGGTGATCTCACTCGTGGGCATACCGCCCGTGGACTGGACTAGCCAATACCCCGTGCTGTCGATCGTGATCGCCCTGGTCTGGCAGTGGACCCCGTTCATGATGCTGCTGGTCCTGGCGGGCCTGCAGGCCCAACCCAAAGACGTTCTCGAAGCCGCCCAGATCGATGGTGCCAGCTGGTGGAAGACGTTCTTCTTCGTGACCCTGCCGCAGCTGCGCCGGTACATCGAACTCGGCGTGCTCCTGGGTGCCATCTATGTCGTGAACACCTTCGACCAGATTTATCTCATGACCGCCGGAGGGCCGGGCACCGCGAGCGCGAACCTGCCCTTCTACATCTATCAGCGGGCCTTCCTGGGCTTCGATATCGGCCAGTCGGCCGCTATGGGCGTCGTCACCGTGATCGCCACCATCATCGTGGCGATCTTCGCGCTGAGACTGATCTTCCGCAGCTTTGAAAGCAGGGACTGATGAGCAGTATTGAGACGGCAACCACCCGGACCCAGCGGGCCGAGGCACCGCAGAAGATCCGGCAGCGGGGCAGGTTCGGCGCCTCCGCACTCACCATCCTGACCTGGGTGATCGCGCTGACCTTCTTCGCACCCGTGTTGTGGATGGTGCTGACCGCCTTCAAGCAGGAATCGGCCGCCGCGTCCAGCCCGCCGAGCTTCTTCTTCGAACCCACCCTGGATCAGTTCGCGGCCGGGCTGAGCGCCGGTGCCGGTGCATACTTCCTGAACTCGCTCATCGCCACGGGAGTCTCCACCATCCTGGTGATCGTGCTCGCGGTGCCCGCGGCCTATGCGGTGAGCATCCGGCCCGTGAAGAAGAGCAGCGATGTGCTGTTCTTCTTCATCTCCACCCGGATGCTGCCGGTCGTCGCGGTGATCATGCCGATCTACGTCATCGCCGGGCAGCTCAAGGTCCTGGACAACATCGGCACCCTGATCGTGCTCTACACCTCTATGAACCTGCCCATCGCGGTGTGGATGATGCGCTCCTTTTTCCAGGAAGTCCCCGCGGAAGTCCTGGAAGCCGCACAGATGGACGGCGCAGGGCTGATCAAGACCCTGCGCACCATCCTGATGCCGATGGTGATGCCGGGGCTCGCCGCGACCGCGCTCATCTGCGTGATCTTCGCCTGGAACGAATTCTTCTTCGCACTGAACCTCACCGCGGCCAATGCCGCCACGGTACCGGTCTTCCTGGTCTCGCAGATGACCAGTGAAGGCTTGTTCCTGGCCAAGCTCTCAGCCGCCTCCGTGCTCGCTTCGCTGCCCGTGGTGATCGCGGGCTGGCTGGCTCAGAAACAGCTCGTCCGAGGGCTGTCCATGGGTGCGGTCAAATAAGCTGACCATGCGCAATGGAACCAGGTGCATGGCTCGAGCTATCAGCACCGACGGATTAGCGGCGCTGGCGGTACTGCATTCAGCGGGTGCAGCGATTCGGCCTTCCGGCGCTGGGAACGGCCCTGCTGGCCCGGGCCGCTCTCGGTGGGGAGGCCGCTCTCGCGCTTTTGCAGCAACCGCCTCCGGCAGAGACGTTCCGTGATCTCGATCAGCGCTATTATCGGCCGCTCGCCGCGCTCTTAGGTGTCTCGCTCTGGTTGTTCGCACGCCCCGGCAAAGGCAAAGACTCGGAGAACATCGAGTCAAGCTAGCTGCGCCGGTCTTCATCCGCGGATCAGAACCTTGATTTATACCCCCCTAGGGTATAAATTATGAGAGTGGAATACGGCTATGCACAAGACAAGTCCGCTTATCTGAGGCGACTGCGGCGGATTGAAGGGCAGGTCCGGGGCATCGCCAAGATGGTGGAGGAAGACCAGTACTGCATCGATATCCTGACCCAGGTGGCCGCCATCAACAAAGCCCTGCACGCGGTCAGCATCGGCCTGCTGGAAGACCATCTGAATCACTGCGTGGTCGAAGCGGCTGAAGCCTCCGCGGAAAACGATAATCCCGAATTCGTCGAGGCCAAAGTGGCCGAGGCCATGGCCGCGATCTCCCGGCTCATCCGCAGCTAGCCAGCCCTCCATCAGGTCCAGTCCCCCAGCCTAGGAGCCTCCATGAGCACCCCAGACCGACCCGAAGAAACCATCAGCACGGTACGCGTCTCCGGAATGACCTGCGAGCACTGCGTGAGCTCGGTATCCAAAGAACTCACCGCCCTGGCCAGCGTCCAGAAAGTCGACGTCGATCTCAGTCCAGGCGGCATCTCCACCGTGCGGATCACCGCAGACCGGCCCCTCAGCGATATCGAGATCAGCGAGGCCATCGCCGAGGCCGGCTACCTCGTCCGCGCAGAAGAGGCCTGAGCCCGTGCGCAGCGTCGATCTCAGCATTGAGGGCATGACCTGCGCATCGTGTGTCCGGAAAATAGAAAAGCGCCTGCAGCGGATCGAGGGGGTCGAAGCCTCAGTCAATCTGCCACTGGAATCAGCGCGCCTGCGGGTTCCGGAAGCGGTGAGCGATCAGGCACTGCTGGAGGCGGTATCCAACGCGGGCTACCAGGCCAGCGTACAGTCGGGAGAAACCGGCCGGGGCCAGCCGGCGGACGGCGAATCGGCCACCGGGGAGAAGGTCACCAGATCCTTCATCTGGCGCCTGATCATCGCCGCGATTCTGAGCACCCCGGTGCTGCTCATCTCCATGATCCCGGCCTTGCAGTTCCCGCACTGGGGCTGGTGGATCGCAGCGCTCACCCTTCCGGTGGTCACCTGGTGCGCAGAGAGCTTCCACCGCTCAGCGCTCAGCGGCGCCCGGCACCTGAGCGCCTCGATGGACACGCTCGTCTCCATCGGCATCGCGGTCGCCTATCTCTTCTCGCTCGCCCAGTTGCTGATCGCACCGAACCTCACCGAACATCCCGGAGGCCACGGCGGCCAAGGGCATGCGCAACTGTACTTCGAGGTCTCCGCCGTGATCGTCACCTTCCTACTGCTCGGCAGGTACCTCGAAACCCGGGCCAAGAGTCACACCGGCGATGCCCTGCGCTCACTGCTCAACCTCAGCGCCCAGGAGGCCTCCGTGCTGCGCAACGGAGCGCAGGGGCAGGTCGAAGAGCGCATCCCCGCCGATCAGCTGCTGGTAGGAGATCGCTTCGTGGTGCGCCCGGGCGAGAAAATCGCCGCCGACGGCGTGATCGCGGATGGGCGTTCCAGCGTAGACACTTCCCTGATCACCGGCGAGTCGATGCCCGTGGAGGTCGGCCCGGGAGACCAGGTCACGGGAGCCACGATCAATTCCTCCGGGCGGCTCGTCGTGGAGGCGCTGCGAGTCGGCGCAGACACCACTCTGGCTCAGATGGCCCGGCTGGTCAGCCAGGCGCAAACGGGCAAAGCGCCCATCGCCCGGCTCGCGGACCGGATCTCCGCAGTCTTCGTGCCCATCGTGCTACTCATAGCCATTGCCACTTTCACCTTGTGGTGGCTCATCGGCAATGATTTGCAGACCGCGCTGCTCGCCTCCGTGGCGGTGCTGATCATCGCCTGTCCCTGTGCCCTGGGCCTGGCGACCCCGGTAGCCCTGGTCAGCGGCACCGGCCGGGGCGCCGAGCTCGGGATCCTGATCAAAGGCCCGGAAACCCTGGAAGAGACGCGCCGGGTGGATACCATCATCCTGGACAAAACCGGAACGGTCACCACCGGGCAGCTCACTCTGACACAAACGCGCCCGCTAACCGGCACGGGCAGCAGCGGTATCGAAAACGCCGGGCCCCGGCCTGAAGCCGAACTGCTCCGCTTGGCAG
The DNA here is from genome assembly GCF_000376245.1 of Acaricomes phytoseiuli DSM 14247. Lineage (GTDB taxonomy): Bacteria > Actinomycetota > Actinomycetes > Actinomycetales > Micrococcaceae > Renibacterium > Renibacterium phytoseiuli. Next base: position 70,068 of record NZ_AQXM01000058.1, on the reverse strand, counting down.
CCGCTCTGGAACAGGGCAGCGAGCACCCGGTAGCCACCGCGCTCATCCAGGCCCACCAGAACCAGACCGGCAGCCTGGGCGGCAGCACCCTGCCCGCAGTGACTGACTTCCGATCCCACCCTGGCGGTGGCATCGTGGGTGCGATCGAGGGGCGGCAGTTGCTGGCCGGCACCCGCGCCTTCCTCGAAACAGAAGGCATCACGGTGCCCGGGGATGCGCCGCAGGCGCTGCCCGGTACGAGTGTCTGGCTGGCCGCCGATGGTCTTCTCCTCGGGGAGATGCGATTCACCGATGAGGTGAAAGCCAGTTCACCGGCCGCGGTTCAGGAACTGCGCCGGCTCGGCCTCCGGCCCCTGCTCGTCACCGGCGACAACGAGCTGACTGCGCAGGCCGCCGCGCAGGCCATCGGCATCGACGCCGGGGACGTGTACGCGCAGATGCCCCCAGAAGGCAAGGTGGCCGTGGTCGAGCAGCTGCAAGCCGAGGGCCGGATCGTGGCCATGGCCGGGGACGGGGTCAATGATGCGGCCGCCCTCGCCCAGGCCGATCTGGGCATCGCCATGGGCTCGGGAACCGATGTGGCGATCGAAGCCGCGGATCTGACCGTGATGGGCGAGGACTTGCGCCAGATCCCCACCGCGATCAGATTGTCCCGGGCGACGCTGCGAACCATCAAGGGCAACCTCTTCTGGGCCTTCGCCTATAACGTCGTGGGCATTCCCATCGCGGCTCTGGGGCTGCTCAACCCGATGATCGCGGGAGCGGCGATGGCCGCCAGCTCCGTACTGGTGGTACTGAATTCGCTGCGGCTGCGCAGATTCCGCTAGATCTTCACCCGGCGGTGTGGGCGGCTATTTGGATGTTCCCTGGGATACCGAGCCTTGGAGCTGCCGCTGGAAGATCACGTACAGGACCAGAACCGGCACGATAGCCGTCATCACCGCGGCGAAGAGCGCCCCATAATCGGTGGCGTAATTCGTCTGCCCCGCAAAAGCTCCCAGCGCCTGGGAAAGCACGCGCCGCTCCGGATCGCCGGCGTTGAGCGCCACCGCGAGCAGATACTGATTCCACAACCCCACCGCATTGAGAATCGCGACCGAGGCCATTCCCGGCTTGGCCATCGGCAACATGATCTGGAAGAACGTCCGCCATTCCCCGGCGCCATCGATAGCGGCGGCTTCCGCGATCTCGAAGGGCAGGGATTTGAAGAAGGCGAAGAGGAAGAACACCGTAAAGGGCAGGGCGAAGGCGACGAAAGTCAGAATGAGCCCCGGGTAGGTACCGAGCAGGCCCATGTTCTGCAGAATGAAGAACAGCGGCACGATAGCCAAGAAGATGGGAAAGGTGAGGCCCGCTAGCATCAGCACGTACACCGCCTGGCTGCCGAAGAACTTGAAGCGCGCCAAGACATAGGCGCACATGGCCCCGAGCAGCATCACCAGGACCAGAGCGGAGAGCACCACGATCACGGAATTGAAGAAGGCCACCCCGACCCCGGAGTTGGTCCACGCCCGGACATAGTTGTCGAAACGCCAGATACTCGGCAGGCTGAAGGACGAAGAGAGCACTTCCTCGCTCGTTTTGAACGAGCTGATCGCGGTCCAGATCAGAGGCAGGATCACGAGCGCCGACCAGATCATCAGGATGCCATGCGACACCCCGCCCACGAGCTTATCGCCGGCGCTCACGCTGGGACGCCGGTTTTTGCGCTGCGGCTCGGGGCGCTCGGCAGCAGCGATTGGCCGGGTGGCGAGTTCTGTCATCATCGTCTAACACGTTCCTTACGCCCGCCGGTCAACCAGTTGATGAAGAAGACGATGCCGGCGAAAATTAGAGTGAGCACGGCGAGGACCACGCCCATGGCGCAGGCCAAGCCGGCTTGGCCGTTGATGAAACCGACCTGGAAGATCTGCTGGGACATCACCCAGGTCGAGTTGTTCGGGCCGCCGATCGGATTTAGCGCAGCCATATAGACGAAAGCATCCAGCGCCAGAATGCCCAGGTAGATCGCTGCCGTCTGGATATTGTTCCGGAGCAATGGCACCGTGATCATCACCGCGGTGCGGAACCGCCCCGCGCCATCAACCCTGGCCGCCTCGTAGAACTCCGCGGGTATGCTCTTGATCGCCGCGATGAAAAGCACCATGTAGAAGCCCACCAGGCCCCAGATGATCACGAAGATAGTCACGGCCATAGCCGTGGACTCGTTACCCAGCCAGGCGAAATTCTCCGCCCAACCCGCACCGAGCCCGGTCAGTATGCCGTTGAGCAGCCCGCTTCCGGGCATGTAGACGAAACTCCAGATCAGGCCGATCGCTATCGCCGGAATGACGTAGGGGAAGAACGAGACCACGCGATAGAAACTGGAGCCCTTCAACCCGCGGATCTGACCCCGGCTCGGGCCGCCGATGGTGACCATGATCGCGAAGATCAAGGCGATGGTGATCGTCACCAGAGGCACCACCAGGAGCAAGATGATGTTGTTCCCGAGCGCCTTGAGGAACAGCTGATCCTGGAAGATCCGGGAGTAGTTCTCGAACCCCACGAACTGCACCACGGCGGAGAACCCGGACCAGTTGGTCAGCGAATAATAGAAGGCCTGCACGAAGGGAGAGACGACAAAGATCAGATAGATCGCCAGGGGCAACCCGAGGAAGACCGCGAAGAAGCTGATCCGATCGAAGGTCCATCTCTTGCGCCTGCTCCTGCCGGCGATGACCTCATTGCTCGGCGGCGGCTTCAGCGGGGCCGCAGTCACTTCACTGGTCACTTCACTTCGACCTTCTTGATCGAGCTGTCGTTGCGGACCCGATCGAAGATCTTCTGCGACTCGTTAGTCAGCGTGGCAACATCCGAATTCCCGCTCAGGAAGGCGTTCCACAGCGTCAGGAAATCTTTATTCGTGCCGTAGAAATCATTGAAGTTGACGGTGAAGACATCCGTTCCGGCGGCATTGAGCATCCTCATTTGGGAGACCAGCGCCGTGGAACCGAAACCGTCCTCCGGGATCGTATCCTTCACGATGGTCGGGGCCAGCTTAGTCCGTGCGAAGTTGCTCGCCGCCTCCTTCGAGAGCATAGTCCGCAGCAGCTCTTTAGCCCCCGGCTGGTTCTTGGCCTTGGACGGGATGGCGAAGGGCTCGCCCGCTGCGCTGTACAGGGCCGCGTAAGGCATGGCCGGGTTCGCCGAGACCGTCATCGCCGGGAATCCGGCCATCTGGAAATCAGCCCTGGCCTGGTCCTTCATCTCGTTCTCGATCCAAGAACCGGAAGGGTAGAGCAGTGCCTGCTGATTATTGGACCAGGCGGCCTGAGCCACTTTGAAAGGAGTGCCGGCCCCACCAGGAATGAAGTATCCGCGCTGCACCGCCTCGGCGATTTTCCCCAGAACAGACTGCAGGGCGGGCTGAGACCAAGCATCGGGCTGGAGGTTCTCCAGCGCCAGCCGGACGTCATCCCCGCCTTCTTTGATCGCAGAAGTCACCGCGAGCAGCATATAGTAGGTTGCTGCTTCCTGGCCCCAGGAGAAAAGCTTCTTGCCGGCAACATCGGCCTGAGCGCCGAGCTCGAGCGCCTCGTCCCAAGTCCTCGGCGGAGTCCAGCCGTTCTGGTCGAAAAGCGATTGCGAATACCACACCGCGTAAACCGTCAGCACGTAGTTGAGCTGGGCCAGCTTGCCGTCGAAGGTGCCCGGCGCTTCGACTCCGGGATAGAGCGTATCCCTGATGACGGCGCCTTCGAGGTTGTTCGCATCGAGCACGGGCGAGAGGTCTTCGAGCTGATCCAGGATCACGCTGACGCCGATGGATTTGGCACCGGAGTTGTCAAAGAGATCCGGCGGCGTTCCGCCGACGAAACGAGGCTGCAGCTCACCGGAGATGTCATTCGATGGGCTCACCTTGATATCCAGGCCCTCGACATTCTGCTTGACGATATCCGCGGCGAACTGCACGTAATCGATGCCGTAACCGCCGTTGAAGACCACCGCGTCAATACTGGTGTTGGGGCTGAGGCCGAAAGGGTTACCCGCGCTGATCTCGGCGGTGGGCGCGCTTCCGCTCTGCCCTGAACCACCGGCTGCGCAGGAGGAGACGGTGCCGCCGAGCGGCACCAGCACGGCTGCGGCCAGGGCCCCGCGCAGAAGCCCGCGCCGGTTGAGGGATTTCGATTCGATGCTCATCTGGATACCTTCCGTAGAGGCCATATAGGGCGATGTGATTGCGGCAAAGCTTGCGTCATTGCATTCTGCGCACATATCGGAGTGCGGGTAGTGAGGATAGTGACAGTAGTGGTCATGAGCCCTGCCTGATCCGGCCGACATACTGCTGTTCCAGAGCATCGTTGTGCTCGTCCCCGCCGGGAATATTCGCGGAGATGTAGACAGGCGGCAGCTCGCCGGATCCGCCAAGTCGGGCCGCCGCGCCGATGGTGAGCAGCTGAGCGATATAAGCCGCCGTGATCGAAGACACTGCGCCGACTCCGGCCCCAGCCGAACTCCTCAGCGTGGTGTCGCCGAAGGGCGCGAGGTTGTCGATCACGGCATCGGCTAACTCGTACAACTTCCGGCCGCTGGCATGCTTGGGCGGCACTGCTTTGCTGTGCTCCAGGCTGGTGACCGCAATCAGCCGGTGCCCACGAGCTTTGACTTGCTGAGCCAATTCCACGATGGAACCGTTGACCCCGGAATTCGAGGCGATCAGGAAGATATCGTGCGGTTCGATCCGGTACAGCGCGAGGAGATCGGTCACCACTTCCGGGTTGCGCTCCAATGCGGATCCGGAAAGCACCTCCGGCTGGTAGCCGCCCCGGACGACGAGGGATCGCAGGGTGATCCGGTTGGTCGGGATCAAACCACCGGCTCGGCCCGCGATCTCCATCGCGAAAGCCTCTGAATGGCCGGTACCGAAGGCCTGGAGCACCCCACCACCCTGCACCGCAGAGGTCACGATCTCCAGAGCGTCATCCAGGCCGCCGCCAGCGGCCAGGCGCGCCAGGCGATCGAGCCGGTACGATACTTCATCGGCGAAAGCCGCCGCTAGCGTGCGCTCCTCGATGGCATCAGCGGTTTCCGATGAGCGTGCTTCAGCCTCGGCTCGGGACTGGTTTTCGGAGAAGTTTTCAGACAAGCCTCTGCCTCTTTCGCTCGACGGAACGCGGGGTCAGCCTGGCCATCTGTTCGGCAGGTGTCAGGGTATACGGTTGCCCGGCAGAGCCCTTGGCTGCGCGGCGATGCGGTGCCACCGCGACGGCGGAGGCGGCAAGACTCGCGGTCACCGTGGGGAAGTTCTCCTGCGCGACCAGTAGATACAGCAGATCGATGGCCAGCAGCTGGACGTGTTTGGCGGAGAGATCATCGGGCTGCAGAAACTGCTCATGCACCGTAGTGGTGATGGTGAAGTCGGCCTCCTCGGCCAAAGGGGAGGACGCGTCACTGCTGAGCGCTACCGTGGTGGCTCCGACCGTCGAAGCCTGCCGGAGCATCTCTATAGTCTCCTGGGTTCGGCCGGTGTTCGAGATGGCGATGGCGACGCATTCGGTGTCCTGCAACGAAGCACTGGTCAATCCCGCGTGCACCTCGGTCCAGTGATGCGCGGGGATGCCGATCCGGTAGAAGCGGCTCTGCAGTTCCAGGGCCATCACGGCACTGCCGCCGATTCCGTAGATATCGACGTGCCGGGCTAATGAAACCCTGCGGGCCACATTCTTGAGCTGCCTGAGATCGATCGCCTCCGCGGTGTCCTCGATCGAGCGCAGATGCGCATTCACCAGGGTGCTGAGCACGTCCGCCGGGGAATCATCCGGGCCGAAAGCGCGGCCGATATCGGCCTTCCAGGAATCCCGGGCCGTGGAACGGCCCAGATCCGCAGCCAGGCTGACCCGGAAGGGAACATAGCCGGTGTATCCGAGCAGCCGGCAGAACCTCGTCACCGTAGCCGCTGAAGTCCCGGTTTCCTGCGCGAGCTCCTTGATCGACAACTCCAGGGGGGCTTGGGGTTTGTCGATCAGGAAGCCGCCGATTTTAGCCATCGCCCCGCTCATCTGCGGCAGCTTCGATCTCACCCGGTTCAGCACACCCGCAACCGACTCCGGTGCATAGTAAGCACTGCTAGCTGAAGCACTAGCCGAACTCCTGGGTGCACTATTGAGGGCACTGACAGCTTTTTCCACAGTGAAAATCCATTTCTTACATATGGCTAACACTGGAAAAATATTCTCATAGGCTAGTGTGTGTCAAGTAACATTCGGAGAAAGGGCGAGCAGCGATGCCTTTCTTTCTTGCCATCGACGCCGGCGGCAGTTCAACGCGGGCCACACTCGTCGATCATCGTGGGACCTGCTGGGGGACAGGCCGCGCCGGGCCCGGAAACCCAGTTTCTTCAGGGGCAGAAAAGGCAAGTCACGGTCATTACGAAGCTATCCGCTACGCACTGCATGCAGCAGAACCGGACAGTCCGGAAATCGCCGGGCTGCTGATCGCCATGGCTGGTGGCTCCACCCGGCACAGTACCGGGGATTTCCCGGAACAGCTCTCCGCAAGGTTGCTCGGGCTCGGACTTCAGCTCAAACCGATGATCGAATCTGATCTTTTAGCAACTTATTTCTCTGGAACTTGTCAACTTCACGGTTATGCGCTTGCTGTTGGCACCGGCGCTGTCGCCGCTTCCATCGATGGAGGCGCGCTGCACCGGGCCAGCGATGGGCTCGGCTGGCTCCTGGGGGATCACGGTTCCGGATTCTGGCTCGGCCGGGAGGCAGTACGAGCCGCCGCGGCGGATCTCGACGGAGGCCATCGCGTTACCGCGCTGACCACCGCGGTGCTCGAGCATTTCGGTCTGATATCAGTGCCCCTGACGCGGGCCTCGAGCGATTCGCGACCGGCGGCATTGCAGGAACTCCTAGCCGCCGCCTACGCGATCCAACCCGTGGAGCTGGCACAGCTGGCACCCGCTGTTTTCACCACTGCCAGGGCCGGGGATCGAGTCGCCACGACCTTACTGGCAGAGGCCGGGCAACTACTGCTCCAAACACTCAGCGCAGTTCGGCCTGGCGATGATGAGAAATCCCCGGTGGTGCTCGGCGGCAGCATCCTAAACGCAGAGTCATCGCTGCTCAGTTCCCTGCTCGAAGCGATGCCGGCTACTACGCCCGTGATCCGCGTCCACAATGGTTTAGCGGGGGCGGCCTCGATGGTTCTGCGACAGGCCGGGATCTCAGTGGACGAGCAGATCCTGAACCGGATCACCGATTCCCTGAAGAAGCTCTGATTCCCAGACTTCCCGGACTTCAGAACCGAGATCAGCGCTCAGGCGATGCGCCGGGTCCGGATTCATCGTCTTCTGCCGTGGCCCGCTCAGCATCCTCAGCATCTTGCTGTTCGGCTTCGGCTCCTTCTTCCGGCTGCTGAGCCTTGGCGATGCGCTCTCGCAGGCGGTCTTCAGAGCGCAGGTTCACACCGGAGCCCTGGCCCAGGTAATCGGCGTTTTCTTTGTAGCTCATGAAAAGCATCGCGCAGACCACAAGGGAGGCGATGAAAGTGATGCCGAAAGCGATGAGGCCGAGATCGAAACGGATCAGCCGCACCGCGCCCGTGCTCGCCTCGCGGCCGAGCCCTCCGGTCGCGGCGAACGTCGTGATCACCGCAGCGATGACTCCCAGCACCGCCGAAAAAATCAGGGGTGCTTTGACCGAATGGCGCAGCTTTGAACTGCGATCGGGATCGGTCACGGGTACTCCTTCGAAACGCGGCGATCAGTACTATCATCAGTAAATGTCATGGTGGTCAGCTGTTTGCTGCCCTGCGACGCCGGGCAGCGTCCCGATCTATTCTACGCGTGGTAGAGGATTCTTTTCACGTTCTGCTGCAGCAGCGTCATGCCGATAGCTCAGGGCGGCCAGCAGCAAAGTGACCCCGATGATCGCTGCGGCACCACCAACGACACCGGCCGGGGCCCGGTAGGCCGCCTGTCCGATCCAGGGCAGCAGAAGCCCAGCCGCCGCAGCCACGGCTCCGGTGAGGATCCAGTCCCCGCCCAGGACGATGCGCTTCCGATGACGCAAACCCAGCTGCACTTCGATAATCCCGCTGATCAGCAACGCCGCCGCGACAATACCCAGGTAGGCTCCGAGATCCTGGAAGAACAGCACGAGCACTCCGCTGAAGGCCAAGACGGCCGCTTCCGCACGAAGGCAGACCCGCACCCCGGCAACGCTGTTGTCGACCACGCTGAGCAGCATCGCCAGGGAGACCGCGGTCAGAATCAGATAGGCTGCGGTAGCCCAGGACCGCCAGGCTTCCGGCAGATCTGGCCAGAAAACAGTCAACAGAGCGAATGCCAATGACAGTAGAGCGCGCAGCATGAGCGGTTTCCACAAGCCCGGCTCCGGTTTAAGTATCACCCGAGACATTCTAATAAGAGTTCCTCAGAATTCTTCCCCTGGTAGCCCAGCACCGGTGCGCTGCCAGGCAGTCCCCCGGATGCGCACTCCCAGAGTGATCGCGCGGGCCAGCATATACCCCACGCCGAAGGCCAGCCAGAGCCAGCCGAGGGCTTGAGCCGGTTCGAGGCCGCTCTGAGCGCCCGTGGTCGCGGCGACCCAGAACAGCAGCGGAAGATAGGCGAGCAGGCACAGCACACCGGCCAGAGCCAGGTAGCGACTGTCCCCGGCACCGATCAGCACGCCGTCAAGAACGAAAACCAGGCCGGCTAGGGGTTGGCCCAGGGCGAGGCCGAGAAGGGCTCCGGAAAGCGCGGCGTGGACCTGCGGATCCGGGGAGAACAACCAGCCCAGCCACGGTGAGGCCAGGAGCATCAGTGCGCCGGTGACGATGCCGAAGCCGAAGCCCCACAGGAGCATTCTGCGGGTGAGTTCGGCCACCTGCTCCACCCGGGCGGCGCCCAGCTCTTTGCCGATGAGCGCCTGCGCAGCGATGGCGATAGCATCCAGGGCGAAGGCCAGAAGCGTGAACAGTGTCATGGTGATGTGATGAGCCGCGAGGTTGATCGGCCCTTGAGCGGTCGCCACCAGGATCGTGAGCAGAATCGCGGCGCGCAAAGTGGCCGTGCGCAGGAGCAGCCAGCCACCGGCTGAGGACAAGGCCCGCAGGCCGCGCCAAGACGGAGCAAGCGCAAGGCCCTGCGCGCGTAGCCCCCGAAGCACGATGAAGAAATAGGCCGCTGCCATGAGCCACTGCACCGCTATCGTGCCCAGGGCGGATCCGGCCACGCCCAGACCGGCCGGGTAGACCAGAACCCAGTTCAAGCCGGCATTGAGCGTGAACCCGATCACCGCGATGAAAAGCGGCGTCCGGGTGTCCTGAAGCCCCCTGAGCAAGCCGGTTGCGGCGAAGACCAAGAGCATTGCGGGCAGTCCGAGCAAAGAGATCTGGAGATACGTCGTAGCGTGCCCCAGGACCGCATCGGAGGCACCCAGCAGCCGAAGCAGCGGCTCCGTGGCGAACCAGCCGCTGATCGCCAGTGCGATCCCCCAAGCAGCGCCGAGCCAGATGCCGTCGCGCCCTGCCGCAATAGCAGCGGCATGCCGGCCGGCACCGAGCAATCGGGCTACCGCCGCGGTGGTCGAATACGCCAGGAAGACCATGAGCCCGACTGCCGTCTGCAGAAGGGTGGCCGCCAGCCCCACACCGGCCAGCTCTAAGACTCCCAGATAGCCGACGATCGCGGTATCGGCGATCAGGAATAGCGGCTCGGCGATCAGCGTGCCGAAGGCAGGAATCGCTAGCCGGGTGATCTGCCGGTTGAGTCCCCTCCGAGGTGCGGGGGGCTCAGCAGATACCGGGTTAGTAGCCACCGGATTCTGGTGCCATATTGGAAAATCGCGAGTAGTGGCCCTGGAAGCCGACCACGATATTCCGGGTCGGCCCGTTACGATGCTTGGCCACGATCACATCCGCTTCGCCGGCGCGGGAGGATTCCTTGTCATAGATATCCTCGCGGTGCAGCAGGATCACCATATCGGCGTCCTGCTCGATGGCTCCTGATTCGCGCAGATCCGAGATCATCGGCTTCTTATCGGTGCGCTGCTCGGAACCGCGGTTGAGCTGGGAAAGCGCGATCACCGGAAGACCCAGTTCTTTGGCCAGCAGCTTCAGGGCCCGTGAGAACTCGGAGACTTCCTGCTGCCGGGACTCCACGCGCTTACCGGAGGACATCAGCTGCAGGTAGTCCAGGACCACGAGCTTCAAATCGTGCTGCTGCTTGAGCCGGCGGCATTTGGCCCGGATCTCCATAAGCGACATATTCGGGCTGTCATCGATGAACAGCGGGGCCTCGTTGAGCGGGCCCATCACCTTGGCGATCTTGGTCCACTGCTCGTCTTTGACCGTTCCCTTGCGCAGATCCTGAAGCTGGATGGTGGCTTCGGCGCTCATGAGCCGCATCGCGATCTCGGTACGGCTCATTTCCAGGGAGAAGAAGACCGTCGACATCTTGTTCTTGATCGCCGCGGATCGAGCGATGTCCAGGGCGAAGGTGGATTTGCCGACGGCCGGGCGGGCTGCAACCACGATCATCTGGCCCGGGTGCAGGCCATGCGTCAGATCATCCAAATCGTAGAAGCCGGTGGGCACACCCACCATCCCCTCGCCACGATGACCGGCGGCCTCGATCTCGTCCACAGCAGCGGGCATCACTTCGCTCAGGGGCAGATAATCTTCTGTCGATCGCCGCTCAGCGACCGCGAAGACTTCCGCTTGGGCGGCATTGACGATGTCCTCGATCTCGCCGTCATTGCCGTAGCCGAGTTGGACGATCTTTGTTCCGGCGGTCACCAGCCGCCGCAGCACTGCCCGCTCGGAGACGATATGGGCGTAAAAGCTGGCATTGGCCGCGGTGGGAACCGACTGGATGAGTTGGTGCAGATACGCCGGGCCGCCGATCCTGCTGATCTCACCGCGCTTCGTCAGTTCATCGGAGACCGTCACCGCGTCCGCCGGCTCGCCCCGGCCGTAGAGGTCGATGATCGCCTCGTAGATGTTCTCGTGTGCCGGACGGTAGAAGTCCTGGCCTCGCAGCACCTCGACGACATCGGCAATAGCATCTTTGGAAAGGAGCATGCCACCGAGCACGCTCTGCTCTGCCACGACATCCTGAGGCGGTGTACGAGCAGCTTCCATGCTCATCGCCTCTTTCGATGATCCTGCGTCCGTCAGCGACAACGCCCCACGCCCCTTCAGCTCGACCAGTTTACATCCTGCACACCTACTACCTGCACCATCCCTTGATACTGCAGAGCACTGACAGAATCGCCTGCGTTCACTGAGGCCTAAGTTATTCAGGGCCACTCAGCAACCCTGAGCATCTGAGTACAGCGGGAGCAGCACACTGGGTAGCGGGGGTACTCCGTTACGGTAGACCCTGGCGTCCACGGCACCAAGTCAGCATTGTGGATAACTTGTGGAGCGCGCCGCAGGGTAATGTGCACAGGCTGGGGAGAAGTATGTGGATTACAAAAAAGTTTTCCCGGAAACATCGATCTGAGCAGCAGAAACGCTAATAACACGTTGTGGAGGCAAAGAAGTTTTATCTACAACCTTCATCCACAACTTGCATGTTGATAAAGTTGCATGACGGATTTTTCAGCCCGCATCGCGAGCTCCTGAAAATCCGGAAGGGGAAACCCTAAAACACGACGAGGACCCCGGGGTTACCCGCGAGGTCCTCGTGTGCTTACGTGACTGCGTCAGGGGAGTATCAGAGCTCTCTTCCGATGCCCGCCGACTGTCAACGCATCCAGGTTTTCTAGCAGTTATTTAGCAGCGATGACATCCAGATCAAGAGTCACTGAAACATCCTCGTGCAGCCGCACCGTAGCCTGATACTTACCAACGCTCTTGATATGAGCCGGAAGTTCGACTTTGCGCTTATCAATGCTGCCCAGACCGGCAGCAGAGACGGCCTCGGCCACATCTTCGGCCTTCACCGTGCCGAACAGCCGCCCGGAGTCGCCGGCCTTGACTTCGACGCGCACCGGGTTCTTGGTCAGCAGTTCGGCCTGTTCCTGAGCCGCCTCCACGGAAGCGTGCTCCCGTGCGGTCCGTGCAGCACGAATCGACTCGACCTGCTTCTCACCGCCTTTGGTCCAGGCCAGGGCGAAGCCACGCGGCAACAGGTAGTTGCGCGCGTAGCCGTCCTTCACCTCAACAACATCACCAGCGGCACCGAGCCCGGTGACTTCCTGGGTCAGAATGAGCTTTGCCATAGTTCTCTCTCCTTCGCTTTCGCTTAGCCGCGGCCAGCGCCGGAGTAGGGCAGCAGAGCAACTTCGCGAGCGTTCTTGATCGCCTGGGCGATCTTGCGCTGCTCCTGCACCGTCACGCCGGTCACGCGACGGGCGCGGATCTTCCCGCGATCGGAGATGAATTTACGCAGCAGCGCAACGTCCTTGTAGTCAACGACAGTAATGTCAGCGGCCTTCAAGGGATTGGATTTTGGTTTCGGCTTACGAATCTCAGCCTTAGCCATCGTGGAGCTCCTTATCAGCTGGAGCCCGTGGGTTTCACGCCACGGGATGGGTATGAATATGAATGAATAACGATGTTCCGTTCCCGGCGACCGCACAGGTGCAGGAACAGAACCGGATCAGAACGGCGGTTCGGAGGAATCCGGACCGGCTCCCCAGCCCCCACTGTTCTGCGAAGAGGGTGCCGACCAGGGATCATCGCTGGGCCCGGACTGGCTTCCGCCACCGGCCCAACCGGAGTTCCCTCCCCCCTGGTTGCCGAAGCCGCTGTTATTTCCGCCGCCACCGTAACCGCCGCCGGAGCGCTGGTTACGATTGACTTTGGCATTGGCATAACGCAGCGAGGGGCCGATTTCATCGACCTCCAGCTCCATCACGGTGCGGCGTTCGCCTTCTTTGGTCTCATAAGAGCGCGACTTGAGGCGTCCGGAAACGATGACCCGCATCCCTTTGGTCAGGGATTCGGCAACGTTCTCAGCCGCTTCGCGCCATACCGAAGCGCGCAGGAACAGCGTTTCGCCGTCCTTCCACTCATTGGTATTGCGATCAAAGGTGCGCGGAGTGGAGGCAACCGTGAAATTGGCCACGGCAGAACCGGACGGGGTGAACCGCAGTTCCGGATCGTTGGTCAGATTGCCGACCACCGTAAGCGTGGTTTCGCCTGCCATAATCTGCCTACTTCCTTGAGCTTCCTGGAGTTTCTTCCGATCTAACAGCAGAGAGGATTACTCTGCTGAGACCTTCTGATCCTCGGGGCGGATGATCTTGGTGCGCAGCACGGTCTCGTTCAGATTGAGCTGCCGATCGAGTTCCTGAGCAGTGGCCGGCTCAGCGGTGAAGTTCACCACGGCATAAAAGGCTTCCGACTTCTTCTTGATGTCATAAGCCAGACGGCGACGGCCCCACATGTTCACGTTATCCACGCTGCCGCCATCTTTAGTGATAACGGTGAGGAACTTCTGCAGGGACGGCTCAACGGTACGCTCGTCGACCTCGGGGTCGATGAGGACCATCAGTTCGTAAGGACGCATCTATGAACCCACCTCCTTTGGGCTAAACGGTTACGGTCTTTCCGTAACAGGAGGTTCTTTGCGTCGAACGCCTTACCCGCTCATAACGCCAGGAATGCACCTGACGAGCTGGTAACGCAATCGCGTCTGTGCCGGGCACAGACCTGATCCACTATACCGGAATCTCCGAAAAATCCGGAGATCGCAGCTTTCAGCTGCTAACAGCAGGGCGCCTCAGGCTTCGGCCTGGTCCGAGGATAAAGCCGCGAAGAAGGCACCGCTGAGCTGTGCGAGATACCAGGGGTCGGCGACCCCGCACATCTCGCGTGCCGAATGCATGGACAAAAGCGGCACTCCCACGTCTACCGTCCGGATGCCCAGCCGGGTGGCGGTCAGCGGCCCGATGGTGGATCCGCAGGGAATATCGTTATTCGAAACAAATTCCTGGTAAGGAATATTCAAGTTCGCACTAATTCGAGCCACGAGCGCGGCCCCTACCGCATCGCTGGCATAGCGCTGATTCGAGTTGATCTTCAGCAAAGGGCCTGAGTTGAGCTGTGGATGATTCGCCGGGTCATGCCGCTCGGGATAGTTCGGGTGAATAGCGTGACCGGCATCAGCAGAAAGACACAGGGAACCGGCCAGCCTTCGTTTGAAACCCTCCGGATTATCACCTAGCCCGGTGGAGATCCGCTCCAGCACATCGGCGAGGAAGGGCCCGCTGGCACCGGAAGACGACGCGCTGCCCACTTCCTCATGATCAAACGCCGCGAGCAAAGCGATCGGGCCGCCCGGCTGGGGATCATGCTCCAGTAAAGCCGTGAGCCCCGCGTGCACAGAACTGAGATTATCCAGCCGACCCGAGGCGAAGAACTCACCAACGGCCCCGAAGGTCTGCGGCTCCTGGCAGTCCGCGAGCACGATGTCGTATCCACCGATCTCCTCGGCGGATACCCCGGCGGCCTCAGCCAGCACCGCGAGCAGATCCGCTTGCTGCGGGTCGCCGAGCCCCCACACCGGTTGCATATGGCGCTGCTTGTCGAGGCTGAGGCCATCGTTGACGGAGCGGTCCAGATGGATCGCGAGCTGCGGAAAACGCAGCATGGGGCCGGTACGCGTCAGCACACTACTGCCATCGCGGAGCACCAACCGGCCCGCTAACTGCAGCTCCCGGTCCAGCCAAGCATTGAGCAGCGGGCCGCCGTAAACCTCGACACCGGCCTGCAACCAGCCGTGCTTACCCGTGGTGGGCTTGGGCTTGAGCTTGAAGCCGGGCGAATCGGTATGCGCCCCGAACACGGCGAAACCCGTCTCCGCGGTGACTTCCGCCGGGCTCACCCAGGCGATCAAGGCACCATCCCGGATCACGAAACGCCGCAGCGGGCCATCGTGATGCGCCGGTGAGGCCCATTCCTTCCGCTCGGAGAGCTGCTCGAAACCAGCCGCCAGCAACCTTCGACAAGCCTCTGCCACGGCGTGGAAGCTCGAAGGCGACGCGGTGACGAAGGAGCCTAGATCCTGCACATGACGGGCCGCAGCTTCAGGAATCAGTGTGGAGCCGGACGTTCCCGCGGGAACGGAGCGATCAGAGATGGGGGCAGACATACCCTCATCTTAATCAGCTTCACCCAGATCCAGCCGGATCGCTCAGGCATCCCGCCGTTTCATGAAGATCAGCGCGGGGACCAGCACCAGCAGAATCCACCCCAGGAACACCAGGGCAGCCGGTAGCGGGTCGAGGTAACCCGGCACCTGCCCGATCTCGATCATCCGCCCAGCCGCCTGGCTGGGCAGATACTGCGGCACGTTCTTCCAGAAGTCACCCGGGATCTGGGCCAGCAGTCCCCCGGTGAAGCCCAGGATGAAGAAGGCGCCCAGGAGCACCATGATGGCACCGGCTGAATTGCGCATCAGCGTCGCCAGGGCCAGGCCGGCTAAAGCGACTCCGGCCACATAGAACCCGCCCAACAGGATTCCGGGCAGAACCCCCAGGGTGTCGAAGCTCAGCGAGACGCCCAAGCCCGATATCACCACATTCGCCAGGAAGAACGTCATCAGCGTCGCGATCAAACCGATCACATAGGCCCCCACGATGATCACGATGGCCTTGGCCGCGAAGACCGGGAGCCGCTTCGGAGTCGCCGCGAAACTGGAACGGATCATCCCAGTGGCGTACTCGCTGGCCATGAAGAGCACGGCCAGGGCACCGATGATGATCGCCCCGAGCTGCAGACCAGATGCCGGCAGTGTGTAAAAACTCAGCTCCGGCGGCAAGCTCTCATCGATTTCACTGATCGTCACCGGCGCACCGGCATCCCGGAAACCGGAAACAATCGGTTCGTAAATGAGGGACCGCATATAAGCGACGAGCGTCCCCACCCCGATCATCGACACCAAGGTCACGACCAGGAGGATCCGAGTGGACCGGAGCGACCAGAATTTGATCCACTCGCTCTTCAGCACGCCGAAGAAGTTCACCCCGTGCCGTGCAACATGTCCTGCAGACCGCCCTGCAGACCGGCGAGCGCGGCCGGACTGAGCGGCATCGGATCTGACCGGCGTATCTGATACATGGCTCATCTCAGTTCTCCTTCCCCAACGCCTCGGCCGTACCCGGCGCGGGAGCAGCGGCATTCACCGACGAGCGGTATTCGACATCGTCCTTGGTCAGATTGAAGTACGCCTCCTCGAGCGAGGCTGATAACGGTGTCAGTTCGTAGACGAGCACCTGATTCTCCAGTGCCACCCGAGCGATCTCTGCAGAGGCCAGGCCGCTCACCTCAAGGGTCTCCGGCTCTGCGAACTGAATCGCGACCTCATCCTCGGTCTGCAGCTGGGAAAGCAGCTGACTTAGTTCAGCAGCTTGTGCGGTGCGCACCCGGACCCGGGCGGCCTGCTGGCCCGCGATCATCTCCTGGATCGGAGCATCAGCAATGATCTTGCCCCGGCCGATGACGATCACGTGGTCCGCGGTCTGCGCCATTTCGCTCATGAGATGCGAGGACAGGAAAACAGTTTTTCCTTCCGTCGCCAACTGACGGACCAGCTGCCGGACCCAAAGCACGCCTTCCGGGTCAAGGCCATTGACCGGCTCGTCCAGGATCAGGGTCTGCGGATCGCCGAGCAGGGCATTGGCAATACCCAGGCGCTGCCCCATGCCCAGGGAGAAGCCGCCGGCCCGGCGCTTGGCTACGGAATGCAGCCCGGTCATATCGATGACCTCATCCACTCGGCTGCGGGGAATCCGGTGCGTCGCCGCCATCGCCGATAGATGCTGATAAGCGCTGCGACCCGGATGCACGGCTTTGGCGTCGAGGAGGGCCCCGACTTCGTGCAGTGGAGCCCGGTGCTTCTGATAGGGCTTGCCGTTGACCGTCACTCGGCCCGCACTGGGCCGGTCGAGTCCCATGATCATCCGCATCGTGGTCGATTTACCAGCACCGTTGGGTCCCAAGAATCCGGTCACCTGACCGGGACGCACCGTGAAGGTGATCCCTGAGACCGCCTGTTTAGGGCCGTAGTGCTTTGTGAGTCCTCGTGCTTCGATCATCTCTCTCCTTAGCAATACCTCTTAGGGAGTGCCGGAATCACCCGCCATCGACAAGCCTGCTCATCTCCACACTAGGGGAGTCCACCGGGGCAGGGCCACTAACGGCAGCACTGTAAACGACCAGGGCGCGGGGCAGCACCGAGAACGCGGCGCTGCTGACTCGCCTGATAACTTCCCCGTCTACAGCAAGATCGAAAGGCTCTCCGGCTGCCGACAAGGTGATCTTGCGCGGAGTGCTGAGTGAGATCACCGAAGAGACTTCCGTGCGACCGGTGACGATCGCGTACAGGAGTCGGAGCTGAGAGAAGGAAAACGCAGAGCCAGCTGAGATCACGCGCAGATCGAACTCGCCATCGTCGAGAACCGGCCGTTCCAAAGGGGCGAACCCCCGAGGGTAGTAGTGGCCCCGACCCACGTAGACCAGCCAGACCCGCTGCTGCCGGCCATTGAGGCGCAAGCAGATCGGAGTGGCCGCGGTAAAAGTCCGTAGACCCGCAATGATCCCCGCCAAGGTCTTACCCAGAGCACCCTCCAGCAGCTTCCGGCGCCGGACTAGTTCCGGGTAGATGCCCACGCTGGCGGTGTTCATCATGATCCGGGTGCTCGTGCCGGCGGCGACAGTCAATTCGATACAGCCGGCATCAGCGGCTAAGGCCCGGCCTTCGGTGATCGCGCTGAGCACCGCCTCGGCATCGTCGGCATGAACATCTCTCGCGAAATGGTTGAACGTGCCTCCCGGGAAAACAGCCAGGGGAAGCCCCAGGCTGAGCGCCCGGTCCGCAACGGCTCCTACAGTGCCGTCCCCACCCCACGTACCTAGGGCCTTCACTCCGGGAATCGCAAGCATCGCCTCCAGTGCCTGCGCTACTGACTGACCCTGCTGCCGTTCGCTGATCAGCGCCTCCGGCAGGCGGCTGCGTAGCCAGCGGACACTTTCTTCGGAAAAGGAGCCGCTGCTCTGGTTGACGAGCACGCTCAGCCCCCGCCCCCGGGGCAGCTGCGGAGCGTCGACCGGAGTGACCCGAGCGGCCGGTGGCTGACCATGTGGCGGGAACCAGGTGCGCACGGTCAGCCCGCAGGCCACTCCGATAACAGAGCCTAAGACCACATCAGAGGGCCAGTGCGCACCGATGTGCACGCGCGAATAGGCGACGCCGAGGGCCACCGGAGCGAGTATCGCTCCCAGCAGCGGGTTCACCGTGGCCACTGCGGTGACAAAAGCCATAGCCGAGGCGGAATGGCCCGATGGCAGGGATGAGCTAGTGGGCTGCGGGTGCGCGAAACGGAAGATCGGCAGCAGCGCAGCTTGCGGCCGGTTCCGGGGCAGCAACCGTTTGAGGAGGATGTTGGTGGTTGCCGACGCCAGGCCAAGGGCCAAAGTCCCGCGCAGCGCCGCCCGGCGCGGCTGGGTCGAGATCCGTGAGGGGATCGCAGCCCCGGCAGCGGCCATGGCCAACCACAACTTGCCTTTAGTCGCTACCGAGGAAAGGCCCTGCATGAGCTGATCCACAGGGCCGTGCGGCAGCGTGGCAATCCTCCGGACCAGGAATTGATCAGCGGACACCAATGGTTGCAGAGCTCTGCGCATCTGCTCAGCTTAGTCAGCGGAGGGTTGCCCGGGGCAGGCCCGTGAAGCCTTATATTGAGTTCTTTCAGCTCTTTTTCAATGGCCGGGTCGCCGGGACCACGAAGAGTGAGAGCAGCATGAACCCGGCGATCACCAGTAGCGTCAGGCGCAACGTGATGTGATCGGCCAGGAAACCGATGAGGGGCGGCCCCGCGAGGAAGCCGAGATATCCGATCGTGGATACCACGGAGACTCTTCGCGCCGCACGAACGGGATCATCAGCAGCCGCTGACATCCCGGTGGGGAAGCCGAGTGCAGCACCGGCTCCCCAGAGGATCGCCCCGGGAATCGCCCACCACAGGTTGGGGGGCGAAGATGAAGAGGAGCAGACCGGCCAGCGCCGAACTCAAACACGTGTACAAGGTCCACACTCGGCCCCAGCGGTCGAGCAAACGGCCGCCGAGCAGGCGCACCGAGGTCATCGAGGCGATGAACAGGGCATACATCAGGGCACCGGCCCATTCCGCCTGACCGAAGCCGTCCACAGTTGCCTTAGCCAGCCAGTCGTTGGCTGATCCCTCGGTCAGCGCTGCCCCAAGAACGACCAGCCCGACGAGCAGCGTGCGCGGCTCACGCCAAGCACTGCGCTGCGGCGGCAATGGTACCGAGGATGCTGCTGCCGAGTGCGGCGAAACCGCGTCAACCGGCACCGCTTCCGAGTGCTGCTGATGCGCTGAAGCGGGGAGGAAGCGCCGAGTGCTCAGCCCCACGACTACAGCGATCAGGGCCGCGAGAAGGAGCAAGTGCCAGGACAGTGGCACTCCCGCCAAGGACATCCCCGCGCCTAGTAGCGCGCCCAGGAAAGCGCCTCCGGAGAAAGCCGCATGGAACTGAGACATGATATTCCGACCCTGCAGCCGTTCCACAGCTGCGCCTTCGAGGTTCTGGGCGACATTCCACAACCCCATTCCAATGCCAAGGAAGAAAAGCCCCGCGATGATCACGGGTACAGACTCGATAGCCAGGGCTCTGGCCATGACGATGGTGCCGAGGACTGCGATCGCTGCGCCCAAACGGATCGTGCGGACCACGTTGATGCGCTGCGCTATCAGCCCGGCTGTGGGCAAAGCGAGGAGCGAACCTATCGCCAGGGCCAGAAGCACCCCGCCCATCTGACCCGTTGACAGGTCCAGGACGCGTGCGACAGCGGGAATCCGAGCCGCCAGGAAGCGAAGGCCAATCCATTGATGCCGAAGACCAGCACGGTGGCGAGATAAGGTCCGGAGAGCCGAGTAGTCATTGAGCCTCAACTTCTGATGGCGCGGTCAGCGGGCAGAACTCCTCAGTCTGGCACAGAAGCTGCTCTGCCCCGGCGCAGATCCTGGCCCCGCAGCTTGCCGGGCCAGAGCGGATCGGGACCGCGGCGGCGGACCGGATCAGATCTAGGGTGCATGGCATCCCAGAACACCTGCCCCCCGGCGATGATCGTGCCAGCAGTCACCACGAGCATAGCCAGGGCGTAATAGGGAAGGTCGATGCCGTTCTGGGTGTTATTGGTGCCCAGCACAACTCCTTGATAGAGCAGGTAGGCGAGGTAGAACACTAGGGCCGCAAATTGCCAGCCCAGCAGCAGGCGCCAGCGCGGGCGAGCCAGAGCCAGGAGCGGTAAGAGCAGCACCAGGTTCTCCGGGACTGCGTTCTTATCCACCAGCAGAGCCCAGGCCACGAGCAGGAAGCACAGCTGGGCTACCCGCATGGGCCGTTTCAGCCGGAAAAACATCCAGAGAATGAAGATGGCACCAGCGAGCAGCAGTGCCAGCGAGATCAGGGAAGCAGTCGAACCGCTCAACTCCGTGAGGCCGAACCTCCGGGCGAAGGCGTTGATCACCCCGAACCAGGACCCTGCCGAGGGATCATCCGCCCAGACTCGCATCAGATAGCCACCGGGCCATACCTGGGGAGCGAGCAATTGCACGGTCAGGCCAAGCCCCGACCAGCTGATCACCGCTCCCGGAATCAGCCGAGAAAAAAGCGCCCGGATATGTTCACGCCGGCGCACCGCGAGCACGATGAGCGCCACAGGAATCAACAGCAGCACCGGCTGCACAGCCCCAGCAGCACCGAACAACAAGCCCGCAAGCAGAGGCAGCCCTCTTGCGAAGAACAGCAGGCCGGTCAGCAACAGCGCAACAGCCCATAGCTGCCAGTCGGTATAAGCGGCGAAGAGCAGGAGCGGGCTGACGGCGAGTACCGCGGCATCCCAAGGCCGGCGGCGGTTCAACCAGGCCATGGCCAGCACAGCGAGCACCCAGGCCAGCACGATGAGCACCACTGCGGTATCGAAATAGGCCAGTGTTCCGGCGGATCCTTCCTCCTCGCCACTGAGCATCCCGCTCAGCCAGGCGGTGAAGCTCGTCAGATACGCAGCCAGTGGTGAGGCATTCAGGCTGCCCAGGGCCTCGGGAAATGATGACGCGACCAAAAAGCCTTCGAAATCATTGGGCAAGGCGGAATAGCACGCCGTGGAGTACTGATCCGGGGTGATCCACCCTGCCCGCCGGCAATGGTCCTTGAAGAGCACCGCGATGACCGCCGCGGCCAGTACTGCGAGCACCAAGACGCGCTCTACGGTGAAGAATCCAGCCCGCTGGCGGCCTGGGCCAGCATGCCAGCCTAAAGGGCCACCAATGGGCTCGGTGCTAGCCCGCAGCAATGTGTCTTCACGGCTCGGGACCGCGATCCGAGAGTTCTGAGCCCGGGTGGGCGGGTGCTCGGATTGCTGCATGGGCACGAGCATACCCGGGCCTGCCCGTGGCCCGGGCATCACCAGATATCAGTAAAGCCCGGGTGTCGGATAAGCGTTCAACGGAGGTTCTGGATGTTCATCTGCTGAATCTGGTTGGTCACCTGCTCGCGAGTCTGCGCGAGCCGCTGTTCATTCACCGGGCCGAAGAAAACCCGTTTGATAACCGAGGCAGAAGGTACTGAGACCATAGGAGGATCACCTCCTTCTGGGGAGTCCGGCAACCGGCGGAAACGTATTCGGGACACTGCTGCTCCTGAAGGAATAAGGACGGATAAGAATTTTTGAGACAGAAATACTGCGATGGTTCCCAAAAGGAATAGGTCATCGCAAAATGGGGAAACGGAATAGAAGGCTGATTTTTATCAGCACAGTAATCGGAAATGCTCGCACTAATCTAGGCAGAATTAATCAAGGAAAATTCAGGAGATCAATACGCGGTTCCATCGCGAATAACTTCTGCGGTCGAAGATCAGCGATCCGGGGGAAGCGGAGTGAACTCCCCGCTGTGCAGCGTTACCCGACCCCATTCGGGGCGGGAGCACAGAAGCTCAGTGAGCAGCGCACCGGGTTCGAGAGAGATTCAGGCCTCCGGAAGGAAAGAACCAGTCAGCGGCAAAGGGATTATTCCCTGCGCTGCGGTTCATTGTGTCATCGCGCTCGATCAGACCGTGCAAGATATATGACACCATTTCAGCTCTCCTTCCTCATCGGGCCTTACTGTATTACTCCACATCATCACCCAGAGTATACAGCCTGGGATTCTGTGGAATCGATATCAACTTATCTGAAGTGTTTCTGGAAATCCAGACTTTTACAGAAAAATTCCGGAAAAATTTCAGGAAAGCGATCAGAGTCCCCACTGCTCGATGGCGGGGGTGCGCTTATCCCAGCCCAGGGTGCACACCTTGGCCGTTTTCAGAACGAAGTGGCGGCCTTCGCCAGCGGGTAATCCTAACCAGCGCGCGGTGAGCACCCTGAGGAAGTGCCCGTGCGCCACAAGCAACACCTGACGCGACTGTCTTCCTGTCGCTGCTGCTGCCCGTTCTCCATCCACCGCAGGCGCGAGTACTCTGGCGAGTATCGCATCAGCCCGATCCGAGACCTGCTGCAGCGTCTCCCCGTTCGGCACTCCCTGATCCCAGATCAGATAATCTGGCTGCTGCTGCCGGATGAGCGCGCTGTCGATACCCTCGTAATCGCCATAATCCCATTCATGAGCATTAGGCTCGATCGCCGGCTCGGGGAATCCAACCAGTTCTGCGGTCTGCCTCGCTCGCTGCGAAGGAGAGCTCAAGACCAGATCGAAGGACTCCTCAGCAAGCACTGGACGGGCGGACTTCGCCTGCTCCTCGCCCTCAGCGGTCAGCGGCAGATCGGTCAACCCCGTGTACCGGCCGCTACGCGACCATTCGGTCTCACCATGCCGCAGCAACCAGAGCTTCGTCAGCTCCTGGCGACCACGAGCCGCTTCCTCAGTCATCATCCGCCCCTTTCTGCTCAGCTTGACCTCCGGCAACCGCTGTTCCCGGTGCTTCCGCCGGCTGGTTAGCTTCCCACCAGTCGCGCAGCAACTGCTCAGCTTCCGCTTGGGCCAAGGGGCCGCGCTCCATCCGCTCTGCCAGTAAGTACTGGTACGCCTTGCCGACTAAAGGCCCGGGGCCTATCCCCAGCAGGGCCATGATCTGCTGACCGTCGAGGTCCGGACGGATCGCGGCGAGCTCTTCCTGTTCCGCCAGCTCGGCTATCCGCCGCTCCAGATCGTCATAAGCGAAAGCCAGCCGCTCCGCTTTCCTGCGGTTGCGCGTAGTGACATCGGAGCGGGTCAGCCGGTGCAGACGGTCCAGTAAAGGCCCGGCATCCGTCACATAACGGCGAACCGCGGAATCCGTCCAGCCGCTGTCGCCGTAACCGTAGAACCGCATATGCAGTTCGACCAGGCGGGAAACCGCCTTAGTTGTCTCTTTATCGAAGCGCAGCGCCTTCATGCGCTGCACGGTGAGCTTCGCACCCACGACATCGTGGTGCCGGAAGCTCACCGCCCCGGAAGGCTCGAATCGCCGTGTCGCCGGTTTGCCGACATCGTGCATCAGTGCGGCGAAGCGCAGCACGAAATCAGGCCCCGGCACCGGGCCATCGGCTCCGGTCTCCAGCGCCGCAGCCTGCTCGACCACTTGCAGCGAATGCTGGTAGACGTCTTTATGCCGGTGATGCTCATCCACTTCCAGGCGCAAGGCAGAAACCTCGGGTAGCACCCGGTCCGCCAGTCCCGTGCCGACCAGGATGTCAATGCCGCGGCGCACTCGCGGCGCACAAACTGTTTTGACCAGCTCCTCCCGCACGCGTTCCGCCGAGATGATCTCGATGCGGGCAGCCATCGCGGTCATCGCGGTCTCGATCTCAGGAGCCAGGTCCATATCGAGTTGCGCGGCGAATCGGGCGGCTCGCATCATCCGCAGCGGATCATCGGAGAATGACTCTTCTGCCGAACCCGGTGTGCGCAGTAGCCCAGCATGCAGATCCCGGATGCCGCCATAAGGGTCCACCAGTTCCAGGGACGGCAAGCGCAGTGCCATGGCGTTCATGGTGAAATCGCGTCGGAGCAGATCCGCTTCCAGACAGTCACCGAAGGCTACTTCCGGTTTACGGGACTCAGGGTCATAAGCTTCTGCCCGGTAAGTGGTGACCTCAAGGGTCAGCTCGCCCTTGCGCAGCCCGATGGTGCCGAAAGCCCGACCGATGTCCCAGAAAGCGTCGGCCCAGCCCTTGATCAGCTCGATAATGCGATCCGGCTGAGCGTCCGTGGTGAAGTCCAGGTCCGGGGAGATGCGGCCGAGGAAGACATCCCGCACAGATCCCCCCACCAGGGAGATCTCGTTTCCGCCGTCGGTAAAACGCCGGCCCAGCTCGAGAACGACCGGATGGAGTGTAGAGCTATCCAAAACCTGCACCATAGTTCCTTATATCCTGCCAGATTTCGTTAGAGTGGAATGCATGGACCGTCCAGCTCCGAACACACCGAAGCGCAGCGCCCCGCTGCCTTCAGCGATCGGAGCCAAAATGGGCACCCGGCAGGGAACAGCTTCTGGAGAGTCGGGGGCGGCCACGCAGCGAACCGGTCAGCATGGTTCCGGTCTGCCCACGGTCGAAGAGGTCTCTGCGGGCGGGGTCGTCGTGGATCAGCATGAAGGGCGGCTCCGAGTACCGATCATCGCCCGGGTCAACCGAGGCGGCCGGGTGGAATGGTGCCTTCCAAAAGGCCACCCCGAAGGCGCAGAATCTCACTCCCAGGCCGCGGTCCGGGAAATCGCCGAGGAAACCGGCATCGACGGCGAGGTGCTGACACCGCTGGGCAGTATTGATTACTGGTTCACCGTGACGGGACACCGAGTGCACAAAACCGTGCATCATTTCCTGCTCCGTGCTACCGGTGGAATCTTGACCATCGACAATGATCCGGATCATGAAGCGATCGACGTGGCCTGGAGCGATCTGGGCGAGCTGCCGAAACGGCTCTCCTTCCCCAATGAGCGCCGGATCGCTGACTTAGCAGCGGCCAGCCTGCCCAGCGGCTTCCCGACGCACGTCCTTTAGCTCCGCTCCGGAAGCATCGGCCACTGGTAGGTTTCCCCCATGGAATAGCCGGCGCTCAACCACTGACATGGGATGATGAATCAGATGTCACCGCGAAAACAGCCCCGAGGGCACCATTTCGCCCGAGGGCGGGCTACCGTCGAACTCGGCGCGGCCAGTGGCGAGCAGCCGCCGGCAGCCGTCTCGCCGGATCATCCGGCAACCGCGAATATTCCCGTGGTCAAAGCCAGGCCGGTCAATGTGGCCCGATCCGCGGGAGTGATGGCCGCAGGCACCCTCGTCTCAAGGATGCTGGGCCTACTCAAGGTCATGCTCATCGCCTACGCGCTGGGCGCCCTGGGGCCGCTCTCCAGCATTTTCGACGCCGCGAACAATCTGCCGAACCTGCTGTACCTGATGCTTGCCGGCGGTGTTTTCAATGTGGTTCTGGTGCCGCAGATCATCAAAGCCAGCCGGCTTCCGGATCGGGGAGCCGACTATCTGAGCCGGTTGCTGACCCTGGGCATCCTGGTGCTTGTGACCTTAACCGTGCTATTCACCGCACTTGCCGGACCGCTGATGACCGCACTCACCCAGTTCCGCGGGCCGCAACTGGAACTGGCAAGCCAGTTCGCGGTCTGGTTGCTCCCACAGATTTTCTTCTACGGCCTCTACGCCCTGCTGGGGCAGATCCTCAACGCGCATGACCGCTTCGGTGCGTATATGTGGGCACCGGTACTAAACAATGTAATCGCGATCGCCGGTGTGGGTGTTTTCTTCTGGATCTGGGGCACCAACCAAAACGCGCAGCACACCGTCGAGAGCTGGGACGGCACGCAGACTCTGATCCTGGCCGGCATCACAACCCTTGGCGTAGTACTGCAAGGTCTTGTGCTGATCTGGCCGGTGACGCGGCTCGGGCTCGGACTGAAATTGCGTTGGAGCTGGCGGGGCATGGGGCTGGGAGCCACCGGGAAAATCGCCGGTTGGGCACTGGGCACCATGGTCATCAGCCAGCTCTCCTACCTGCTTATCACCTGGGTCGGTACGTCCGCCACAGAAAACGGCAATGAAGTAGCGGGCATCTTCGTCTTCAATCGGGCCAGTGACATCTACATCCTGCCGCATTCGATCATCGTGCTCTCCGTTGCCACGATCCTTTTCAACCGGATGGCCCGGGCCGCCACGAGTAAGAACATCGATGCACTGCGGGCAGCCGTCTCCCGGCTCGTCCGTACCGTCGGGGTCATCACGATTTTCTTCGCCGCGGTGCTGGTCGTGCTCTCCGGGCAGATCGGGCTGCTGCTGTCAGGCGGCCGGCCCGAGGACGCACCCAGTATCGGCTTGGCCATCGCCATCCTGGCAATCAGCTCTCCCTTCCTGAGCCTGAATTTCATGTTTAACCGGGTTTTCTATGCCTCCGAGGACTCCCGGACTCCCTTCCTGCTGCAGACGGTCTTAGTGAGTTTCGGCATCATCACCGCTCTGCTGACCCTGTTCTTCCCGAAGCCGGTGCTGATCTTTGCCCTGCTCGCCACGGTGAGCCTCACCAATTTCCTTGCCCCGGTGATGTCCGGCATCGTGCTCCGGCGGCGTTTCGGCGATGTCGGCTTCGCCAGCATCATCCGGTCTCATGTGCAGTTCGCCGTGGCAGCCGTAATTTCCGCCCTGGGCGGTGTGCTAGTCCTGGCCGCACTCGGCGGCATGAGTATCCTCTCCGGCAGCGTCACGGGATTCGCCTGGCAGAACCCGGCCAACGCCTTGATCACGATGATCCTGGTCGGGCTCGTGATGGCGCTGATCTACTTCCTGAGCCTGCGTCTGATGAATGTCGGCGAGCTGGAGAGCCTGCTGCGGCCGATTCTGAGCCGGCTGGGTCGTTTTCTGCCGGCACCTGTCGTCGCTTTCCTGCTGCCCAGCACTGGGCAAGCCGATCGGTTAGGATCGGACAACGGAGAAATCAGCAAATCCAGTACCACTGCGGCCATAGTCAAGGCTGTTTTGCCCGAGGAGGAGAACTTGGCGAACTCGATCGATATCGGTTCTGTTATAGGCGGCCGATACCGGGTTACCGAGCAGATCCTGTCCTCTGCCGAGGGCGATCTCGTGCTCGAGGGCATCGACCAAGTCCTCAACCGCCCGGTCAGCATTGTCATCCCCACTCCGCCGAACGCAGAAGGTCTCACCCGAAGTTCCCGCGAAGTCGCCACCGGGGATCGGGAGGCGAACTTCCAGATTCTGGACCTGAGCCTGGGCGATGGCTCCGCCGGTACCGCTTACCTGATCACAAGCAAGGCACCGGCTGCGGATCTGCTGGATCTGCTGGTCGCTTCCGAGCCTTTTGTGGAGCCATATTTCACCGATGCTCTCGGGCTCGAAATCTTCGGAACCGCCCGGCCACCGGAGCCTGCTCCCGGGCCCTATGACTACGTTTACGAAGACAATACTCCCCTTGCCACATCGCCCTCGGAGAGCTCTGCGACATCCGGCAAAGAAAGCACCCAACCTAAAGTCACGCTGTGGGATGAACCGGTTACCGATCCGGAGACAATCGACGATCCGGAGCTCGTGGAACACGATCCCACGAGCCAGACCCCCGTGACGACAACGCCCTCCGTCAGTCTTACCAGCCCCGTGAGCCCAGTAAGCCCTGTGAGTTCCACGGGCGCAGCGAGCCGTAAGGTCACCGCGAGTGCGTCTCCCGCCGCCATGGGAGCGAGCGCCACTACCCGGCCGGCACCGGCTGCAGCCGAACCGGAGTTCAACGAAGACGATGAGAATCGTCCTCGCTCCGGGCGGTGGCTCGTGATGACCATTCTCATCGCGATCTTGGGCATCGCCTTGGTTCTGGCACTGAGCCAGATCGGCAACCTCTTCAGTTCTGGCCCCACAACAAGTACAAGCACTTCCGCCGCTCCTTCACCAAGCGAGGAGAACAGCACTGCACCGGCGGTCTCTCCGGTGCCGGTAGGGGTCACCCGGGTCATCAGTGGTGGTGATCCGACGCTTTCCAATGACCAGGACAGTAATCTCGGTAACCTGATCGACTCCGACTCCGGCACCTCCTGGCGTTCCGTACAGTTCGCTTCTGCGAATTTCGGGCGACTGGCCCAGGGCTTGGCTCTCGTGATCGAACTGCAGGAACCGGCACCCGTGAGTTCCGTGACCATCACTCAGGTCGGCGGAACCGGCGGGAGCTTCGATCTGCTGGCCAATAATCAGCCGAGCCTTGAGGGTGCCAGGAATATCGGCACCGGAAGCTTCACCGGCCCCGAGATCACCGTGGTGCCGAGCGGAAGCAATCAAGGCGGTCAGGACAACCGTATGCAGTACTTGATCATCAACTTCAGAGAGCTGCCGAGACTGCAGTCCTCTCCCTTGCCGAACCTGCCCTACGGGCTCCGGATCTCGGAGATCGGGATCCAGTAGGCTGAAGGTGCTCCGGGGGTATCTCCGGAATATTTCTTGTGCTGGCACCGTTGTGCCGGAGCAGGTGACAGTGACCACGACCGTGCGGACAGCACGGCCTATGATTCGAGGAGTCTGCCTTCTGTGAGCAATGAATCCAGCACCCCCGGTATCCGTGATGTGATCATCATCGGCTCCGGCCCAGCAGGCTATACGGCAGCCATCTACACGGCGCGAGCCAGCCTTTCGCCACTGGTTCTCGCCGGTTCGGTCACAGCTGGTGGGGAGCTCATGAATACCACTGAGGTGGAGAACTTCCCGGGGTTCCCGCAGGGGATCATGGGGCCAGAGCTCATGGATCAGCTGCAGAAGCAGGCCGAGCGCTTCGGTGCGCAGATCGAGTATGAGGACGTGACTGAAGTTTCCCTCGATGGCCCAGTCAAGGCCGTGGTCACCGGCTCAGGGGAGCGCTATGAAGCACGTAGCGTAATCCTGGCCACCGGATCCGCTTACCGAGAGCTGGGGCTATCGGATGAAAAACGGCTTTCCGGCCGTGGTGTCAGCTGGTGCGCAACCTGTGACGGTTTCTTCTTCAAAGATCAGGACATCGCTGTTGTGGGCGGCGGGGATTCCGCTATGGAGGAAGCTCTTTTCCTCAGCAAGTTCGCGCGGACCGTCACAGTGGTACACCGGCGTCGGGAACTGAGGGCATCAAAGATCATGCAGGATCGTGCTTTCGCCAACGATAAGATCCGGTTCATCTGGGACAGTGAAGTGACCGGTATCTCAGGTGAAGAGAAAGTCAACGGAATAACATTGACTAATCTGATTTCTTCTGAGAAAAGCGAGTTGCCGGTCACCGGTTTATTCGTAGCCATCGGCAATGATCCCCGAGTGGACCTTTTCAAGGACATCCTTGATATCACCCCGGAAGAGACGATTGCCGTAGAGGGGAGATCTACCAAGACCTCCCTTCCCGGAGTCTTCGCGGCGGGCGATGTTGTCGATTCGACATACCGCCAGGCGATCACAGCGGCGGGTTCTGGATGCGCAGCTGCTCTAGATGTCGAGCACTATCTCGGCACGCTGAGCAACTGAATCGAAAATTCCGCGATTTTCTACAAACCGATACAGAAAGGGTTCTTCACATGAGCGAAGTCAAAGCACTTACCGATAGCACGTTCAAGGACGAAGTCCTTGACTCGGACAAACCAGTCATCGTTGATTTCTGGGCTGAGTGGTGCACTCCTTGCCGCGCCCTCGGCCCGGTCATCGAAGAGATCGCGGCTGAGTACAGCGATAGCGTGAGTGTCGCAAAGGTTGATGTCGACGCGAATCCCCGGATCGCCGCTGAGTACGGGATCACTTCGATTCCCGCGGTTTATTTGTTTGCCGAGGGTACCGTCAAAAGCAAAGTCATCGGGGCTCGGCCGAAGCAGTATTTCGAGAAGGAGTTTGCGGAGTACCTCAACTCCTGATTCTCTCCCGCTTAAAAGGGGCCGATGGTTTCACGTGAAACCATCGGCCCCTTTTAAGCCTGTACTCCAGTGGCGGAGTTTCAGCTCTCTGGGTTCAGTACCGTCATGATCCGATTGAGATCTTCCACTGAAGCGAATTCAATGCTGACCTTACCTTTTTTGCTTCCGAGAGTAATCTTAACATTGGTATCCAAACGATCCGCCAGCGAATTCGCCAGAAAATCCAAGCGATCATGACGGGCAGTTGATGGCGTAGTTCGTGATCCCGGAGTACGAGAGTCCTCTTGATATAAAGCTACGGCTTCTTCCGTAGCACGGACAGATAATCCTTCTGCCACAATGCGCTGAGCAACTTTATCCATCGCCCCCGCGTCCGGCAGAGAAAGCAGCGCCCTGGCATGGCCTGCCGAGAGTACCCCCGCGGCAACTCGTCGCTGCACCAGCGGAGGAAGCTTCAGCAGTCTCAGCATATTGGATACCTGGGACCTGGAACGGCCCAGTCGATCGGCAAGTTCTTCGTGCGTCGTCCCGAAATCTTCAAGCAATTGCTGGTACGCCGCAGCTTCTTCCAGAGGATTCAGCTGACTACGATGCAGATTCTCTAATAATGCATCCCGAAGAAGATCATGGTCAGAAGTATCGCGAATAATAGCAGGAATGGTTTCAGTACCAGCAGCCCTACTTGCCCGCCAACGCCGTTCACCCATCACCAGCTCATAGTCCGGGCCAGACTTTTCAGAGGACTTCCGCACAACGATGGGCTGAAGGACCCCTACTTCTTGAATCGAGTGAACCAGCTCAGCCATATCATCTTCATCGAAAACATCACGAGGCTGCTTCCGGTTCGGATGAATACTGTCTAGTGGGAGTAAAGAAAAGCTAGCTCCAGGCACTTCTACAAGTTCGATGGTTTCACGTGAAACCTTTGCTTTCCGGCTCCGGCTTTGAGGTTCCGGGGATTCGGGGAAGAAAACATCTACTGGACGTTTAGCAGCGGAGCCCTCCTCTGCCGTTTCATCCGCGGGGATAAGGGCACCTAAGCCACGGCCCAAGCCACGGCGTTGCTTTTCTGCCACTGTCATGCCTGCCTTACTGTCAGAACCTCGAGAATCAAAGGCTTACAGGCATTATTCTAGCGGTTTAGAGCCCGCCTTCCCGCAAGTTCAGCAGCGGCTTCCAGATAACTCAAAGCGCCCGAAGACGATGGATCATAGGTCAAAATGCTCTGCTGATAGCTCGGAGCCTCAGAAATGCGTACTGATCGGGGGATCACCGTCGACAAGACTTTTTCTGGGAAGTGCTCACGAACATCATCAGCCACCTGTGAGGCTAAGTTAGTGCGGCCGTCATACATCGTTAGAAGAATCGTAGAAACTTCAAGGTCTGAGTTCAAATGCTTCTGGATCATCGAAATGTTATTGAGCAGCTGACTCAATCCTTCTAATGCGTAATACTCACACTGAATCGGAATCATCACTTCATTTGCCGCACAAAAAGCATTGACCGTCAAGAGCCCTAAGCTGGGAGGGCAATCAATCAGAATGTAGTCCAGTCTAGGCAAGCCCTTTTGTTCACGATCTTCCGCGTACTTCTCCAGTGCTTTACGAAGACGTTGTTCCCTCGCCACTAAGGAAACGAGTTCGATCTCGGCACCAGCCAGATGAATTGTCGCCGGAGCACAGAGAAGGCCTTCTATATCCGGGCATGGTGCAACGACGTCCACCAGCGGCGCATCATTGATCAGAACGTCGTAGATGCTTTCCACTTCCGCATGGTGAGTAATACCCAAAGCAGTCGAAGCATTCCCTTGCGGATCAATGTCAACAACAAGGACTACGAGTCCGGCCAACGCCAGGGCGGCTGCGATATTCACCGTGGTCGTGGTCTTACCCACACCACCTTTTTGGTTCGCTACCGTGAGAATTCGAGTGTGATCCGGCTTCACGAGCTTGCGGCCGCGGAGTTTCTCCCTGCGACGAGTCTCATCGGCGAGCTCTCGCCCAATGGGGCTATCTCCGTCAACTTCGCTGATCACATCTCGCCCCGTTTCACGTGAAACACCTTTATCATTCTGAAAATCATTTGAATTAGATTTATTTCCGAGTTTTTCAGAGAGTTTGGCGAAGGACGGCATACGAGACGAACCTGGTGGCGGAACCACACGCACTCCTTTCCTTTTGCTCGGCTAAATCATTGAGGGCTCAATCCTTGGCATTAAGTGCCCTTTTCCAGGATACGCAGTACTCAGCATCTAGGGACTCAGGAACTCACCCTGACCCTGACAACAGTCGTCGGTTCGGGAAGGAACCTACCCACCGTCAGCACCTCAGGATCCTCTGCACGATATTTAACCAATGCCTTGGCTGCCTCTTGGATCTCCCGTTCTGCACTGCGGCCTTTGACCGCCAAGAGTTCACCGCTTCCATGCAGCAGCGGAATCGTCAACGGCAAAAGCTTCGTCAGCGCGGATACCGCCCGAGCGGTCACTACATCGCAGTTCACCTCGGACACCGCTTGCTCGGACCGGGAGCGCAGAACAGTCACCTGCTGACCCAGGTCAAGATCCGCGACGACTTCCTCAAGCCAGAGAACCCGTCGCTCCAAGGGTTCGATCAGTGTCAACGAAAGATTTTCTCGCACCAGCGCTAGACACAACCCTGGTAGGCCCGCACCACTGCCGACGTCGGCGACGTGCATGCCTTCCGGAATCAGTTCGCTGACAACCGCGCAGTTGAGCACATGACGATCCCATAAGCGCGGAACCTCACGCGGGCCGATAAGACCACGTTCGATACCCGAGGTCGCCAAATGCCAGACATATCTTTCAGCGAGCGGTAACCGTTCCCCGAAGACTCGAGCAGCCGTAGCTTCGACCCCCTCTAGAGGCCGGACTTCTTTCACCATCTCTCAAGAAGCACTGACGACTACGTGACGTCGTGATCCTTCGCCTTTAGACTCACTCACCAAACCTTGCTCTGCCACCACATCGTGGATGATCTTTCGGTCATGGGCATTCATCGGCGGGAGGTGAACAGCTTCACCCTCTGCTTTGACACGGCTGACTGCCTCTTCGCCTTCAATCCGCAGAACCTTAGCGCGTTCGGCCCGGAATCCCGTGATATCAAGCAGCAACCTGGATCGGTGCCCCGTCACGGAAAGGACATTGAGCCGCGTGAGCTCTTGCAGCGCCTCCAGTACTTCTCCGTCAGCACCTACCAAAGAGGTGAGATTGTCATTGACCTCTTCGCTGACGATGGAAAGGTAGCTGCGCCCGTTACGGACCTCAATATCGATATCACCATCAATATCCACGATGTCGAGGAGCTCTTCGAGGTAGTCGGCCGCTACATCTCCTTCTTCCTCCATCCGGGAAGGCTGCTGCCCCGAATCCTCAGTCTCTTCCGGAGCAGAAGCGTCGTCGTTTTGCTCCTCCACCTGCTCCTCCACCAGAGACGACTCCGCGTTATCAGAACTGTGCACGGTCATCATTTCTTCCTTCGGTTCTTCCGTTGTGGCTGGGAACGCTGGCCTTTGGCAACAGGCTCTTCAATTTCTTCTGGCTCTTCTTTCTTAGCACCCAGAATGGGAAGGCCCTTCTCCTTCCGGCGCTGCATGTACTCCTTATAGGCAGGAGATCCGGGAGTAGGC
This sequence comes from Acaricomes phytoseiuli DSM 14247, assembly GCF_000376245.1. Taxonomy (GTDB): domain Bacteria; phylum Actinomycetota; class Actinomycetes; order Actinomycetales; family Micrococcaceae; genus Renibacterium; species Renibacterium phytoseiuli. Next base: position 36,552 of record NZ_AQXM01000058.1, on the reverse strand, counting down.
ATTCTGCGAATCACGAAGAATTGCTGGCCCATCGTCCACAGGTTGGTGGTCGTCCAGTAGATCAGTACACCGATAGGGAAGTTGATGCCACCGATACCGAAGACCAGCGGCAAGATGTAGAGCATGAGCTTTTGCTGTCTCATGAAGGGCGAAGCCATAGCTTCTTCAGACATATTCTTCGCCATGATCTGCTTCTGCGTAATGAACTGCGAAGCGATCATCGCCAAGATCATCACGATGGACAGCAGGATCACGGAGATATTCGCATCGCCGTTCTGCACCTGAGGCAGGAAAGCCGCGGAGAGCGGAGCACCCAGAATCGTGGCGTTGTCGAATTGCTCCACCTGAGCATGGCTCAGAGCACCGATTCCCTGGCCGTTGTTATTCGCATTGGAGATCCCGGAAAGAACCTGGAAGAGCGAGAAGAAGAACGGCATCTGGATCAAAATCGGCAAACACGCACTGAACGGATTGGTGCCGTGATCCTTGTAGAGCGCCATCTGCTCCTGCGCCATCGCCTGGCGGGAGAGCTGATCCGTCTTTCCCTTGTACTTCTGTTGGAGCTTCTTCATCTCCGGCTGCAAGGCCTGCATGCCGCGCTGAGCCTTGATCTGCTTCACGAAAACCGGGATGAGCGCGGCGCGGATCACCAGAACCAGGCCGACGATCGACAGTGTCCAGGTCCAGCCGCTATCACCGGGCATACCCAGGAAGGTCAGCCCTTCGTGGAACCCGAGCATAATGACTGAGACCAGCCATTTGAACGGGAAAAGAATGATTTCGAAGAAGTTCATGTATTCGTTGTTCCCCTCGCAGACCTAGACGGCCCGATCGTATATGCGGTCCAGGTATCGCTCCGGATGGTTGAGCATCACAATCCGGGGTGTCTTCTCCCAGGATGTGTCAGAGAAATCTCGAAAAGGGTGCGCAGGAACATGATCGACCCCGCCCGAACTCCAGGGATGGCACCGCAGTAAACGTCGGCTCGCCAGAAAAGATCCTTTGACTGCACCGTGAATCGTCACCGCTTCAAGGGCATAAGCCGAGCAGCTGGGAAAATAACGGCACACCTGACCGTAGAGCGGAGAGATCACAGCTCGGTAACCGGAGAGGATTCCGATCATGAGATGTCGCGGAACATTCCGTATCACATGCAGCAGATTAAGGGAATCGGTACGTGAGGGGAGGGCAGAAGCATGAGTCACTGCGTTGCTCTCCTTCCGCTGTATGCTGTCAGCAAGCTGATCGTCATTCGGTCTGGCCACGGCTCTGTTCCCTGATCTTACGCAGACAAGCAGCCAGAGCTTTTTCATGCTCCGCATGCAGCGTCTGCCAGTCCGAATCAGCAGCAGCTGGCAACGCCCTGACTACTACTCTGGTTCGCTCCGGCAGTGCCAGAATGCTCTGCGTGGCAAGAGCCCGAAGACGACGCTTGACCCGGTTACGGACTACAGCCTTACCAACCGCCTTGGAGACGATGAAGCCGTAACCCGCATCGGATTGTTCTGCTGTCTTGTCAACGTTTGCGTATAACACCAAGTTCCGGCCCCCTACACGGGTGCCGGAACGAAGAATAGAAGAGAATTCTGCAGCATGACGCACCCGATGTCGGATGGGTAACACGGCTAATCACCAGCCGGCATCGCCGGAATCCCGGTCATCGGCTGAATCACATCAGGCAGAGAGCTCGCTGCGGCCCTTGCTACGGCGTGCAGCGAGAATGGCGCGGCCAGCACGCGTACGCATGCGAAGGCGGAAGCCGTGCTTCTTGGCACGACGGCGGTTATTCGGCTGAAAAGTCCGCTTGCTCACGGTGGTCAACTCCAAAGACTGTGCTGAGGCATGGCCACACAATACGGGGAAGTATAACGGCCTATGCTGCAGATCGCATGCCTGAAACAGGCATCAAATGACTTAACAACGTTAGGCCATCAAGGAGCTTTCAGTCAAACCAGGAACCGCTGGAAGAAGAAAACAGGCCTTTGAAATGACTATGGACAAAACCTGAGCAGAGGTGCATCAAGCATTCTTTTCAGAAGTTGAAAATGACTGTTATCCACAGTACAGACTCCAGCTATCGCAGGGGAGCCCTGATCACCTACTCTTAATCAAGGCTAGTTATCCACCAGCTGTGAACAACTTTGTGGATAGTTCAATAACCGTGAGTAGTCCCTGGGCAGAATGAGTTCAATCGTGAACATAGAGAACGTCGAAAACATCGCTGGATCATGGCGCAAGGTCGTGAGAATCCTGGAAGAAGACGAGCACGTCTCGCCCAGGCAGCGCGGATTCGTCTCCTTGGCCCAGGCGCAAGGGCTCATCGGCTCGACGCTGCTACTGGCCGTGCCCAACGAACTGACTCGCGAGGTCCTGCAGAATCAGATCAAAGGGTCTCTCGATCTGGCTCTGCGCGAGGTCTTCGGCGAAGACATTCTGTGCGCGATCAGTATCGATACCGATCTGACACCCATTGCCGTGGAAGAGGAAGAAGAGCAGGAAATCCCCGAAGCCAGCGGTGAGACCCGGCCGCAGCCAGAGCCACCCAGCACATCGAACGAGTTCGGCAGACTCAACCCGAAATACATCTTCGATACTTTCGTCATTGGGCAATCGAATCGTTTCGCCCATGCTGCTGCAGTCGCCGTAGCAGAAGCTCCCGCGAAAACATATAACCCACTGTTCATATACGGTGATTCGGGTCTCGGTAAGACCCACTTGCTGCATGCCATCGGACACTACGCCCGTAAGCTCTACAACGGCATCCGGGTGCGTTACGTCAACTCCGAGGAATTCACCAACGAGTTCATCAACTCCATCCGATACGATGAGGGAACCAGCTTCAAGACGACTTACCGGAACGTGGACATCCTGCTCATCGACGACATCCAATTCCTCTCCGGGAAAGAAGCCACTCAGGAAGAGTTCTTCCACACCTTCAACGCACTCCACAATCACAACAAGCAAGTGGTGATCACCTCGGATCTGGCTCCGAAACAGCTTTCCGGATTCGAAGAACGCATGCGCTCCCGTTTCGAATGGGGTCTACTCACTGATGTGCAGCCGCCCGAACTGGAGACCCGGATCGCGATTCTGCGTAAAAAGGCCATCGGAGAGGGCCTGTATGCTCCAGATGACGTTCTCGAATACATCGCTTCGAAGATCTCCACTAATATCCGGGAACTCGAAGGAGCACTCATCCGAGTCACGGCTTTCGCTTCGCTCAACCGGCAGAACGTGGATGTCTCGCTTGCCGAAACAGTACTCAAAGATCTGATCACCGATGAAGGCGATCAGCAGATCACCGCGACGACCATTCTCGGCCAGACCGCGAAGTACTTCGATCTGAGTCTAGAAGAGCTGAAATCGAAATCGCGGACACGGACGCTGGTCAATGCCAGGCAGATCGCCATGTACTTATGCCGTGAGCTCACCGATCTCTCTTTGCCTAAGATCGGGCAGGAACTCGGCGGCCGCGATCACACCACCGTGATTCATGCCGACCGGAAGATCCGGGAACTGATGGCTGAGCGGCGCGCGATCTTCAACCAGGTGACTGAGCTGACCAACCTGATCAAACAGCAACAGCGGCAGAGTTAGTGCTGAGTCAGGCCCGACACGCGGTACAACAGCCACGATATCGTTGGTGTTGATAAGTCTGTTGATAACGGTGGATAACTTCGGTTCCCCTGAGCATAAAGCGCGGTACTCCTGTGATGATGATTCTCGCGGGATTCCGCTATCACCAGCCCCATAACAGGTCAGCCCCCGCTGAACCACATGTTGTACACAACCAAGAAGTGAGAGATCTCCTGGCATCCAGGCAGTAATCCACAGTTTCCACAGAGGTTATTAACACTAAGAATTCCAATATTTCTGATCATCCCAAAGAACAAAGCGCCTGCCTTGGCCATCGATTCTGATCCTATCGACCTAGACTGGCCTGATCCGTCTACGGCTAAGCTGGGATCGGGTATGTAGTTTCCTGACAGCAAGGCGGCACGAGGTGTGCTCTGCTATCCGGACTACTTTAGAGACGTCAGAAGACAGTTAGGCAGGCACTAGTGAAGTTCCGAGTAGAGCGGGATGTCCTCAACGATGCGGTCAGCTGGGCTGCGCGCGCCTTGTCGCCGCGGCCGCCGGTCCCCATCCTTGCCGGACTACTCCTGAAAGCAGAAACCGGAACACTGAGCCTTTCGAGTTTCGACTACGAGATCTCCGCACATCTGGAGATCTCCGCAGAAGTCATCGAAGCGGGTAACATCCTGGTTTCGGGACGATTGCTGGCTGATATCTGCCGCAGCCTGCCTTCGGCACCGATCGAGGTGGAAACCGATGGTTCCAAAGTCACGCTCAGCTGCCGGAGTGCACGGTTCAATCTGGCAACGATGCCGGAGAACGAATACCCCGAACTTCCGCAGCTGCCCGACCTCAGTGGCACGGTATCCGGTGAAGATTTCGCCCGGTCCGTAGCTCAAGTCGGCATCGCCGCGAGCAAGGATGACACCCTGCCCATTCTTGCTGGCGTCAAAGTCGAGATCGAGGGTGACACCATCACTCTGCTCGCCACTGATCGGTATCGCTTGGCCATGCGGGAAATGACCTGGAAACCCGCTGATCCTGCGATCTCCACTTCTGTTCTGGTGAAAGCCAAGACGCTCAACGAAGTTGCCAAGACGCTTGGCGGAGCTGGGGAACTGAGTCTGGCGCTGAGTGATACAGCTGACCTCATCGGCTTCGAAAGCGGTGGGCGCCGTACCACTTCGCTTCTGGTCGATGGCGACTATCCGAAGATCAGATCGCTCTTTCCGGAGAGCACTCCGATCCACGCCGTAGTTGAAACCTCAGCGCTCATCGAAGCGGTCAGGCGGGTCGCTCTCGTGGCCGAACGCAATACCCCGGTTCGCCTTTCCTTCACCGAAGGCCAGATGAGCCTGGATGCCGGTACCGGTGAAGCAGCGCAGGCTTCCGAAGCCCTGGAAGTCTCGCTCACCGGTGAACCCATCACGGTGGCCTTCAACCCGCATTATCTAAGCGAAGGGCTGAATGCCATCGAGAGCAAATACGTAAGGTTCTCTTTCACCTCGGCACCGAAACCGGCGATGATCACGGCTCAGGAGAAGCTCGATGGCGATGATCAGGACGATTACCGCTACCTGGTGATGCCGGTCCGACTGCCCAACCAGTGACGAGAGTCAGCAAAGAAGAGAAGAAGAGAAACACTATGCACATCGGTCTTATCGGTCTCGGAAAAATGGGTTTCAATATGCGTTCCCGGCTCCGGGAGAAAGGCATCGACGTCACCGGATACGACCACAACCGGGAAATCTCCGATGTCGCCGATCTCGATGCTTTGGTAGCCGCTGTGCCGGAGCCCAGGATCATTTGGGTGATGGTCCCGGCAGGAAGGATCACGGACACCGTGATCAGGGATCTCGGCGATCGACTGAGCCCCGGGGACCTGATCATCGATGGTGGCAACTCGCGTTTCACAGCGGACCAGGAGCATGCGGAGATCCTCGCTGAACAATCCATCGAATTCATCGATTGCGGTGTCTCCGGCGGAGTCTGGGGGCTGGAGAACGGCTATGGGCTCATGGCCGGTGGAACCGATGAGAATATCGCCCGGGCTATGCCGGTTTTCGATGCGCTCCGGCCGGAAGGCGAGCGCTCCGACAGCTTTGTCCATGTCGGCGGTGTGGGTGCCGGACACTACGCCAAGATGGTGCATAACGGCATCGAGTACGGTCTCATGCAGTCCTATGCCGAAGGCTATGATCTACTGGCCTCGAAAGACATCGTCAAAGATGTCACCGGCACTTTCCGTGCCTGGCAGAAAGGCACCGTAGTGCGCTCTTGGCTATTGGATCTCATGGTCCGAGCGCTAGAAGCGGACCCCGGACTCGAAGGCATCGCCGATTATGTTGAAGATTCCGGCGAAGGCCGGTGGACCGTGGAGGAAGCGGTCGCAAGCGCGATTCCGGTGCCCGCGATCACTGCTGCGCTGTACGCACGTTTCGCCTCGCGCGATGACAACTCTGCAGCCATGCGGATGGTTTCGGCGCTGCGCAATCAGTTCGGCGGTCACCAGATGCGTCCCGCGGTGAAGCCGGATCCCGCCGACTGACATCGAGGCCTACTCGTGTACCTGGAGCAGCTTGTGCTCACCGATTTCCGCTCTTATGCTTCGCTCGACGTGGAGTTCCAGCCGGGTGTCAGCGTTTTGGTCGGTGCCAATGGATTCGGCAAGACGAATATCGTCGAAGCGCTCGGTTATGTGGCTAACCTTGCCTCGCATCGGGTTTCCGCCGATGCACCGCTGATCCGGATCGGTCAGGAGCAGGCGATTGTCCGCGCCTGTCTGGTCCGTGGCAGTCAGCGTTTGAGTCTGGAACTAGAGATTAACAGCAAAGGTGGGAATCGGGCGCGGATCAACCGCGCCAATCCGGTGCGCGCCAGGGAAATCCTCGGCTTGTGCAGAAGTGTGCTTTTCGCCCCTGAGGACCTCTCCCTGGTCAAAGGTGACCCGGGGCAGCGCCGCAGATTCCTCGATGAGATGCTGCAGACTCTTTCCCCGCGATTGGCCGGAGTGCGCGGTGATTACGATCGGGTGCTGCGCCAGCGCAACGCTCTGCTGAAATCCGCCCGAGGGCATCGGTTTTCCCGTGGCGGGCTGCCCGCGGATTTCACGAGCACCTTGGACGTCTGGGATCAGCATTTATCCATTGTTGCTGCGGAGCTGGTTCAGGCGCGGTATCGCCTGGTCGATCAGTTGGCTCCGCACGCCGGGGAAGCTTATGCCGCGCTGACCGAGGGCGGCAAAGAGTTTTCGATGAGATACCGCTCCAGTCTCAACGGGTATCAGGAAGATCCTGATCGAGATGAGCCGGGAGCACGCAGCGCGGATGAACTCCTGGCGGCTGAAGAGGATCTGGGTGGGCTTCCACAAGCGCAGCTCATGGAAAGATTCCAACAGGCTCTCATCGCTGTGCGGCCCCGTGAGGTTGATCGTGGGTTGACGCTCATCGGCCCGCATCGCGATGAACTCGACCTGTTATTAGCCGGATTCCCCGTCAAGGGATTCGCTTCTCATGGCGAGACTTGGTCGGTGGCGCTCTCACTGCGCCTCGCCTGCTACGCGTTGTTGCGCCAGGAGCAGGAAGTCTCCGGGGCGGATCCGATTCTGGTGTTGGATGATGTCTTCGCCGAACTCGACACGAACCGTCGCGAGCGGTTGGCGCAGATGGTATCCGGAGCTGAGCAGGTTCTGGTGACGGCAGCGGTGGATGCAGATATCCCGGAGCAGTTGCAAGGTCACCGGATCCGGATGAGCGCCCCGGGGAAGATCCTGATCCCGAGCTCGCAGGGCCTGGATCGCGCTGAGAACTCAGAGGCCACCGGCGATGAGTGAAGAAATGAGTGAAGAATTGTCTGATCCGCAGCCGATCCCGGGAGGAATCGGCTCTTCGGAAGAGACGGAAAAGGTCGATGCTCCTCGCTTCGCACTCAACCGGATGCGTCAGGCCGCTCAGGCTCGGGGGGATCGGCCGCAGCGCAAGCAGTCTTCAGGTCTGCAGGGTTCTGCGGCGCGTGGCTCGGGCCGGGGTGGTAGAAATCGGCGCCGATTCGGTTCCGGGCAGCAAACGGGCCGGGATCCTCAGGAGCTGGGGGGCGTGGTCAGTCGGATGATTTCCGAACGCGGCTGGGCGGCTCCGGTAGCGGTCGGTTCCGTGATCACTCGCTGGGATGTTTTAGTGGGCCCGGAGATCGCTGCGCATTGCCAGCCGGAATCCTTCACCGGAACTAAATTGCAGGTGCGTTGCGATTCCACTAGCTGGGCTACTCAGCTGCGACTGCTCTCCTCGACTCTGTTGCAGCGCTTCGATAAAGAGCTGGGGGCCGGAGTGGTGACGGTGATTCATGTTCTGGGACCGGCAGCGCCTAACTGGGCTAAAGGAGCCCGGCGGGTGAACGGCCGCGGCCCCCGGGATACCTATGGCTGAGGAGCAGGTAATTTTCTGACAGCACAGATTCGCGATATCGGGCTGAGCAAGGCACGGAAATCAATGCGCGTATCCCGGGCCATTCTTTGCTACTGAGGCCAGCTAAGCGGGCATAGTGAGCTTTTGATGACTATTTTCCCGGTGTTGGAGTCTTCGCCAGACGGTGTGTGGAAGAAAAAGCTGTAGAATAAAAGCAGAATGAACCGGATGCTTGGATACCTGGCCCGGAACCTTGGCCGGTATTGATTCCGGTCGGGTAGCGGACTGGAATTCAGGGCTGGCCGGAGCAGACCCATCAAGAATCAAGAATGAGGTCGAGTAGGTCTTTGTCGAACAATAACTCGTCGAATGACGCTGTCAGCACTGCTGGAGAACCACAGTACGGCGCCAGTGACATCACTGTGCTGGAAGGTTTGGAAGCGGTCCGGAAGCGTCCCGGTATGTACATCGGCTCCACCGGGCCCCGCGGCTTGCATCACCTTGTCTACGAAGTCGTCGATAACTCCGTTGATGAAGCGCTCGCAGGATACTGCACGCATATCGAGATCACCCTGCAAGCCGATGGCGGCGTACGGGTTGTCGATGACGGCCGCGGCATTCCCGTGGATATGCACCCGACGGAAGGCAAGCCGACGGTCGAGGTAGTCATGACCATCCTGCATGCCGGCGGAAAATTCGGCGGCGGCGGCTATGCGGTGTCCGGGGGTCTGCACGGTGTGGGCATCTCCGTGGTCAACGCGCTCTCCACTCGGGTGGAGACTACAGTGCGCCGGCAAGGGTTCACCTGGCACCAGTCCTTCGCGGATGGCGGCAAGCCCGTCGGCAGTCTCAACAAAGGCGAGGCGACCGAAGAGACCGGCACCACGCAGGTTTTCTACCCGGATCCGGGCATTTTCGAGTCCACGGATTTCGACTTCGAAACCCTGCGCGCCCGGTTCCAGCAGATGGCGTTCCTCAATAAAGGCCTGCGGATCACACTCACTGACGAGCGAGTCTCCGCTGAGCCCGGGGAAGAGATCGCCTCCGAAATCGACGAAGAACCCGAAGAGAAATCCCGGCAGGTGGTCTACCAGTACGACAATGGCCTGCTGGATTACGTCACGTACCTCAACTCCGCTAAGCGAGTGGAAGTCGTTCACCCCGAAGTGATCGCTTTCGAAAGCGAGAGCCAGGATATCGGTGGTCGGTCCATCGCCTTGGAACTGGCGATGCAGTGGACCGGGGCGTATTCGGAGAGCGTGCACACGTACGCGAACACCATCAACACTCATGAGGGCGGCACGCACGAAGAAGGCTTCCGCGCCGCGATGACCTCCTTGATCAACCGGTACGCCCGGGATAAGAACCTGATCCGGGAGAAGGATGACAACCTGACCGGTGACGATATCCGCGAAGGTCTCACCGCGGTGATCTCGGTCAAGCTCTCCGAACCGCAGTTCGAGGGGCAAACCAAGACCAAACTCGGCAACTCCGAGGCGAAGGGCTTCGTGCAGAGAGTCGTCACCGATGAGCTGGGCGATTGGCTCGAGCGCAATCCTGGCCCGGCCCGGGACGTCATCCGTAAATCCATTCAGGCCGCGCAGGCTCGGCTAGCGGCGCGTAAAGCGCGGGAATCCACTCGCCGCAAAGGCCTCCTGGAATCCGGTGGGATGCCCGGAAAGCTCAAGGATTGCCAGTCCAAGGACCCGTTCAAGAGCGAGATCTACATCGTGGAGGGAGATTCTGCTGGGGGGTCCGCAGTACGAGGCCGGAATCCGGAGACCCAGGCGATCCTCCCGCTGCGCGGCAAGATCCTCAATGTGGAAAGAGCACGGCTCGATCGCTCCCTCAACAATGCCGAAGTGCAGTCCCTGATCACCGCTTTCGGTGCTGGGATCGGTGAGGATTTCGATGTCTCCAAGGCGCGCTATCACAAGATCGTGCTCATGGCGGATGCCGATGTCGATGGACAGCACATCAACACGCTGCTGCTGACCCTGCTCTTCCGGTTCATGCGACCGCTGCTGGAACACGGTTACGTCTACCTGGCACAACCGCCGCTCTACCGGCTGAAGTGGTCCAATGCCACTCACGATTACGTCTTCTCCGACCGGGAACGGGATGAAGCCCTGGCCCGAGGCCAGGCAGCAGGGCACCGCCTGCCCAAGGAGAACGGCATCCAGCGCTATAAGGGTTTGGGCGAGATGGACTACACCGAGCTGTGGGAGACCACGATGGACCCGAATTCGCGTACCCTGCTGCAAGTGACCATGGACGACGCCGCGGCAGCGGATCAGATGTTCTCCGTGCTCATGGGCGAGGATGTCGAATCCCGGCGCGCTTTCATCCAGCGCAATGCCAAAGACGTGCGGTTCTTGGATATCTGAGGCACCGAGGTATCAGCACCCGCCCTGAGCCGTTTGCTGGGCTTCTTCAACAGGATCCTGGCAGAGAGAAAGCGATTGTGAAGTATGTCTGACGAAATCGTCGAGGGAACCGTCATCCGGACCGACCATATAGAACAGGTCGAGCTGCAGACGGAGATGCAGCGCTCCTACCTCGATTACGCGATGGCCGTGATCGTCGGCCGGGCTTTGCCGGAAGTGCGCGATGGGCTCAAGCCGGTGCACCGCCGGGTTCTTTACGCGATGTACGACGGCGGCTACCGGCCCGATCGTTCTTTCAATAAATGCGCACGCGTGGTCGGCGAAGTCATGGGCCAGTACCACCCGCACGGCGACACTGCGATCTACGATGCGCTCGTCCGGCTGATCCAGGATTGGGTCATGCGCTATCCCCTTGCCCTGGGCCAGGGGAACTTCGGTTCACCCGGTAATGACGGCGCCGCTGCTCCCCGGTACACCGAGACCAAGATGGCCCCGCTTGCCATGGAAATGGTCCGGGACATCGACAAGGACACCGTCAACTTCCAGGACAACTACGACGGCAAGAACCAGGAACCGGTGGTACTGCCGGCTCGGTTCCCGAACCTCCTGGTCAACGGATCCTCCGGGATCGCGGTGGGTATGGCCACCAATATCCCGCCGCATAACCTCCGCGAAGTCATCTCCGGTGCGCAGTGGCACCTGGAGAACCCGGAGGCCAGCCGGGAAGAGCTGCTCGAGGCCCTCCTCGAGCGGATCAAGGGCCCAGATTTCCCCACCGGCGCGCTGATCCTCGGCCACCGCGGCATCGAAGACGCCTACCGCACCGGGCGCGGCTCCATCACGATGCGCGCCATTGTCAACGTGGAGGAGATCCAGGGCCGCACCTGCCTGGTGGTCACCGAACTTCCGTATCAAGTCAACCCGGATAACCTCGCGGTGAAGATCGCTGATCTGGTCAAGGACGGTAAGGTCTCCGGAATCGCGGACCTGCGCGATGAGACCTCCGGCCGCACCGGCCAGCGGCTCGTCGTAGTGCTGAAGCGGGATGCCGTGCCGAAGGTCGTTCTGAACAACCTGTACAAGCACACGCAGCTGCAGGAGAACTTCAGCGCGAACATGCTCGCCATCGTCGACGGCGTGCCGCGCACGCTGAGCCTGGATGCCTTCATCCGGCACTGGACGGTGCACCAGCTGGAAGTCATCGTCCGGCGCACCAAATTCCTGCTGAAAGAGGCTGAGGCTCGGGCGCATATCCTCCGCGGCCTGCTCAAAGCTCTGGACGACTTAGATAACGTGATCGCGCTGATCCGGCGCTCACCCACGGTTGAAGAAGCCCGTTCCGGGCTGATCGACCTCCTGGGCATCGATGAGCCGCAGGCCAATGCCATCCTGGATATGCAACTGCGCCGCCTCGCCGCGCTGGAGCGCCAGAAGATCCAGGATGAGCGCGATGAACTGGAACGTCGGATCGCCGGTTACAATTCGATTCTGAATTCAGAGGCGAAGCAGCGCGAGATCGTGCACGAGGAACTGGCGGAGATCTCCGCCAAATACGGCGATGATCGGCGGACCGAGATCCTGCTGGGTTATGACCCGGGGATGAGCATCGAAGATCTCATTCCGGAAGAGGAAATGGTCGTCACGATCACCCGCGGTGGGTACGTCAAGCGCACCCGCAGTGATAACTACCGTTCGCAGCACCGCGGCGGCAAGGGCATCAAGGGCGCTCAGCTCCGGGGCGATGATGTGGTGGAGCACTTCTTTGTCACCACGACCCATCATTGGCTGCTCTTCTTCACGAATCTGGGCCGGGTGTACCGGGCGAAAGCCTATGAGCTCCAGGAAGCGGGCCGAGACGCCAAAGGTCAGCATGTCGCCAATCTGCTAGCGTTCCAGCCGGATGAGAGCATCACTCAGGTTCTCGACCTGCGGGATTACGCTCAGGCGCCGTATCTGGTTCTGGCCACGAAGAACGGTCTGGTGAAGAAGACTCGGCTGGAGGATTACGATACCAAGCGTTCTGCGGGGGTTATCGCGATCAATCTCCGTGAAGGCGATGAGCTGGTTTCCGCTCGGCTAGTCTCTGAAAGCGATGACATGCTGCTGGTCTCCCGAAAAGGCCAGTCCATCCGCTTCACCGCGACCGATGAAGCGCTGCGGCCCATGGGCCGGGCGACCTCCGGTGTCACCGGTATGAAATTCCGCGCCGATGACGAGCTCTTGGCAGCGGATGTTGTCAGTGATGACTCCTATGTCTTCGTGGTGACCGAAGGCGGCTACGCGAAGCGGACGGCGGTCAGCGAGTACCGTACGCAGGGCCGCGGTGGTCTGGGTATTAAGGTGGCCAAGCTCGTCGAGGATCGTGGAGACCTGGTCGGGGCGGTGATCGTGGAAGACGATGACGAGGTTCTTGTGGTCATGGGCAGCGGTAAAGTGGTCCGCTCCAAGGTGAACGAAGTGCCGGCTAAAGGCCGTGACACCATGGGCGTGATCTTCGCTAAACCCGGTAAAAACGATCGTATTCTCGAAGTCGCCCGTAATATTGAACGGGGCCTGGTAGTCGCTGAAGATTCAGATGAAGAGATTCTCGTGGAAGAATCAGTGAGCGTTGAAAACACGGAGAATGAAGTACCGTTGATTGAAGACGGTACGCCGGAGGCAGCCTCCGGTATCGAGGGAGGCAACGAGTGAGCAGCAATAACTCCAATGCATCGGCAGCCAAGAGTGCACAGCCGGTCAAACCTCAGCAGCGGCCGGCCGCCAGCAAGACCGCGGAGAGCTCACCCCGGCCCGCACTGGTGAAACCGGCGCCGGCTACTAAAGCCCGCCAGGCGCGGCTTCAGGTCTCCCGGGTGGAGCCCTGGTCAGTACTCAAACTCTCCTTCCTGCTCTCGGTGGCTCTCGGCATCGTGATCGTGGTTGCCGCTATTGTGCTCTGGTCCGTTCTGGATCTGACCGGTGTGTTCGGTCGGATCAACAGCATTCTGGCGGGAGGAACCGGCAGCGGGTTCGATATCAGGAGCTTCGCCTCGTTGGGCCAGGTAGCCTCTTTTGCGACGATCGTAGCCGTGGTTAATGTCGTCTTGTTGACCGCTTTGGCGATGCTCTCCGCTGTGCTCTACAACATCTCCGCCACGCTTGTGGGCGGAATCGGAGTGACCTTGACGGACGACTGATCCGGTGAGCCGAAACCGCTTGATCGCCCCATTTGGAGGCGATGTACCGCATGCGGTAAAGTTTTATTTCGGCTCGCAAGGGAATCCCGAGAGCGGCAATGCTGGCTCTGGGACTGAGGGCGTATAGCTCAGGCGGTTAGAGCGCTTCGCTGATAACGAAGAGGTCCCAGGTTCAAGTCCTGGTACGCCCACGAATCTTCGGATTCTTCCCAGACGCCCAGGAGGTAATGATGAAGAAGTTGATCGCTATTGCGGCTGCTGTCGCTGGAGTGATTTTCCTGCGGAAGAAAATGCAGGAATCCAACTCTCAGAAGGACGCCTGGAGTAAGGGCACCGACCCGGTGAAGTAAGATATCCTCTAGAGGATATTCGGGGGCATGGCGCAATTGGTAGCGCACCTGCTTTGCAAGCAGGGGGTTAGGGGTTCGAGTCCCCTTGCCTCCACCGAAAGTTTCTTACTGGAACAGGCGAGACACGAATGCTCGTGTTCCATACACTCTTCTTCGCTGTAGCTTGGCTCATGGCGAACGGCTCTTCTGGCGGAAGAAGAGGCCAGGTTCAATGGTTTTATGGACTTGCTCATCCTCGGTGGTACCGCGTTTCTTAGTAGGCAGATAGCACGCCAAGGGGTGGAGCGTGGTCATCGCGTCACCTGTGTGGCACGAGGGTCGGCAGAACCACCAGACGGAGTCAGTTTCGTCCGGGCTGACCGAGACGAGGAGAGCGGCCTGACAAGTCTGGCAGACCGTATGTGGGATAGCATCGTTGATGTTTCTCGCCAGCCAGGGCAAGTTCGGCGGGCGGTCCGTGACCTGCGTACACGCCATCGTGTCTTCATTTCGAGCGGCAACGTCTATGCTGATTTCTCGCGGATCGAACAAGGCGAGGATTCCGCCGTGCTCGATCCGTTGTGCTTTGATGCCATGGAGACGGATGATGACTATGGCCCGGCCAAGGTCGCTTGCGAGCGAATCGTACGAGCTGCTGGTCCTTGTGCGGTGGTACGCTCGGGCCTGATTGGTGGACCTGGAGACGACTCTGGCCGCACCGGATATTGGCCTTGGCGGTTCGCGCATCCCGTCGCCGAGCATGTGGTGGCACCCGCGGAGCCGGACTTCCCCTGCGCGATCATCGACGTCCGCGATCTTGCGGCGTGGCTGGTCGACCTCGCCGAACGGCGGTCTGAAGGCGTTTTCAATGCGACGGGTTTGACGATGTGTCTGCGCGACGTCTTGGCAACTGCTGCCGCTATTTCTGGGTCCACAGCTACCCCGGTGTGGATTGCCCCGGGCAGGCTGGCAGAGTCAGGCATTGGCGGGTGGATGGGACCGGCATCGCTGTCCCTGTGGATCGCTGACCCCGAATGGCGAGGGTTCGCCACCATGGATACTACGCGTGCCCGTGCAGCGGGCTTAGTCACACGCCCCCTAGCAGAAACGCTCACGGACAGTTTGGTGTGGGAAGAGCACAGCCGTACCACTCCGCGCCGCTGTGGACTGAGTGACGAAGACGAACGCCGAGTCCTCAATGCTGCTTGAGTGATGGCCTCAGGAGAGTTGTTACGTTATCGTCGGGCTTATGGGGTTGTTGTGACGTCCGCTTCTGCGTTCGTGTGGAATCTAAGACCTCACGGTCCGCTGTGCTGCTTGACCGACGCTGGCGGTGTGCAGGGCTCGTAGCACTTTGGCCGGGAAATACACCGAGAAGAAGACAACCATAGGAGCTTTGAGGGCTAGGTTCTTGACGTTATGTGCTTTATATGTCCGCTCGAAACGGGTCACATAGAAGCGGTAATCGCGTGGCGAATCCTCTAACCTCCGCGCGGACATCCCGCTGATCATCGCCGGCACGTACTGGACCTTGAGGTCGTTATCCGCCAAATGCAGTGAAAGATCGATATCCTCATGCATCAAATCTTCTTCATCACGGCAGACTTCACTGCGGATGGTTTTCCAGGCGCTGTTGCGAATGGCCATATTGCTGCCTAAGAGGAAGTGATACTGCTGCTTGGCCAGTTTGAGCATGAGCTGGCGCATCTTGTCATCGGCTTTGAGGCCGAATCGGCGCAGCGGCATATCGTAATAGACCACGGGCCCCGTCGCGGCAGAGACAGTAGAGACTAGGAAGGCTTTCTGCACTTGCTCCACCCAGTCCGGTTCCAGGACGGAGTCGGCATCGATCCGGCCGAGGATATCGGAACTGGCCCGGTCAAGACCGTAATTGCGGGTGGGGATAAGGCCTTGGTCTGCTTCTTGATGAAGCAGCCGCAGGGGGCTTTCCGGGTATTCCTGCTGCATTTTCTGCACGATCTCGCAGGTGGAGTCGGTGGATCGGTTATCCACCACGATGATCTCATCCGCCGGAACGGATTGGTAGATCGCCGCGATCAGGCACTGCCGGATCACGGCTTCCTCGTTATACGCCGGAATAATGATGGCTACACTCGGCTTCTGCTGAAGTTCCGAGCTTCCGGAAGGCGAAATCGAGGAGAGATCGTCGTTGTGTGAATTCTGTGTCATCGTTATTAAATTTAGCATTGCGGGGTGAAGGAAGCCTTCACCCCGCAATGCTCACTGAAAATCTGCGTGGAATCTTCTGACCGCAGAACGGTCAAGACGATTCAGGACTTCTTCAGATCGTCGACCTTCTTCTCAGCCTTGTCCTTGGCATCCTTGGCGGTCTCAGAAGCTTTATCCGCTGCGTCTTCAGCCTTTTCTTTGAGCTCGGCACCGGCCGATTCGGCTTTTTCCGCCACATTCTTGACCGGCTCCGGAACCTTCCACGGATCCTCCACCGGGCGGGAGGCGCGCCAGACGGCGACTCCGGCGGCTACTGCAGCACCGATGACCCCGACGATCAGCCAGCCCTTCTTCGAGCTGCCGGACGCCTTCTTCTGCTGCCGCTTGAATTCTGCTGCTGCTTCTTTCGCGCTGCGCTCAGCTGCCTTACGAGCTTTCTTCGTCGCCCGTTTGCCCTGGGAGACGGCGGGCTTCGCCGTCTTCTCGATAGCTGCAGAAGCCTCTGACGCGGCACCATCGAGGGCTTTGCCAACAGCTTGTGCGGTTTCGCCGAGCTTCGTTGAGAACTTCGGCAGGTATTCCTCGACCACTCTGTTCTTGGCGTTCTGCAGAGCCGGGGTCGCCTTTTCCAGATTCTCCGCCAGCTTCGGCGCAGCATTATCCACCGCATCGGAGAGTTTCGGGCCGAATTTTTCCAGCTTGTCCTGCAGCTTGGGAGTGACGGTGGCTACGCCATCGGCAGTGAACTGGGCGGCCTTGCGGAAGCCTTCCTGAACCTTGGGCGTAGTATTCTCTGCCCAGTTTCGCACGGACTCTACTTGCGGGCCGGTCCAGTCCTTGGCCTGATCTTTGACGTGATTCACGGTTTCCTCGAGATCACGGGTGACACGATCTGCTTTCTTCACAACTACCTCCCGAATTCATCGAAACTCCCTTTAGCCTACGTGGAATCCGCGCTGAATGGCAGTCGACGGCGACTTCCGGCAGAAATCACAAGACGCACCGGGATACCACTGGGCCCCGATACACGAGATCATGAAAGAATAATCAGTATGACTGTTGCAGCGACTGCCCATGCCACTATGCACACCAATCACGGTGATATCCGGCTGAACCTCTTCGGCAATCACGCGCCGAAGACGGTGCAGAACTTCGCCGGCCTGGCCACCGGCGAAAAAACCTGGACTCATCCGGAGACCGGCGAGAGCAGTGATGCGCCCCTCTATAACGGAACGATTTTCCACCGCATCATCCCCGACTTCATGATCCAGGGCGGCGATCCGCTGGGCCGCGGTATCGGCGGCCCGGGGTACCAGTTCGATGATGAGATCCACCCGGAACTGGACTTCAGCCAGCCCTACAAGCTCGCAATGGCCAACGCCGGCATCCAGGGCGGTCGGGGCACCAACGGCTCTCAGTTCTTCATCACCACGGTTCCCACTCCGTGGCTGCAGGGAAAGCATTCCATCTTCGGTGAAGTAGCCGATGAAGACTCCAAGGCTGTTGTCGATAAGATCCAGGCCGTTCGCACGGCTGCGGGTGATAAGCCGCTTGACGATGTAGTGATCGAGTCGATCACTGTAGAGCAGCTCTGACTCAGTGAGTTACGGGGTTCCAGGGGCATACGAAGGCCAGGGCACGGAGGTTCCCGTATGCCCCCGGCACCCCGATAGGGCGGCGTATGTGCGCTGCCAGCGCTGTGGTCGCCCGGCCTGCACCGATTGCCAGCGTCATGCTGCCGTGGGGATTCAGTGCGTGGACTGCGTTGAGGAGGCCAACCGAAACTTGCCGAAGCAGAGGACGGCTTTCGGTGCGGTGGCTCGCGAAGGCCGGCCCGTGGTGACCTTCACACTCATCGCCATTTGCGTGGTGGTCTTCGTTTTCGAATGGGTTCCGGGGCTTAACCTACAAAACACGCTCATGTACGCGCCCTTCCTCACGGAACTCCAGCCTTGGCGGATGCTCACCTCGGTCTTCGCGCACTCAACGAGCTTCCTCGGTCACATCCTCTTCAATATGTGGGCCCTCTACGTGCTAGGCCAGGCCCTGGAGCCCGTTCTGGGGAGACTGCGATTCCTCGCTTTGTTCCTGGTTTCCGGTTTCGCTGGCTCCGTTGCTGTTCTGCTGATAGCACCGGTGGATCAGGGAGTCGTCGGTGCCTCCGGTGCGGTTTTCGGCTTATTCGGAGCGGTGCTCGTCCTGCAGCTCAAACAGCGCGCCAACCTCACGCCGATCCTGGTGGTCCTCGGCATCAACGCGGTTCTGGGCTTCATGATTCCGGGTATCGCCTGGCAAGCCCATCTGGGCGGGTTGATCGCCGGGGCACTCCTGGGGTTGATCTTCATCTATGCCCCGGCCGGCCGGCAGGTGTACCAATGGGCCGGCTTGGCGGTGATCATGCTGATCCTCCTGGCGCTTACGGTATGGCGGGCCGCGGTACTGCACGACTTCCTGTTCACGCCGGTTCTGGGCTGATCCGCTAGTTCTTAGCAGTCCCCAGCCCGGTAAGTTATCCACAAGGAAGTCCACAGGTGGGCATAACTTACACGCGTGTAGTTCGCTTTCCATCGCCGTCTTCCTGTGATTACTATTTCCACACTGCGCTTTCTGTTGATAACAGGGTCAATCGGAAATTTCTGCTGGAGAGAAGAGTGTTTTCATGAGGTGCTTCGAGCCAAGAAACCTCAGCACCTCAGAGCCGGTATCGGAGCTCGGGCTATAAATGCAGCTGAGAACTCAAGGATCAGCAGATATCACTGCGGTCGATCAATGGCTGGATGAGTTCTTCCGCGAGCGGCTCACCGCTGCCGCAAGTCACGGAGAAAGATACCTCCGGCTATGGCAGGAATTACGCCATGCGGCCAGGGGCGGCAAGCGCGTTCGCCCCGCCTTGCTCCTGGATTCGTACCGCCTACTGGGCGGTGATCCGAGCCGCCTGAGTTCTGCTGCCATTCCGGTCGCGGGAGCGCTGGAACTGATGCACACGGCTTTTCTGCTCCACGACGATGTGATCGACCGAGACCGGGTCCGTCGAGGAACCCCGAACCTCTACGGCAGCTTCGCCGCATCTGTCGAAGCCCGGCTGGGCTCCAGCACGGCTCTGCGCTGGGGTGAAGCCGCGGCAGTTCTCGGTGGGGACTTGATGCTTCATGAGGCGCAGTTGGCACTCTTCACCGCGAAGCTCGAGGACCCACCTCGTGCAGAACTCATGGCCTTGATGCGCGATTGCCTTCTGATCACCGCGGCGGGTGAACTGGATGATGTCGCCTTCGAGCTCGGTGTGGCCGCAGCGGATCTGCCGGAGATCTTGCAGATGTACTACCGGAAGACGGCTTTCTACACTTTCGAGGCTCCGCTCCGCGCCGCTGCGATACTCGCTCAGGCGCCGCCCGCAATCCATGCCGGACTCGCTGAGTATGGCAGGCGGGCTGGCATCGCTTTCCAGCTGCGCGACGATGTTCTTGGCACTTTTGGGGATCCCTCGCTCACCGGTAAGAGCGCCCTCACCGACCTCCGTTCCGGCAAGCTCACTCCCCTGGCCTGGATAGCCCGCCAGCGCTGCGCCGACCATCCCGAGCTGAACGGCTTCGAGAGCACCGGTAACCTGGATGATGCTGCGGCAGCTCAGCTCCGCAGCATGATCAGCTCGAGCGGAGCCCTGGAGGATGTCAAAGCCATGATCGAGCAGGAATCACACCGCGCGGTGGCTGCTCTGTCTATCTGGCCGATACCGGATGAACTGAGGCAGCATCTTGAAGCCGTTGCAGACCAGGCTCGTGAGCGTGTGCGATGACCCTGGAATCCGCTGATGCTCCCGGCGCGCTGAGCCGTTACGAACACATCGCCAGGGAAAGCTCCACGCAGGTGATCCGGCGATATTCGACCTCTTTCCGTCTGGCGAGCGCCCTGTTGGGGAAAAGCCGCAAAGCGGATATCGCCTCGATCTACGGCCTTGTCCGCATAGCGGATGAAATCGTGGATGGAGCCGCTGCCCAGGCCGGCCTCGAGCAGCCGGAGATCACCAGCATTCTGGACGAACTCGAAGCGCAGACTTTAGCCGCACTGGATCGTGGCTACAGCAGTAATCTGCTGGTGCACGCCTTCGCCGACACCGCCCGCAAGAATGCCATCGATGCTGCGCTGGTGCGGCCCTTTTTCGCCTCGATGCGCAGAGATACCGACCCCAGCCCTTTCGATGAGGAGCAGGTTCGCGACTACATCTACGGTTCGGCAGAAGTAGTGGGCCTGATGTGCCTGCGGGTTTTTCTGCGAGGAGTCGGCCCGGCGGAGGTCGAGGCGGGGGCGCGAAGCCTGGGCTCGGCATTCCAGAAGGTGAATTTCCTGCGAGATTTCCATCAGGATTGGTATGCACTGGGCCGCAATTACTTCCCGTGGCTCGATCCGCAGGATTTCGGAGAAGCGCAGAAGCAGCGCATCACAGCGGATATCACCGCCGATCTGGATGCTGCGGCAGCGGTGATCCCGCAGCTGCCGGTGAGTAGCAGATACGCCGTGGCTGTGGCGCATGGCGTCTTCGCGGAACTCAATACCCGGTTGGAGCGAACCGCCGCAGCGCAGATCATGCAGAGCCGGATCCGGGTTCCGGATCCGGTGAAGCTGCTTTCGGCCGGCCGCTCGATCATCAGACTCAGGCCGTGGCAGGATCTGCCACGAAGAAGCTCATCATGAAAGCGAACCGCAACTCTGCGCCGGAGCAGCGGGTAGCCGTGATAGGTGCGGGTATTTCTGGCCTGGCAACAGCTGCCCTACTGGGCCGGGAAGGCTATCAGGTGACGCTTTTCGAAGCGCTGCCGCGCACCGGCGGCCGGGCCGGATCCTGGTCCTCGGAGGGTTTCCGTTTTGATCTGGGGCCTTCCTGGTATCTCATGCCCGAAGTCTTCGAGCACTTCTACCGGCTTCTAGGCACAAGCACCGAAGAGCAGCTGGAGCTCGTTCGGCTCGACCCGGGGTACCAGGTCTTCTTCGAGGAGCAGCAAGAGGCCCTGCGGATCCGCGCCAGCCGGCAGGCCAATCAGGATCTTTTCGAAAGCATCGAACCGGGTGCCGGAGCGGCGCTCGGCCGCTATCTCGAGGCGGCAGAAGAAACCTACCGGGTAGCACTCGGTTCCTTTCTCTACACCAACTTCGCCTCACCGGGTTCCTTCTTCTCCCAGGACGTACTCAAACACGCCGGCACCATGCTGCCGCTGCTGATGAAGTCCCTCGACCAGCACATCCGCTCCAGCTTCGGAGATGAAAGGCTGCGGAGAATCCTGGGGTATCCGGCAGTTTTCCTTGGAGCTTCACCGATGCTCGCCCCGGCGCTTTACCAGCTGATGAGCCATCTCGACCTGGAATCGGGTATTGACTATCCGCTGGGCGGGTTCACCGAGATCATCGGGAGCATCGAAAATCTCGCCCGGGCTCAGAACGTCCGGATCCGCACCGGCACCGAGATCACCGAGATCACCACGACATCCGGCCGGAAGCCCTCCGTGACCGGCGTTCACTACCGGGAAGCGGATGGCAGCATCCATCACCACAGCGCCGAGATCGTCGTCTCCGCGGCTGATCTGCATCACACCGAAACCGCGCTGCTCCCCGAGGCACTGCGCAGCTACCCTGAATCCTGGTGGCAGCGCAAGATTCCCGGCCCGGGAGCCGTGCTGGTATATCTCGGCGTGCGCGGCAGCCTTCCGGAGCTGGAGCACCATAATCTCCTCTTCGTCCGGGAGTGGAATCAGAACTTCAGCGCGATCTTCGATGCTGCTGAAGGCGAGGCCTTCGTGGACCCGGCCTCCCTGTATGTCTGCCGGCCCAGCGCCTCCGACCCCTCCGTGGCTCCGGAAGGCCATGAGAACCTCTTCCTGCTGATCCCGGTACCGGCGGATTCGGGGCTCGGTGCAGGAGGCCTGAACGGCGGAGGCGACCGCCGAGTCGAGGAGCTCGCGGATGCTGCCATCCGCCAGCTGGCCGACTGGTCCGGCTGTCACGACCTGGCGGATCGCATTGTGCTGCGTCGCACCAGCGGTCCGGCTGACTTCGCCCGGGATTATGGCTCTTGGAGCGGCAGCGCCCTGGGGCCCGCGCACACTTTGCGGCAGAGCGCCTTTCTCCGCGGGCGCAACACCTCTGCGAAAGTCGCAGGTCTGTTCTACGCAGGAGCCACCACGGTCCCGGGTGTAGGACTGCCGATGTGCCTGATCAGTGCTGAATTAGTAGTCAAGCGACTGCGCGGGGAAACCAGCGCACAACCCCTGCCGGAGCCGCTATGAGATTTCTTTACCTGCTGTGCCTCGGCGTCTCCACGCTCGGCATGATCCTCATCGACTGGCGCCACCGCCTGGTCTTCTGGAAGAACTGGCGCCGCTCCGCTCTGGTGCTCGCACTCGGTGTGCTCTTCTTCATCCTCTGGGATCTCGCCGGAATAGGCCTGGGAATCTTCTTCCGCGGCGGCAGCCCCTGGATGACCGGTATCGAACTTCTCCCCGAGCTCCCCCTCGAGGAGCCGATCTTCCTGTTCTTCCTGTGCTACCTGACCCTGGTGCTCCTCTCCGGAGCACAGCAGCTGCGCAACCGGAAAAACCGGGGCAGCGAACCCGCGCCGCACCCTGCCGATCCCGGAGGTGAGCAACGATGAGCTATGTGCTGCTTTGCCTGCTTTTCCTCGTTATTGCCACGGCGGTGACGGGCTATGCGCTGACCCGCACGTCGGATGCCCGCGGCCTGGTGCGGCGCTGGTGGAAGTCCTGGGCCCTCACCCTGTCCATCGTGCTGGCACTGACGGCGGTCTTCGATAACGTCATGATCATGGTGGGTTTGATGGAGTATGCCGGGCAGCATATCTCCGGCCTGAGGATCGGCCTGGCTCCGATAGAGGATTTCAGTTACCCCTTGGCCGCTGCGATCCTCCTGCCGGGGTTATGGCTGCTTCTGACCGATAAGGGGCAGGATGGTCGCTGAGTTGCCGCTCAAACAGTGGTTCCTGGCTTCCCGGCCACTGAGCTGGGTCAACACGGCCTACCCGTTCTTCATCACGTACCTTCTCACCGCAGGTTGGGATGCCACCCTGATCGTCGGCACGCTGTTCTTCCTGATCCCCTATAACTTCGCGCTCTACGGGGTCAACGACGTCTTCGACTACGCCTCGGATCAGGCCAACCCCCGTAAGGGCGGGATAGAAGGTGCAGTCCTCGAGCCCCGATTCCACACCGGAACGCTCCTCGCTGCAGGGCTCAGCAGCCTGCCGTTCCTGATTTTCCTGATCGCGGTGGGCGACCGGGCTTCCTGGTTGGTACTGGCCCTGAGCATGTTTGCGCTCCTGGCCTATTCGGTGCCCGTCTTGAGGTTCAAAGAGCGGCCCTTTGTCGACTCAGCGACCTCCAGTTTCCACTTCGTCAGCCCGGCCTGGTACGGACTCGTCCTCGCCGGAAGCCCCCTGCAGCCAGGAATCATCATGGCTCTGATTGCTTTCTTCCTCTGGGGAATCGCGAGCCACGCCTTCGGGGCGGTGCAGGACATTCTTCCGGACCGGCAGGCCGGCATAGCATCGATCGCCACGGTGCTCGGGGCTCGTTGGACCGTCCGGTTCGCCATCGTCAGCTGGATACTGGCCGGAGCCGCTGCATCAGCCCTCGGCTGGCCTGCCATGCTGAGCGGGCTGCTGGTACTGCCGTACATTCTGGCTGCCAGCCCGTTCGCCAATATCGCGGATGAGCAATCAGCAGCGGTCAACCGGGGGTGGAAGCGTTTCTTAGCGCTCAACTACCTCTCTGGCTTCCTCCTCACGATGCTGATCATCGCGATCTGGCTCGGCTAGTTCTGCTGAGGTAGCTCGGCTCAGCGCCAGCGCGTGGTCATCAGGAACCCGACGATGATCACGCCGAAGCCGACGGCGATGTTCCAAGGCCCGATGCTTGGGATCGGCAGCTGGGTCACCCCCGGAGTGGATGCCGTGATGTAGAAAGTGATGATCCAGAGCAGGCCGAGGATCATCAGCCCGAACATCACCGGTTTGTACCAGACCGGGTTCGGCTTGATCGTTTTAGCGCCCGATGCCGAAGCAGTGGGCTTAGGGTCACGACGCCGTGATTTTGATTCGGGCACAGAACTCTCCTTGCCGGTAGGCTCCGCAGGCCTGCGCTGCGAAGTGCGGATCCAGACCCGGCATTGATATCCTGCTAAAGACAGGAGCTGCCGGTCTATACGGTTTCTCGGAGTAATTCTATCCGGTCCAGTCCGTTTGGGCTGGCCTGGAAACGGAGATGTCAGGAGATCGGGTGACAAGTTCTCAGCAGCCTGCCTCCAGTATCAGCGCCGGCGAGCTGATCTCGCCCCGGGCGGATGCCCCGCGCTCGCGGGAAGAATCCGGCCGCCGGGCAGCTCGTAACGCACAGAAGCGCCGTAATCCGGGGCGGCAGAAGCCCCGCCGGGGCGTCTTGCGGACAATGGTCCAGTTCTTCGGGGAACTGCTCATCACTGCAGGGATCGTGCTGATCCTCTTCGTCGGCTGGGAGCTGTGGTGGACCAATCTCGAAGCCGATAGCACGCAGCAGCAAGCAGCGCAGGAGTTCGTTCAGAATCTAGGGGGTCCGTTGGTGCCCCAGGGGGATGACCAGCAGGATTTCGGGCCGCCACCGGTGACGGCCAAACCCGGTGCGGTCGGCCAGGTTTTCGGGTTGGCGTTCATTCCCCGTTTCGGCCCGGACTATGTTCCGCGGCCCCTGGTCGAAGGAACCTCGGTAGCGCAGCTGAACACTCTGGGCCTGGGCCACTACCCTTCGACCGCCATGCCGGGCGAGGCTGGGAACTTCGCGATAGCCGGGCACCGGCAGACCCGCGGGGCGGTGCTGGATAGGATCGATACCCTGCTACCGGGGGACCGGATCTACATCCAGACCGCTGAAGGCTACTACACATATGTCTTCCGGAACACCGAGATCGTCTTACCGGCAGCTAATGAGGTGCTGCTTCCCGTGCCCACCGTGCGCGATGCCATACCGGAGCAGTCGATTCTCACGATGACCAGCTGCAACCCCCGGTTCGGTTCGGAAGAGCGCATCATCGCGTATTCGCTCCTGGAGTCATGGCGTCCGCTCAGCGCCGGACCTCCCGCGGAGATCGCAGACCAAGTTCAGGCCCTGGCGAAGAAATAGGAGAACAGCAGCTCATGTACGGCTGGATTTTCAGACATCTGCCGGGACCGGCGTGGCTCAGGGTCATCTTTTTCCTGATCCTGCTTGCCGTTGCGCTCGCGGCTCTGGTGACCTGGGTGTTCCCGTGGCTTTCCCAGTTCAGCCCGTTCAACGCCGCAACCATCGAATCCGCGCGATATTGGTGAATCCTGAGTAAGACCGGTTAAGACTGAGTAAGGCGAGGACCCTGCTGTGACCCCAAGAATCTTGGTGATCGATAATTACGACAGTTTCGTGTACACGCTGGTTGGCTATCTGCGCCAGCTCGGTGCGGAAACTACAGTGGTACGCAACGATGCGGTGAGCCTTGCCGAAGCCATCGACCTAGCCGGCAGCCGAGACGGTGTGCTGCTTTCCCCAGGCCCCGGCGCTCCGGAAAGCGCAGGGGTCTGCCTGGGCCTGGTGATGTGGTGTGGAGAGAACGCCAAACCGATGCTCGGGGTCTGCCTGGGCCACCAGGCACTTGCTGAAGCCTATGGCGGTCAGGTCGGGCATGCCCCGGAGCTCATGCACGGTAAGACTTCCCTCGTGGAGCACGATGCAACATCAGTTTTCGCGGGATTGCCGAGTCCCGTGACGGCGACTCGCTACCATTCACTGGCGGTTAGCACCGAAAGCGTGCCCGATGTTCTTCGAGTCACCGCCCGCACCGATAGCGGCATCGTCATGGGCCTGGAGCACCGCGAAGCCCCGCTGACCGGTGTGCAGTTCCACCCGGAATCAGTTCTCACCGAAGGCGGGTATCAGATGCTAGGCAACTGGCTCGAATCCCTGGGCTTGCGAGGAGCCGCAGAGAGAGCCGCCGGGCTGAGCCCTGTGATTAGTTCAGTGACCAGCTAGGCGGTTTCCTAATATCGATTCCTCATTGACCTGTTGCTCGATTAATTCGCGGCAGTGGGCGAAGCGGTCGGTAACGGGGGTGAAGGTGTCGGTGATGGCGTGCTGGGCGGTTCCTTGGCGATCCTGACCGTGACCCGCGCGTTCTGATCGATCTTCGACTCGGGCTGAGGATCCTGGCCAGTCACCGTACCCGGGGCTACCTGGCTGTTCTCCTCTTCCACGAAATTGACCGTGACCCGGGCGCCGAGAGCGTTGATCATGTCCTGGGCTTCCTGCCGGCTTTTCCCGTAGAGCGCGGGCATGGTCACCTGCCCGGAAGAAACATTGATGTTCACGGTGGAATCTGCGGCGACATTTTCACCGATCCCCGGAGACGTGGAGACTACCTGACCGCGAGGGATTCGGGGCTCATCCACCATAGTCGTCGTACCAGGGCTGAGCCCGAGCTGACGCAGGGAGTCACGCGCTGCGGATTCGGTCATGCCCACGAGGTTCTGCGGGATGGTGATATTCGCCGGTCCCTTGGAAATCTTCAGCGTCACGGTTCGATCCGGGGCTACTTCGCTGCCGCCTGCGGGGTCTGTGCTGATCGCTTGGCCCGTTTCGACATCGTCACTGAATTCCCGCTGGATGATGGAGCGTAGCCCAGCATTGAACAAGGAGGAAAGTGCATCAGTCTCGGCTAATCCGGAAACTTGCGGCACCATGACCTTGGGCGGGTTAGAGCTGGCATTGATCATGGAGTACGCCAGATAACCTCCACCGCCCAGCACTAGGACCAGCGCGATGAACAGCGTAACGGTCCAGGCCCTCCGCCGTTTGCGCCGGGAACGGTCAACCTCATTATCGTTGACATCAGACATCGGCATGAGGCCGAGCGAAGAGTCCCCGGAATCATCCGGACCTTCTTCAGTGGTGAGCGCCCCACTGCTCACCATCTTGGTCATGGCCCGGGTGGTTGATTCACCCGAGTCGGTGGCCGCTGTTGCCCAGTCATCCAGAACCGTGGCACCTGCCTGCGGTGACAGTGTGGTGGGAATCTCGGCGGCGAGCTGATCTGTTGTCGCCGGAGCAGCGGGGGTTAGTTCCACCCCTGCTTTAGCTGCTCGCAGCGCCCGGCGGAAAGACGCCGCATCCTGGAAGCGGTCAGCGCGGTCTTTCTGCAACCCGCGAGCCAGCACGCTGTCTACGGCGGCACTGATGTCCGGATTCAGTCGGCTGGGTGCCTCGGGAGTCTCCCGGACATGCTGATATGCCACAGAGACGGGGCTGTCACCGAGAAATGGTGGCCGGCCGGTAAGCATTTCGTAAAGCAGGCAGGCCGCAGAATACAGGTCACTGCGCGCGTCAACGGATTCACCACGGGCTTGTTCCGGGGAAAGGTACTGCGCGGTGCCGATCACCGTCTGTGTCTGGGTCATGGTCGCTGAGGCATCGGCGATAGCCCGTGCGATACCGAAATCCATGACTTTGACACCCTGACCAGCAGCGGTCACCATGACATTAGCCGGCTTAATATCGCGGTGCACGATACCGGCACGGTGGCTGTACTCCAGTGCGGAAAGCACCCCGAGAGCGTAGTCAATGGCACGGTCGATGCCGAGCTCTCCGGCCTTGATCAGCTCGCGCAGGGTTTGGCCCTGCACATATTCCATCACGATATACGGCAGGCGCGTCGGCTCTTGGCCCTGATGAACGCTGGCCTGCTCTATATCCCCGGTATCGTAAACCGCAACGATCGATGGATGGTTGAGCCCGGCGACGGCTTGCGCTTCGCGGCGGAAGCGTGCCTGGAACTGCGGATCCCGTGCGAGGTCCGGCCGCAGGATTTTGACCGCGATCACTCGGCCCAGGCGGATATCCTTACCAAGATAGACGTCGGCCATTCCGCCGCGCCCCAGGAGTTCGGCCAGCTCGTAGCGCCCGTTGAGCATAGACGGTTCGCTCATCGGCCTCTCCTTCCTGGTCTATCTTCTGGTCATTTCTGGCTGATAGCCGGGCGTGCAACTGTCTTGTTATAGCTGTTCAGGTTCAGAACTACTCGCTGCTGGTGGCGGTGGCGGTCGGTGTGGCTGGGGTCTCTGCCATGAAGGTCACTGTCGAGCCCCTGGCGACGGAACTGCCGGGAGTTGGTGAGGTGCCGCTCACCATCGCGCTACCGTTACCGGAAGGCCCAGCAGGCACCAGTCCTAGGCTGGTCAGCTCGGAACTGTACTGCTGCACCGTCTTACCGGAGAAGGACGGCACCGTAACCTGTTCCGGCCCTCTGGAGTAGGTTACGGTGATGGTCGCACCAGGGTTGACCGCACCGGAGGGGCTGAGACGTAGCACGGTCCCTGCGGCGGAGGAGTCGAAGACTTCGTCGCCGATTACTTGTAGTCCGAGCTCGATGAGCTGCGCCTGCACGGAAGCGAAGTCTCTTCCGATATAGCGTTCCGGGTACACCGTGACTGTCGCTGGCGGCTCGATGGTCCGGGTAGGCGGAGACGAAGGACTTGCAGAGGTGGGGCTCGGGCTGCTCGTCGCGCTGGTCGGGGAAGTACTCGGAGAGGCATTGTTGCCGGCTCCCGAGAAGACGCCCAGGTTGTTCAGGATCAGCGCAATGGCGACGAATAAGGCCAGTGCGATCAGCGCTATCAGCGGCCAGGTCCAAGGGCTGCGCTTAGCCGGCGGCCGCTCGTCTTCGGAGCCCTCCGCCTCGCCTCCGTCGAGTGCTTCGTCGAAGTCGGCGGAGCTCCAGGAGCGCTGCGCGGCAACCTGATCTCCGGTGACTGTGGGCATAGCCGATGTTGCCGGTGAGCTCGGAGTCGCCGGCTGCACGGTGGTGGCCTCGGTCTGCGCGCCCAGAACAGTAGTAGCGGCGGTGGGATTCGTGTCCACGGAGGCAGTGATCGGGCCGGTCGAGGATTCGAAAAGCAGCATCCCCGGTACCGCCGTATGGGCAGCCTGGATATCCCCGTTGCGGATCGCCTCGGCGGCATCGGCGAGTTTATCCGCATCCGCTGGCCGGTTCGCCGGATCTTTGGCGAGCATCGACATCAGGAGCGCGCGAACCGGAGTCGGCAGCGTCTCCGGTAGCGGCGGTGGCGCATCGTTGACTTGGGCCAGGGCGATGGCGATCTGGGATTCCCCGGAGAACGGCCTATGTCCAGTGAGGGATTCGTAACCGATAACACCCAGAGCATAGATATCACTGGCTCCGGTCGCGGCCTGGCCGGTGGCCTGTTCCGGGGCCAGGTACTGCGCTGTTCCCATGACCTGGCCAGTCTGGGTCAGCGGAACCTGATCGGCCAGGCGGGCGATGCCGAAATCGGTGACCTTGACCCGATTATCCGGGGTGATCAGCAGGTTTCCCGGTTTGATATCCCGGTGCACCAGGCCCTGGGCGTGTGCGGCGGAAAGTGCCCGGGCGGTCTGGGCGATGATGCTGAGCGTGAGGTCCGGAGAAAGCACATGCTCGCGTTCGATGATGCTGGAGAGCGGCTCCCCGGGCACCATCTCCATGACCAGATAGGCTGAACCGTCTTCTTCGCCGTAGTCGAAGACATTCGCGATGCCCTCATGATTGAGCAGCGCGGTATTACGCGCCTCAGCCCGGAAGCGTTCCAAGAAGCCGGGATCTCCCGTGTATTCCTCTTTGAGGATCTTGATGGCCACGGTGCGTCCAAGCAGGGTGTCCTGGGCACGCCAGACTTCTCCCATGCCTCCTATGGCGATTCGGGAGGTGAGCTGGAATCGGTTGCCTAAGGTGATTCCCGATGTCGGTCTCACTGGTTCAACACCGCCTTGAAGAGAGTACTTGCGTTAGGACTGGTTAGGTTTCTGCCCTGAACAATGTCCGGGGTCTGCACCACAATAGATACCACTACTTGAGGATCGTCCGCCGGAGCGAATCCAGTGAACCAGGAATTCTTAGGTGCCGTCGGATCCGTCAGGTCTCCCTCGGCGGTACCGGTCTTACCCGCTACCTTGACTCCTGGAACGGCAGCAGCACTGCCGATGCCTTTATCGACCACGCCGACCATCCAGTCGGTGATCTGCTGCGCGATCTCGGGGCTCACCGAGGTCCGCAGCTGTTCCGGAGTGAATTCGTAACCGGGAATGGGTTTAAGGTCCGGGGCGCGCACACCCTTGATTAGGTCCGGCTTCATCTGCACGCCGCCATTGGCGATGGCAGAAGTCATCATGGCGACTTCCAGGGGCGTGGCACGCACATCCTGTTGGCCAATGGCGCTACGAGCGAGTTCCGCTTGCCCTAGCTGTCCGGGAATCCCGGGGAAAACGCTTTCGTTGACTAGCGAGGGAATTCTGAGGTCGGTCTGGTTGAAACCGAACTTCTCGGCTTGGTCGGTCATAGGCTGTTGGCCGATGTCCAGGGCGATCTGGGCGAACGTAGTGTTGCAGGACTGTTCCAGGGCGAAAGCGAAATCCGCTCTGGTGCGTGCTTGGCAATTGCCCTGCACATAGTTCGGCAGGGTCGAGGTCGTTCCGGGGAAGGACATCTCCGCCGGGTTGGGCAGGATCGACTTGCTATTGTATTTATCGCTCGCCAAGGCCGCCGCCGTGGTGACGAGCTTGAATACGGACCCCGGGGAGTAGGTGCTCCGGTAAGCACCGGAGCCGTAAACGGAGACATTCGGGTCAGCCACCAGGTTCTGGAAGTTCTGCGTCACCTGCGAATAGTCATGGCTGGCCAGCAGGTTGGTGTCATAGCTGGGTTTGGAGACCATGGCGATGATTTCGCCGGTTTTGGGGTTCATCACGACGATCGACCCGTTCATCCCGTCCGGAATCATGTCGTAGGCCATCTTCTGAATTTGCGGATCGATGGTCAGTTCTACAGCCGAGCCCTGGGGCTGGTTGCCGGTCAGCAGTTGGGTGACCCGGTTGGTGAGGGAATCGTCGCCCTCTCCAGCGAGCTCGTTATTCATTGCGGATTCGATCGCGGAGGAACCGTAGTTGAGCGAGAAGAAGCCGGTAACCCCGGAGTAGAGAGGACCGTCGGTGTATTCCCGAGTGAATTTGCAGGAATCGTTATCCGGTGAGGGCACGGACTGGGCAATGGCCTGGCCGCCGACCAGAATTGGGCCGCGTTCACTGCAGAAATTCCGCATCAAGGTGCGGGTGTTGAGTTCGTTATTGCGCAGACTGT
Source organism: Acaricomes phytoseiuli DSM 14247 (assembly GCF_000376245.1). Classification (GTDB taxonomy): domain Bacteria; phylum Actinomycetota; class Actinomycetes; order Actinomycetales; family Micrococcaceae; genus Renibacterium; species Renibacterium phytoseiuli. Next base: position 5,305 of record NZ_AQXM01000058.1, on the reverse strand, counting down.
CCGCAGCAAAGAACTGAACGTAAGTCACGGATCCGAGGACCAGGGCGAAGAGCGCCACGGCCACGATCCAGGAGGCTCTGATGGCCTGATTCATAAGTTGCTCACCACCTGAGTCGAAGAGTCTGATATTGGTCTTGTGCTTGCAGGATCCTGCGCCTGACTCTGCGCCGGGTTGAGATCCGGGGCATTCTTACTAGCGCCGATGCCGTGATCCCCCGCTGCACCCGGGATCGGGTTCACGGTGGAAATAGGCCGCCTGGCAGCATCGGAGATCAGCAGGAACAGGGCCACGATGATCCAGTTGGCCAGCAGCGAGGACCCGCCTGCGGCGAGGAACGGCGTGGTGAGGCCGGTCAGCGGGATCAGTCTGGTCACCCCGCCGATCACCACGAAGCACTGCAGAGCGATGGCGAAGGCCAGCCCGCAGGCCAGCATCTTCCCGAAAGCGTCCCGGGTGCCCAAAGCCGCTCGGAAGCCACGAGTGACCAGGAGCATATAGAGCATCATGACCGCCGTGATGCCGACGAGCCCCAATTCCTCTCCGATAGCGGCCATGATCATATCCGAGTTGGCGAAATACACCAGCTGCGGTTCACCGCGGCCCAGACCGGTACCCATGATGCCGCCATTGGCCATGGCGAAAAGCCCTTTGACGATCTGCTCACTGCCGCCTGGAGCGCGGTCATACGCTTCTCGGGAGAAAGCATTGGCCCAGGAGTCGATCCGAAGCCAGACATGAGGGAAAAGGCGGACCGCGGCGATGCCGCCGACGCCGATCAGTCCCAGACCGATCAGCACCCAGGAGAGCCTGCTGGTAGCCACGTAGATCATCGTGATGAACAGGCCGAAGAAAAGCACGGAAGAGCCGATATCTCGCTGGAAGACCAATACGCCAACGCTGGCGAGCCAGGCGACGATCATGGGGCCGAGATCTCTGGCCCGGGGGAGCTGCAGCGGGCCGACCTTGCGGCCGGCGAGCAGGATCAGCTCCCGGTGCGAGGAGAGGTAGCCGGCGAAGAAGATCGCGAGGGTGATCTTGGCGATTTCGCCGGGCTGGAAAGTGCTCGGACCGATTCTGATCCACACTCGCGCACCGTTGATATCGCCGGCAGTGATGCCCGGAATGAGCGGCAGCAAGAGCAGGAGGACGCTGACCGCCAAGGAGATGTACGTAAAGCGTCGCAGGATCTTGTGATCCCGCAGGAACCAGATCACCGCTATTGCGGCGGCCACCGCAACTGTGGTCCACAGCCATTGCCTGCTGGCGGCGTTATCCCCGGTGCCGATGTCCAGCCGGTCAATCATCGCCAGGCCGACGCCGTTGAGTGCTACCACGATCGGCAGGATCACCGGATCAGCGTATTTCGCGCGCAGTCGCAACACGATATGCACGGCGAGTGCCAGGCTGGTGAGAATCAGTGCCTGGATGTAGAAATCGGTATCGAGGCCCAGGCCGAGGTTGATATTGACCAGGGCTGATGCCCCGATGCCGATGGTCAGGGCGAAGAACAGGAGCACGAGTTCGGTATTGCGCCGTGGTTTAGGAAGCGTCAGGACCTGACTCATCAGCGGCCTCCTGTTCCTGGTAGCGATAAGCCTTGAAGCTCTGGCATGAGTGCTTGAGGGACGTCGCTGGGGCTAGGGCTAGGCGAGGTCGGTGACGGAGGTACCGAGACGGATGGCGAAGGGCTGGGGCTTGTCGGACCATCGGGCGGTGAGACGATGCCCAGGCGCAAGTCCTCGACGATCTGATCCGCATCCGCAAGGGTTCCGGCAGGCAGTGTTTGCCGGAGTCGCTGCTGGGAGAACTCCGGCAGCGATTCCACCGTGATGGCTGTTTCCTTATAGACGTGAGAGAGCTTGATCGGGCCCAGGGTCTGTGCGACGCCGTTGAAGACCGCGACCTTACCGTTCGACTCGCCCACGTAGTATCTGGTCTGCGTCCAGGCGTAAGCGAACCAGGCCCCGGCAACGATCAGCACCACCAGAACAACGGCTAGGATGATACTGAACCAGGGCCGCCGTTTAGCGGGCCCGGTGATGAGGTACTCATCATTATCCGGCTCATCGTTGCCGGCTTCGGCCGAGCCTGGCTTATGAGTCAGCAGGGCCGCCGCTCCCCGGGGTATGGGGCGGCCGGTGATGGCCGGGATCTTGCCTTCGGCATGAGCGGTTACTGCGGCGCCGGCGAGTTCGTGGGGCCTGCGGGCTAGTTCCTCGGCGATGACAGCGGCGGTCAGGTAGTCGCCACGCTCGCGCTCTTCGGAGCTGTTATCCTCGCCCGGTTCCTCAGCCTGCGTTTCTGCTTCTGCAGCAGATTCCAGGGCTGGCGCCGGTTCTTCACTAGTCGACGGTTCGAGGATTTCAGCGTCGGGGTCTTCAGCATCTGGGGCCGAGGCTGCTTCTGCTTCGTCCTTTGTGTCAGATGTATCAGAGCTTGATGCACAGGCGTCCAGGGCAGCGGAATCTGCAGCGACAGGCCTTTCAGCCGTGACCGGTAGCGGGGCGGTGGCCGGCTCTGAATCTTCGACGACTTCAAGGACGACCACGCTGACATTGTCCGGAGCCCCGGCTTCCAGGGTCAGCTCGATGAGGCGATCCGCGGTCTCCGCGAGAGAAGGAGTGTCTCGGAAGACCTGCTCGACTACTTCCAGGGGCACGAAGTTGAGGCCGTCCGAACACAGCAGCCAGCGTTCCCCGGGATCCGCTTCGAAACTGGTGAGATCCAGCTCGGGGGAGGCATCGACATCCCCCAGAACTCGCATCAGCACGTTCTTATGCGGGTGGCTTTCGGCTTCTTCAGCGGTCACCCGGCCTTCGTCGATGAGCCGCTGGACGAAAGTGTGGTCCGTACTCATCTGCTCGAAGATTCCGTTTTTGAGTCGGTACGCCCGGGAATCACCGATATGCGCGAACTGCAGTCTACCTTCGGAGAGCAGGAGCGCGGTCACCGTGGTGCCCATGCCGGTGAGCTTCGGATTGATCGATACCATTTCGGAGAGCAGCGAGTTGGCGGTCTGGATCTCATCGGCTAGCTGAGTGCCGGCATCGCCTGAGGCATAGTCGGAGTGATCCAGGTGAATGAGATCGAGGGTGGTAGAAGCACTGGCGACATCTCCGCCCGCGTGACCGCCCATGCCATCAGCCACCACGGCCAGGAACTGGCCTGCATAGGCAGAGTCATCATTCTTTGCGCGTACTTTGCCGGTATCTGAACGAGCGGCATAGCGCAGGACTAAAGAAACTGCCATCTCACGGTCTCAATTCGATGACCGTTTTGCCGATCCGTACGGGGACGCCGATCTCCAGGGGCAGCGCTCTGGTGAGCTGCTGATCTGCCAGGTAGGTTCCATTGGTCGAGCCGAGATCCTCGATGAACCACCGGCTGCCCTGCGGGAACAGCCGAGCGTGCCGCCCCGAGGCGTAGTCGTCTTCGAGGACCAGGGTGGATTCCTGAGCCCGGCCCAGGGTAACCGGATGCGTATCGAGAATCACTTCCTGCCCACTGAGCGGGCCTTCGGTGACTACTAGGCGATGAGCCTGCTGCCTGACGGGGGGCTCGGCGAGTTCGGGATGCTTCCGTGCTTGCCGTGCGCTGGGGGCACCAGTACGGACCTTGCGCCCGATGACTAAGTCCCGGCGCATGGCGGCAACCACGCTGAAGATCATGACCCAGATGAGCAACAGGAAACCCAGTTGCAGCACGGTGATGGTCAAACCGTTGATTCCGCTGTTCATAGGCTCCTACCGGGCTGATCGGCGGTTCCCTGGCCCTGGCCGATGAGCCGGAAGATCATCCGGCTGCGGCCAACTGTCAGTATCGAGCCGTCTGAGAGCTCAGCGCTGCCGTTGATCCGACGCCCGTCGAGGAAGCTGCCATTGGTAGAGCCGAGATCCACCGCGGCTGCTGTGCCATCCGGGGCGATGCGGAGCTCAAGGTGACGCCGGGAGGCACCGGTGTCGTCAATGATGATGTCCGCTTCGGATGAGCGGCCGAGCACGATGGAGTCGGCATTGAGCGAGTAACGACGGCCGCCGATATCGAGGACGGGTTTGAGCGCTGTTGCCGCAGGTGCTGCGGGGCGCGGCGCTGCCAGCCGGGAAGGAGGCTGCTGCGGTGCGGCAGGCGGTTGCCTGGGTGCGCGCGGCGGGGCGGCTTGTGCTGCAGAGGCAGCCGGGGTTGAGCCCGAGGCGGATTCGGTGCTCGAGATGACTTCGAAGTCGCCGGGTTTGAGCTCGAGGTTTTGCGTGAAGGAGACGCGAACCGGGCCTTGGAGGCTGTAGCTCTGGGAGCGGGCGTGGCGGATGACCACATCGCAGAGTTCTTCGGCTAGGGCGGTTCCCCAGGTACGGGCTCGCTGAAAATCCGCTTCGCTCAGGCGGACATCCATCACATTGGGTGCCAGAGTGCGGCCCTCAGCGAAGGTCATCGCTTGATCGTCCATTTCCCGACGGATGCGGCTGGCGATTTCTACTGGCTGAACCTGAGACTTGGAACCGCGGGTGAAGGCTCCCCGTACGGCTTTCTCCAAGCCGCGCTCGACGTTATCGAGTACTCCCAACTCGCACCTCCTTGCGGTCCGTTGCGCTCGCAGCACTGACCTGCGGCTGCTTCCCCTCAGCTGGCCCGAGTGGGGCGTTCCTGCCCGCTTAACGCGGCTGGCCGGTTTTCCTCCTTGCGTAGATACTACTGGGTGCAGCCCTTAACCTCTTAACTGAGGGGTTCTTTTTAGGTAGATCTACGGCGCATCCGCTATGCTGGTTGTCGCCCTGAGATCGGGGTGACTCGCGCGAGTGGCGGAACGGCAGACGCGCTGGCTTCAGGTGCCAGTATCCGAAAGGGTGTGGGGGTTCAAATCCCCCCTCGCGCACGATTGAATACTAAACAAGAGGAGAGGGTTCCGACCAGCTGGTCGGAACCCTCTCCTCTTGTTGTCTGTCTTGATGCAGGTCGGTGTGATCTCAGTCTTCAATTTCCACTTCAGCACGGATCAATTCGGAGCATTCTTCTCAGTTTTTATTGATTAGATCTCTGAGGGGTTTTCGATTCCGGTAGCGACGTGTTTGTGGGTGCTGAATTCCACATTACCTTGGCAGGTCACAGCCAAGTGAGCAGAGTCCGTGTCAATTAGCTTGACCTCCAGGATTCTTGGGGTAAAACGAAAGCCGATGAACCAGATGCCCAGGATGGGTCTGTCCCGGGTTTGGTTGACAGTTGGGGTTTGGGGTGATCAGGCCGCTTTCGCGTCCGTGTAGATCGTCTCAAACTCTACGGGAGTGAGTTTGCCGAGGCCGCGTTGCCGGC
>NZ_AQXM01000057.1 GCF_000376245.1 Acaricomes phytoseiuli DSM 14247 | reverse complement strand
CCATGGGCCGGTCCTACGGAGCTGGCGATAACGCGAGCATGGAGAGTTTCTTCAGCCTGCTTCAGAAGAACGTGCTCAACACGAGATGCTGGAACACTCGCGCTGACCTCCGCCTCCCGATCGTTTCCTGGATCGAAACGAAGTACAACCGAAGACGCCGGCAACGCGGCCTCGGCAAACTCACTCCCGTAGAGTTTGAGACGATCTACACGGACGCGAAAGCGGCCTGATCACCCCAAACCCCAACTGTCAACCAAACCCGGGACAGACCCCCGCGGCCCGTCTGTAAGCGGCTTTTTGTAGTGTTGTTCATCAGGGAAGAGGGCTCCTGTAGTCTTGCAAACCTAGTAAGCGAGCGTTGCTGTCAACCCAGAAACTGCTGCACTCTGTTTGGCTATTGGAATCACTCAGTATCTTGAAGTTATTTTTAGAGAAATATGACAGTTTAGCGGCCTATAGCCAATCAATATAGAAATTTATCACATTAATAATGTACTGATTATCTCTGACCGCTCTGACCGCTCTGGCGGCATGGAGGTCATTCCGATGTTTCTATAGGCGCTATGGTGCGGTATCTGACAGCCTGAAAATTATAAGAAGAATTGATCCGTCTGACTTATAGCAGCGACGCCACTCCGAATACCGCGGCCGCGAAACCGAAGCCCAGCACGCCGATAGCGGTTTCCATCACGGTCCAGGTCCGCAAGGTGGTCTTCACATCCATGCCCATGAACCGCCCCACCAGCCAGAAGCCGGAGTCGTTGACATGGCTGGCGACAACGGAGCCTGCAGCCACCGCGATCACCAGCGCCGCCAGCTGCACGGGGTTGTAGGCAGATTCCGCCACCGCGGGGGAGATCAGCCCGGCAGCCGTGGTGAGCGCCACGGTCGCTGAGCCCTGGGCCACGCGCAGAATCGCCGAGATCAGGAAACCTGCAAGGATGAGATGGATTCCCAGGCCGCCGAGTGCGTCCTCCAACGCTCCGCCGATGCCGCTGGTGCGCAGCACCCCGCCGAACATCCCGCCCGCTCCGGTAATCAGAATCACCGAGCAGACCGGGCCCAAAGAGGATTCCAGAGCCTTCTCCAGAACGCTCCGCTCCGTGCCGCGACGCCTGCCGAGCACCCAGAGCGCGACAAGAAGCGAGATCAGCAGCGCCACCGGAGTCTCTCCGATAGCGCGCAGGCCCTGATACCACCACTCCTGAGTGCTGGCTTCACCGATCACTCCGGCAGCCACCAAAGTACTCAACCCGGTGTTCAAGAAGATCAGCAGCAGCGGCAGGATCAGCACGCCCAGTACGGTGCCGAAGGCTGGGGGATGAGCCTCCGCACCCGGATCCGCTTCGCCGAGCAGCGCCGGAACAGGCAGCACGAACCGCCGGCCCGCCCAGATCCCGTAAAGGTAGCTGCTCAAGTACCACGTGGGCACCGCGACGGCCAGGGCGATGATCACCACGATGCCGATATTGGCATCGAAGAAACCGGACGCGGTCACCGGGCCCGGATGCGGTGGAACGAAGATATGCATCACTGAGAAGGCGCCGGCCGCAGGAAGTCCGTAGCGCAGCACGCCGCCGCCGAGCCGCCGGGCGACCGAGAAGACCACCGGGAGCATCACCATGAGCCCGGCATCGAAGAAGATCGGGAATCCGAGGATCAGCGATGCCACGCCCAGGGCGAAAGGTGCGCGCCGTTCGCCGAAGAGCCGGATCAGCCGGTCTGCCAGCACCATCGCGCCGCCGCTGATCTCCACGATCCGGCCGAGCATCGCGCCCAGGCCCACCAGCAGTGCCACCGAGGCGAGGGTTCTGCCGAAGCCGTCGTAGAGCACCGGCACCACAGAGCCCAGCGGTATCCCAGAGACCACGGCGGTGAGCAGACTGACGATGATCAGCGCGATGAAGGCGTGCACCCGCCAGCGGATGATGAGCAGCAGCAGAAGAGCCACCGCACCGGCAGCGATGAGGAGCAGCGGGCCCGCGCCCAGGGTGGGTGTCCAACCGTCGATCGTCACCTGTCGATGCTACTGCCGGGCCGGGTGCAGTGAAAAAGGCTCAGCAGAAGCTTCACTGGAACAGCCTCACTGAAACAGTGCGGTGACCTTGACCAGGGTCTGCAGAACGCCGTAGAGCAGTGGCACCCCGACGACGATCCAGGCCAGTGCTGCGCGCCAGGAGAAACCTGAGGGGGTACCGGTACCATTGTCCGGGCGGGCTTCCGCGGCATTCATCGTGCTTCTCCCTTCGAGGTCGCCCCGGCTTCCGCCCGGGACTTCGGCTCGTGGTATTTCGCGGACACCGGGCGAACCAGCAGATTGGCCACCAGGCCCAGAACCAGCAGTGCCACCATGGTAAACAGCGCGGGCTGGTAATCACCGGCCATCAAGGTCCCCGGGGCACCCCGGGAATCGAGGATGCCGTTGACGATCAGCGGGCCCGCGATTCCGGCGGCAGACCAGGCAGTGAGCAGCCTGCCGTGGATCGCCCCCACCTGGTAGGTGCCGAAGAGATCCCGCAGATAGGCGGGAATCGTGGCGAAGCCACCGCCGTAGAAGCTCAGGATCACCAGTGCCAGAGCCACGAAGACCAAGGTCGTGGAGCTGCCCACCGTGGCCAGCAACAGGTAGAGGACGGCGCCCAGGCCCAGGTACAGCACATAGATGCCCTTGCGGCCCACCACGTCGGAGGTGGAGGACCAGATGAAGCGTCCCAGCATATTGCCCAGCGAGAGCAGGCCGACGAATCCGCCCGCCACCGCGGCGGAGACCGTCGAATCCCCGGAGGCATTGCGGAAGAAGTCCTGGATCATCGGCGAGGCCTGCTCGAGGATGCCGATACCCGCGGTGACATTGCAGAACAGCACGATCCACAGCAACCAGAACTGTGGAGTGCGGATGGCGTTCTTCGCCGAAACATTGGCCATGCCCTTACCTGGGGCATCATCGGAGGATTGCGCTGGCGGGTTGTAGCCCGCAGGCCGCCAGCCCTCAGCGGGAACCCGGATCATCAGGGCGCCCAGCAACATGTAGAAAGCGTAGATCACCGCCAGGGTGATGAAGAGCAGCCCCACCGCGGTGCCGCTGGGCACCCAGCCCGCTGCTCCTGAATCCGTCGGATCAAAGGCTTGTAGCAGAGTACTGGAGAGCGGGCTCGCCACGAGTGCGCCACCGCCGAACCCCATGATCGCCATGCCGGTGGCCATCCCGGGCCGGTCCGGGAACCATTTCATAAGCGTCGAAACGGGTGAGATATAGCCGATGCCCAGACCGATGCCGCCGATCACCCCGTAGCCGAGGTACACCAGCCAGAGCTGGCTGGTGAAGATGCCCAAAGCGCCGACCAGGAATCCTGCCGTCCAGCACAGTGCGGAGACCGCCATCGCCTTCCGGGGGCCGGCGCGTTCCACCCAGGTGCCGAAAACAGCTGCGGAGACGCCCAGCATCACAATGGCGATGGAGAAGATCACGCCGATCTCGGTCTGGCCGACATTGAAGTGCTGAACCAGTGCGGTCTTGTAGACGCTTGTGGCGTAGACCTGGCCGATGCACAGGTGCACTGCGAGTGCCGCGGGCGGGATCAGCCAGCGGTTGAATCCCGGTGGTGCCACAGTGCGCGCACGGTCTAGCCAGGGGATCTGGGGCCAAGGGGCGGATGCGGAACTGGCGGGCTGGCCGGCAGTGGTGCCGACGGCATTCGAATTCACTAAGCGGCTCCTTTGGCACGGCTGTGCTATGAGTGTTTCACAGTCGTGGTGAAACTCCGCGCCTCAGGCGCCTCGAAGTTGTGGTGTTGCGTATGAGCCAGCGGAACAACTGATTCTTCTTGAGCGTTGTGCTTGGTAGGATAGATCAATCACTCACCCTAAATTTGGAGGACGAAATCATGGCATTCGGTGGAAACCCGGTGTTTGCTAATAACAAGAGCTTCAGCGACAAGCCGCCGGTGGCCATGACGCCTCAGGGCTATGCGCAGCAGGGTACCCAGCCGCCCCTGTACTCACAGGAGCAGCTGGAGCAGATGTACCAGCAGCCGTCGGCCTCCAACGGGCAGATGCGGCGGATGACGTACGACGATGTGCTCATGAAGACCCTGGCCTGCCTTGGCTTGGTACTCCTCGGCGGCCTTGTCGGCTGGATGTTCCCGGTGGTGACCCTGCCCGCGGCGATCGCAGGCCTGGTGCTCGGCCTGGTCAACGCTTTCCGCAAAGAGCCCTCGAAGCCGCTGATCCTCGCGTATGCGGCGGTTCAGGGCCTCTTCGTCGGCGGACTCACCATGATCCTGGAATCCAGGTTCCCCGGCATTGCCGTTCAGGCAGTGCTCGGAACCGCGGTGGTCTTCGGGCTGACCCTGGCGCTTTTCAAATTCGGGAATTTCCGAGCCACGCCGAAGATGGTCAAGTTCTTCACGATCGCCCTGGGCGCTTACCTGATCTTCTCACTGCTGAACTTCGGCTTGGTCATGTTCGGTGCCATCGAGTCGCCGTGGGGTATGCGCGGTATCGAAATCGCCGGTATTCCCTTGGGCGTGATCATCGGCATCGTCGCGATCGGCCTGGCCGCGTTCTCGCTCATCATGGACTTCACCTCGATCGAGCAGGGCGTGCAGAACGGCCTGCCGGAGAAGTACTCCTGGTCCGCGGCCTTCGGCCTCACCGTGACCGTGGTGTGGCTCTACGTCGAGATCCTGCGTCTGCTCGCGATCCTTCGCGGGGACAACTAGACGCAGGCGGATTCTTCCAATCCGCTTTCTTCTCAACGAAAGCCGGAGGCGATGCATCGCCTCCGGCTTTCGTTTTTAACTGACCTTTAGCTGATTCCGCTGAGCCCGTTCAGCTCACCCGATGTGCCCCCGGCCCCGGCAGTACCGGGAAGAGGTCCGGCCGGGCGAATCCGGCTCCCGCGAAGGCCCGCAGGATCGCGCTGCCGATGCCGTCCATTCGATCCCAGGACGTCAGAGCGATCGCCGAACCACCGAATCCGCCGCCGGTCATCCGAGAGCCCAGAGCCCCGGCCTTGAGCGCCGTTGCTACCGCGAGGTCGAGCTCCGGGCAGGAGATCTCGAAATCATCGCGCATAGAGCGGTGGCTCTCGTTCAGCAGCGAGCCGATCTCGGTGGGCCCTGCTGCACGGAGCAGGGAGACAGTCTGCAAGACGCGTTCGTTCTCGGTGACGACATGACGTACCCGGCAGAAGGTCTCGGCGTCCAGGAGCTCAGCGGCCCGGACAAGATCCTCCGGCCCCAGATCCCGCAGCGCCGGTACGCCGAGGGCCCGCGCTCCGGCCTCGCAGGAGGCCCTGCGCTCCCGATAGCCGCCATCGGCATGAGAATGACTGACATTGGTGTCGATCACCAGGAAAGCCAGCCCCGCATCCGCCAGATCGAGCGGCACCGGGTCGAAAGCCCGGCTGCGGCAGTCCAGGAACACGGCATGTCCTTCCGTGGCCAGCAGCGATGCGGACTGATCCAGGATGCCCGTCGGTGCACCCACGATCTCGTTCTCCGCCCGCTGCCCGATTAGAACCAGTTCTTCACGGCTGAGTCCCGCTCCGCTGAGTTCATTGAGGGCCAGGGCGGTCGCCGATTCCAGAGCGGCCGAGGAGGACAGCCCGGCACCGCTGGGCACGGTGGAATCGAGGTACAGATCGAAGCCGTCCAGCTCTGCGCCTTGCTCGCGCAGAGCCCACGCCGCACCGAGAATATACGCCGACCAGCCGCGGGCTTCGCCAAGCCGGCTCAACTCGGTCTCCACCGGCTCGCTGAACGGGTAGGAAGAAGCGATCCGTACTCGCTGGTCGTTGCGCCGCCGAATGGCGACGGAGGCGGAGCGGTCTATCGCGAAGGGAAGGACGAAGCCTTCGTTATAGTCGGCGTGCTCACCGATGAGGTTCACCCGGCCCGGTGCCTGCCAGACTCCTTCCGGTTGGGTGCCAAAGACCCGGCTGAACAGGTGCGCAACCCCTGCATCATTGTTCATGACTGCGCTACCTTAGTCTCTAGATTCTCTAGCTGGGCGGAATCCTCGTTCCTCGCAGGACGCACTGGTTCTACGGAGCCTGGTTCTACGGAGCCTAGTTCTACAGAGCGCAGCTGAGCTGCGATCTGCTCCGGAGTGGCATCGACGATGAAGGCGCCCATGGCTGCTTCGCTTCCGGCGAGGAACTTGAGCTTATCCGCCGCCCGGCGCGGTGAGGTGACCTGGAAATGGAGCCGCCCGGACTGGCGCAGCGATGCTTTCAAAGGGACCTGATGCCACGCCGCAATATAGGGAGTGGGCGAGTCATAGAGTGCGTCCAGACGCCGTAGCAGAGCTAAGACGAGCCCGGAGAGTTCTTCGAGCTCTTCCGTGCTGACTTCGCTGAGATCGCTGATTTGCCGGTGTGGGACGATATGGGCCTCGAGCGGCCAGCGAGCGGCGAAGGGTACGAAGGCACTGAAGTGCCGCCCCTCGGCCAGCATCCGCTCTCCGCTGCTGCGCTCCTGGTTCAGGATATCCGCTAGCAGGACCCGCCCGGTCCTGCTGAAGTGGCGTTCAGCGCTTTCGGCGATAGCGGCCGCTCGGGGAGTGACATAGGGGTAGGCGTAGATCTGCCCGTGCGGGTGCTGCATAGTCACCCCGATCTGCTCGCCCCGGTTCTCGAAGGGGAATACTTGCCGGATGCCGGGCAGCCTGCCTAGCTGTTCGGTGCGCTGGGCCAGAGCGCCGAGCACCGTCATGGCTCTGCCTTGGCTCAACGAGCTGAAAGACCCCTCATGCTCGCTCGTGAAGGCGACCACCTCGCAACGGCCGTAACCTGGGGCCCGCACCCCCCAGCCGCCGGGACCACTCACCGGGGAGTCGCGCCTGCTCGGGGGCTCCGGGAGCTCGCCCAGTTCCGGGCCGAGGGAGGGGAAGCGGTTTTCAAAGACTGCGACATCGTACTCGCCGGGGATCTCAGAGGGGTGCCCGGGCTGGGTGGGGCAGAGCGGACACTGATCTGCGGGGGGCAAGTAGGTGCGGTTGCCGCGGTGCGCTGCTATCGCCACCCACTCCCCGGCCAGGGCGTCGTAGCGGACCTCACTTTCCGAAGGGCGGTCATCGAGCGGCCGCTTATCACGTTCCGGGTGCGGCCGAGGTGTTTCGTCGAAGTAGATCAGCTCCCGGCCGTCCGCCAGGTCGATGCTGGTGTGCTGCAGCTTCATCACGTGCCGACCTCCTCTACCTGCGCGGAATGAGCCGATATCGGAGCTACTGTGCGAAGCTCGGCCACGGCCTCCCGGTAAGGTTCAAGACAGGCTGCGGCTGGGCCGGGTGGGTCCGTGATGAGGGTCGATACCTGATCCAAGGCAGCGAAACTGGCCAGGGCATGCGTGCCGAATTTACTGTGATCGGCGAGTACGATGAGTCGATCGCAGGCCTCAACGAAGGCGCGGTTCGTCTGGGCTTCCGTCAGATTGGGGCTGCTCAGGCCCCGGGGGTGCACGCCATGCGCCCCGAGGAAGCACAGATCGGCGTGCAGAGCCGTGATCGCGGTGACCGCGAGCGGCCCGACCAGGGCTTGGGATACCGTGCGTTCGCCACCGGTGAGAATCACGGTATGCGGGATTCCGGGCCGGTCGAGGGCTTCGGCCGCGCGTAGGGAGTTGGTGATGATCGTGAGTCCACCGAGCCGCGCGGGGGAGTCCCCGACATTACTGACATCACTGATATCACTGATATCTCCGACATCACTGAGCAGCAGGGCGAGCTGATGCACCGTGCTGCCCGCGCCCAAAGCGATGGTCATGCCCGGCTCGATGAGCGAGAGCGCTTCTGCCGCGATGGCCCGCTTGGCTTCACGATGCATACCGGCTTTGGTGCTGAACTCGGGTTCTTCGGCTCCCGGGCTGCCGAGCCTGCTCGCCCCACCGTGGACTTTGCGCAGCAGGCGGTTCTCGGCCAGCTGCTCGATATCCCGGCGCACTGTCATCTCGCTGACGTTGAAGGCGCTGGCGAGGTCGGTAACGCGCACAGCTGGCGCAATGCGCAAAGCGTCAAGAATGAGCTTGTGCCGTTCCGCTGCCAACATGCTCCCAGCTTCGCACTGAAATCAAACAGAGTCAAACAATAATAAACATATGCGAACATAAATGATCAGTGAATGCCAGCAAGGGGAGGGGGCCTCGGATACGGTGAAGAGATGACGGCCTTTGACTCTTTCGGCGCTACCGCTTCCGGCTATCAGGAGATCCAGCTGAGCCATGGCCCAGGCCGCGCAGCGCTCTCCCCGTTAGGCGCTTCGTTGCGGAGCTATCAGCTGGATGGCATTGATCTCACCGAACCCGCAGCCCCCGGGCAGCTGCCTGCGCCGGGCGGCTCCGGGCTGGTCATGGCTCCCTGGGCCAACCGGGTAGCCGGTGCGCGCTGGTCGCTGAACGGTGAGGAGCAGCAACTCGATATCACCGAGCCGGCCAGAGGCCACGCGATCCACGGTCTACTGCGCAATACCGGCTACGCGACCACCAGCCGGAGTGATCATGCCGTCGAGCTGGCGGCTCGGATCTGGCCGCAGCACGGCTACCCCTTCCAACTGCTGCACCTCGTGCGCTACTCGCTAGACCCCGAAGGCTGGCTTTCTGTGCAGCAGGAACTCCGGAACGAGTCCACCAGCCCGGCCCCGGCGGCGCTGGGCGCGCACCCCTACCTCCGTCTGGGGGAGACCCCCACGGATGAACTGACACTGCAAGTGCCTGCGGAAACGGTGCTGGAGGTCGATGAACTGCTCATTCCATACCGCAGCCTGCCCGTGAGCGGAGACACCGATCTCCGTCAGCCGGTGTCAGTGCGCGGAATGCAGGTGGATCAGGCTTTCACCGGGCTCAGCCCAGCCTCGGACGGCTGGGTCTACAGCACGCTCCAGGCCCCTGATGGCCGCGAAGTATCACTGCGCCAGGACCCGCAGAGCTGCCCCTATGTTCAGCTCTTCATCACGGAGGGCCTGCCCGGCCGGAAGCGTGCCGTTGCGATAGAGCCCATGAGTGCCCCGGCTAATGCCTTCAACAGCGGGGACGGCCTGGTATGGGTCGAGCCGGGGGCGGCCTTCACTATTTCCTGGGGCATCGCTGCCCGGCTCTGAACTCGGTTCAAAGTAAGAAGCTCCGTTGATGCTGAATCGCTGAAGATGACTCGGCAACCCTGCTCTATGACAGCCGAGATCTCGCCGATTTCCGCGGCTGGCCTGTCGTGAGCAATGATTGAGCCACCCGCAGCGCGCCGAGCCGGAAGATCAGAACTGACCCAACCGAAGGGATGAGCAGCGAGATGAATACCGTGAGCACCAGTTTTCCCGGACTCCTCTCCGGGCTCCCCGTGCAGCTCGACGATATTTACCGGGCCCAAAGGCTGCTCGCTGGGATTGCGGAACGGACTCCGGTGGAGAGTTCCCGGGCGCTGGGACGTCTGATCGGTTCCGAAGTCTTCCTGAAATGCGAGAATCTGCAGCGCGCGGGGTCTTTCAAGGTCCGGGGGGCTTATGTGCACATGGCCGGCCTCAGCCCGGAAGCGCGAGCCCAGGGGGTGGTCGCTGCGTCTGCTGGGAATCACGCCCAAGGTGTCGCGGTAGCGGCCAAAGCACTGGGTATTCAGGCGCGGATCTATATGCCCTTAGGCGTGGCTCTGCCGAAATTGGCAGCAACCCGAGGGCACGGAGCGGAAGTCGTGCTGCACGGGCTCACCGTGGACGAGGCGCTCGCTGAGGCCCGGAACCACGCCGAGCGCACCGGGGCGATCTTCGTCCACCCCTTCGATAACGCGGACGTCGTCGCGGGGCAGGGGACTGTGGGGCTGGAGCTCCTGGAGCAGCTGCCGCAGCTGGACACGGTGCTGATGGGCGTCGGCGGCGGCGGCCTGCTCGCTGGGGTAGCGGTGGCGCTCAAGGCCAAAGCGCAGGAGCTGGGGCGGCAGATCCGGGTCATCGGGGTGCAGGCCGAGAATGCGGCAGCCTACCCGCCTTCCCTTGCCGCGGATGCACTCGTGCCGCTGTCCGGTATCTCCACGATGGCCGATGGCATAGCCGTGGGTCAGCCCGGCCAGATCCCCTTCTCGATCATCCGTGAACTCGTCGATGATGTACTCACGGTCAGTGAGGACTCGCTGGCGCGTGCGCTGATCTTCCTTCTGGAACGGTCCAAGATGGTAGTGGAGCCCGCCGGGGCAGTGGGCGTTGCTGCTCTACTGGATGGGGCGTTCAAGGCCGAGGACTTCGATCCGGGCACCACCGCGGTGATTCTCTCCGGCGGCAATATCGACCCGATGCTCATGCTCAAAGTCATCCAGCGCGGCTTGTCCGCCGCCGGGCGGTATCTGACCATCCGGATGCTCCTGGATGACCGTCCTGGCTCACTAGCGACGATCTCGCGGATCATTGCCGAATCCGATGCCAATGTCACCGGAGTCGATCACACCCGGATCGGCGGAGCGATCAATATGGGGGATGTCTCGATTACCGTGAACATGGAGACCAAAGGCCATGAGCACTGGGAGCAGGTGCTGCGGAATCTCCGCGCCGAAGGCTTCAAGCCCATCGTCGTCCACTGAGCGTCTCAGGTGCCCGGAAACGACTAAAACGGCCTCTGGCCTGAGAACAGGATCTTTGCCGGCGGCTGCTTCGCTTGATGCCGCCTACACAAAGCCCTTGTTCTCGGGCCAGAGGCCGTGAGAGCAGTGGTTCCGGAGTTCAGGCTCAGCCGGTGTACGGTTTGGCTGAGACGATTTCGACCTTGATCTCTTTGCCGTTGGGTGCCGTGTAGCTGAGTTTGTCGCCGGCTTTGTGGCCGTGGATCGCCTCGCCCAGGGGCGACTTCTCGCTGAAGACATCCAGATCGGTGTCCTCGGCGATTTCACGGCTGCCTAGCAGGAAAGTCGTCTTATCCCCAGCGATCTTGGCGATGATGAGCATCCCGGGGCCGACTACGCCGTTGTCCTCCGGGGCCTCGCCCACCTGGGCATCCCGCAGCAGTTCTGTCAGCTGGCGGATCCGGGCCTCGATCTTGCCCTGCTCCTCTTTAGCCGCGTGGTAGCCGCCGTTCTCCTTGAGATCGCCTTCGGAACGAGCCTGTTCGATTTTCTCGACGACTTCAACGCGCCCTGGCCCGGAAAGCTCCTCCAGCTCGGCGTTGAGTCGATCGTAGGCCTCCTGGGTCAGCCAGGTAGTCGGAACACTTGGGGTAGACACGACGGCTCTCCTTGGGTTTCTTGCATCTGCTTCTCTGCCCTGCCCGCCTCCTGCAAGCAAAGACCCCGCTGTGACAGCTACCAGAGCTGGAACCAGCCAAGCGGGGTTGAAACAGATATTCCATTTATTCTAGGCAAGCTTCTGGAAGAACCCAAGGCCGTTCGCCCTCGGCGTGTTCTAGCGGTTGCAGGCCTGCTGCCGTTTTCTCAGCTGCCGGTTCCTCAGTCGACGAGCCAGCAGCTATCCACCTGGCCGCTCACCGATAGCGCAGTGGTGCGCAAGGAGAAGGTGTGATTCGTCGTGGCAGAAGAGCCGCTATCCGCCGAATCCTGGGGTTCCGCCGCTATGTCGACGACCTTCCAGCCGACGATTCCGGAACCGCTGTCCACGGCCCGGAGCTCGCAGCGAACAGCCTGGTCCGGGGCTTTGGTCAGGGTGAAGCGGAGCACGGTCTCAGTGGCATCAGTGACGGCGAAAGAGCTGAGGTTGTAGTCGATGCCGGCGCCTTTGCCGAAAGCCACCCAGCCCAGGAAAAGCAGCGTCAGCAGGCCTGCGGAGCTGCCGAACCAGAGGAGCCGGCGGCGATTGACCGGGCGCGGCCGGGACCCCACGATCTGCTGGCCGTAGCGCTCAGCCATTCTGGACTGCGCTGCCGGTTCAGGTGCGGCAGTGTCGGGGGAAGGCGGAAGTGGCATTGCAGGGGCCCTGTCTGACGGACAGCACGGGGTGCGCTGTTTCTGCGTCTCGGTGGTGTCGTGTCTTGAGTGTTGTTCTGAGCTGTTCTTACTGTATTTTGCGCACCCGGTTGGCTCTTGCTCTGCCAACGGGTAATCTCCAGTCTAGTTCGCCTGCCCGTTCCTGCGCAGGCCGGGCACCAATGGGCCGGTTACTCGGCTGAATCAGCAGATTGAGGGGGCAGGCAGTTATGCACGCAGATGGCCGCGCGGAGCGTCTTCCGGAGAGCGCTCATGAGGGGCTGCGCCTGCTCGCAGTGCACGCCCACCCGGATGATGAGTCCAGTAAAGGGGCAGCCACGATGGCCGCCTATGCGGCACAAGGGGTCAAGGTTATGGTGGCCACATGCACGGGCGGTGAGCGCGGCGATGTGCAGAATCCGGCCATGGAGGGCGATCCTCGAGCGTCACGGGATATGGCTGGTCTGCGCTGGACGGAGATGGCGAAGGCGGCGCAGGCGCTCGAGGTGGAGCAGCGCTGGCTGGGCTTCATGGACTCCGGGCTGCCGGAGGGCGATCCGCTGCCGCCATTGCCCTATGGGGCTTTCGCCACTTTGCCGATCGAGCAGGCGGCTGCTCCGCTGGTGCGCCTGGTTCGGGAATTCCGCCCGCAAGTCATCCTCAGTTATGACGAGAACGGCGGCTATGGTCACCCCGACCACATCATGGCGCACCGGGTGGCCGTGGAAGCTTTCCACGCTGCCGGTGACCCCGAGCGCTACCCGGGTCTGGGCGAGCCGTGGTCGCCTTCCAAGCTCTACTACGATCTGGCTTTCAGTCAGCAGCGCTTCCAGGTGCTGCACCAGGCCTTGCTCGATGCAGGAATGGACTCCCCGTACGAGGAGATCATCGCAATGATGATGGCGGAGCAGGATTCCACCGAAGATGTTCATGGCGAGAGGCCGCAGCCGCATCAGGTAACGACGAAGATCGATTGCGGGGACTACTTCCCGGTTCGTGACGAGGCGTTGCGGGCGCACGCCAGTCAGGTGGATCCGGAAGGGTTCTTCTTTGCGGTTCCTACCGAGATGCAGCGCAAGGTGTGGCCTTGGGAAGACTACGCTCTCGCCGAGTCCCGGGTGCCTGCAACCCTGCCGGAGAACGATTTCTTCGCGGGCCTTCGCTAGGGCCACGCCGTAAGGCCCAGTGAAGGCGATTTCTTCCTCATCGCCCTGACACCCGATAATGGCAGTATGCTCCAACTCATCACGACGGTGGACATCTTTGCCTCCGGCGAGTCCCCCTCGATCATGCCGGAAATCTCGCCCTCTGATATTGGGCCGGGATTTCCGGGTTTCGTTCTGACTTTCAGCGTCGTCGTCGTCGCAGCGATACTCATCGTCGATATGGTCCGCCGGATCCGCCGGGTCCGTTACCGGGCGCAGGTGGCCGAACGCACCGCCGCGGAGAACGCGGAAAGCCCGGAGCCGGAAGCGCGGAATGAGTACCCTGCAGATCTGCCTGAAGCCCCGGCTGCGGGTACTGATGCGGATGCTGACAAAGGTCCACAGGATCGCTGAGCCCAGCCTTCAGCAGTAGCTCAGTGCAGGAACACCGCGAACATCACCGCGATGAAGTGGCAGGTGAAACCGGCCACGGTGAAGGCGTGGAAGAACTCGTGGAAGCCGAAGTGCGAGCGACTGAAGTTGGGTCTTTTGATGCCGTAGAAAACCGCTCCGGCGATGTAGAACGCCCCGCCGACGCAGATCAGCACCGCAGCGGGAACGCTCGCTGTGAAGAAGTCCGGGATGAAGAACAGGGACGCTAATCCCAACGCGCAGTAGATCGGTACATAGAGCCATCGTGGTGCATTGACCCAGAGCACGCGGAAGGCGACCCCGGCGATAGCCCCGCCCCAGATCAACCACAGCAGCAGCCTGGATTTGTCGTGGGGGAGAAGCATCACCGCAAGGGGGGTGTAGGTGCCTGCGATCACGAGCATGATGTTGGTGTGGTCGAGTCGCTTGAGCACTGACTTGACTCGTGGCGACCAATTGCCCCGGTGGTACACCGCGCTGGTGGCGAACAGGAGCAGCCCGGTGATCGCGTAGACCGCGGAGCTCAGCTTCGCTTCCGGACTGGGGGCCAGGCTCACCAGGACGATCCCGGCGGCCAGTGCCAACGGGGTCGCGCCCAGATGGATCCAGCCTCGCCAGCTCGGTTTGACCTCCGGGAACGGGGCTGGGGAACCAGTGGGATCAGCAGAATTAAGCACAGAGGTATCACTGCGACTTGAGCTCATACTTCCAGGATAACTTACGAATCAGTAAGTTACTTATCGGTAACTTGTGGGCATGAGCTTTTCCGTAGCTGGCGAGTAGGCTAGGAGAAACTGTTCAGGAATCTTCCTGACCTCGGGTAAAGGCAAAAGCACAGCGAGTTGAAGAGCAGGAGGCCGGAGGGGGAATGACCATGCCGCGTCTGCTCTACGGTTATTACGAGCGTCGGCTCGCCAAAGAGCTGCGCGGCCAGCCGATCCCGGGCCATGTCGCCATGGTTGTCGATGGCAACCGACGTTGGGCCAAGCAGTTCAATGCCTCCACCGGGCACGGTCACCGAGCCGGGTTGGAGAAGATCATCGAACTGCTGAGCTGGTGCCAGGAATTCGGTATCCGCACCGTAACCATCTACATGCTGTCCACGGAGAACATCAACCGCTCCAAAGAAGAGCTGGACGTGCTGCTGGGGATTATCGCTACGCTTATGGATCGGCTGGAGGCGGACGGATCGATCAGCGTCAGCGCGATGGGCGCCCCGGAGCTGCTGCCGGATTACCTGGCGAACCGGCTGGTCAGGCTCACTCAGCAAGCCTCAGTCGAGGCCACCGGCACCGGGCCGGAGAAACTGCATATCAACCTCGCCGTCGGCTACGGCGGGCGTCGGGAGATCGTCGATGCAGTGCGGGGTAGGCTGCGCGAGGCAGCGGCCCATGGCGAGGACTTGCAGTACCTGGCCGAGCGCCTCGATGTCGAAGATATTTCCCGCTATCTCTACACCTCCGGTCAACCCGATCCTGATCTGTTCATCCGGACTTCGGGCGAGCAGCGGCTCTCCGGCTTCCTGCTCTGGCAGGGGGCTTATAGCGAAATGTACTTCTGCGAAGTCCTCTGGCCCGCTTTCCGCAAAGTGGACTTCCTCCGCGCGCTTCGGGATTATGCCGGGCGGCACCGGCGCTTCGGCAACTAGCGCTGATTCCGGGCTGGTTAACCGGGTGTTCACCAGGGCGTTGCCGGACACGCGCCGGTGGGGGCTCGGATTTTGAACGAGTCCAGCGTACATTTTGTCTCATCAGAACCTGACCCTCGTTCTGATCGGGAGGAGCGTTCATGGAGCGGCTTTCGCGCCGGACCTGCAGCATTTCCGGTCTGCGCTGCTCCTCCCCGCGTCTATCAATGAATCTCTCACTGACCGGGCGCTGCCCGGGGTCTGGAGTCTCGTGGCACTGACTGAGAAAATCACTTCCGCAGCCGAGCCCAAGAAGCGCGGTACGCCGCAGCAATCGAGATCCGCAGAAGCTGCGGCAGCAGCCCTGACGGGGACCAAGTCCTATGTTCTGGATACCTCGGTGCTGCTTTCCGACCCACGCGCGCTCCTGCGCTTTGCGGAGCATGAGGTGATCGTGCCGATCGTGGTCATCGGGGAGCTGGAAGCGAAGCGGCATGATCCGGAACTCGGTTATTTCGCGCGTAAGGCGCTGCGCCTGCTGGACGATCTGCGCATCGAGCACGGCGGCTTGAGCCAGTCGATTCCGATAGGCGAAGAGGGCGGCACGCTCCGGGTCGAGCTCAACCACATCTCTCCGGACGTCCTGCCCGCCGGATTCCGCAGCGGTGATAACGACGCCAGGATCCTGGCGGTCGCCAAAAACCTCTCCGACGAAGGCCAAGAGGTCACCGTCGTCTCCAAGGACCTGCCGATGCGGGTCAAAGCCTCAGCCATGGGGCTGCCGGCTGAGGAGTACCGCAATGAGCTCGTCGCGGATTCCGGCTGGACCGGGGTCATCGAATTGGATGTCGCAGATGAGGCGGTCAACACTCTCTACACCCCAGAGCCGGTGTTCATCCCAGAGGCCGCGCAGATGCCGGTCAATACGGGGCTGGTGCTGCACTCCAACCGCGGGTCGGCGCTCGGCCGGGTTGGGGCCGATCAACAGGTTCGCCTGGTCCGGGGAGATCGGGATGTCTTCGGCCTGCACGGCCGTTCCGCAGAGCAGCGGTTGGCGATAGATCTGCTGATGGACCCGGAGGTCGGCATCGTCTCCCTGGGCGGGCGCGCCGGCACCGGTAAATCCGCCTTGGCGCTCTGCGCCGGCTTGGAAGCGGTGCTGGAACGTCAGGAGCACCGCAAGGTTGTCGTCTTCCGCCCGCTCTTCGCGGTGGGCGGCCAGGAGCTGGGTTACCTTCCCGGCACCGAGCAGGAGAAGATGAACCCTTGGGCGCAGGCGGTTTTCGATACGCTCGGCGCGCTGGTCTCCCCGGAGGTGGTCGAAGAGGTTATGGACCGGGGCATGCTCGAGGTGCTGCCGTTGACGCATATCCGTGGTCGCTCCCTGCACGACGCTTTCGTCATCGTGGACGAGGCGCAGTCGCTCGAGAAGAACGTCCTACTCACAGTGATGAGCAGGATAGGCCAGAACTCGAAGATCGTCCTCACCCACGATGTCGCGCAGCGTGATAACCTCAGGGTAGGCCGGCACGACGGTATCGCAGCGGTCGTGGAGACGCTCAAGGGGCATCCGCTTTTCGGGCACATCACCCTGACCCGTTCCGAGCGGTCGCCGATCGCCGCTCTGGTGACTGAGCTGCTGGAGGGCGCTGAGATCTGACCTGAGTTGTTGATCTGATCTGAGCTGCTGTTACCCACATCCAGCTCACGCTGCGGCCAGGATCCCGGATACCCGGCTTATGCTCCAGTATGCCGGATCGCATCATGCAGCTTGTGGAGAGCGGATCCTACGGGGTGCTGCCGCTTCTGGTTGTTGCGCTCTACTTCCCGGTACTGGCGCTCTGGCTCAGCGTGATCGATATCCGATGCCGGTTGCTCCCCGACCGGATCGTCCTACCTTCGCTCGCGGGAGTGCTGCTGCTCTTAGCGCTGGCATCTGCGCTAGGGCCCGGTATCGCGATCTGGGGCCGGGTGCTGCTCGCTGCGGGGGGCTGTTCTGGGCTTTACGCGGTGCTGCATCTGATCTCACCTTCCGGGCTGGGGCTTGGCGACGTGAAACTGGCAGCGGTGCTCGGGAGCTATCTGGGTTATCTGGGCTGGGAACAGGTGCTGATCGATATCGCCGTAGGTTTTGTCGCCGGAGGTGCTTTAGGTGCGTGGTTCCTGGCCCGGGACGGCCCTTGCACTGAGCTGCCCTTCGCGCCTTTTATGTTCGCGGGTGCAGCGGGACCACTGCTGCTCGTGCCATGATCGCCTCCAGCGCCAGCCCCGGTGGTCTCGCCCCACCGGAGGGTCATGACAGACTGAAGTCATGCCTGTACCAGAGTTCATCATCCGTTTGCGCGAAAAAGTTGGCAATGATCTGCTGTGGTTGCCCGGGGTCGCGGCAGTTGTGCTCAACGAAGCTGGAGAAGTGCTCTTGGTGCGTCGTTCGGATAATGGCCGATGGGCGCTCGTCACCGGCATCCTGGATCCGGGTGAGGAGCCCGCTGTGGGCCTGGCCCGGGAGGTCTTCGAGGAGACCGGAGTGCAGGTCGAGGTCGAACGCCTGCTCTCCACCGGTGTGGTCGGCCCGATCACCTTTCCTAACGGGGATGTGTGCACTTTCCTCAACCTGAGTTTTCTGTGCCGCTACCGAGCAGGAACCGCGCGGGTAAATGACGATGAGTCGCTGGAAGTGGCATGGTGCCACCCCCAGCGACTTCCGGAACTCAACCCCGGCCATCGGCAGGCCATCGCAGCGGCACGTGCTGAGCCGCAGCCCACGGAGTTCGTCAAGCCGGTTTAGCCGATTAGAAACTGCCAGAAACCGGCAGCAAAAGGTATTACTGGGGCGGTCTGGTCATGGAGAGCACGTCCAAGGCCGCATCGAGCTGCTTTTCGGTCAGTTCACCGCGCTCCACGAATCCCAGAGCCAGCGTGGCCTCACGCACGGTCAGCCCTTCGGCAACGGCTTTTTTGGCGATCTTCGCGGCGTTCTCATAGCCGATGAACTTGTTCAGCGGGGTGACCACAGAGGGGGAGGCTTCGGCCAGGAACCTTGCTCGGTCAACATTTGCGGTGAGCCCGTCGATCATCTTATCCGCCATGACTCGGGAAATATTGCTCAGCAGACGGATCGACTGGAGCAGGTTCGCAGCCATCACCGGGATCCCGACGTTGAGCTCGAAGGCTCCATTCGTCGAGGAGAGCGCGATGGTGGTGTCGTTGCCGATGACTTGAGCGCAGGCCATGATCGAGGCCTCGCAGATCACCGGATTGACCTTGCCCGGCATGATCGAAGAACCCGGCTGCAGATCCGGGATGGCGATCTCGGCCAGGCCAGTGTTCGGCCCCGATCCCATCCAGCGCAGATCATTGTTGATCTTCATGAGCGAATAGGCGATCGTCCGCAGCTGGCCGGAGGCTTCGATCAGCCCGTCCCGGTTAGCTTGCGCTTCGAAGTGATCCCGGGCTTCGGTGAGTGGCAGCTCGGTGTCCTGGGCCAGGAGTTGGATCACCCGCTGCGGGAAACCCGCAGGGGTGTTGATCCCGGTGCCCACGGCTGTGCCGCCCAAGGGTACCTCTGCGACGCGGGGCAGTGAGCTTTCAACCCGTTCGATGCCGTAGCGCACCTGCGCGGCATAGCCGCCGAATTCCTGGCCCAGGGTCACCGGGGTGGCATCCATCAGGTGGGTGCGGCCGGATTTGACCACGGTGGCGAATTCCTCTGCTTTGCGCTCCAGGGACTCCGCCAGGTAGCCGAGTGAAGGCACCAGCGTGTTCAGTAGCGCTGAAGTGGCCGCGACATGCACCGAGGTGGGGAAGACGTCATTAGAGGACTGCGAGGCGTTGACGTGGTCGTTGGGGTGCACCCGGGTTTCGCTACCCTCGGCGGCAAGGGTGCGGTTGGCCAGTTCCGCGAGCACCTCGTTGGTGTTCATATTCGAGGAGGTGCCCGAGCCGGTCTGGAAGACATCCACTGGGAAGTCCCCGTCGTAGTCTCCGCCGATCACCTGATCCGCCGCGGCGGCGATCGCCTGGGCTCGCTCTGCATCGAGCACACCCAGTTCAGCATTGGCGAGTGCGGCAGCTTTTTTAATCCGGGCCAGGGCCTCGATATGGGCCCGTTCCAGAGTTGCTCCAGAGATTGGGAAGTTTTCCACTGCGCGCTGGGTCTGCGCGCCGTAGAGGGCGTTAGCCGGAACCCGGACCTCCCCCATCGTGTCGTGTTCAATACGGTATTTCTGGGCTTCTGCGGTACCGGAAGCAGCGGACGTCTCAGTCATGGCTCCAGAATATCGAGGACGGCAAAGACAATGAAACCGGGGTATTGGGTATTGATGGTCTTCCCCCGGTGCCGCACAGATGAGGGAAGCCTCCAGCAGCTATACCGATGGTGAGGTGATCGCGTTACCGATGCTGTTGACCAGTTCGGCTCGCCCTTCTTCTAAGTGGTAGGCGAGGCCGATCACCGCGAGTTCTTCCGCCGCGACTGCTTGCGCGATCACCGGGGAGCTCTCCACGAGCCGGCCCGCGGTCTGCTTGATGTGCTCGACCATATGATCGTTGACGCTCTGGCCGCCCTCGCGTTGCGAGGCGAGCACCGAGGGGGTGATCCGTTCCACGAGGTTCCGCAGGAAGCCAGGCGGCATCTGCCCGGAGTCGATAGCTTCCGTTGTCGCCGTCACCGCCCCGCAGTGATCGTGTCCCAGGACTACGATCAGCGGCACGCCCAACTGTGCCACGCTGTATTCGAGGGAGCCGAGGACCGCGAGGTCGATCACCTGACCTGCGGTGCGCACCACGAAAACATCGCCGAGACCCAGATCGAAGATGATTTCAGCGGCGAGCCGGGAATCCGAGCAGCCGAAGACCACCGCGAAAGGATGCTGTGCGGCAACCAAAGATTCTCGTCGGAGAGCATCCTGATGAGGATGGTCTGAGATGCCCTGGATAAAGCGCTGGTTGCCTGCGGATAGCCGCTCCCAGGCCTGAGCGGGGCTGAGTCGGGGGGCCATGGGCTGGGCGGCGGAGCCGGGGGTCGGCTCTGCGGGTGAGTCTGGGGGTAACTGGGAGGTCATTGGGCGACTCCGGTTTCTTCTGGCTCTGCTGGTGATGCGGCTGGGGTAGTGGGAGCTGAATTTTTTTGCTGCACCGCGGCTGCAAGGGTTTCCAGGGCGGCGAAATTGGCGTTTGAGCTCTGCTTGGGGGCGTCTTGGGGCACTTCAACGCGCAGAACCACGGTGCTGTCCGGCAACGCGCCCACCCAGGATGTCGCGGTACCGACTTTATCCCGTACGTTCCAGTTAGCACCGGCGAACTCCCGATCCCCGGTTTCCGGGGCAGCATCAGTACGAGTGGCGAGCCAGGTCGGGTTCGGCTGGGCGGTCTGGACGAGCGTGGCGAAGCGCTGATCAGCCGTCGTGTACCCGATCTCCCAGGAAGCAACGCCATCGCTGCCCGCTCCGTTCCAACGGGCGTAATTGACGCTCCACCCTTCCGGCAGTGGTGCCAGGGTGCGGAATCCCGCAGCGTCCTGAGCCTGGCCTGCGATTTCCTGAGCATCCACGGTAGGCCGGATCTGGGATCCGGAAGGAAGCGGGCTCAACAGCGGTAAGAGTATAGCCAGTCCCAGGGTGATACCGGTAGCGATGAGCATCCCCATGACCGTGGCATTGGCGCGTTTGGCCGATGCTGCTTTGATCTGCGGGAGGGCTTCTGATGGTGCTGCATCGCTTTCAGGGGCCTGATCAGCCCCGGGTTCCTGGCTCATACCACCATGATCCCGTACTTGGCTGGGCTTGCGCACCTTGAGCCTGTCAGGAGCTCGGATGATCGGCTCAGTGCGCGGGGAAGCCGGAAAATATAAGGAAAACTGGAAAATGAAAAACAGGAGATGACTCGAGTTGTCCAGCTCACTCCGGCTCGCGGTAGCGGCCCGGGCAAAATATGCTGGTGGGGGAAGAGCTCACTCCATGAGCTCGATGCACTCGATGAAGAGGAATCCTCGTGACTGTTTTGCCCGAAGAATCTCAGTACTCTACGCTCTCGTCGTCACTGACAGTGGGCGATTCCGAACCGGACCGTAATCTGGCACTGGAGCTCGTCCGCGTGACCGAAGCCGCAGCTATTGCGGGAGGCCACTGGGCCGGTTTCGGCGATAAGCTCAAGGCCGATGGCGCGGCCGTGGATGCCATGCGATCTTTTCTGCGCACCGTCCACTTCAATGGCGTGGTGGTGATCGGTGAGGGAGAGAAAGATGAAGCCCCGATGCTCTACAACGGGGAAAGAGTGGGGGATGGTACCGGTCCGGAAGTCGATGTCGCAGTCGACCCGATCGATGGCACCCGACTCACCGCCCTGGGCATCAACAACGCGCTGGCGGTTCTCGCGGTGGCTGAGCGCGGCACGATGTTCGACCCTTCCGCGGTGTTCTACATGGAGAAACTCGTGACCGGCCCGGAGGCCGCGGATCTCGTCGACTTGCGCCTGCCGGTGAAGCAGAACCTGCACCTCATCGCCAAGGCCAAAGGCGTCAAGGTCAATCAGCTCAATGTGATGATCCTGGACCGCGACCGACATAAGCCGCTGGTCGAAGAGATCCGTGCCGCCGGTGCGCGGACCAGGTTCATCATGGACGGCGACGTCGCCGGGGCCATCGCCGCCTGCCGTAGCGGCACCGGGGTGGATGCGCTCATGGGCATCGGCGGCACGCCCGAGGGCATCGTGGCCGCATGCGCCATCAAGGCCCTCGGCGGGGTCATCCAGGGCAGGCTGTGGCCGACGGGCGAAGAAGAGCGACAGAAGGCCATCGATGCGGGTCTCGACCTGGATCAGGTGCTCAGCACTGACGATCTAGTGAAGGGCGATAACTGCTATTTCGCGGCGACCGGCATCACCGATGGCGATTTGCTGCGGGGCGTGCGCTACACCAAGGACAGAGTGGTCACCCAGTCCATCGTGATGCGTTCGAAGTCCGGTACCGTGCGGTTCGTCGATGCCGAGCACCACGCCAATAAGTGGGAGGGCTACGCCCGCGGCTGACCATGAGCTCGCTGCCGACCTGTTGATGACGGCCGGATCTGCCTAAGCTAGAGACGGGGGCCGCCGGGCTGCCGGAGTGCCGAAAGAGCATTCCCGGAAAAGTTCTTATTGAGAGGACAGGAAACTATGGCAGACAACATCATCGCGCTGATTCCAGAACAAGCACCGGCTGCTTATGAGGTTCTGGCCAAAGTCAGGAATTCCGACGATCTGCCCGAGGTGAAGATCTATGGTGCAGTGGTCCTGGAGACCGACGCCGAAGGCCAGCCCACGGTGCAGGAGAGCTACGACCCGTATGAGGGCAGCGGCCCGGTAGCCGGCGGCTTGCTCGGCGCCCTGGTCGGTGTGCTGGGTGGCCCGCTCGGGGTTCTGCTCGGTGCCACCGCCGGCAGCGCGATCGGAGCCGCACGGCAGGGCAGTGACGAGATCGATGCGTTTGAGGCGCTCCCGCTCATCGCTCAGAAGCTTGGCCCTTCGCGGACCGCCGCGATCATCCTGGCTGCTGAGTCTGATGATGCTCCGTTGGACGCACTTGGCAGCGAGACCGGATCGATGGTGGTACGCGGCAGCGCGGCAGCCCTGCTCGACGAAGTCCAGCAGCTCCAGGACGTCGCCGACGATGAAGCCTATAAGCAGGCCGCCGCTGAGCGCGCTGAGAAGCGTGAAGAGTTCAGCCGCAAGGCCGAGGACACCTGGGAAGACTTCAAGGCTAAATTCACTGGCGGTCACCAGAAATAAGCGGTAACGACTACGAATCAAGCCGGCTCGCCGCTCAGCCTCCGGGCTGAGGGGCGAGCTGCTTTTCTAGAGGCTTTTAGCGATTCACTGAGCGCAGCAGAGTCCTCAACCGGCCGCGCAGGGCCCGGGCTGTGGTGTAGAGGCGGTACCGCAGCCGGCGTACCGGAAGGTCCCATGTGCCGGGGTACTCCACCAGCCGTCCGCCGAAAGAAGCCTTGAAAGCGGTGAAACCGGCCCAACGGTGCTCCGGCTGATCTTCCGGTGCCACCCCCCAGAGATCCACATGGGCGAGGCCCTTTTTCTGGGCTTCGGCCATCAGGGTCACCACGAGCGGGATGCCGGCGCTGAGCTTCCGGTGGTCGGCGTCTATCGCCGCATGGGCATATGTTCTGGTATCGGCTGAGTCGTACACCAAGGCCGCGGCAATCGGTACCGCTCGGCTGTCAGTCTGCACCCGGTCCGGTAACTCGGGCGCATCATGCAGCTCGGCCAGGTAAAGCGTCGCCGCACCGTGGCGCATGAGCTCGCTGCCGATCCTGCGCAGATAGTCATCGCTGTGCGGGGTGAATCCCTGGCGCTGGGCGGTCTGCCGCAAGAAGCCGAGCAGCGTGGTGATCTCGGCGGGGTCCTGCGTGGCCCGGAAACTGACGCCCTTTTTGCCGATGTTCCGGTACAGATTGCGGTTGGCTGGCTTCATCTGCTTGAGCACCTGGGCGAAATCCTGGTCCAGGTCGATGATGCGGCTCAGCTCCGGCTGCTGCGCAGCAGGTGCCGGCTGCAAGCCGCGCTGCCGCAGCGCCCGACGCGCCTGTTCCACGGGGAGGTCCAGAGTGACCGGTTCGATCCGGATGAAGGCAGCACCGCGGTTCTTCGCGATGCTCCGGGCGGCTTTCAGAGCCGCGTCCAGGGCGGGCAGATTCTGAGCGACCGGACCATAGGGTAGATAGAGCACAGTGCCGAGGGGGTGGCGCTCTTCGATGCCGAGGAAGCTCCACCCGGGCCCCTGTTTGGTATGCACGGTCCGACCCAGGGCGCGTTGCGCATCAGCCCAGAGGGGGCTCTGCAGAATAGATTCCATCCCTTTTAGCGTACCGTTCTCTGCGGTGTCGCCCGCTCAGGCCTCAAGATCGGTGGTCACCAGGTCGGTGGTCACCGCGAAGGCCAAATACCCCTCTGGGCTTTGCTCTACCGGATGCAGCATAGCAGGAGCCTCAGCGGCGGCCACGAAGGCGCTCTGCCCCCGGTTCAGCTGCAAGTCCCCGCGCGGGGTGTCCAGCCGGGCTGCACCCTGCAGCACCAGGACCAGTAGCGGGCCGCGCTGCGCCAGCGGCACTGGCTGCGCCCCCGGGCCGGAGCTGATGCGCTGCAACTGGAATTCCGCGAAGCCGGGCCGGTAGATTTCTTGGCCGAGCTCGCTCAGCTCCGCGGTGACCCGGGGCACTGGCAGCGAGCGGAAGTCCACGGTGCGCAGGAGCTCGGGAATATCGATGTGCTTGGGCGTCAAACCGCCACGGAGCACGTTATCCGAAGAGGCCATGACTTCCACACCCAGACCGCTGAGGTACGCGTGCATATTCCCGGCGGGCAGGGCAAGGCATTCGCCGGGATCTAGGCTCACCCGGTTGAGGAGCAAGGAGATCAGCGCCCCCGGGTCCGCCGGATATTCTTGTGCTAGGTCCCGGAGCGTGGCAGCCGTGGCCGAGGGATTTCCTTGCGGCTGCAGGGAGTCGAGGGATTCGATCGCAGAAGAGCTCTCGACCGCCTGCTCAACAGCGTCGGCAACTGCATCACCACCGCTGATGAGCGATTCAACAATGCTGTGCAGGGCGGCGGATTCATCGGTCGCCTCAGTCAGGGTATCCGCGCAGAAGCGCAGCAGCCGGGCTCCATCGCCGTCCTGGCCCTGAGCAGCGGCGGCCAGCGCCTGGAAAAGCTGTGCGGATTCCGGCGCCGGCCGGAAACCGCACAGCGCCTCGAAGTCGGTCAGAGCCAGGATCATCTCCGGCTTGTGATTATCGTCTTTGTAATTCCGGTGAGGGGCTTCTCGCGGAACTCCAGCGCTATTTTCTGCAGCGAACCCGGCCCGTGCCTGCTCGAGTGTCGGATGCACTTGAAGCGATAGCGGAGCATCCGCAGCGAGCAATTTGGTGAGGAAAGGCAGCCGCGCGCCGAAAGCTGTCCGGGACGCTGCGCCGAGGTAGTGCTCAGGGTCCTCGGCGATCACCTGATCTAGAGGGCCTGTCGCTGTTGCGGAGGGTGCATCCGGGTGCGCCCCGATCCATAGCTCGGCCTCGGGCCGGCCGGACGGCGCTTTGCCGAGAGCCTCTGCGATGGCAGTGGTCGAACCCCAGGCATAATTCCGTATCTGGTTGTCGAGGAGATGCATGGCAGCCTTTCCGCGGTACTCGCTGATCTTCGTGAGTCTGCTCGGCCTCAGCCGGGACTGCAGTTGCCGTTATTGGACAGCAACTGGGTGAGCGTCGCGGAATCGCCCGCGATGGCGAGCCTCTGCAAGTACTCCTGGGTGATCTGCGGCTCCGTGGGGTCCGGTGTGCTCGGCGGCTCCGGTTGCACCGGCTCTCCGGGTTGATCCGGTTGGCTCGGTGGTTCCGGCTGCCCGGGGTCAGTAGTCTGCTCCGGTGGAGAAGAAGTCTGCGGTGCGGCATTGAGCACAGCTTGGACGCGCTGCTGGAGCACCGAGAAGTCCGGGTAGGTGGGGAAGTCCCGGTCGAAGTCCGGCGGGCCCAGAGTGAGCCGCTGCAAGGGGGAGTTCTTGGCTTTGAGAGCCAGATCGATGAAGCTGGCTAGCTGCTGCACCGGAATATCCGATTCGACTACTCGGGATCCGGTATCGGCGATCGCCTGGAATTTGCTCAGTACGGTGGCTGGGTCCATCTGCTTCAGGATCGCCTGCTGAATGCATTGCTGGCGCTGGCTGCGGGCGTAATCAGTGGTGTACTCCCGGGACCGGGCGTACCACAGCGCCTGATACCCATCCAGAGTCTGCACCCCCGGAGCGATCCACCCCTCAGGAGGCAAATGCGTACCGTAATTATCCAGCGCCGCCCCACTGATCGGCACCCAACCCCCAGCATTGATCTTGACTCCACCTAGAGCGTCGATGAGTTGGGAGAACCCGGCCATGTCGATCAACACGTACCCCTGAACGGTCAGGCCGAGGATGCCGCTAGTGGCGTCCATCATGGCCTGGGCACCCGGGTCTTTTTCACCCGGGTAGAGATTCTGATAGTTCTGAGTGACTTCGGTGTACAACGAGTTGATGATGCAGTTATCCCCGCAGTTATAGCCCTCCGGGTAGATCTGATTCATCGGCGAAGACGCCGGGAACGGAGCGTTCTGGAAATTCCTGGGAATCGAAATCGTGGTCGCCTGACCACTCTGAGCATCCACACTGACCACGATGATGCTGTCCGGCCGGCGCCCCTCCCGGTCCTCCCCAGCATCCCCGCCCATCACCAAAAAATTATACCGGCCATCCACCGGCTGGAGATCCGGGCCGGAAGCGAAAATATTGCCCAGGGCGTTGCGCCCGGAGTTCAGCAGCCACGCGGCGTAGCCCAGTGAGCCGGAGCAGATCACCATGAGCACCACCAGGGCGCCGCTGACGAAAATCCGCATCCCGGGCGCCAGCATCACCGGCCGAATAATCCGCAGTGTGTTGACGAACATCACCACCCAGCCGACGGCCAGCAGAACTAAGGCCACGATGAGCAGCAAAGAGCTGACCGGGTTCGTGAACAGGCTGATCAGTAGGTCTCTGCGGAAGATCGCGAGCAGGATCGCGGCGATGATCAGTAGCCAGACGGTGAAGGTGACTCGCAGGGCGAGCCGCCCGAGCCTGCGGTTGCCGGCGATGGCCTGCGCACTACCCGGAATGAAGACGGTCAAGAGCAGTAAGACGATGGCGCGCTTGGATCGCATTGGTGCTGAAGCCGATTGCGGGTAGCGCAGCGGGTCTGTGAGCACGGGAGGGCGACCCGACGGTTTGCTGGTCTGTGGCGAGGAGAAGGTCATCGTGCCTCGCTAGGAGAACTTTGGGAATTTTTGGATTGGTCAGCGGCGGCTTCCTGCCGCATTCTGGCACCCTTTTCGGAGGCCTGCTGATTGAGCCGGATCGCGAACTGTTCCAGCTCGTCCCGGAGTCGCAGGGCTTCGGAGTCCATGCCGCTGGCTAGGATCCTGACGGCGAGCAATCCAGCATTACGCGCCCCGCCGATGGAGACCGTGGCTACGGGAACCCCGGCGGGCATCTGCACGATGGAAAGCAGGGAATCTAAGCCATCGAGTGTTTTCAGCGGTACGGGAACGCCGATCACCGGCAGCGCCGTCACAGAGGCGAGCATTCCGGGAAGGTGCGCTGCACCCCCGGCACCGGCGATGATCACGCGCAGGCCCCGGTCAGCGGCCTTCTGGCCGTAACGGAGCATCTCCGCGGGCATCCGGTGGGCCGAGACTACATCGGCCTCGAAGCCTACCCCGAATTCTGCGAGGACGGCTGCGGCCTCGCGCATCACCGGCCAATCCGAGTCGGAGCCCATGACCACACTGACTACAGGGCTGTGCTGGTTTTCTGTCATTCTCTGCCTTTCTGGCCCTCAGCGAGATCGTCTTCATCCTCCGGCTGGGCTGCTGGAGCGAGGCCTTCCCTGATGATCGCGCTGGCCTGGCCCGCCCGCTCCCGGAGCGATTCCAGGGCCTCGCCCGGGGCCGCCAGGACATTGATGTGGCCGAGTTTGCGGCCTGGTCTCACCGCTTTTCCGTAGTGGTGCAATTTTATTCCGGGATCGGCTGCTAGGGCTGCGGGGTAGGCCGCAAAGAGATCCTGGTTCTCTCCGCCCAGGATGTTCTTCATCACGGTCCGGTCAGCTAGGCTGCGAGTCTCGCCCAGGGGCAGGTCCGCAACAGCACGCAGGTGCTGCTCGAATTGGCCGGTGAGCGCGCCATCCATGCTCCAGTGCCCGGAATTATGCGGCCGCATAGCGAATTCGTTGACCATGAAGCCGGGGCCTTCATCAGGGGTTTCGAAGAGTTCCACCGCCATGACCCCGACGACTCCGAGGGCTTCCGCGATCCGCATGGCAGCGGTTTGTGCGGCTTCGGCGGCCTTGACATCGAGCAGGGGAGCCGGAGCTATCACCTCATCGCAGACGCCATCGACCTGAATCGACTCCACGATGTCCCAGGCCCGGCACTGGCCGCCCGGGCGCCGTGCGACGAGAGCGGAGAGCTCGCGAGTGAAGGGAACTTTGGCTTCGGCTAATAAGGCTGAAGAGAAGTCGTCGAACCAGTCTTGGCAGGAGTGGGCTGCTTCTTCATCCGCCACTACCCGGACCCCCTTGCCGTCATAGCCTCCCCGGGGAGTCTTCAGGATGACGGGCCAACCGGTCCGTGCGCCGAAATCGATGAGTTCCGCCACTGACTCCACTCGGGACCATTGCGGATTGGGCAGCCCCAGCTGGTCCACCAGGCTGCGCATGGCGCGTTTATCCTGCGCGTAGATGAGAGCCTGCGGACCGGGGCGCAGGACAACCCCATCCGCAGCGAGAGCCTGCAAGTGCTCCGGCGGCACATGCTCATGGTCGAAGGTGAGCACGTCAACCCCGGTGGCGAAGGCCCGGAGTAGTTCCAGATCATGGTAATCCACCACTGGTGCATGGCGTGCCGCAGATACCGCGGGCGCTTCGGACGACTCCGCGAGAACTCTGACCTCAAGGCCCAGTTCAATAGCTGCGGGAACCATCATCCGGGCAAGCTGCCCGCCGCCGATGATCCCGATTACTGGAAAACTCACACGGATAAGGGTACCGAGACTCTGCGCACTCGTACTCATCCGGCGCGTCGCGACGGGTATAGCTGCAGGCGATTCATAGCCTGAGCGCGGTTCCTGCGGCCAGTTCTTGGCTAGTTCTTGGCTAGTTCGGGGCCAGTTCGGGGCCGGAGTCGCCGGGGCTCAGACCGGGCCGGGAGCAAGTCTGGAATGGAGCCTGGAATGGTGGGTGGAGTCAGGGGCATGGCAAAACAGGGGTAAAATACCTATTTAGCCCGGGTTTCCGGTCGCTGACTTGTAACCGCTTCGGGGGAGATGTTTCTAACGTGATCCAAGCCTTCGCCCGACGCATGAGCGGACTCGTCAACCTTTTCTGGCGGGAAGTGGCCAAATTTGGCGTGGTAGGCGGCTTGGCCTTTGTTATCGACTCGCTGATCTTCCTCTGGCTGCTCAGCGGCCCCATGCGCGGCAGCGAAGTCTGGGCCAAAGCTCTGGCTGCGGTAGTGGCCAGCATTTTCTCCTGGGTCGCTAACCGGCATTGGACTTTCCGCCATCGCAGACAGACCAATGTGGTCCGCGAAGCGGTGCTTTTCGCGGTGATGAACTTCATCGGCTTGCTGATCGCTTCCGCCTGCGTCTGGGTGGCGAAGTACCTGCTGGGAATGGACGATAAATTCTCCCTGTTCATCGCCGGTAGCGTCGTCGGGCTGTTCCTGGGCACGGTCTTCCGCTTCTTCGCCTATCGGTTCTGGGTTTTCAACGCCGAGCTCGATTCCGAGCCCGGATTCAGCCGGGACCATGAGCTCATCGAGTCGGAGAAAGAGGTCGAGCTGGAGAACGCGTCCTTACGGCCAGAGCAGGGCGAGCCAGGCCATCCGACTGCCCCCGTCACTGATCGGGCCGCCTCGATGCGAAGCGACAGCTGAGCCTCGTTCCGATTCTTCAGCCCTTGAGGAGCCGGGCGCGCTCAGCATCCAGTGCGGCTTCGCTCATATCGGCGGGATCTTCGAACAGCACGATCGAACCGCCCTGCCACCAGATAGCCAGAGCGTGCCGGATGAGCACTAGCAGAGGCATTCCTGCAGGGGGCAGCAGTTCTCCATCTGCTTTTGCCTTCTGTACGGCCAGTAGCCCGATCCGCGGCGCAGCCGGATCTGGAGACATCTCGTCAGGGAGCACCGAAAGCGCCCAGTTCTTCACCTCGGCGTAATTCACCCCGGGCAGCGCTGGATCCTGCGGCGCGGGGTCGTCGAATCGATCGAAGGCATCAGCGAACATCCGGATCTCCCGGGCGTAATCGTGCTGTCTTTGGGCTAACTGGCCGGGCCAACCCAGCGCAAGAGCCGGAAGGGCCACCGCGATGACGGCTTCCGCTTCTTGTGCCAGAGGCTCGAGGTCCGCCGGTGCCGAGGTGACGGCGACTAGAGGCCGCGATAGCCCTGACTGACAGGACGATGCCTTTGACCTCTCCGTGTCGGGGTCAACAGGTTCCAGGTAGGCTCCGGTGCTCAGCGCGCCCAACGCGATGCACAGTGATTTCCAGTGTGGCGGCATGACCAGAGCGATTCGGCTGCCGGGCTCTGCGTCGAATTCTTCGCTCAGAAAGTTCGCGGTTTTAGCCGCCCAGTTGTCCAGCACTCTCCCGGATAGCTCAACCCGCTCACCGCCCCGGCCGTACCAGGTCAGCCGGGGAGCAGTGGGATCGGCCCTGCGCAGCTGGTCGAGTAGCTGATCGATATCGTTCACCGTCATGGCCGGGGCCTCCTGTATCGCTTCTGTACCGCTGTTGCTGCCGCCTGTTGGTCCGTCGCTGGTTGAATTCTGACTCTTCTCACACCTTTTTCTTACAGTACGGACCTGACACGCCGAGTTATCCGCTGCTTTCCATGGCGTGGCGCTTCAGCTTAATACAGTTGCTTCTGGATAAAATCCCGTTCCTCTTGACTGAGCTGACTTACACCGTTGTAATTAGTTCTGAAAGCCGCGTCATTTTTTCAGCACACAACAGACATGGATATACATAGATATATGGGTGCCTTGATCACCTGTGTGGCATTCAACGGGGGCACAACACTACTGCGGCGGCGTAAACAGGAAGGACCAGCATGGGGCAGGCAGAGCGTAAGAGGACTTCTCCGGGTGAGCCATCTGATATCGCAGGCCTCGCCCTCGATGCCCAGTCCGCTGCGCTCTACCGGACGCGTGCGGTTCCTGCCGACTGGTATGTCGACCCCGCTGATCCCGAAGCTGCGGGGAAATTCGAAGAGCTCAACAGCGAAGCATTAGAGCAGCAGGCCACTGCTTACCTTGCCGCCTACGATGAATCAGAGGATGCGCAGGACGCCCCCGAAGATCCCAGTGCTTCCGCTGCTGCAGCAGAAGCTTCAGGGCAGGCAGTCTGGATCGGTTTGCCGCTCATGCCCGGGATGAATCCTGCTGATGAAGGCGAGCTCGCGTGGCAGGCAGATGCGCTCTGCGCGCAGACCGACCCGGAGGCCTTCTTCCCGGAAAAGGGCGGCTCCACGCGGGACGCGAAAAAAGTGTGCTCGACCTGCACGGTGCGTGCAGAGTGTCTGGAATATGCTCTTTCTAATGACGAGCGTTTCGGTATCTGGGGAGGGCTTTCCGAGCGCGAACGTCGCAGGTTACGGAAGCGAGCAGTCTGATTTCTGAAGCAATGCACGTCACGACCGTCGTGGTGAGCCACCACGGCTCTGTCTATCTACCCCGGGTACTCCGAGCGCTGGATGAGCAAACTCGTCAGCCAGACCGCAATCTCGGCGTGGACGCGGGATCACAGGACGGCTCCCCGGAACTTCTAGAAGATGCTTTCGGCAGGTTAAACGTACTCCGCGCCGGTCCGCAGAGCGGTTTCGGCGAGGCGGTATCCCTGGGGCTGGCCGAGCTGGGCACCGTAGAGGCGCCCGCGGTGCCAGTGGAATCGCAATACCTTTGGCTTCTCCACGATGACGCAGCTCCTGAACCAGAGGCTCTGGCGGAGCTATTGCACGCTGTCGAGCGAGCGCCCTCGGTCACCGTAGCCGGCTGCAAGCAGGTCGACTGGGCCAGGGAACGCAATCTGGTTGATGTCGGTCTGAGCGCGAGCCGCAAGGCCGAGCGGCTCACCATGATCGAATTCGACGAGCAGGATCAGGGGCAGTACGACGGACGCAGTGACGTTTTCGCGGTCAACTCCGCAGGGATGCTGGTGCGGCGGGATGTCTGGGACTCCTTAGGGGGCTTCGATCCTGCTCTGCCCGGCCCAGGCGATGACATCGACTTCTGTTGGCGCAACCGGCTGACTGGCAACCGGGTAGTCGTCGTGCCCAGCGCGGTCGTGCACCATGCCCAGGATCGCCCGGGGGCTCTTGCCCAGCCGACAACGGCACGGACCGCAGAAGTGCATACCAGGCTCAAGCACGCTCCTTGGTGGAAGCTTCCGCTGCTCTGGACCGGAGCTCTGCTCAACGGGCTGTGGTGGTTCTTCGCCGGATTCCTGTTCAAGTATCCGGGGCATGGCTGGCGGCAGTTCACCGCGACTGTGCGGGCTCTGTTCCGGTTCGGTGCGATCTCGCGCTCCAGAACCTCAGCTCGGAAGACTAAACGCCTCTCCCGCTCAGTGGTGCGGGCGCTCCAGGTCGACGCCCGCGATGTTCGCACATACCGGCGGGCGGTCGGCGAATCTATGCTGGGCGTCGATGAGGACGATGACGATCTGCTCGACTCGGGGAACGAGTTCGAGCCGAGCGGTGATGCGCAGCAGGACTTCGTCTCCCTGGCCACCACCCGACGTCTCTGGATCGGTACCGGGGCGATCGCCGCCGCCGTCGTGCTGATGCTGGCCGGGATCATCGCGCTGACGCGTTTCATCGGGGCCGAGGCGCTGACCGGAGCGGCGCTGCTACCGGCTTCATCGGCATTGGGCCAGATCTGGTACAACGCCACCTTCTGGTGGAGCGAACTAGGGGCTGGCTGGCCAGGAAGCGGCGAGCCTTTCGACTTCGTGATCTGGCTTATGGGCCTGATCGGCTTCGGCAATGCCTCGCAGACTATCGTGTGGCTTTTCCTGCTGGCCCTGCCTCTGGCTGGGTTGGGTGCATGGTTCTGCATCGGGGCGCTGACTTCGAGTCGCTGGGCCAGATTCCTGGCTGCCTTGCTCTGGGGCGCCTCTCCCGTCCTGCTCATCGCCATAGGCGAAGGCCGGATCGGTGCCCTGCTGGCACATCTGGTCATCCCGTGGGCCTTCCTCGGCTTCTTTCGCGCGCTCGGGGCTGCTCGGTCCCGACGCACCCCGGTGCTGATCAGTGCGTCAGCGGGGCAGGCTTCGCGCGGGCGCCAAAGTGCTGCGATAACGGCTAAGCCGGGCACCAGCGGGCGCGTCTCCTGGACCGCTGCCGCCGCCACCGGCTTACTTCTGGCCCTTCTGACGGCCAGTGCACCTAGTCTGTTCCCGCTCGCAGCTCTCATCGTCCTGCTGCTGCTCGCCTTCGGTGGACGCCGGGCCCGCACCCTCTGGTGGACGCTTCTGCCCTCAGTAGCCGTCTATGTGCCTTTCGCGCTGACGACCTTCAGCAATCCCCGGGCCCTCCTGGTGGACCCGGGCTTGCCGCTGCCCTTCCAGAACGCTCCGAGCTGGTTGCAGCTGCTAGGTCAGCCCACCGCGATCGCCTGGTCGGACGGACTCCCCGGGATGCCTTGGCTTCCCACCGGTGTGCCCTGGGCGTATCTGGCAGCCTTGATCATCGGGGCGCCCCTGGTGGTCATGGCCCTGGCCGCACTGCTCTGGCCGCATCGTGCTTCCGGCACGGTCCGGATCTTCTGGGGGGTGACGCTGGGGGCGCTGGTCACGGCTTTCGTCGCCGGCCTCATCGGCACCGGAGCCGCACTGCAGAACATCGTGACCCCCTTCAGCGGCCCGGCAGTGTCGGTCGCGATCTTCGCGGTGCTGTGCAGCGCGATGATCGGCCTGGGCGGTCTGCGCGAGCGTTCCGCTCAGTACACGGGGCGGGCATTCGCGAGGCGTTCCGCCACGGTGTTCTCGGTGCTTCTGCTCCTTGCTCCCGTAGTCTCCTTGGGTGGCTGGATCGTCCAGAACCAGAGCGGTTCCCCGCTCGCCGTGCAGCCGGGCAGTCAGCGTCTGCTGCCGGCGACCGCCAGTGATCGGGGGTTGAGCGAGGATCGCACTCGCACCCTGGTGCTGAGCACGGACCCGGATGGCCAGATCAATGCGAGTCTGATGCGTGGCGCTGGAACCAGCCTGGATACGCTTTCATCGGATGCTATTGCCGCCGACGTACGGGGCTGGCCAGGGGCCGAGACCGTGACCTCCGGAGATGCCGCCACGGAGACTATCCGCAGTGCGGTCGCCGCTATCGTCGCCGGGACCGGAGCTGACCCCCGTCCTCAGCTGAACAGCCTCGGTGCAGGCTTCCTCGTACTGCGCCAGAGCGACACCTCGGCTGAGCTCTTGGCGGGGCAGATCGATGCGGTGCCCGGGCTCGCAGCTGTCGGGCTGACGGATCAAGGATGGCTCTGGCGGGTCACCTCGGCGCTGCCCGGCGGTGAAGCCGATGTCATCGCTGCTCTGCGCACCGAGGACGCCCAAGGGCGCACCCTGAACTACCTTCCGATGACCGGCACCGCGCAAACGGATACCAGCATTCCGCCAGGCCCGGAGGGCCGCCTGCTGGTTCTCGCCGAGCGGGCGGATTCGGGTTGGAGTGCATGGCTGGATGGGCAGCCGCTAGAGCGTGCGACGGGCCAAGGTACGGCAAGCTGGGCGCAGGCTTTCGCGCTTCCGGAGCGGGGCGGTGACCTGGAAATACGGTACTTCCAGCCGTGGGCGCCACTCTGGGGCATCGTGCAGATCGTGATTCTGGCCTTGACGCTGCTGCTTGCGATTCCGATGCCGGCTCGTAGCAGTGGCCGGACTCTCTCCGCTGCGCGCATGGGCGCTCCGCGTCCGCCACAGCATGTGGTGGCCGAGCCCGGTGATGCCGGACTGCATGATGATGACGTTGATACTGCAACAAAAGCCTGGGCCCGGGAATCGGAAGTAGAACCAGAAGGACAGCGGCACCATGGTCCGGAACTGCATGCTGATGGTACTGAACGCGCAGAAGAACGGCCTCAAGGACCCACATCATGACCGATAAGAACCAGCCAACGGATCCGGAATTCCCCGCGCACGAGCCACTGAACAATCCAGTGGACAATGCGGAAGGCACTACGACACCTGCCTCGGGTTCGCAGAGCTTCCCGGCGGCGGGTGAGGCACTGGATCAGGGCGTTGAACCATCGGAAGCGCCGGAAGCCTCCGCAGTCTCTGCCCCAGCTGTTGAAAGCCGCGCTGCGCGGCGCAGTGCGGCCGGTGAGTCGCGGCGAAGCGTTTCGCGGCGCTCAGGGCGAAACTCAGAAAAGAATCCGGGCAAAAAGTCCGGGCGGCCTGCAGCGCAAGCAGGGATACAGGGGCGGGGGAGTTCATCCAGGCCCTTGGCGCGTTTGGTCTGGGGCACGATATCCGGCGTGGGTATAGCCGGTGCAACAGCGGCTGTGGTGTTCGCCGGTTCTCTGCCGGTAGCCGGTGATCTGGCTGCGGGAACGACCTTTGAAGTTCCCGCGGCACAACTACCCGCGGGTCAGAGCATGGCGGTGTGCCCAGCCCCGGCCCAGTTGCTGACGGGCTCCGCGGAT
This sequence comes from Acaricomes phytoseiuli DSM 14247, assembly GCF_000376245.1. Lineage (GTDB taxonomy): Bacteria > Actinomycetota > Actinomycetes > Actinomycetales > Micrococcaceae > Renibacterium > Renibacterium phytoseiuli. The sequence continues at coordinate 58,461 of NZ_AQXM01000057.1, read as the reverse complement.
AATACGGACCCCCAATTTGCCCCGGGTTCCTCAGATGCTCGTACCGCAGTGAGCGCCCTTGTCGGTGCTGACCCCAATGGTTCGATGCCCGCTAGCCGCCTCGCCCCATTGAGCACGGATCCATTAGCTTCCCTCGCCTCGATTTCGCAGGAGAACATCGTTCCGCCTCCGGAAGGCGTTCAGCCGCCACAGGCAGCCAACTTCGCCCGGTTGTCGGAGCGATCCGTGGACGGCGTGTCGGTGTTGCGCGTGGACCCCGTCGCGGACCAGCGGACTCCGTCAGCGGCGGTGCAGACCTACCGAGCTGGTAATGGAGATCTGCGTGGCCTGGCGGCTGCCTCCTGCCAAGCACCGGCTAATGACGGCTGGCTGGTCGGTGCGAGCACCGAAGTAGGCCGGACGGCGATTCTCTACTTGACCAATCCTTCCAGCACTCCGGCTACGGTGGACCTCGATCTGTATGGGGACTCCGGGATGATCCAGAGCGCGGGTGCACGTGGGATCCTGGTCCCGGCCGGCACGACGAAGAGCATTTTGCTGGCAGGCCTGGCCTCCGGGCAGAAAGAACTCTCCGTGCGCTTCCGCTCTTCTGGAGGCCCGGTTTCCGCGACCATTCAGCAGTCCGTGCTCCGAGGCTTGACCGCCGGGGGCGTGGACTACCTCACACCGCTTGCTGTGCCCGCGACCCGGCAGGTTATCACCGGAGTGCAGACGATGGCTCCGGAGTTGGCCGGGCAGATCTCCGGGCAGGACGGCTACCAGGACGCGCAGACTGCACTGCAGGTGGTAGTACCGAGCCCCGGTGATTCGGTCGTCGAGGTGAAGGTCTATGGGCCGAGCGGGCAGGTCTCGTTGCCTGATGGCGGAGTGTTTACGGCCAAGGGCGCAAGTACCTCCGAGCTGCTGCTCAACGGGCTTCCGGAGGATGTCTACACCGTGGAGATCACTGCCGATGCGCCGGTGACGGCGGCGGTGCGTTCGGTCCGAGGGAGCAACACAGGGGATCCGGTGGATCTCGCCTCCGCCAATGCTGCGGGCAGGCTCGCCGGCAATCAGCTGATCGTGCTGCCGGAAGGCAATATCTCGAAACTGGCCTTCGGCTTGCCCGCGGGCAAGGCAGAGCTTTCACTGGTTCCCATCGGCACCGACGGGAAGGCCCAGGAAGAGAAGACGGTAAGCGTCAACGGCGGAACCACCGTGGTTGTCAATCCTGAGGAATTGGCCGGTGGCAGCGTGGCGGGTTTCATCCTCACCGGGGTCACCGGTGACCCCGTATACGGCGCCCAAGTGCTGAGGGACGGCGATCGCATAGCCGTGGTGGATGTACCGCGCAGTATTGCCAGCCAGCAGAGCGTTCCCGTGGGGCTGAGCTACTAACGTAGGGCTGAGCTACTAACTCTGAACCACTGCGCCGGTAGAAGCCCGCAAGATCATTCTGCTCTGTACCGGGGATCCACTGCCTCCGGGGAGATGTTCAGGAACATCGCGATCTGCTCCACCACCGCATAGTGCACCAGTTCGGCGAGATCTTCGTCGTCGAAAGCGCTCTGCAGGGCCGGGCGGCGGTAGATGATGACCGTCGCGGATCGCGATGAGCTCTCATCGCGGAGCGAGGCGAGCGGCACAAGCTGATGCGCTGCCGTCAGTTCTTCGAGATTGTCCGGGATCTCATCGATGACGAACTCCACGTGGCTCAGCGTAGACCCCCAGAGTTCTTGCAACCGGTTTGCTGATTCCACCACCAGATCCGCAAAGGCGTCAGAGCGGCTCCGAGAACCCGGCAGGGGAGCTGGCAGTAGAGGGCCGCGGAGCCCCCGGCCATGGCGATCCCGGCGCCGCGACCGAAAGGATCTCACCCGTGGCCCGGCTGAGGTCGATCGCCGATCAGGCTCTGCGGACTTCCCGTGCATGCTGTGGATGCTAGACCTCTGGCTGCGGTCAGGCGAATCGATTGAAGCGTTGCGATGAGGGCGAGCTGAAGAAAGTCACTGCGGCGCGGTAGGCTACGTAATCGTGGGGAAGATGCGTCAGTGTTCCAGATCAGGTTGCCAGGCTTCGGCGGTAGCCACCCTGACCTATGTCTACGCCGATTCGACAGTAGTCATCGGCCCCCTGGCGATCTACGCCGAACCGCATACCTATGATTTCTGCGCCAAGCACGCCGAGAACCTCACGGCTCCACGCGGTTGGGAGATCGTTCGCCTGGTGATGCCGGAAGGCGGCCCGGAGCCGCACCCCGATGATCTGCTGTCCCTGGCCGATGCCGTCCGCGAAGCAGCCAGGAGTACTGCCGAACGGCAGGCGCAGGAATCCGGCCCGTCAATAGCCGCTGCCCCGCGGCAGAGCAAGCCACCATTGGAACCACCCGCTGAAGCGCAGAATCCAGATCGTCCCGGGCGGCGTTCATACCTGCGCGTCTTGAAAGACTCTTGAAAGACTGACTGCTGAAGAGCGCGCGTAGTATCATCGCTGGCCCGATGCCGAACAGCAGTGGAGAACGGCGGGCAAGAAGTCGGAAAAAGACGCGGCCTTCGGCCGCTAGGCCGGTGAAGCCCGGATACCGGTAGGCTGAGGATGCCAGCCGCCGGTGCTTCCGGCGCATCGTTGCCGAATAAGGCCCGAAAATGGTGACGGTACGGCTGAGCAGATGCTGGGCAGACGAACAAACGCTGGAAGGGTGGAGGAAACCATGACGGGTACGCACCTGGTGGTCAGGCTGAGCGAGGACTTGTTGGAGATTCTGCGCTGCCCACTGACCGGCCAGACGCTGCGCCAGGATGGCGCGGAGCTGGTAACTACTGGTGCCGGTCCGGAGGACACGCCGCTGCGGTACCCGATCGACGAGGGTATTCCGGTTCTCCTGCCTGCAACCGCCCCGGACGATACCTTTGGTACTTTGCCGGAAGCCGGACACTAGGCTGCCTCACCAGGCGCCTGACTCAGCCTCTTTTTCACTTTTCTTTCACTTTTCGCTGTGACCGTTTGCAATGCCCTAGTGGTTGCCTTCAGCCGCTAGTCGAAGAGTTCTTACGGAGATGACATGACACTGGATTACAAGATCGCGGACATCAGCCTGGCGGCTGCTGGCCGGCACCAGATTCGGCTAGCCGAGCACGAGATGCCAGGGCTGATGGCTTTACGGGAAGAGTTCGGCGAGAGCCAGCCGTTGCGCGGAGCGCGCATCGCCGGTTCCCTGCACATGACCGTGCAGACCGCGGTGTTGATCGAGACGCTGATCGCCTTGGGGGCTAAGGTCCGCTGGGCGTCGTGCAATATCTTCTCCACCCAGGATGAGGCCGCTGCCGCGGTGGTCGTGGGGCAGGGCACCCCGGAGGACCCGCAGGGGGTTCCGGTCTTCGCCTGGAAAGGTGAGACTCTGGAGGAGTACTGGTGGGCGACCGAACAGATCCTGAGATGGTCGGCAGAGGAGACCGGTGACGTCGGTATGCAGGGCCCCAATATGATCCTCGACGACGGCGGGGACGTGACTCTGTTCCTGCACAAAGGCGTGGAATACGAAGCCGCCGGGGCGGTCCCCGCGGCGACTGAAGAGGATCCCGAGGAATGGCGGGTGATCCTGGAGCGGCTCCGCGCAGCGCAGGCCGCCGATCCGGGGCAGTGGGGTCGTATCGCAGCGGATATTCACGGAGTCACCGAAGAGACCACGACCGGTGTGCACCGGCTCTACCAGCTGGCGGAGCAGGGTACCCTGCTGTTCCCCGCGATCAACGTCAACGATTCGGTGACCAAGAGTAAATTCGACAATAAATACGGCATCCGGCATTCCCTGCCGGATGGCATCAACCGGGCTACCGATGTGCTCATCGGCGGCAAAGTCGCGGTGGTCTGCGGTTACGGGGATGTCGGCAAGGGCGCAGCCGAAGCCTTCCGCGGCCAGGGTGCCAGGGTGATCGTGACGGAAATTGACCCCATCTGCGCGCTGCAGGCCGCGATGGACGGATATCAGGTCGCTCAGCTCGAATCAGTGCTGCCACTGGGCGATATCTTCATCACCACCACGGGCAACAAGGACGTCATCATGGCCGAGCACATGCTGGCGATGAAAGACAAAGCGATCGTCGGCAATATCGGCCACTTCGATAATGAAATCGATATGGCCGGCCTGGGCCGGGTTCCGGGCGTGCGCAAAGTGGAGATCAAGCCTCAGGTTCACGAGTGGGTCTTTGAGGCGGACAGTGCCCAGGAGCGCTCCATCATCGTGCTCTCCGAAGGGCGTCTACTCAACCTCGGCAACGCCACCGGGCATCCGTCGTTCGTGATGAGCAACTCTTTCGCCAATCAGACCATCGCCCAGATCGAGCTCTTCCAGGACTACCGGGAATCGGGTGCCGATCCGGCGCAGCGGTCCTACCAGCGCCAGGTCTACGTGCTGCCCAAAGTGCTCGATGAGAAAGTTGCCCGCCTGCACCTGGGCGCTCTCGGGGTGGAGCTCACGGAGCTGAGCAAAGCGCAAGCGGAGTACCTCGATGTCGATGTGGCGGGGCCTTATAAGCCTGAGCACTACCGCTACTGAGCTTTATCGCTTTATTTATTGCGGTTTCATCGCGACCACCGACGGCTTCGGTGGCTGGAACATCCCCTGGGCGTACGGGGTGTAGTGAGCGCAGCGCTAAACCGTGCGATCGGTTATTCGAAGGGCAGCCGGGTGAGCCGCGCACTGGTATCACTGGCGCGTTCCTGGGCAGTGCTCAGCCGCTGATAATCACGTTCCCGCCGCGCAGCGACAACCGCTGCCAGATAAGCCTCCGGATGCGTTCCCGGGGGCGGGGGCGGGGCAACCCAGAGCAGAGTCTCCTCCGCCAGGGACTTCCCCAGCCGATCGCGGGAAGGCGCTGACATCTCCGGAGCCTGGTGCAGGAACTGTGCGATACGGCGGCCGAGCCCGTCCGGGATCCTGCCGATATCGGCCAGGGCCAACCAGGGTGCCAGAAACGGCGGTGCGGTGATCACGGTGCGCGGTGGCTCCGAGGACCGCTCTCGAATGGCATAGGTGCCGGCGAGCAGATCGCCGAGCCGCTGCGAGCGCTCATTAACCAGTGCCGTGATTAGCGCTATCCCGCCGAGCGTCATGTAGATCTCTAGGATGGCGGTGAAGCTTCTCAGCAAGGCGTGCCGGAACCGGATCGCCCCGCCGTCCAAGCGCACGATCCTCAGCCCGGCGGCTAATTTGCCGATGGACCGGCCCCGGCTCAGCGTCTCCACGCAGAGCGGGATGATGAGCAGGCAGAACAGCAGCCAGCCGAGGCTCAGCGCCACGATAGCCGAGGGGTCCAGGTCTGTCACGATGGAGAAAAACGCTATATAGCCGACGATCAGGATCACTAGGAGCACGAAGGCATCGAGTATCGCGCCCAGGGCTCGGGAGGCGAACGAGGCGGGGCGCAGTTCCAGGACCACCGCTTCACCGGTGACGATGCTGCTCATCGCTCCAGCCTATGCCAGATATCAAGGCTCAAGAGTTTTGATGAGTCCGAATAAGGGCCGGGCAACGCTAGGACAGAGTAAGGTGAAGCTGTGGATCTGGATGCCTTCAGCGCAGTGCATCGTGCGGAATGGGAGCGTCTGCGCGAACTCTGCAAGCAGCCCCGGCTCAGCGGCGCGGACGCCGATGAACTGCTCCGGCTGTACCAGAGCGTCTCCACCCAGCTCTCCACCTTGCGCTCGATCTCCCCGGAGAGCGCGCTCTCCGGCTCCCTCGCGGCTCTGCTCGCCCGAGCTCGGACGCGGTTCACAGGAGCCCGTTCCGGCCCCTGGGCGCCGGTGCGCCAGTTCTTCGAATACAGTCTGCCCGCGGCCTGCTACCGGCTGCGCTGGCTGACCATCGCCATCGGGGTGATCTTCACCGGGGTGGCGGTGCTGTTCGGGCTCTGGGCTATGAACAGCCCCGATCTGCTGCGTTTCATGAGCAGTCAGCAAGACTTGGAACAGCTCACCGGACAGGACTTCGCCGCCTATTACTCGGAGAACCCGGCGACTTCTTTCGGCGGCCAGGTATGGGTGAACAATTCGTTTGTTGCCGCACAAGCCATATTCTTCGGGATCACCGGCGTGTGGGTTCCCTTCGTGCTGTACAACAACGCTATGAACATTGGGATCACCGGTGGCGTGATGTTCGCTTATGATCGCGGTGACACGTTCTTCAGCTATATCCTGCCGCACGGATTGATGGAGCTGACCGCGATCTTCTTGGCCGCCGCTGCTGGGCTGAAGATTTTCTGGGCCTGGATCGCGCCGGGATCCATGCGGCGCCGTGATGCACTGGCGCGGGAAGGTAGGGCTCTGGCCACGGTGGCATTGGGCCTGGTGGTGATACTTCTCGTTTCCGGGATAGTCGAGGCCTGGGTGACCCCATCGACGTTGCCGGTCTGGTTGAAGATCACCATCGGCGCCGCGGTTCTGGTCGGTTACTGGGCCTACACTGTGATCCTGGGCGGGCGCGCCGTCCGGGCGGGGCATCAGGGCGATCTCAGTGAGGAAGAGCGGGGCAGCCTCCTTCCCGCCGCCTGAAAGATTTGCGGCTCTACGCACAGGTTCTCCCATCTTCACGGGGTGGCAACGTGTTATCGCGCTGGTTCCTGGCTACTGTCGGAATGTGAGCAGCCAAAATGAGAACACTCCCGATTCCCGCCGTCCGGATTCCCAGGAGTCCGGTACTTCCGCTGAGGCCGAGGAGCTCGCTGCACAGTTGGCTGCCTATCAGAGCGACGAAGAGGCCGATGACTCCGCCGCCGAGCCGGCGTTCGACTGGCTTGCTTCGGCGAAAGCCGGGCAGCAGGGCCCCGAGCGTACTGCCCGTCCCTTGCCGGAAGCGGTCAAGCGCAGCGGCCAGGAGCCTGCCGCCTACACTGAGATGCTCTCGATCCGGCCCCCTGAGGAAGAAGTGGAGCGGCGCAGCTCAGAGCGGGTGCAGGCCGCGGATGCGCGTCCGGTGATGCCACGGATCTGGCAAGTGATCGTTGCCATCTGCTTCCCGGTGGTGCTCGTGGCCGCGGCCATCCGCCTGATCGCCTCGCCGCTTTTCCTCTGGGCCGAGTACTACCGGCCCGGCTTCCCCGCCGATGTCTTCGGGTTCTCTACTGAAGATCGCCTAACGTACGGCTCATACACCGTTGACTATCTGAACAATCTCGCCGGCTCTCGTTACCTGGGCGATCTGGTCGGTCCGAACGGGCAGCCGCTCTTCGCGGCCTCTGAAGTGAGCCATATGGCGGATGTGAAGCTCGTCTACGGCCTGTCCATGCTGGTGGCCTTCGTGTTGCTGGCCGTATTGGTCATCGGCGTGACCTATCTGCTGCGGAGAAACCCGGGAGGGGTTCGCAGGGCGCTTTTCGCCGGGTCCATGGCGATTCTGGTGATCATGATCGTGCTCGCCGTGCTGGCGCTCACCGGCTGGGAGCGCTTCTTCACCGGATTCCACCAGATCTTCTTCACCGATGGCACCTGGGTCTTCGCGGTATCGGATACACTGATCCGCCTCTTCCCGGGGCCGTTCTGGACGGATTCGGCGATCGTGATCGCCGCGCTCGTGCTCATCGTCGCCTCCCTGGTGTTCGCTTTCACCTGGCCCACCAAGCGCAGGCGCTCGAACAGTGCTGAAGCCCAGCGCTATGTGGACGAGCGGCGCACCGGGGAGGCAGGCCAAGACGACACCGACACCACGCAGCGTCGTCGCCAGGGCCGCCGGGCCGCTTCCTGAGCTGAATCTGCACTCAGAGCTAGAAAGTTGGCTCGGATTTGACCGCTTCGGACTTAAGGTGATCAGACCCAGCTGGGCATCCACATGTGCGAGCGCCACTCCTCGTAGTTGATGACCTCCGCGGTCCAGATGGACATGAAGAAGGCGCTGATCAGTACGGCGAGGATCAGGAACCCGAGGAGGAAGAGCGTACCCTGCTGCCGCCGCCACGGCGGCGCTTCTCGAGGCCCCAGGAGCAGCCCCAGGCAGAACACCAGGGCAAGGATCATGTACGGCGTATAGGCGATGACGTAGAAGAAGAAAATCGTGCGCTCCGGGTACAGCAGCCAGGGCAGGTAGCCGGCGGCCCAGCCGCAGAGAATGGCAGCCGCCCGCCAGTCCCTGCGCAGGATCCAGTATCCGACCAGGAAAAGCAGGGCTGCTGTACCGGACCACCAGATGAGCGGGTTGCCCACCGAGTTGACCACCTGGGCGCAGCGGTCAGCGCTGCAACCGGATGAAGGGTACTGGGCGAAGAACGATGTCGGCCGTCCCATCACCAGCCAGGACCAGGCGTTGGCCGAATACGGGTGCTCCGAGGTGATCGAGACGCCGGAGGTGTACATGGCCTGGTGATAGGCCCAGAGCGAGCGCAGCGAATCCGGCACCCACTCCCAGCCCTGAGCAGGGTTGCTCGCCGCCCAATTTCGGTTATAGGCATCGCTGGAGAGCAGCCAGCCCTTCCAGCTCGCCAGATAGGTCAGGGCCGCCACGGGGACGACACTGAGGAAGGCGAGTGGCGAATCCTTTAGGAAGGCCCCCGTGAACCAGCGCCTGATCCCTGCCTGCCGCCTGGCCGATGCGTCCCAGAGCACGCTCATCAGCCCGAAAGCGGCCAGGAAGAACAACCCGCTCCATTTGGATCCGATGCTCAATCCGAGGCAGACTCCGGCCGCGATCCGCCACCAGCGCAGGCCGAGGAAAGGCCCGTAGAGCATCTTGGCCGCTCTGGCCTCGCCGGTGGCCCCGCTGAGCTGCGCGGATAATCTGCGAGCCAGCCTGCGCCGACCGTCATCGCGGTCTAGCAACAGGGCTCCGAAGGCCAAGAGCGCGAAGAACATCACGTAGTTATCCAGCAATGCGGTCCGGGACATCACGATCGCCTGGCCATCTACGGCCATCAGCAGGCCGGCCGCGATGCCCAGCAGTGTGGACCGGAAGAGCTTCTGCGCGATCAGCGCGACCACGAGCACCGCGATAGTGCCGACCAGGGCTGTGCTGAACCTCCACCCGAAGCTACTCTCCGGTCCGAAAAGCTGCATCCCCGCGGCGATCAGCCATTTGCCGACGGGCGGGTGCACAACATATCCGGGGCCCGGTAGCAGCTCGGAGAAATCCCCGGCGGCGAATTGAGCGTTGGGGTCGCTGCCCCATGCACGTTCATAGCCGCTCACCAGATACGAGTAGGCGTCCTTGACGTAGTAGGTCTCGTCGAAGACCAGGGTGCGGGGTTCACCCAAGCGCCAGAAACGCAGGATGCCGCCGAGAACGGCCGTCAGCAGCGGTCCGAGCCAGAACCAGAGCCGCAGGCCAGGAGGCAATGCGCGGAATCCGGGGCCGCCCACTCCGAGGCGTTTCTGCAAACCGCTCAGACTCAGGGCCTGTTCTGCGCTGCTGAGCCATGCGCCGCGGGCGGTGCGCGGTTTCGCGCCCGCTGCGCCGCGCTCGCGAAGGTCCTGGCTCACCATGCCAATGGTACCGGTGGTACTCAGCACCTCAGCACCTCAGCACCAGCCCGGAAATACTAGGCTAGGGGTATGCGATCCTCCTGGGAGGCCGAATCGGCTGGTCAGATTGTGCTCGGAGCCACGCCCATCGGCAATCCCGGCGATGCTCCGGCGAGGCTGGTCGAGTGGCTGTCCCAGGCCGATATTGTCGCCGCGGAAGACACTCGGAGGCTGCTCAGGCTGACGAAAGCGCTCGGTATACGAATCGAGGGCAAAACGATCAGTTATCACGAGCACAACGAGCTCGCGAAGACCCCAGAGCTCATCGAAGCAGCCCAGGCCGGGGCCACCGTGCTGCTCGTCTCCGATGCCGGGATGCCTTCGGTCTCCGACCCCGGGTACCGGCTCGTCACAGCCGCGATCGATGCCGGCGTCCGGATCACCGCGATCCCCGGAGCCTCTGCCGCGCTCGCGGCCTTGGCGCTTTCCGGCCTGCCCACGGACCGCTTCGCCTTCGAAGGATTCCTGCCCCGTAAAGCCGGAGAGCGGGAGCGCCGGCTTCAGGAGCTGGCGGCAGATCCGCGGACTCTCATCTTCTTCGAAGCCCCGCATCGGCTCGCCGCGATGCTGGCCGCGCTTACCGCGGTGCTGGGTGCGGACCGGCCAGCTGCAGTGGCCCGAGAGCTGACCAAAGAATACGAAGAGGTGCTGCGGGGCGCGCTCGGCGAGCTGGCGGGCTGGGCGGAGGGGGCCGAAGTGCGCGGCGAGATCGCTGTGGTCGTCGGCGCGCAGAGCGCAGCGACGTCCGGGGCGGGCTCGGCCGAGGAGCAGGTGGCACAGGTGCAGCAGCTGATGCAGGACGGTTTGCGGCTCAAGGACGCGGTTGCTGTGGTGGCGGGAAGCAGTGGTACCAGTAAGCGCGAGCTGTATCAGGCGGTGCTCGAGGCCCGGGCCGCGAACACCGCTGAGCCTACTCCCTAGCTGCCATCCGGCTGCTTCTGGCAACTGTTCGTGCACTTGGGGATAAAGGGGAGAAGGGGGATCGGCTGATCCCACGTTGTGCTGGTGCACAATCGGGCTGCGGAGCAGCTGCCGATGAGGCATAGACAGCTCATGGCTCGGAGCAATAGCGTGAAGTGCAAGAGCTCGGTCCGAGGCTCGTCGTTCGTCAAAGGAGCTGGTATCACGATGGCTGTTTCCCCGGAGCGCATTTCCGCGCTGCTTGCTGAAGTCCCGACAGGGCTGCTCATCGACGGCCAGTGGCGTCCGGCGGCCAGCGGTCAGCGCTTCGCGGTGGAGAACCCGGCGACCGGCGAGGTGCTTGTCGAGATCGCTGATGCCGGTGCCGCAGACGCAGCAGCCGCCCTCGATGCCGCCGCAGCGGCGCAGGAGGCCTGGGCCGCGACCGCGCCCCGGGAACGCGGGGAGATCCTGCGGAGGGCTTTCACCGCGGTGACCGACCGCGCCGAGGACTTCGCGCTGCTGATGACCCTCGAGATGGGCAAACCGCTGGCCGAGGCTCGCGGTGAAGTGACTTACGGTTCTGAGTTCCTGCGCTGGTTCTCCGAAGAGGCAGTGCGGGCGTTCGGGCGCTATTCAATAGCTCCGGACGGTAAATCCCGGCTGCTGGTCACGAAGAAACCGGTGGGCCCCTGCCTGCTGATCACGCCCTGGAACTTCCCCTTGGCGATGGCTACCCGGAAGATCGCTCCGGCTGTCGCCGCCGGGTGCACCATGGTTCTCAAACCCGCAGCCCTGACCCCGTTGACCGCCCAGCTCTTCGCCCAGATCATGCTGGATGCGGGCTTGCCCGCCGGAGTGCTCAACGTCATCCCGACGACTACCGCGGGAGCCACCACGGGTGACCTCCTCGTGGATCCCCGCTTGCGCAAGCTCTCCTTCACCGGTTCCACCGAGGTCGGGCGCGCGCTGCTCGCGGACGCCGCCCCCAATATTCTGCGTACCTCCATGGAGCTCGGCGGCAATGCGCCGTTCCTGGTCTTCGAGGATGCGGATATCGATGCCGCCGTGACCGGCGCCATGGCGGCCAAGCTGCGCAATATGGGCGAAGCCTGCACCGCCGCCAACCGTTTTCTGGTGCATGAATCGGTGGCGGAGGAGTTCTCCCGCAAGTTCACCGCCGCGGTGGCTGCCAAGCATACCGGCCCCGGTATCGAGGAGGGCAGCGATATCGGCCCGCTCATCGACGCCAAGAGCCGGGATAAAGTGCATGAACTCGTCTCGGATGCGGTCTCCGCGGGTGCTGTGGCACTGACCGGTGGGGGCCCCGTCGCAGGCCAAGGATACTTCTACCAGCCGACGGTGCTGGGGCAGGTTCCGCAGGACTCCCGGATCCTCCAGGAAGAGATCTTCGGCCCGGTGGCGCCCATCGTGAGTTTCCGGGACGAGGATGAGGCCGTCCGGCTGGCCAATGCCACCGAATACGGCCTCGTCGCCTATGTCTACACCCAGGACCTCAACCGCGGCCTGCGGATGGGCGAGCGCCTGGAGACCGGTATGCTCGGGCTCAACGCCGGTGTGGTCTCCAACCCCGCGGCGCCCTTCGGCGGCGTTAAGCAGTCCGGGTTGGGCCGCGAAGGGGGAGTGGAAGGCATCGAAGAGTACCTCTATACCCAGTACATCGGCATCGCTGATCCGGCGTGAGCTCCCGGCGGCGAAGCCGGTGGTGAACTCGCCGGGCTAGAGTGGCTTTATGAGCACAGGCCCCGGTGAGGATCAGGACAATTCGGCCCCCGAGGTGGCTCCGGCCGCTTACCGGGTAGCGGATGATGCCGGGCAGGGCGTGGCCGGTGCCGCCGGGAGTTCGCAGCAGCGCTCCGGGACGGACGGCAGCGGCAAGCGGCGGAAGCTGGAGTATCCTCCGCTTCCGGAGCCGCTGCCCGTACCGGTGATCGATAATCACACGCATCTGGACTTCAGGGACGGTCTGGTCGAGGTCTCGGTAACCGATGCTTTGGACACTGCCGCGGAGGCGGCAGTGATGGCAGCCGTCCAGGTGGGCTGCGATATCGCTTCCTCGCGCTTCGTCATCGAGGCGGTGGAAACCGATCATCGGCTGCTGGGTGCGGTGGCGATCCACCCCAACGATGCTCCGCGGCTGGTGAGCCGCCAGGGGCGAGCGGCGCTGGAGGAAGCCTTAGCGGAGATCGAGCAGTTGGCCGGCCACCCCCGGGTTCGCGCCATCGGCGAGACCGGGCTGGATTACTTCCGCACCGAGCCGGAATTGCGTTCCGAGCAGCATTTCTCCTTCCGCCGCCATATCGACATCGCGAAGCGGCTCGGCCTGGCCCTGCAGATCCACGACCGTGACGCCCATGACGATGTAGTGCGCATCCTGGAGGAAGAGGGCGCACCGGAGAAAGTCGTCTTCCACTGCTTCTCCGGGGATGCCGGCCTTGCCCGGATCTGTAATGAGCGCGGTTGGTACATGTCCTTTTCTGGCACGGTGACCTTCAAGAACGCGGATCATCTCCGAGCCGCTCTGAGTATCGCCGAACCAGAGCTGCTCCTGGTGGAGACCGATGCCCCGTTCCTCACCCCGCATCCTTTCCGCGGCCGGCCGAATGCGAGCTATCTGCTGCCCCATACCGTCCGCGCCATGGCCCAGCACCGTGCAGCCGATCTCGCCGAGTTCGCCGATTCGCTCCGGCGCAACACCGAAACGGTCTACGGCTCCTGGGCTTAGCTGATGAATTGAGCTGAGTCGGGCTGAGCTGAGTTGAGCTGAAGCGGGTCAGCAGAGAGTCACCGGACGTCATCTTGCCCAGTTCGGACGTTACGGAACAGAGACTGCTTTGGCGCTTAGGTCACGATTCGGTTACATTAGATATTCAATAGCCGGGGTCGGGGAAGGCCTACGGATAACAGCGACCCGAGTGATACCCGGCTGAGGGATCTTGAGTTCTTGCCAGGCTGAGCGGGTGGGCGGCCCTGGCCGTGACGAAGGTGAACGCATGCCCTGCGGTAGCGCGCTTTCCTGCTCTGTGTCTGTAGAGGTTCCGTGCCCGGATGCTCTAGTAGTTACGGATACCTGTGTCACGTTTCTCCTCTTTTCGGTCCGCTCTCGGGGCCACAGTGCGCACCGGAGATGGCAAGCTCAGCTGGCCCAAGCTCACCGGGCAAGCCGTTGTCCTGATCGCGCTGATCGGCGGTCTGGTCGGCTTCGCCGGAGCTAATAAAAACGTCACCCTGATGGTCAACGGTGAGCAGCGTGCGGTTCAGACCTTCGGCGGCACAGTCCAGGACGTGCTGTCCCAGGCCTCGGTGAACGTGGGTGCCTCCGACCAGGTCACTCCAGCGCTCGATACAGCGGTCGCCAATGGCACCGAGATCAAAGTCAGCACGCCCAAAGAGGTTTCCGTGACCCTCGATGGCGCGCAGACCACCGTGCAGACCACCGTCGATCATGTCGGTGATCTGGTTAGCGAACTCGGCGTCTCCGGGAACGTTCAGCTCAGCGCCTCCCAGGAGACGGCGCTCAACGACAAGCTCCAGCAGCTCTCGATCTCCACGGAGAAGCGGGTCGAGGTGATCGCCGACGGACGCAACGTCACCCAGACCACCACCGCATCCACCGTTGACGAGCTGCTCTCCGGTGCCGGCGTGCAGGTCGGCCCGCAGGATGTCACCTCGCTTCCGGGCGGGGCGCCGGTAGTGCCCAATATGGTGGTCAAAGTATCCCGGATGAGCACCGGTGAGGTCAGCACGGTCACCGAAGACGTTCCTTTCAAAACCGAGCAGACCGTCGACCCCGAAGCCTTCAAGGACGAGAAGAAAGTGACCCGTAAGGGCACCCCGGGCAAGCTGGAGAAGAGCTTCGCCGTGGTCAGCATGGACGGCCGTGAGGTGAGCCGGAAACTCACCGGTGAGAAGACGCTCTCCGAGCCGGTGTCCGAGCAAGTCACCGTGGGCGGCAAGGATCGCCCCAAGCCGGAAGCGCCGAAGCCTGCGGAAGCAGCCGGTAGTGCCGGTGGCGCTGCCGCCGGGCTCAACTGGGCTGCGCTCGCCCAGTGCGAATCCACTGGCAATCCGCGGGCCGTCAACCCCGCCGGCTACTACGGCCTCTACCAGTTCTCCCAGAGTACCTGGGCCTCCGTAGGCGGAACCGGCAACCCGATCGACGCTTCGCCCGCCGAGCAGCTCAACCGGGCGCAGATCCTCTACAACAAAGCCGGTGCAGGTCAGTGGGGCTGCGGCGCTAATCTCTTCCGCTAAGGGATATCCGCTGATCTATTGATCCATCAGTGCATCATTGCGACGCCCGTGTCCGAGTTATCGGATGCGGGCGTCGGCTTGTCAGCCGGGTCTATCGGTAGACTGCTGCGGTGACTGAATCCCTGCCCGGTGCCGCCCCTCTCTTCGGTGCGGTGGAAATCCGTCGACTCGCCGCGGAGCTTGGCGTCCGGCCGACTAAAACGCTGGGGCAGAACTTCGTCATCGACGGCAACACGATTCGTCGCATCGTCTCCGCCGCTCGTCTCCGCCCCGAGGAGACGGTGCTGGAGGTCGGCCCCGGTCTGGGCTCGCTGACTCTGGGGCTGCTGGATGTGGCCGCTAAGGTCGTCGCGGTGGAGATCGATCCGGTACTGGCCGCCAGGCTCCCGCAGACCGTGCGCGAGTTCCGCCCGGACCGTACGGCTGCGCTGGAAGTAGTGCAGGCCGATGCCTTGCGGATCACGGAACTGCCGGTAGCCGATCCGGAGCATGAGCCGAGCGCGCTCGTAGCCAATCTCCCGTACAACGTCGCGGTGCCGGTGGTGCTGCACCTGCTGGAGCAGTTTCCGTCCCTGCAGCACGGTCTGGTGATGGTCCAGGACGAGGTTGCGGATCGGCTGGCCAGCGCTCCGGGAGGCCGGGTCTACGGCGTGCCTTCGGTGAAATCCGCATGGTATGGCCGGATGCGCAAGGTGGGGGTGATCGGGAAGAACGTGTTCTGGCCGGCACCCCAGATCGCCTCAGGTCTGGTCGAATTCACCCGGGGGGAGCCGCCCGCGCATGAGAGTCTGCGCGCAGAGGTCTTCGCGGTGATCGATGCCGCCTTCGCACAGCGGCGGAAAACCCTCCGTGCTGCACTCGCCGGCTGGGCCAGCGGGGCGGTGCAGGCCGAGGAACGGCTGCTTCGGGCTGGTGTGGATCCCGGGGCCCGAGGAGAGACCCTGGATATTTCCGCCTTCGCCAGAATCGCTGTGGCAGCCCGGGAGCTGAGTTGAGTACTGGGCCGGGGGCTGGCTTGACGATATGCTCTGAGCGCTACCTGCGGAAACCGCCCCGCATTGACCGAGGATTCTCATACAGTAGGTTAGGGCTATGAAGCAGCCGCGCACTGACCCTCAAAGCACGCAGCCTTCCCCCTCTTCAGAGCATCATCGTTCGCCCAATACGCTGCCGCGCGCTCACCGCAGTGTGCGAGCCAAAGCGCCTGGGAAGATCAACGTCTCTTTCTCGGTGGGGCCGCTCCGCGCTGATGGTTATCACTCTGTGGTCAGTGTCTACCTCGCGGTCTCGCTGTATGAGGAAGTCATCGCTACGGCCACCCCGGAAAGCGGCGTGACTGTCTCGATCCGCCCCCCGGAAGGTCAGCCGCAGCCCACGGATGTGCCTCTCGACGACAATAACCTGGCGGTCCGGGCGGCGAAGCTGCTGGCCGAGATCAGCGAACAATCCACCGGGGTGCATTTGGATATCGTGAAGCAGGTCCCGGTGGCGGGCGGGATGGGCGGCGGGTCCGCCGATGCCGCTGCTGCCCTCCTGGCCTGCGATGCGCTCTGGGGCTCCGGACTGGCCCGGGAGGAGCTGGCTCACCTGGGTGCGGAGCTGGGTGCGGATGTGCCTTTCGCACTGCTTGGCGGAGCGGCGATCGGCGTCGGCGTGGGTGATGAGCTCTCGCCGGTTCTGGCGCCCCAGCCCTTGCACTGGGTGCTCGTGCAGGCGGGGTACGGGTTGGCGACCCCCACCGTCTTCGACATGCTGGACCGGATGCGTGCCGCCGCTGGCAGCGAGCCGGCAGAACCGCAGGGTGTCGACCCGTTAGTCCTCCAGGCACTACGCGATGGCGATGCCGAGGCTCTCGCTCCACTGCTGAGCAATGATCTGCAAGTCGCTGCGGCCAGGCTGGCCCCGCAGCTGAAAGAAGTGCTGGCTCTTGGTGACAGGCTCGGTGCTCTGGCCAGTCTGGTCTCCGGTTCGGGGCCGACGGTGGCGCTGCTGGCCCGGGACCCCGAGCACGCTGAGGATCTGGCCACGCGCGTCGCGCAGGAAGAGCTGGCCGATGGTGCCCGGTGCTGGGCGTATACGGTGCATTCTCCAGCGCACGGCGCGAAAATCGTCACCGATCTCAACCTGTAGCGCGTTGAGGGTGCGCCGAGGCGGAAGCGGCGGAGTTCAGCGGGTGCCGAGTTCTGCTGAGGCA
Source organism: Acaricomes phytoseiuli DSM 14247 (assembly GCF_000376245.1). Lineage (GTDB taxonomy): Bacteria > Actinomycetota > Actinomycetes > Actinomycetales > Micrococcaceae > Renibacterium > Renibacterium phytoseiuli. The sequence continues at coordinate 41,609 of NZ_AQXM01000057.1, read as the reverse complement.
ATCGGCGCTTGTTCTTGTGGGACGGTGGCTGTCGGCAGCTGAGCCTGCTTGCGGGCTTGCCGTGCGAAGACGATCAGCAGCGCTGGTAGCGCGAGATCGTAGATGAGCACTGCGCCGATATTGCCGGGCGCGGTATCGTCGTGTGCGAACCACTGGTAGAGATGGCCCAGGGTTGCGCCCCAGAGGAACATCCCGGTGCCGAGCGCGATGGTGATGCGTTCCCGGTACGAGGCGTGAACGGCGCGGAACCCCATGACTGCGAGGCCCAGGTTAGCGAAGGCTATTTCGGTGACGAAGGGTGTGTTCTGGAATCCGATCATCTCGGTCATGATTCCGGGGATGGTAAGGAAGGAAAGGGTCATCCAGAGGCTTCCGCCGCTGAGCGCGACAAGGGCCCACCAGCGGAACCAGATCTCCGCGCTAGCTGGACTGGTGCTGTGCTTACTGCGCCGGCTGCGGGCGTGAATGGCCGCGCCGATCACTGCGATGGCCGGGAAGAACAAAGGAGTGGCTGCTTCAGCGAGGTATGTCGTATCCATGCCTTTCATCTTGCATTGTTAATATTGCATGCGCAAGACTTGAGCTAGAATTAAATTCATGGATGAAGGACTTGCTGATCTGCTGCACCGGGTGGTCTCGCTTCTAGGCGGACATGCGCGTGAGCGCATGCAGGCTCAGGACCAGCTCGGTTACAGTCAGCTGAGGCTGCTTGGCACACTCGAAGAACAAGCGCCGATGACCCAGCATCAGCTCGCCGAAGCACTGGTCGTCTCCGATCCGGCAGTGAGCCGGGCACTCCGGCCGCTCCTCCAGACCGGGTTGGTGTCGATCAATCAGGACCCGGCGCATGGCCGGCGTAAGCTGGTCACGCTCACGGAGGAGGGCTCGCAGGCCTTCCACAACACCGGACGTCCGCTTGCCGATGAACTCAAGCAATCCCTGTTGGAGAGCGGCTTTCCCTATGAGCGCTACCTCGCCGACACCGCGCAGCTGGCCGGGCTACTGGGCGCGGGATCAGTCGATTCCCAGGAGGGGTGAGCAGGGCAGGCCGACTTTGAGTCAGCTGGAGTGCTGGGGTGCTAGGCCGAGGGCTCCAGCTGTTCGGACAGCTCCAGCCAGCGCTCCTCCAATTCGGAGGTCTCGACTTCCGCCGCGCGCAGCTGCTCGGTGAGCGCCTGCAGGCCGGCGAAATCGCTCTGGTCGTGCGCGGCCATCCGTGCGTGCACATCTTTGACATCGCTGCTGAGTTTATTCATGCGGCGCTCGATGGCGGATAGCTCTTTCTGGGCGGTGCGGCGCTCAGCGCCGGAGAGGGTCTCTGCGGTGCTGCTCTGAGCCGGTGAAGCGGCAGTGGCCTGTGCGGAGGTGGGCTGCGCCTGGCGCAGCCGGAGGTACTCATCGACCCCGCCGGGCAGGTGGCGCAGTTGTCCGTCAAAGATCGCGTATTGCTGGTCCGTGACGCGTTCCAGCAGGTAGCGGTCGTGAGAGACGACGATAAGCGTACCGGGCCAGGAGTCCAGCAGGTCCTCCATCGCGGCGAGCATATCCGAGTCCACATCATTGGTCGGCTCATCCAAGGCGATCATATTGGGTTCGCTCAGCAGGAGCAGCAGCAACTGAAGCCTGCGCTTCTGGCCGCCGGAGAGCTCGCTGACCCGTGCGGAGAGGTGCTCCCGCGCGAAGCCGAGGCGCTCCAGCAGCTGTGCCGGGGTGAGATCTTTTCCGTCGATCGTGAAGGTGGTTCGGGTGCGCGCCAGCACCTCGCGTACCCGATCCCCGCCGATCTCGGCAAGTTGCGAGAACTCTTGATCGAGTAGCCCCAGCTGCACCGTTTTGCCCTGCTTGACCCGCCCGGAGGTGGGTTCCAGGGCTCCCGTGAGCAGGCTGAGCAGGGTGGATTTGCCACTGCCGTTCGCGCCCAGAATTCCGGTGCGCTCACCCGGGGCGAGTCGCCAGGTCAGATTCCGCAGGATCTGACGGTCGCCGAAGGTGACGCCAGCCTCTTCAAGATCGACCACGTCCTTGCCGAGCCTGGCCACGGCCATCTGCTGCAGTTCGATGGGGTTCCGGACCGGTGGCACATCGGAGATGAGCTGATTGGCGGCATCGATGCGGAATTTCGGTTTCGACGTCCGGGCCGGGGCGCCGCGGCGCAGCCAAGCGAGCTCTTTGCGCATCAGATTTTGTCGCTTCTGCTCGGTGGCCGCATTGATCCGGTCCCGTTCGACCCGCTGGAGTACATAGGCGGCGTAACCGCCTTCGAAGGCCTCGACGATGCCGTCGTGCACCTCCCAGGTCTCCGTGCAGACCTCGTCGAGGAACCAGCGGTCGTGGGTGATGACCAGCAGCCCACCGGCGTTCTTAGCCCAGCGGTTCTTGAGATGGCCCGCGAGCCAGGCGATGCCTTCGACATCGAGGTGGTTCGTGGGCTCATCGAGGGCGATCAGGTCCCAGTCGCCGATGAGCAAGGCGGCGAGGGCGACTCGTCGTCGCTGTCCGCCGGAGAGCTCTCCGATCCGCGCGTTCCAGGGTACATCGGCGGCCAGGCCGCTGATCACATCGCGGATGGCAGGATCGCTCGCCCATTCGTGCTCGGGCCGGTCTCCTACGATGGAGAATCCCACTGTCGCCTCAGCATCCAGGTCATCGCGCTGGGTCAGGACGCCGAAGCGCACATCCCCGCGGCGGGTGACCCTTCCGGATTGCGGTTCGATGGTTCCGGCGAGCATCCCGAGCAGGCTGGACTTGCCGTCGCCGTTCCGGCCGACGATGCCGATCCGGTCGCCTTCCTCGATCCCTATCGACACCGAATCGAAGACGACCCGCGTGGGGTATTCCAGGTGAAGAGCTTCTGCCCCGAGGAGATGTGCCATGTCCTGATCATTCTACTTCCCCGCTGATCCCTCGCTGATCCCCCCGACCGGTCAGGTACGGAGGGTTGCGCGGCTTCTAATCCGCCGTACCTGACCGCTCAGCCCGTCGGAAAAGGAGCAGGTAGAGGGTTCCGCTGACCAGGAAGCCGAAGATCCAGGCGACATCGACGTAACCGAGGGCCGGGGCCAGCGGCCCGTTGTATAGAGGGGTGACTAGGAATGGCAGCTGGGATAGCAGCCCGATGGCATAGGTCGTCAGCCCGATAGCATTCCAGCGGCCGTAGCGTCCGCCGTCGCGCTGGAACAACTCGCCTACGGCGTAGTCTCCTCTGCGGGTGATGAAGTAGTCCACGAGATTGATAGCAGATCAGGGGATCAGCAGGTAGAGCAGGATGCTGACGAAATTCTGGAACATCGTCACGAAGTCGCTCTCGCCGGCGAGAGCGACTGCCGTAGCGATGAGGCCGCAGAGGATCGTGGTGATCACCCGGACCCGTGAAGTGGTCGTGACTCGCCGGAACGTCGAATTGACCGTAGTGAGCGCGCACATCACCCCGGAGTAAAGAGCGGCGGCATTGATCATGGCCGAGCTGAAGGCGAAGACGAGAAGCCCGATGACTCCGAAGGGCCCCAGGAGTGCCGAAAGTGCGTTCAGCGGGTGATCCGGGTCTGCGGAGCCCAGGAGCACGCCCAGACTCATAACGAAGACAGAGCTGAGAGTCAGGCCCAAGTAGGTGACCCAGAAGGCTTGCCGGGGCCCGGTACGCACCGGCAGGTACCGAGAGTAGTCAGAAACATAGGGCGCATAGGCCAGCTGCCAGACCACGCCCATGGCCAGCATCCCGAAGAAGCCTTCGAGCGTGAAGCCGGCAGCCGGTGCGGTTTGGGTCGCTGCCGGCTGAAGCCACAACAGGATCATCGAAACCACGACGATCACTGCCACGATCACCGATAGCGCCATCATGGCTCTGCGCAGCAGATCGTAGCCGTAAGCGGTGATGGCGATGCCTATTGCCGCGAAGACGATGAGGACAACCGTAGAGTTCAGATCCGGCAAGACAGCTAGGAGACTATCCTTCGCGACCACCAGGATGCTGGCGAAGAAGCCCAGGAACATCATCAAGGCGATGAACGCCAGGATCGTGCCTCCGTAGAAGCCGAACTGGGCACGTGCCTGGAGCATCTGCGGCACGCCGAGGCGCGGCCCCTGGGAGGAGTGCAGAGCGGCGGCAAAAGCGCCAATCACATTCCCGGCGAGAATCGCGGCGATGCTCCAGCCGATAGACAGCCCGAAGGTCGCGGTGGCGATCGCCCCGGTGACTACGGTGAGCGGCATCATGTTGAGACTCACCCAGATCGCCAGGAGTGAGGGCGCGGAACTCGTCCGCTCGTGTTCCGGGATCGGCAGGATGTGCCTGGTCTCGAAGACGATGAGCGACTGCGTTGTGGGCGATGGATGAGCCGTGCTGGTCATAGACCCCTCTCCAGCAGCGCCCGAGGCCCCGGCCGCTTCTTTGCATTGAATCTATAATCGGCGTTTACCACCCATCTGTTAACTTCATAAATCAGAAACATTAGATCAAAAAATTTGATTTTCTTCTGGTCTTGAGCGTTGGAACAGGAACGCCGGCTAGACGGATCAGCCCCGTGAGCATCCCGGACTTCAGAATCTGGCTAAATGATCCACTGCACCGCGATCGTTTATTGGCGCAACCGGTGCCGATGCGATGTACTCCTGGTACCCGGGGAGGTACCAGCCGACCCGGTTGAAGCTGGGAGGAGCAGCAAGTGACCACCGTTGTTACCGAAATCGAAGGGCAGAGCCATCCGCTCAACCCGCTCAGTGCTGAAGAGATCGCGGCGGTGCGCGACCACCTGACCGCTGCAGGTCGGCTGACGGAGACCGTGCGGGTCACTTATCTATCGCTTAAGGAACCGGCCAAGAACGAGATGCGGCGTCTGCGCGAGGGCGGTGCGGCCCCAGCGCGCCAGGCTCGTGCGGTCCTGTTGGATATCACCACGGGTGAAACTTGGGACGTCCTGGTGGATCTCAGTCACCGGGTGACCGTTGCCGAGACCCTGGTCGACCCGGAACTGGTAGGCCAGGCCCCGATACTTCTCGAGGAATTCGACGTTCTTGAAGAGGTGCTGGCGGCAGATCCTGATTGGGCTGAGGCGTTGGCCACGCGAGGGCTGACGCCGGGTCAGGTCCGGATCGCGCCGTTATAGGCAGGGGTGTTCGACTATGAAGGTGAAACAGGACGCCGGCTCTTGCGCGGCCTGGCTTTCGTACAGAAGCAGCCTGGAGAATACGCCTGGGGGAACCCGATGGATCAGCTCGTAGCCTTCGTGGATGTCATCGAGCGCTGCGTGGTGCGGATCATTGACGATGGCCCCACGGCGGACCCGATCACCGATGGGAACTACGAGCGTCCGGAACTCACCGGACCGTTGCGCACGGACCTCAAACCGCTGCAGATCATCCAGCCGGAAGGCCCGAGCTTCACGCTCGACGGCAATGTGCTGCGGTGGCAGAACTGGGATCTTCATGTCGGCTTCGATTCCAGAGAAGGCTTGATTCTCGGCGATATCGGTTTCGAAGACGCTGGCCGCCGGAGGCCGATCATCGACCGGGCTTCTATCGCGGAAATGGTGGTTCCTTATGGGGATCCGGCTCCGTACCGCTCCTGGCAGAACTACTTTGACACCGGCGAGTATCTCGTGGGCAGGGACGCAAATTCCCTGGAACTCGGCTGCGACTGCTTGGGGGAGATCACCTACCTCTCACCGGTTGTCGCCGACGCTTTCGGCAACCCCCGGGTGATCGACCAGGCGATCTGCATTCACGAAGAAGACTACGGGGTGCTCTGGAAGCACACCGATGACTGGGCTCAGCACCAGGCTTCCCGGCGGCAGCGCCGATTGGTCGTCAGTTTCTTCACCACGGTCGGCAATTACGACTACGGGTTCTACTGGTACTTCTATCTGGACGGAACCATCCAATTCGAGGCGAAGGCGACAAGGATCGTCTTCACCACACGGTATCCGGGCCCTGACTACCCCTATGCATCACAGATCGCGCCGGGACTCGCGGCCCCGTATCATCAGCATTTGTTCTGCGCGAGGCTGGATATGGCCGTGGACGGCGCGCGCAACACTGTGCACGAGCGCGATCTCAAGCGTCTGCCGCGGAGCGAGCAGAATCCGCACGGGAACGCTTTCTCGCGGACCCGGGAGGTCATCTGCCGCGAATCGCAGGGCCAGCGTGTGGCCGATGGTACAGTCGGCAGAGTCTGGGAGATTGTCAACAGCGGCACTAAGAACCGGGTGGGGGAACCGGTGGCCTATACGCTCTTCCCGGAAGGTCAGCCCACCCTCGCGGCGGCTGCTGACTCCTCCATCAGCCGCAGGGCTGCTTTCGCCACTAAGCATCTGTGGGTGACGCGTTTCGCCGAGGGGGAGCGCTATCCGTGCGGTGATTTCGTGAATCAGAGCATTGGAACCCCGGGGCTGCCGGAATTCGTCCGGGCTGACCGAGGGGTCGAAGATGAGGACATCGTGCTCTGGCACAGTTTCGGGCTGACGCATTTTCCGCGGACTGAGGACTGGCCGATCATGCCTGTCGACTACACCGGCTTCACGCTCAAACCGACCGGCTTCTTCGATCAGAACCCGACGCTCGACGTGCCTCCGTCGGAACGGCCCGATCACGCTGGGGAAGCCGGGGAATCTGCCTGTCAGTGCTGACCCTGTCGGGGTTAACCGGCGCTGGGGGCGAATATCGCGCGGGCGATGGCTCCGATCACCTTGGTCCGGGCTGTCGGCCGCACCTTGGTGACGCGGACGAACCCCACGTTCAGTGCGGAGACCGCTCCGGCAATGGGTATCGCGCGCAGCTCCCCGCCCCCGTAGGTGGTCGGCGATGCAGGGGCATGATTGAGAATGGAGTACCCCTGCCCACGGGCTACGAGCGAGCGCACTGTCTCATAGCTGCGTGATGAGTAGCGGATATTCGGCTCCACTCCGGCGTTCTTGAGCATGTCGAGGAAGTATTCGCGGGACTGCGGCAGGTCCAGGAGCACTAGGTCCTGGCCGGCCAAAGCTTCCAACTCGAGTTCTTCACGACGAGCCAGCGGGTGGTCCGCTGCGAGGATGATTTTCGGGGGTGCGGTATACAGCTTTTCGAAGGCGAGGTCGTGGATAGTCTCGAAGTCATAGGCGATGGCCGCCTCTACCGAGCCGTCAAGGAGTAGGCGGGTGGTGCCTTCGATATCGGCTTCGATGACTTCGATACGCAGTTCCGGATGCTCTGCTTCGACGCGCGAGACCAGCTCGGGCAGCACGAATGGTGCCAAGGTGACGAAGCACGCCAGGCGCAGCGTGCCTCTGACTTCGTGGTGCTGCCCGCGGACGGCGTCGGAGATCTCATCGACTTGGGCCAGTAGGGATTGGGCGTCCCGCAGCAGCTGCTCGCCGGCGTCGGTGAGGGCGAGCCCTTTGCTGCGCTGCCGGACGAAAAGCTGCACTCCAAGAGATTTCTCCAGCTGCGCGATGGCGGTTGAGACCGCAGACTGCGCTACATAGAGATCCGCTGCCGCTTCGGTCATCGAGCGGTGAATGGCTGCGGTGATGAAGTAGCGCAGTTGAACTAGGGTCATATCGGGGCGAGCAAGGCGTCTCACCTCAGATATGGTATCAACCTTTTTGATGCAACCCTTCAATATTCTCATCTGTACAGATGTAGTTGATTCTTCTTACGCTGAAGCTCAGAGGTCCGCGATGAAGCAGAGGAGAGCGTGATGTCGGCTGAGGAGACGGAAGTCGTCGTCGTCGGAGCAGGGCAAGCCGGGATCGCGATGAGCGAGCACTTGAGCAGGCAGGGCATACTGCACCTCGTGCTCGAGCGGCAGCGCATCGCCGAGCGCTGGCGCTCCGCGCGCTGGGACTCCCTGGTGGCGAACGGGCCAGCTTGGCATGACCGTTTTCCCGGCTTGGACTTCGAACTGCCGTTGGACGGCTTCGCCTCCAAAGAGCAGGTGGCGGACTACTTCGTCGCCTATGCGGAAAAGATCGACGCGCCGATCCGCACGGGCGTGGAAGTAACGGCTGTGCAGCGTCATAGCGGCCGGCCCGGGTTCTGGGTGGAGACCTCTGCGGGGACTATCTCAGCCAGGTATGTGGTGGCCGCGACAGGACCTTTTCAGCGCCCGGTCATTCCCGCCGTCATCCCGGAAGAAGCGGGCATCCATCAGATCCACTCCAGCGCCTACCGAAATCCGGAGCAGCTGCCAGAAGGCGGCTGTCTCGTAGTGGGCGCGGGCTCCTCGGGCGTGCAGATCGCTGATGAGCTGCAGCGCTCAGGGCGCCAGGTCTATCTGGCTGTCGGCCCGCACGACCGACCGCCGCGCAGCTACCGGGGCCGGGACTTCTGCTGGTGGCTGGGAGTCTTGGGCCACTGGGAGGCGACGACTCCGGCAGCTGGGGCTGAGCATGTCACAATCGCGGTCAGCGGGGCCCGGGGCGGTCATACCGTCGATTTCCGAGCCTTGGCCGCTAATGGCGTGACCCTGCTGGGCCGGGCCGAGTCCTTCCGGGACAGCACCGTGTATTTCGCTCCGGATCTCGAGGTCAACCTGGCCAGGGGAGACCGGAGCTACCTCTGCTTGCTCGACGAAGCGGACGCTTATATCGTCCGCAACGGACTGGACCTGCCGGAAGAGCCAGAGGCCAGGGTCTTCGCCGCCGAGCCGGATTGCGTCACAGACCCGATCCGGAGCATCGACCTTGAGGCTGCAGGGGTCTCCTCGGTGATCTGGGCCACCGGATTCGCTCTGGACTACAGTTGGCTCCAGGTTCCTGCTTTCGACCCGCAGGGGCGCCCGGTACACCAGCGGGGGGTCGCTCAGGAGCCCGGTATCTATTTCCTGGGCCTGCCCTAGCAGTCCCGTCGAGGGTCGAGCTTCATCTGGGGCGTCTGGTACGACGCGCAGTATCTGGCAGATCAGATCGCTATTCAACGCAGCTATCAGTCCTATCAACCTCAACCGCATTCTTCTGCTTCGTCCCTGGCACCACCGTCCTGCGCTGAAACGCCCTCTGCTGAGTTGGCGTATGAACAACAGTCCGTATCGATGAACTCCGGAGCAGTGTAATGCCGACGCACACACGTATTCGCCCTTTCAATACCCGAGAAACTTACCCCGAGCAGAACCTCGATAACGATCTCTGCCAGGCAGTTGTCGCCGGAGGAGTGGTTTACTTGCGCGGGCAGATCGGTCAGGATCTTGAGACCCGGGAATCGGTGGGCATCGGAGACGTCACCGCACAGGCTGAAAAAGCGATGGCCAATATCGCGATGCTGCTCGAAGAGGCCGGGTCCTCACTCCAGAACATCGTCAAGGTGGTCGTGTATCTCACCGATCCTCGGTACCGGGAGCCGGTATATCAGGTCATGGGCCGTTGGCTATCCGGTGTCTTCCCGGTTTCCACGGGTCTTGTCGTCAGTGCTCTGGCGCGCCCGGAGTGGCTCGTCGAAATCGATGCCATCGCGGTTCTCAGCTCGGCGAGCCCAGCACCTTCGACAGGAGAGGAAGTATGACATTCTCGCTCGTCGCCACAGATGCCTCCGGCGCGCTGGGCTCGGCGGTGTGCTCATCGTCTCAGGCTGTTGCTGCCAGGTGCATTCATCTTGCAGATCATCTCGGTGCAGTGAATTCGCAGAACATCACTGATCCGAGACTCGGGCCGATGCTGCTGGAGCTCTTGGATTCCGGTGCCACGGCGGCCCAGGCGCTGACAGAACTCGTCGAGACCACAGAGTATATGGAATTCCGGCAGCTCCTTGTGGTCGATGCGGCGGGGCGTGCGGCTGCTTTTTCCGGGGAGCGGTCCCTGGGAGTCTTCGGCGATGCCATCGGAGACGGTGTCGCAGCCGGCGGCAACCTCCTCGCCGATCCCGATATTCCACAGCGCATGATCGAGGCTTTCGAAGGAGCCACAGGAGACCTGGAACTCCGACTGCTCGCAGCGATGCGGGCTGCTCAAGCAGCCGGTGGGGAAGCCGGGCCGGTGCACTCTGCCGGCCTGGCTGTGGTCCGAGAGGCGGGCTGGCGAGTCACCGACCTCCGTGTGGACTGGACTAATGCCGACCCTGTCGATGAACTGACCGCTGTGCTGACGCGCTGGCTTCCGCAGCGCGATGATTACGTTGACCGTGGCTTGCACCCCGCGAAGGCTCCTGCCTACGGGGTTCCAGGTGATGACTGATCCGGCCGCTGCGCTCGCAGACAGTCCACGGACAGCCGCGCTCAAAGAGGCAGCCGAGAAGGCCGTCCTCAGCCAGTCTGCTGCGCTGATTGCGATCTCTGAGAGCCTGCACTCGCATCCGGAGACCGCGTGGCAGGAGTACCGTGCTGCCGGGTGGGTGGGGGATGCGCTCAGCGCAGCCGGGTTCCAGGTGAGCCTGAATTATCTCGGCCTGGAGACCGCGCTTCTGGCCGAAGTCGGAGACGGTCCCGTGATCATCGGATTGATGGCTGAATACGATGCGCTCCCAGGCCTGGGGCATGCCTGCGGACACAATTTGATAGCGGCCAGCACCGTTGGCGCCGGTGCCGCGCTGGCCCCGCTAGCCGATGAGCTCGGCATCACCGTGCGGGTCTATGGAACCCCGGCGGAAGAGGGTGGCGGCGGGAAGATCGAGATGATTGACGCGGGAGCGTTCAAGGATCTCGATCTGGCGATGATGGTCCACCCGGCACCGGTAGACGTTGCTGAGGCGCGTCCTTTCGCGGTGGCGCATCATCACATCGCCTATGACGGCGTCTCCGCGCATGCGGCGGCGTACCCGGATCAGGGAGTCAACGCCAATGATGCCTTCATCGTCGCGCAGGTCGCTCTCGGCCTGCTCCGGCAGCAGCTCCCCGCGGATACCAGAGTCCACGGCATTCAAACGGTCGGCGGATCGGCGCCGAACGCTATCCCGGAGCGCACCGAGGGGCGCTGGTACGTGCGGGCCAACACCCTCGCAGAGCTGGAGGAGCTGGAGCAGCGGGTGCGCAAATGCTTCGAGGCCGGTGCCCTCGCCACAGGCACTCGGCTCAGCATCACTCCGGAGTCACGGCCCTATGCTGAATTCCGCACTGATCACAGATTGCTGGATTTCTACCGTCGTAACGCTCAAGCCCGGGGCCGGGTTTTCGCCGCCGCGGATACCGCGAGCAGGATGAACCGGGCCTCGACCGATATGGGCAATGTGTCTCAGCTGGTTCCTGCGATTCATCCGTACATCGGCGTGGATTCCCTGCCCTACAGCAATCATCAGAAGGAGTTCGCGGAGGCCTGCCGCGGCCCGGCGGCGGAGAAAGCGCTGCTCGACGCCGCGGTATTCATGGCCTGGACTGTGATCGACGCGGTCACCACCTCATCGACTGAGTCAACCGACTCGATTGACTCAGCGTAGTTCCGCATCAATCTGCTCGACCCGGATAACCCCGTTCAGGAGGAACGATGACTACCACGAATCGCAACGATACCGACTGGGGCGCCCGTAGCCTGGAGCTCGCCATCGATGGCCGAGCAGTGATCGACGGCAGCCGCAGGGAGACGGGCGGGGCCAGTGTCAGCTCAGCGATCAGCCCGGGGTCCTTGCGGCCTATCGCTGAGCTGCATGAAGGAACGGATCAGGATGTCGACCTCGCCGTCTCGGCGGCACGGCAGGCTTTTGCGGACCGTCGCTGGAGCGGGATGAGCGCTGCAGAGCGGGGGCGGATCCTGATCCGCCTGGCGGATCTGCTGATGGAGAACCTCGATGAGCTGGCTCTTCTGGAGACTTTGGATTCGGGGGAGCCGATAGCGCAGACCCGCGTCGTCGACATTCCGGGTTCGGCAGAGACGTTCCGCTGGTACGGCGAGCTCGCCGATAAGCGCTTCGATGAGATCCCGGAGACCCCAGCAGGGTCCACCGCCCTGGTGCGCCGGGTTCCGCGAGGCGTGGTGGGTGCGATCGTGCCCTGGAATTACCCTCTCGAGATCGCCTCCTGGAAACTGGCGCCGGCGCTGGCCGGAGGGAACTCAGTAGTGCTCAAACCAGCCTGGGAGACTTCCCTGAGCGCGCTGCGCCTTGCCGACCTGGCGCTGGAAGCGGGGATTCCGGCCGGGGTGCTCAACGTTGTTCCCGGCCGCGGTGCGACCACCGGCAGCCGGATCGCGCGGCACCCGGATGTCGATGTTCTGGCTTTCACCGGATCCACCGCGGTAGCGCATCAGCTGCTCATCGACTCCGGACAGTCGAATATGAAACGGCTGGTGCTGGAGGCGGGTGGGAAGAGCGCTAATCTGATCTTCGCCGATGCCGACCTGCCCGCCGCCGCGGCGAAAGCGGCCTTCGGTGCTTTCTATAACCAGGGGCAGATCTGCTCGGCGAACTCCCGCATCCTGATCCAGCGGGAGGCACAGCAAGAATTCCTGGATCTGCTGGTTGCTGCGGCCAGAGACTATGAGCCCCGCGACCCCCTGGCGGCGGAAGCTGGCAACGGGAGCCTGATCAGTCAAGCGCATACCGATTCCGTCCAGGGCGCCATCCAGCGCGCGGCGGCGGACGGCACCCTGCTCAGCGGGGGAGAGCGCCTGACCATCACCGGTTCAGACGCCTACCTGCGCCCCGCTATCGTCACCGGCCTCGCGGCGGATCATGAACTGCATCGCAAAGAGATTTTCGGCCCGGTCGTCGCCGTGCTCCCTTTCGATACCGAAGCTGAAGCCATCCGGTTAGCGAATGACACCGATTACGGACTGGCCGCTTCGCTCTGGACCACGGATCTGTCCCGGGCGCACCGGGTCAGTGACCGTCTGGTCGCCGGTACCGTCTCGGTCAACACCGTCGATGCGCTGGGCCTCACCACGCCTTTCGGCGGCTTCCGGCAATCCGGCTTCGGCCGGGATCTCTCCCGGCACGCGCTGGACAACTACACAGACTGGAAGACCACGTGGATTCAGCACGGAGCATAGTGGTCCCACAGGTGCTAACGACCGCTCAGCGGCTGTTAACACCTGCGGGTTCAGTCGTTATGTAGCTGCGGATCAGCGCGCATCCCCGTGAGGCCGTGCCAGGCCAGGTTTACCAGATGCGCTGCTACGGCCTGCTTATCCGGTGAGCGGGCATCCAGCCACCACTGGCCGGTCATCGCCACCATGCCGACGAGCATCTGCGCGTACATCGAGCCGTCCGCGGGAGCGAAGCCGCGTCGATCGAACTCATCGGCCAGGATGTGCTCCACTCGGGCTACGATCCGGGACAGGAGCGTTGAATAGGCGCCTTCCGGTTCCGCCGGCGGCGAATCGCGAACCAGTATTCGGAAGCCGTCGCTGTGCTCTTCGATGTATCCCAGTAGGGCCAGGGCAGCACGCTCGATGAGCACCCGAGGGCCGGCGTCGTCGGTGCGGGCCAGGGCATCCGTCATGACCTGCAGCAGCAGCGCGGACTCCTTGTCCACCACTTCCCGGTAGAGCCCTTCTTTCGAGCTGAAGTGCTCGTAGATGATTGGCTTGGTGACCCCGGCGGTGGCCGCGATCTCCTCGATCGTGGTTCCGTCGAGTCCACGGCTGGCGAACAGCGACCGACCGATCCCAATGAGTTGTTTCCGGCGTTGCGGCCCGGTCATTCTAGCCCGGGTTGGCGTGGCACCGTCCTCGCTGCCAGCTGAGCCCGCCGGGGTGTGCAATGGAATAACCATGCTTCCATCATGTCAAGTGCGTTGCCGATCCCCAAGTACTACTGAGCTTTACGCGTGGCTGTCGCAGAGGTGAGCCGCTCGGGGCCTACTGGTCAGTAGGCGCCGGCTCATGCGAGCCCGCTGCCGAGTCGCGCGGCCAATGCGATACATGGCAAACTAAAGGGTCGTATCTGTGCAGGATTCTGTGTGTCTGAGGATTCGTGGATCTGTGAAATCATGGTTCTGCGCAAATGCGGTCCGCCTTGGTGTAATCGGCAGCACCCCGGCCTTTGGAGCCGTGGAGTCTAGGTTCGAATCCTAGAGGCGGAACGAGAAAGTCGCCGGAAATCGTGCCGAGTGAGGAGCGCCCGATTTGAGCCCTATGCCCGCTGATACGAGCTCAGCAGATGCCAATGCCTGGCCGGACGCAGAGGCGTCGGGTGCTTCCGCTCCCACGGTGATCGTGCTGGCGGCGGGTGCTGGCACTCGGATGAAATCCCGCACTCCTAAAGTTCTGCATGAGATCGGCGGGCTGCCGCTTCTAGGCCATGCGCTCGTGGCAGCGCGTGGAGTTCAGCCCGCTCGGCTTGCGGTCGTGGTTCGGCATGAACGGGAGCTGGTGGCTGCCGCTGCTGCCGAGTTGGATCCGGAAACCCTGATCGTCGATCAAGACGAGGTTCCCGGTACTGGCAGCGCCGTGCGTGCGGCTGTCCGGGCGTTCTCTGAGGCCCGAGCCGGCCAGCTTGAAGGTACCGTGTTGGTCAGCTACGCCGATGTTCCCCTGCTGAGTGCTGAGCTGCTGACGGAATTAGTTGCAGCCCACGAGCGCGATACCAACGCCGTCACGGTGCTCACGGCGCAGGTTCCGGACCCCACCGGGTACGGCCGGGTGCTCCGTTCCGCCGACGGTTCGGTGACCGGTATCCGGGAACACAAAGATGCCAGCGCCGAGGAGCTTGCCATTCAGGAGATCAGCTCCGGGATCTATGCCTTCGACGCCGTGGTCCTCAGCGAGGCCCTGGGCCAGCTCACTACCGATAACGCGCAGGGCGAGCTGTATCTGACCGATGTGCTGGGCATCGCCGCAGCAGCCGGTGGCCGAGTGGCCGCGATGAGGACCGATGACATCTGGCAGGTCGAAGGCGCTAATGACCGCGTCCAGTTGGCGGCGCTCGGGGCCGAACTGAACCGCCGGACCCTGGAGAAGTGGATGCGTGCCGGAGTGACGGTGGTGGACCCGCAGAGCACCTGGGTGGATACCCGGGTGCGCCTGGCCGAAGACGTCACCCTGTTGCCGGGAGTGCAGCTGCACGGCGAAAGCGCTGTGGAACGCGATGCGGTGATCGGGCCGGACTGCACGCTCAGCGATGTTCAGGTCGGCGAAGGCGCCACCGTGACTCGCACCCACGGTACTGAGGCGATCATCGCAGCAGGCGCTAAAGTCGGCCCCTACAGCTATCTGCGTGCTGGCACCGTACTGGGCGAGGCAGGCAAGATCGGCGCTTTCTATGAGACCAAGAACGTGCGGATCGGCGCCCGCAGCAAACTCTCCCACCTGGGCTACGCCGGGGATGCCGATATCGGCGAGGACAGCAATATCGGTTGCGGCAACATCACAGCAAATTATGACGGGGAGAAAAAGCACCGCACCGTGATCGGCTCCGGAGTGCGCACCGGTTCAAACACCGTGTTCGTGGCTCCCGTGGTAGTCGGGGACGGCGCGTATTCTGGCGCGGGAGCGGTGATCCGCAAAGACGTGCCGCCCGGTGCGCTGACCCTGTCCGTCGCCGCGCAGCGGAACCTGCCTGGCTGGGTGACCGAGCATCGTTCCGGCAGCGTTTCTGCAGAGGCGGCACAGGCCGCGCTTGCACAGCAGGACGCATCGGATCAAACCCGAGACCAATCCCCTGAGTCCCTTGAAGATCCGGCTGAGACAGAAGAGAGCCAGCGCTGATGAACGAGATCACTGTACGCGGAGAGAAGAAGCTGCTTCTGGCCTCAGGCCGGGCGCACCCGGAACTGGCACGAGAGATCGCCGCAGAACTGGGCACGGACTTATTGCCGGTGGATGCCTATGACTTCGCCAACGGGGAGATCTACGTGCGTGCGGCGCAGAGCGTGCGCGGCGCCGATGTCTTCGTGCTGCAGTCCCACCCCGCGCCGATGAACAACTGGCTCATGGAACAGCTGATCCTGGTAGATTCGCTCAAACGCGCTTCAGCGAAGCGAATCACCGTGGTCTCTCCGTTCTATCCGTATGCCAGGCAAGACAAGAAGGGGCGCGGACGTGAGCCGATCTCCGCGAGGCTCATCGCAGACCTGTATAAAACCGCGGGTGCGAACCGGCTGATGAGCGTCGATCTGCACACCTCCCAGATCCAAGGCTTCTTCGACGGTCCGGTGGACCACCTGATGGCCATTCCGTTGCTAGCCGATTACATCCGCGGCAAAGTTAACGTCGATGAGATCACCGTGGTGTCACCGGACACCGGCCGGGTGCGGGTCGCTGAGCAGTGGGCTGAGCGCCTCGGCGGAGCGCCGCTAGCCTTCGTGCACAAGAGCCGGGATCTGACCGTGCCGAACCAGGCTGTATCCAAGCAGGTGGTGGGAGATATCGCCGGTCGTACCTGCGTGCTGATCGATGACATGATCGATACCGGCGGCACGATCGCCGGAGCGGTCCAAGTGCTCAAGGACGCCGGTGCCCGGGACGTGATTATCGCGGCGACACACGCCGTGTTCTCCGGCCCGGCAACGGAGCGGCTGGCCTCGTGCGGGGCCCGGGAAGTCGTGGTCACCAATACCCTGCCGATTCCCGATGCAGCGCGTTTCGACACCCTCACCGTGCTCTCCATCGCGCCGCTCATCGCGCGGGCTATCAAGGAAGTCTTCGAAGACGGTTCGGTGACTTCGCTGTTCGACGGCAAAGCCTGAGCGGACCTGAATGGCAGGGCGCTCTTGCCGTCTTGTTATACTGAATGAGTACCCTGGCGAGGGGGAGGCCGCAGCAATGCGATTGACGGCATTCCCCGTGATCGACACGGTCTTGACTTCTCAGTGATCAGCCTGCAGAGCTGTGCCTGAGCGGTTTCGACAGCATGATCTCATCGAAGATCCCGATCCCGCCGTAACTGAGAAGGAGAGCAATCATGGTTGATAACAAACTTGCCGCCCAGCTGCGCACCGAATTCGGTAAAGGCGCTGCTCGCCGGGCCCGCCGCGATAACCTCATCCCGGCGGTCATCTATGGTCACGGCGAAGACCCCGTGCACATTGTCTTGCCGGAGCTGGCGACCGCCCGCGTGGCCCGGAACGCCAACGCCCTGGTAGCCATCGACCTCGACGGCAAAGAGCACCTGACTCTGATCAAGGACATTCAGCGGGATCCCGTGCTCCAGATCATCGAGCATATCGATCTGCTCACCGTGCGCCGCGGCGAGAAGGTCACCGTGGATGTCCCCGTGACCGTTGAGGGCGAGCCCGCACCCGGTGCTGTTGCCAACCAGGAAGCAACCACGGTGAGCATCGAAGCCGAAGCGACTGATCTGCCGGATAATCTGCTGGTGAGCGTCGAGGGCCGCGAGGCTGGGGCCCACGTCCTGGCATCTGATCTGTTGCTGCCCAAGGGCGTGGCCCTGTTGGTTGATGCGGACACTCTCATCGTCAACGTTGCCGAGCCAGAGGAGCAGGACCTGGGCGAGGAGGGCGAGGAAGAGCCGGCGGCGACTGAAGAGTCTGCCGAGTCCGAAGCTGAGGGCGAGGCCGCCGAGTAATCAGCCGGCGGCTTCCTTCACCGTACGCATCGTATGAGCGACACTTGGCTGGTAGTCGGGCTCGGTAACCCCGGGCCCGACTACAGTCATACCCGGCACAATATCGGTTTCATGGTGGCCGATGAGCTCGCTGGGCGTCTTCAGGTGAATTTCCGGGTGCATAAATCCAGAGCGCTTGTTGCGGAAGGCCGCCTCGGCCCCGGCGGCCCCAAACTCGTCCTGGTGAAACCACAGACGTACATGAACCTTAGCGGTGGTCCGGTAGCCGCGCTGGCTAAATTTTTCGATATCCCCGCGGAGCGGGTCATCGCCGTTCATGATGAGCTGGATATCCCCTTCGACACCATTAAGCTCAAACTCGGCGGTGGTGAGGGCGGCCATAACGGCTTACGCCATATCGCCAAGGCTCTGGGCACTAAAGACTTCTACCGGGTTCGGGTCGGCATCGGACGTCCCCCGGGTCGCTCCGATGCCGCAGGTTATGTGCTCAAGCCGTTCTCCGCAGCAGAACGCAAAGATCTGCCTTTTCTCGTGCAGGCCGGAGCGGATGCAGTGCAGCTGCTCATCGAGGCCGGGCTGGTCGCAGCTCAGCAGAAATTCCACGCCCCGGCCGAATAACAGAGTCGGCTTCCGGTTCGTCTGATTCACTCCAGCGGCACTCGCCGCGAGGTGTCAGGGGCGGCCGAGGCTCCGATACGTCCAGCCGGCTGCACGCCAGGCGGTAGGGTCTAGCACATTGCGGCCATCAACGATCTTCTTGCCGCTGACCTTCCCGGCCAAGGTGACCGGGTCGAGTTCGCGGTACTGATTCCACTCGGTGAGTAGTACCACGATATCCGCCCCTTCCAGGGCCGCATCCATATCTGCTTCATAAGCCAGGGTGGGGAAGCGCTGTGCGGCATTGGGAATGGCTTCCGGGTCTGAGACCGTGACGGTAGCCCCCTGCAGCTGCAGCTGCGCGGCGACATTCAGCGCAGGTGAATCGCGGACGTCATCGCTATCCGGTTTAAACGCGGCGCCTAGGACGGTGACTCGCTTACCCAGCAGCGGCGCAGCAGCGGACGCGCCGGGTTCGGCGAAGAGCGAGCGGACGAGTTCTACCAGTTTGATGCGCAAGCGCATATTGATGGCATCGACCTCTTTGAGGAAGGTCAGGGCCTGATCCGCGCCGAGCTCACCGGCCCGGGCCATGAACGCCCGGATGTCTTTGGGCAGGCATCCTCCGCCGAAACCCAGCCCGGCGTTGAGGAACTTCCGGCCGATTCGCTCATCCATGCCGATGGCATCCGCGAGCATGCTGACATCCGCTCCTGCGGCATCGCATACTTCAGCCATGGCGTTGATGAAGGAGATCTTGGTGGCGAGGAAGTAGTTCGCGGCGACCTTGACCAATTCGGAGGTCGCGTAATCCATCAGCAGTCGCGGGGTTCCCGCGGCCATCGGCTGTTGATACACCTTGTCCAGGAGCTCAGCTGCTTGTGCCCCGGAGTTACCGGTGGGCAGGCCGTACACCAGGCGATCCGGTGCCAGGGTGTCCTTGACCGCATGGCCTTCACGCAGAAATTCGGGGTTCCAGGCCAGAATCGCTCTGGGGGCGGTCTCCGCCAGCCGATCGGAGATGCGCTGTGCCGTGCCCACCGGAACGGTCGATTTGCAGACCGCCACTTCGCCACTGCCCAGATACGGGGCGAGCGCCTCGAAGGCAGCATCGACATAGCTCAGATCGGCAGCATAATCCCCTTTGCGCTGAGGAGTGCCGACGCAGACGAAGTGCACCTGGCAGCCCGCGACATCGGAGATGTCGGTGGTGAAGCTCAGCCGGCCGCTCTGCGCACCCTCGCTGAGCAGTTCGGGCAGCTGCGGCTCGAAGAAAGGAGCTCGCCCAGCTCGGAGTTCGGAGATCTTCGCTTCATCGACATCGACGCCGATCACTTCATGCCCTAATTTGGCTAACCCCGCAGCATGCACAGCACCCAGGTACCCGCAGCCGATCACCGAAATCTTCATGACCATACCTATTGTTATTTCGCCCCAATAATGTCCATAGCTGGACATTTTTTTACCTTACACTCCGCATCATTGATGAGCGAGCTGCCGAACCCGCCGCGGATTCGGTAGCCAGCGCCGGATTCCCGGGGTCCTCCGGGATGAGGTACGGCGGCAGACTCCGGCCCGGATGACATGAAGATCACATAGCGCATGCCTGAGCAAGGTTCCGGCGTGCAGCGGAAGGTGGGAGAATGATTAAGTTCGCTGCGCCGGTCAGCGATCAGATGCCAACAGCTCGTATCAGGAAATACCAAGGAGTCCAGTGCCCGCAGTAACGCAAGCGGCAGCCTCCGGGCATCCACAAGTCATGTTAGCGTCGACGGACGTCGAACGAATCCGTCATGACTTCCCGATTCTGTCGCAAAAAGTCAACGGCAAGCCGCTGACCTACCTGGACTCCGGGGCCACCTCGCAGAAACCACTCAGCGTGCTGGAGTCGGAGCAGGAATTCTACGAGCAGCGCAATGCCGCAGTGCACCGCGGCGCCCACTGGCTCGCGGCGGAGGCCACAGAGGCTTATGAAGCAGCCCGTCAGGTAGTGGCACAGTTCATCGGGGCCGATGAGCGGGAGCTGGTCTGGACATCCAACGCCACCGAAGCGCTCAATTTGCTCGGTTACTCCTTCTCCAACGCCAGCCTCCCGGGGGCCCCGGAGGCTTCGCGTCGTTTCGCCATGGGCCCGGGCGACGAGATCCTGGTTACGGAACTGGAGCATCACGCCAATCTGATTCCCTGGCAGGAGCTGGCACGCCGCACGGGCACACGGCTGCGCTATATCCCGATCACCGATCAGGGGGACCTGGACCTGGAGCAGGCCGCTGTGCTGCTGGGCCCGCAGACTAGAGTGCTCGCGCTGAGCCACGCCTCCAATGTCTTGGGAAGCATCACGCCGGTCGCTCAGCTCACTGCCCTGGCCAGGCGAGCCGGTGCGCTGGTCGTCCTGGACGCCTGCCAATCCGTGCCTCACTTGCCAGTCGACGTCAAAGCCCTGGACGTGGATTTCGCGGTGTTCTCCGGGCATAAGATGCTCGCCCCGACCGGGATCGGCGGGCTCTACGGGCGCTCTGAGCTACTAGCCGACTTGCCGCCTTTCCTCACTGGCGGCTCCATGATCACTTCGGTGACCATGGAATCCGCAGGGTACCTTCCGCCGCCGCAGCGCTTCGAGGCCGGGACGCAGCGGATATCGCAGACCATTGCGCTTTCGGTAGCGGTCAATTACCTTGCCGAGACCGGTATGCAGCGGATCGTCGGTTGGGAAGCGCATCTGGGGCAGCGTCTGGCCCAGGGGCTGCAGGAGATCCCGGGAGTCCGTCTGCTCGGCCCGAAGGCCGGCCAAGAACGTCTCGGCCTGGCGGCCTTCGACGTTGCGGGCGTCCACGCCCACGATGTAGGCCAGTTCCTGGACGACCGAGGCATCGCCGTGCGGGTGGGCCATCACTGCGCCCAGCCGTTGCACCGGCGGCTGGGGCTGACCGCGAGCGTACGGGCCAGTACATATCTCTACACCACAGAAGCGGAAGTCGACGCCTTCCTCGAAGCGGTGGCCGACGTCCGGGGATACTTCGGTACAGCGGATCAGACCGGAAAAGAGGAGCGGGCGTGAGCACCGGACTCGATGCGTTGTACCAGGAGATCATCCTGGAGCACTCCAAAGCCAGGCACGGTGCTGTGCCACCGGGTTCAGGGGTCATGACAGCTGGGATCCCCGCCGGGGCCGCGCACGCCGAATCCCACCAGATGAACCCCGTCTGCGGAGATGAAATCACCGTTCGGGTCGATGCAGTAGGGGACGAGGTCGCGGGGATGGTCTGGGACGGGGTGGGGTGCGCTATCTCGATGGCGTCGGCCTCGGTGCTCAGCGATCTCCTGAAAGGCCTGAGCCGAGCTGAAGCCCAAGAACTCATAGGGCACTTCCGGCAGATGCTCCGCTCCCGGGGACAGGCCTCCGACGGCCAGGAACTGGTGGAGCTCCTGGGTGAAGCCGCGGCCTTCGCGGGAGTCGCCCGGTACGTTGCGAGGGTCAAATGCGCGATGCTGGCCTGGGTCGCTGTTGAGGCCGCGCTGATGCAGCTCGAGTCGGGTACGACTGCTTGACGTGCTGCACAAAAATAGCTGATCGGCAGGGCAGATCTAGCCGGTGAGGCATATCACATCATGGTCATGGTGCCTACCGTGAAGAGTAAAGACCGCTTCAACCGGCTGTCTTGAACACTCGGATCAGAACTAAGGGGCCGGATCATGAATAAAGTAGCCAAGGCATCCGTAGCGGCGGGAATCGCGGGCCTGCTTCTGCTGGGCAGCGGAGGAACCTAGGCCATCTGGCAGGACAGCAAAGGCATCAACGCCGGCCAGATCTCCACGGGGCAGCTCAAACTGGTCCTGGGCGCCACGGGCGCTTGGAAAGACGTCTCCACCGGCGTGACCGGAGCGCTGACGATCGACCCGGCGACGTTCAAACTGGTTCCGGGCGACACCATCAAATTTAGCCAGAACCTGACGGTCAACGCGAGCGGAAATAACCTCAAGGACAGTGTGGGCATCGACCAGAACTCTCTGCAGACCGCTATCCCGGATGCATGGAAGCCCTATATCACCGTCAGCGTGGTTGCCGAGAACCTACCGAGCGGAATGACTCAGACCGGCGGAACAGTGCAGATCGATGCACCCGGTGATTACACCTTCGATGTCGGAGTCACCGTGGCCTTCGCCAAAGGCGGTACCGGTTCGGCCACTGATGACGAACTCGTCCAGAACCAGACCGCTAACCTGAGCGGCTTGGCCGTCTCACTCCAGCAGATCCGCTGACCGGCCCGGCAGGTCCGCTGAGATCATGAAAGTCTTCCGGATACGCCGTTTCCCAGTGCTTGCAGCCGTCGCTGCAACCGCTGTTCTCGCCGTGACCAGCGTGATGCTCTCCACTCTGGACAGCACAGCTGCGCTCTGGCAGGCCCAGAGCCGGATCTCCCCAGGCAGCATCAGCACGGGGAACCTGATGGTACTCAACGGCAATACAACGCGTCAGAGCAAAGACTTCCAGCTCAGCGAGTTCTCTGCGGATTCCCTGGCCCCCGGTGCCACCCGGCAAGCAGCCGTAGTGATCAAGAACGCCGGGAGCACCCCGTTCACGGTCAATCTCTCCGGGATCCGGGGCATCGCCAACGCTCAGGGCTCGCTTCTACTCGATCAGTTCCAGCTCACCATACGGTTGGTGAACGACGCGAACGGCTGCCCCACGGGCACCGCAGTGAGTAGCGGCGAGATCCTCTACCAGGGCCCGCAAGGGGGCGGTGCCGCTTTCACTCGGACTCCGCGCCTGGCTCTGGGCGAATCGCTTTTCCTCTGCCTGCAAGGGCAATTGCCCGGGAGCGCATCGCAGCCCGGTGGCCCGGCGAACTTCCAGCTGAGCTTCGGGTTTCTAGCGGAGCAGAGCTCATGACCGCGCAAGCCGTTATCGACAGTGTCCCTGCCGAGGACAAAGAAGGGGCACCCCGGGGTCTAGCCGCAGGGGGCAGCCGGCGCGGGCCCTTGCATCGGCTGAGCCGGATCTTCGCCTGGTGCCTCCTGTTGGTGCTTCTTGTTCTGCTCGCCGTCACGGTGATCGCGCCGCGTATGGTCGGTGGAGAATCCCTGACCGTTCTGAGCGGTTCGATGCGCCCTTTGCTGCAGCCCGGTGACCTCGCCGTCATCAAGCCGATCAGCCCGGAGGAGATCGGCCTCGGCACCGTGATCAGCTATCAGCTGCGTTCCGGTGAGCCGGAGCTCGTCACTCATCGGGTGATCGGGATGCTCGTGGGTGCGGGGGCTGGCGAGCGCCGATTCCTCACGCAGGGAGATGCCAACCAGAGCGTTGATTCGCAAGCCGTACGCGCCGTGCAAGTCCGCGGTGAACTCTGGTACTCCTTGCCCTGGCTGGGTTATCTTAGCGCGGCGGTGAACCCCTGGAAGCCGACGCTGCTGGTGGTATCGGTGACTGCCCTCTTTGGATATGCGGCAGGGATGGGCCTAGGGGCTGCGCGGGACGGGCTGCGGAACCAAAGCAAAAGTGGTCAAAAGCAGCAGTCCCGGCATCGCGCAGCCGTACCTGCCCTGCTGCTTATTGCGCTCGGAACCGGTTCTTCCGGATTCTGGAATGCGGCCCCTGCTGCACAGGCGGCACCTGCGGAGCGCCTGGAGCTGAGCAATGACGGTGCCGTGTGGGGCCCGGCTCTGACCGAGGCTGTTCTGCCCGAGGGGCAGCGGCTGATACCAGGAGAGCAGTTGACCAGGGATTTCTGGGTGCGGAATGCCTCCGCCGCTCCGGCTGATCTCACGGCTGTACTCAGTGCTCAGACCTGGCGCTCCCGCATCGCCTCGGGAGACCTCGTAGTGACTGCCACCGCCCGGGGTGCCTCGCATCGCCTGGATGACAGCGGCCAGGTGCTCTTCCCGGTAGCCGCGGGGGCCGTCGAGCGCATCGTCCTGACGGTGCACCTCAAAGAAGAAGCTGGTCCGGAAACCCAGATGCTGTCGCTGCCGCTCGGGCCCGATCTCGGCTTGCGGCAGGACGTGTCCGCGTCCACAACCAATTCAGGAAATCCAGCACCCCCGGCGGCCTCAGAGGGTTCGGCGCTCGCCGGCACGGGTTGGCCGGGCAACGTATGGATACTGGGCGCCGGTGCACTTCTGATCGTCGGAATGCTCCTGGCCAGGAGTGGGAAGTCCGCGGCAGGCCGCTACCAGAGGAGAAGAGGAATCAGATGATGGTCCGAGGACAACGTGGTCGCCATGCGCTCACGGGCGCAGGATGGCGCAAGTGGCTCACCCAGCATTCCCTCCAAGTGCGCTCAGTGCTGGCCCTGGGCGTTTTCGCAAGCTTCGGTGCGGTGGGAACCTTAGCCGCCTGGCAAGACACCAGCACCGTGACCTCGGGGAACTTCGCTGCGGGAACTATCGACCTGACGCTCAAGCAGAGCTCTGCTTCGATGCTGGGTGCTGTCGGGCTCAACCAGCCCTACTCCTTCAGTGACTTCAGCGGGAGCAATATGCTGCCGGGTGGTGCCGCGGTATTCAAACAGCTCACGGTGTCTAACGGCGGTACCTTGGACTTCGGCTACACTATCGCGGTGAGTGGCAGCGGAGCCCTGGCCGCCGATACCGCTGGACTGAATATCGGCATCTACGCCACGGCCACTTGCACCGCGACGACGAGCACCGGGCAGATCTACAGCGGTAAAGCGGGTGCGGCCGCCACTGCGGCACGAACGCTCAGTGCCGGTGCCAGCGAACCGCTGTGCGTCCGGGCGTGGCTCGACGCCAGTGCTCCTAGCAGCCTGCAGAACCAGAGTGCCAGTATGGTCTTCAATTTCGCCGCGGTACAGCGATGAAAGCCGATGAAGCGGTGCGTGCCGGGACTACGGTGCGCCAAGAAGATCTCCGGCCGAGATCTCTGGGTCGAAAGCACTCTGCCGGCAGAGCACCTGAGACCGTGTATCGGGCACTGCGCCGGATCTGCAGTCTGTTGCTGAGTGCGGCCGCGGTGCTCGGTGGATTTTCTCTTCTCGCCGTACTACTGCTGATGCTGACGGGCACGACCCCGGTGATTTTCCATTCCGGATCCATGGCTCCGGAACTTGATATCGGCGCATTGGCACTGGTGCGCACTGTTCCGGCTAACGAGCTCCAGCCCGGGGACGTCGTGAGCGTGATCAATGCCAGCGGTCAGCGGATCACGCACCGGGTGCTCAGCATCGAGCACCCGTCGAACAGGCAGGGCACAGCACCGGAGGCAGGGGCGGTGCTTCAGCTCAAAGGAGACGCTAATCCGCTTCCTGATCCCACGGCCTACCCCGTACAGGATGCTCAGCGCGTATTCTTCTCGATTCCGGCGGCCGGTTATGTGCTGGCTGCCGCTCAGAGTCCTGCTGCGGTTTTCACCGGGGGTGCGCTCGCTGCACTGGTGGTTTTCTTCGTTTTACGTCCCGCCGGGCACGCCACGCGCCGGGTGCAGGAACAGGGCCGGCACAAGGCCAGGACTCGCGGCCGGGGCCGGGCGATTGCCGCCGGTATGTTGCCGGTGCTCGCCGTGGCACCGCTGCCGCTCCTCGCGGGCTTTCCGTCGACGGGTACTTTAGCCGCTTTCGGGGATTCCAGTGCCGCAACGTCCGGGGTGCTTCGGGCCGCTCAGCTCAATGATGTTCCCGGGGCGATCGATTGCCGGGATAGCTCCCCGAACTCCACCGTCTCCTGGAACCCTGCACCGGCACTGCCTGTGGAGGGCAGCTATGCCATCCAGGTGGTCAGGCTGAAAACTGATGGCAGCGTGGATAAGGTGATGGGCTATGTCGGGACTACCGGCACTAGTTACACCTTCGGTCCCGAGGGGGCGCTGTTAGGGCTTCTGAGTGGTCCTACGCGTTTCCGTATCGATATTCTCGCGGTGGTGACAACGAGCGGAACCGTGACCAGCGACGGCAGTAACATTCTCTGGTCCTCACCTGTTTCCAGTGAGGCTACCCGCAGCGTGTACAACTACCCGGGAGTGCTGCTGGGGCTCGGAGCCCGGACGCAGTGCGCCCCCGGCTAGGGACTAGCCGGGGGCGCACTGTCGGATGAGCGCGGAGTCGAATTATATAGAATCTAACTCGTCTTGAGCCCGTTCGGGTCAGTTCTTGCCGTTCTCCATTTTGCTCTCCTTGAAGACGTCCGGAATGCCGTCGCCGTCGCTGTCCTTGAGTTCCAGCGCCTGGATCTTCCGGTAATGCTTGTTCCGGATCCGCAGGATGGTAGTGGCCAGCAGGGCTGAGGTGAGCGATCCGGTGAGGATCGCGACCTTGGCGTCATCGTTGTAGACCGAATCGCCGAAGGCCAGCTCGCCGATCAGCAGCGACACGGTGAAGCCGATACCGGCCAACAGCGCCACGCCGATGACGTCCGTCCAGGAGAGGCCTTCATCGAGCGTAGCCCGGCTGACGTTGGTGACCAGGAAGGTACCGCCGACGATGCCGATGGCCTTGCCGAGGATCAGGCCCGCGATGACTCCGATCGCCACGGGATCATTGAGCGCGGAGATGAAGCCGGTGATGCCGCCGATGGCTACGCCGGCGGAGAAGAAAGCGAAGATCGGCACGGCCACACCGGCGGATATCGGCCGCAGGACGTGCTCTAAGTGCTCTGCCATGCCGGGGCCGTTCTCCGGGGTGCGATCCTTACGCAGCACCGGTACGGCGAAGGCCAGGAGCACGCCGGCAACGGTCGCGTGCACGCCTGATTCATGGACCAGCACCCAGGTGATGAAGGCAAGGGGCAGTAAGAGGTGCCACTTGCTGATGCGTTTCTGCACGAGCCAGGTGAAGATGGCCAGTGGAATCAGAGCGAAAGCCAAGTACTGCGGCTGCACGCCGTCGGCGTAGAAGATGGCGATGATCGTGATCGCAAGCAGGTCATCGACCACGGCGAGGGTTAGCAGGAAGGTACGCAGCGCGGAGGGCAGATGGGTGCTGATCACGGCCAGCACCGCGAGCGCGAAAGCGATATCGGTAGCGGTCGGGATGGCCCAGCCGCGAAGGGTGGTCGGGCTGTTCAGGTTGACCAGCACGTAGATCAGCGCCGGCACGACGACGCCGCTGATAGCCGCGGTGATGGGCACGATGGCCCGGTCGAAGCGGCGCAGATCACCCGCGATGAATTCTCTTTTGAGCTCCAGACCGACGACGAAGAAGAAGATCGCCAGAAGTCCGTCCTGCGCCCAGGCACCTAGGCTCAGATCGAGTTTCAGGCCGAAGGGCTGGAAACCGACTTTCAGTTCGCGGAATGCGAAGTAGCTTTCCGCGGCACCGGAGTTCGCCCAGATCAGCGCCGCGACAGTGCCGAGGAGCAGCAGAGCGCCGCCGACAGTCTCCTTGCGTAGAATGGCACTGATCCGCAAATGCTCCGGATAGCTGCCGCGGCTGAAGATCTTTCGTACTGGCGAAGGCGTGGTCACAGGTCAGTCCTAATGTAAGGGGACAGTTTCTTCTTTAAGGCTGGGTGAACGTCAGCCGACCAGACTTCCCAGCACACCGCGTTCCAGTTTACGATGCATGCCGCTGAGGGAAAACTCCTGTGACCTTATGCATTCAATTCAACAGAGTGCGGATTCCGATGACGGCGGTCGCCAAGCCGAGGATCATCGAGGTGGAGACCAGCATCAGATGCACCGTTAGGAAGCGGGTGGGCCGGCCCTCTTCATCCCGAGCCCGGGGATCTTTGAGGACTCGTCGCAGAAAAGGTGGCCAGACGATGAGCGACCAGACTCCGGCGAGAATCAGTACCAGGCTGAGGGCTAAGGGCAAGCTCATGCGATGTCCTCCAAAGTTTTACGCGCTTCACTGATCTGTAGCCGCAGCGCCTCGGTCAGAGCGGGCTCGGCGGCCGCGGCGATTCTCTCTCCTAGGAAAGGGATGCTGCAACTGACGGTACCCGCTACTTCGACCCGGGTAGCGGATTGTGTGGCTGAATCGGCTGAAGCGGCTGAAGCGGTGTCCGGCAGCAGCCGCTGCGTCGCCACGATCTCCACCGGCGCCCCGGAGACGCTCGCGTGGATGCTGACCTCTCGGGACTCATCCGCCCCTGGGGCTGCCCATGTCTCGTTCTGCTGGATGCTGAGTCTGGCTCCGGCGAACTTCTGCACGAGCTCCGACAACTCGCTGGTCGGGAAGGAACGCGTGATGCCAAGCTCGAAAGCGCCTTCCGGATCACCGGTGAGGGTGAAGGAATCCAGCGACCCACCAGTGGCTTCGCTGACCCGCCGGATGAACTCTTCGCTGCGCAGCAGCTCGGTCACGCGTGCAACGGGAGCTGGCAACGACTCTGCTGAGTTCAAGGGCATCTCTTCCTCGATCCTTGCTGGTGCAGTTTCCGGCTTCCATCTTAGGCGAAATTACCTGGCGGATCCCCGGGCACCCGATAGCATGGAACCTCCACCCGGATCTCGAAGATTCCGGACTATTGTGCTGTCACCTGCACTGTTATCAGAACATCCACATCTGGAGCTGCTCATGGGATTGAACGGACTGCGGCAGGCCCTCGGCGCTGACCCTGCTTTTGCTAGACTCCGCTCTTTGAGCGAAGTCGAGCCCAGCCGACGGGGTAGCGAGCAGGATGAAGGATTGCAGATCGGCGCTCCGGATGGCCTGCGGCCGGCGCTGCTCGCCGAGATCGCGGATGGTCTGGCTGCCGCCCAGGACTCTGTTGGCCAGGCTGCAGGGTGCGGGCCGGGCGTGCTCCTGGCGGTGACCGCGACCGGGCGCGAAAGCGAAGACCTCGTGGCTGCGCTGCGCGCTTATCTGCCCGCCGCCGCGGTTGCTGAGTTCCCCAGCTGGGAAACCCTCCCGCATGAGAGGCTCTCGCCACGTTCGGACACTGTAGGGCGGCGGCTGGCGGTGCTGCGTAGACTCCGCAGCGCCGGGGCCGCTGAGGTTCCGGTCCAGGAGCGGCTACGAGTTGTCGTCGCTCCTGTGCGCGCCGTCCTGCAGCCACTGGCAGCAGGTCTCGCCGAGTTGCCCACGGTGGAACTTGACGTTGGGCAGTTCGTATCCTTCGACCAGGTCATCCAGGATCTCTCGGATGCCGCCTATTCCCGAGTGGATATGGTGAGCCGCCGTGGCGAGTTTGCGGTGCGTGGGGGCATTATCGATGTTTTCCCGGCGACTGAGGATCATCCCATCCGGGTGGACTTCTTCGGCGATGAAGTCGAATCGATGCGTTGGTTCTCCGTTGCGGACCAGCGCACCTTGGCATCGGTTTCCGATGAGCTCACGCAGCCTCAGCAACTCACCGCCGAGCCCTGCCGGGAGCTGCTGATCACGCAGACGGTCCAGGATCGCGCAGCCACACTGGTTCCGAGCTTTCCCGCTGCCGCTGACATGCTGGAGAAGGTCTCCCAGGGTCTCGCGGTAGAAGGCATGGAATCACTGACTCCGGTGCTCGTGGACCGAATGGTGCCGCTGGTCTCCGAGTTCCCTGCCGGATCGATCGCAGTGTTGTTGGAACCCGAGAGAATTCGGGGCCGGGCCCACGATCTGGAAACCACCAATGAAGAATTCCTGACCGCAGCCTGGAGCAATGCTTCCGAAGGTGGTTCAGTGCCTCTCGATGTCTCCGGTGTGCTTGCCTCAGCGAATTTCGCCTCACTGGGGCAGACCCGCTCCGCCGCGAAAGACGCCGGAATGTCCTGGTGGGCGATCTCCGCTCTGAACAGCGCTGGTGCCGGCAGTGATGCCGAACCGGCAGTGCAGCTGGCGGAGCACGATGTGCTGCAGATCCCGGCGCGCCCGCCCCACGGTTATCAGGGCAATGTCGCCGAGATGCTGGAATTCCTCGGCGCGCGGCTGCGCGGTACCGGAACCGGAACGGGCCTCGCCGAAGAGCAGCAGGGCGATCCCTGGCGGATCGTCGTCGTCACCGAAGGCCCGGGCCCGGCGCAGCGGCTGGCCGAACTGTTCCATGAAGCGGATATCCCGGCGGTGCGCATCGAATCCTTGGACGAGCTTCCGCAACCGGGGCTGATCGAGATCACCACCGCGTCCGCCGGGCGCGGTTTCGTGATCGAGGGGCTCCGCCTGGGGCTGCTCACAGAAGCGGATCTGCTGGGCCGTACCAGCATCGCCGGGGCCAGAGGGCCGCGGAAGATGCCCGCCAAACGCCGGAATGCGGTGGATCCCCTGCAACTGCGCGCCGGTGATTACGTGGTGCACGAGCAGCACGGCATCGGCCGTTTCGTCGAGCTCATCCAGCGCCGGATTCCCGGCACTCAGGGCAGCCGAGAGTATCTGGTGCTGGAGTACGCCCCGGCCAAGCGCGGAGCGCCGGGGGACCGGCTCTTCGTCCCGACAGATCAGCTGGATCAGGTCAGCGCGTATGTCGGCGGTGAAGCTCCGGCGCTATCGAAGATGGGCGGCTCCGACTGGGCCTCCACGAAGAGCAAGGCGCGCCGCGCGGTGCGGGAGATTGCCGGGGAGCTGATCCGACTGTACTCGGCCAGAATGGCCTCCAAGGGGTACGCCTACGGGCCGGACACCCCGTGGCAGCGCGAGCTGGAAGAAGCCTTCCCGTATATCGAGACTCCGGATCAGCTCACCACCGTCAACGAGGTCAAGGCCGATATGGAGCGCGAAGTCCCCATGGACCGCCTGATCTCCGGTGATGTCGGCTACGGCAAAACGGAGATCGCGGTCCGTGCGGCGTTCAAAGCGGTTCAGGACGGCAAGCAGGTCGCCGTGCTCGTGCCGACGACGCTGCTCGTGCAGCAGCACCATGAGACGTTCTCGGACCGCTTCTCCGGTTTCCCGGTACGCGTGCGCTCGCTTTCCCGTTTCCAGAGTGCCAAAGAGGCGCAGGAGACCCTCGACGGTCTGGCCGGCGGCACCGTGGACGTGGTCATCGGCACGCACCGGCTGCTCTCCGGTTCCGTCCAGTTCAAGGACCTGGGCCTGGTGATCATCGATGAGGAGCAGCGCTTCGGCGTCGAGCACAAAGAGCAGTTGAAGAAGCTACGCACCAATGTGGATGTGCTCGCGATGAGCGCCACACCGATTCCGCGGACCCTCGAGATGTCGCTCACCGGAATCCGCGAGACCTCGACCTTGGCCACCCCGCCGGAGGAGCGGCATCCGGTGCTCACCTATGTCGGACCGTTCACCGATCAGCAGGTGACCGCTGCGATCCGGCGCGAGCTCATGCGCGAAGGGCAGGTCTTCTTCGTGCACAACCGGGTGGCTTCCATTGAGCGGACCGCAGCGCATATCCAGCAGCTCATCCCGGAGGCGCGGGTCGCCGTGGCGCACGGCCAGATGGGTGAATCCCGGCTCGAACAGATCATCGTCGACTTCTGGGAGCGGCGCTTCGATGTGCTCGTGTGCACCACCATCATCGAAACCGGCCTGGATATCGCCAACGCCAACACGCTCATCGTGGATCGGGCGGATCATTACGGGCTCTCGCAGCTGCATCAGTTGCGCGGCCGGGTGGGCCGCGGCCGGGAGCGCGCTTACGCCTACTTCCTCTACCCCGCGGAGAAGCCGCTTGGCGAAGTGGCGCTGGAGCGGCTCAAGGCGGTCGCCACGCATAATGAACTCGGCGCGGGTATGCAGCTGGCCATGAAGGATCTGGAGATACGCGGTGCCGGGAACCTGCTGGGCGGCGAGCAGTCCGGGCATATCGCCGGGGTGGGCTTCGATCTGTACTTGCGGCTCGTGGGCGAGGCAGTCGCCGAATTCCGTGGTGAGGGCGAAGAGAAGCTCGCGGAGATGAAGATCGAGCTCCCGGTGAACGCGCACCTGCCGCACGACTATGTTCCGGGGGAGCGGCTGCGGCTGGAGGCCTACCGGAAACTCGCCGCTGCCAGCAGCGATGCTGATATCGAAGGCGTTGTGGAGGAGCTCACCGATCGTTACGGTGCGCCGCCGGAGCCGGTGCTCAATCTCATCGCGGTGGCCAGATTCCGCATCGCCGTCCGCCAGGCGAGCCTGAGCGAAGTCGGTGTGCAGGGGAACTTCGTGAAATTCGCGCCGGCGGATCTACCGGAGTCCAGGCAGCTGCGGCTGAAACGGATGTACCCCGGGTCGCTGCTGAAGCCCGCCCTGGAGCAGATCCTGATCCCGAAACCCAAAACCGCCCGCATCGGCGGCAAGGATCTGAGCGATGAGGCGATCCTGGAGTGGGCCGCCCAGGTGCTCACCGCGATCTTCGGCCCCGAATAACCCGAATAACTAGAGGCTGATCCGGCCCGCTCAGCTGTTCGATGGTTAGTCGAGCGGGTCGAAGTCCAGGCCCAGTACCGCGTTCTCCACGACTTCGGTGAGCGCGGGATGGATCCAGTACTGCCCCCGGGCGAAGACCCGCAGATCCGTGCTGAAACTCATCGCCTGGATCAGCGGCTGGATCAGTATGGATGCCTCCGGCCCGATGATATGCGCCCCCAGGAGCCTGCCCGTGGCTTTCTCCGCGATGACCTTCGCGACGGATTCAGTATCCTCCATGGCCCAGCCATAGGCGGTATCGCCGTAGCTCTGCACGTATTCGGTGATCTCGATGCCGTTCTCCGCAGCGTAGGTCTCGGCCTCCGGGGAGGTCATACCGAGCATCGCGATCTGCGGATGAGTGAAGACCGCGGCCGGTACCGGTGGCAGGGAGCGGGAGTGCAGAACCGCTTCCAGCTGTTCCGGATGCGTCATATTGTGGGCGACGACCCTCGCCTCGTGATTGGCCACATGCTTGAGCTGATAGTCGTTGGTGATGTCTCCCAGCGCCCAGACGCCGGGCACCGGCTTACCGTCTTTAAGCACCTGCTGATACTGATTGACCATCAGGGCTCCACTGGGCCGGGTATCGAAATCGGCGCCCAGAGCCGCGGTCGATGCCTTGCGGCCGATAGCGATCAGGACCAGGTCGAATTCTTCGGCGAAGCCGTTATTAGCGAAAACCCTCACGGTTCCCGGCCCGGCGGCTTCGATGCGATCGGCGGAGGTCTCCGGCAGCAGCCGCCACTGCTTCGCGGCCGCCGCGGTGAACTTCTGCGAGATCAGTGGATCAGCCGATTCCAAGAGCTGCGGGGAGCGGATGAGCTGGGTGACCTCGCTGCCGAAGCCGCTGAAGATCGCCGCGAATTCGGCGGCTATAGCCCCGCCGCCGATCACCAGCATGCGCTGCGGCAAGGCGTCGATGCGCATCACCGTCTCCGATGTGTGCACTTGGGGCAGATCGGCACCCGGAATATCGAGCAGTAC
Organism: Acaricomes phytoseiuli DSM 14247; assembly: GCF_000376245.1. GTDB lineage: Bacteria > Actinomycetota > Actinomycetes > Actinomycetales > Micrococcaceae > Renibacterium > Renibacterium phytoseiuli. Next base: position 8,457 of record NZ_AQXM01000057.1, on the reverse strand, counting down.
GGGATGGGATCCGGCGGCGATCACGATCTGCCCGCCTTCGAGCACCCGGCCGCTGCTGGTGACCAGGGTTCTCGGCCCGGTGAACCGCACGGTCTCTTCGATGAGTGTTACGGCCGGATCCTCTGCGCGGTAATTCCGGCCGCTGCTGGAGATCGGGTCGATTCGGCCGAAGATGCGATCCCGGATCTGCTGCCAGCGCACCCCGTTCAGTTCAGTGTCCACGCCCAGCGGTGGTGCTTCCACTGCGGCGCTGCGTGCCAGCCCCGCAGGGTAGACGAACATCTTGGTGGGAATGCAGCCTGCGTTCAGGCAGGTGCCGCCGAAGGTCCCGGCGTCAATGATGGCAGCGGTTCTACTGCGCCCTTGTCCCGACTCCTGGCTCAGCCACTTCCGAGTGATCAGGGTGTTGCCGGAGCCCGAGCCGATGACGATGAGATCGAACCGCTCTGCTGTCATCGGTGTTTAGTGCCCTTGGTTGGGCTTGCGGTGATCGGTATCGACCATTTCCGCACCGGTGTCGCTGCGTCCCATGATGCCCAAGGGCACCCAAAAGGAAATCGTGATGAGCACGAGGCTGACGATGAAAGGCCAGATATTGTCGAGGCTGGCGTAGGAGAGTACGTAGACACCGCCCAGGAAGAACGCGAAGAAGATCACGAACAGTACCAGGGATTTCGCGGTGCTGTTTTGGTTGAGGTGATTCAGATCGCCGGGCTCTGCATCCTGCTGTGCCATATCTGCCTGTCTCCTCGTGTTCTGCCAGTTTCTCGTCAAGATTCTACCGGGTGCTTCGGGGTTCAGTAGCCACTGCCATGAGCTGCCGAGTCGGTGACGATCGCTACTCCGGAACTCGCCCCGATGCGATTCGCCCCGGCTGCGATCATCGCCTCAGCATCTTCCCTGCTACGAATACCGCCGGAAGCTTTCACACCGAGTTGCGGACCCACGGTGCGGCGCATCAGAGCCACGTCTTCGGCGGTGGCCCCGCCGCCGTTGAAGCCGGTGGAAGTCTTCACGAAATCCGCACCGGCGGCTACTGCAGCCTGGCAGGCGAAGATCTTCTGCGTTTCATCGAGCAGGCTGGTTTCGATGATGACCTTGAGAATCGCTCCGCCTTCATGGGCTGCCTCGGCCACCGCGGAGATATCGGCGATCAACGCATCCCGATCACCGGCCCGGGTCGCGGCGATATCGATCACCATATCGATCTCATCGGCGCCGTCGAGGACTGCGCCCCGGGTTTCGAAGACCTTGGCCCCGCTGGGCGTCGCGCCGAGTGGGAAGCCCACTACCGAACAGGTCTTCACAGGGCTGTTTCGCAATGCATTGTGCACGGTCTTTACCCAGATCGGATTGACGCAGACCGCGGCGAAGCCGTACTCGGCGGCTTCGGCGCAGATCCGCAGCACATCTGCCTCGGCGGCTTCCGGCTTCAGCAGGGTGTGGTCGATATAACCGGCCAGATCGGCGGCTTCAGATGTGGATTGAGGTTGAACCGTATCGCTCATCGCAGTGTTCCCCATCTCCGGGTTGTTATCCGTCGTCGGACGCCCCAGTATTTCCAGTAGTTCCGCGCGCAGTCCGTCCAGAGCCTGGCGGGCTGTTGCCCTGGCTTCGGGAAGATCATCGGCCGCTGCGACCGGTGTGATCACCTCCAAGTAGCACTTGAGCTTGGGTTCGGTTCCGCTGGGCCGGACGATGACCCGGCTGCCTGCCTCGGTTTCATAGAGCAGGCCGTCAGTGCCGGGAAGCCGGTAGGTTTCCGTTTCCAGCCCCTGGGCGAGGTCTATGCTCTGGCGTACCGGTGATCCGCCGAGGCTCTGCGGAGGCTCTTGCCGGAGCCGCTCCATCATCTCGGTCAGCGAACTGAGCGAAGCCACGCGCAGGCTCAGCTGATCGGTTTCGTGGAGGCCGTGCGCCACCGCCAGATCATCCAGGAGCTGGGGTAGCGTCCGCCCGGAGGCCTTGGCGTCGGCGGCCAGTTCCGCGAGTAGCAGCGCCGCGGAGATGCCGTCCTTATCGCGGACCAAAGCCGGCGCCACGCAGTAGCCCAGGGCTTCTTCGTAGCCGTAATCCAGCCCAGGCACTCGGGCGATCCACTTGAAGCCCGTGAGCGTCGGGAGGTAGCTGCCCCCGGCGGCCTCAGCGATCTTGGCGAGCATCCGGGAGGAGACGATGGAGCTGGCGAAGACCGGGGCCTGCGCTGCCCCCGCCGCTGCCTCCGGGGATCCGTTGCTGACCCGGCTCAGCCGGTCGAGGATATGGGCGCCGAGCAGCGCTCCGACCTCATCGCCGCTGAGCATCCGCCAGTTCCGCCCATCGGGCACCGCGACCGCGACCCGGTCCGCATCCGGGTCATTGGCGATGACCAGATCCGCTCCGGTCTCGGCCGCGGCCTGCAAGGCCAGGTCAAGCGCTCCGGGTTCTTCCGGATTGGGGAAGGCCACGGTGGGAAAAGCCGGATCCGGCATGCGCTGCGCGGTCACGGGGGTGAGTTCTTCGAAGCCCCCTGCGGTGAGGACGGATTCCAGGGTCTCTGCGCCGACCCCGTGCAATGCCGTGGTGACGATCCGCAACTGCCGGGCGGGGAAGTGTTCCGGGCGCAGCAGCTCGATGAGCCCCTGACGGTAGCCGGAGATGATCTCTTCCGGGACGGTCTGCCACCCGTTTTCAGCGAGCTGGATCTCCGCTAACGGCTGTGCCGCAACCCGGGCGATCTGCTCTGCGATCTCATCATCGTAGGGCGGGACAATCTGGGCCCCGCGTCCGGCTTCTTCTGCCGCATCCAGGGCCCGGCCGCCCAGGTAGACCTTGTAGCCGTTGTCCTGGGCGGGGTTGTGGCTGGCGGTCACCATGACACCGGCTTCGCAGCCGAGCGCGCGAACCGCGAACGCCAGCACCGGGGTGGGCAGAGGCGCCGGCAGCACGAAGGTTTCCAGCCCGGCCGCGGTGAAGATCGCGGCGCTTTCGGCGGCGAAGACGTCAGAGTAGCGGCGCGCATCGAAGCCGATCACGATGCGCGGTCGGTACCCCGTCTCCGCGCGATCTGCCTGATCCAGGAGGAAAGCTGCCAGCCCGGCCGCGGTCTGGCGGACCACCACGCGGTTCATCCGTCGCGGGCCGGCACCCAAGGCGCCGCGCAGGCCAGCCGTGCCGAACTCGAGCCGGCTGTCGAAAGCGTCCTTGATCTCCGCCCAGGCCTGTTGAGCCAGAGCGGGGTCCGCATCGGCGATGCTGAGGGCCTCGATCATGCCGTGCAGCTCTTCGGCCATCGCTTGGTCCGGGTCGTTCTCAGCCCACACCTGGGCCTGGCGCACCAGTTCGGTGTCCACAGTTTCCATCACAGCAGCCTAACGTCAGCTTCTTAATCTGGGCGAAGTAGAACTAGAAGTAGAAAAAGCCAGAGCGGAACCAGTACTCAGAGCCGGCCGATGACCTCTGCCAGCAGCGCGGAGATCCGAGGGCCGGCGTCTCGCCCTGCTTCGATGACCTCGTCATGGCTCAGCGGGGTGGCGGAGATCCCTGCGGCCAGGTTCGTGACCAGGGAGATTCCGAAGACTTCCATCCCGGCGTGCCGGGCGGCGATCGCCTCCAGCGCTGTGGACATACCCACTAAATCGGCCCCGATCCGCTGCGCATACTGGACCTCTGCCGGGGTTTCGTAATGCGGCCCGGTGAACTGCGCATAGACGCCTTCGGCCAGACCCGGATCGATCTCCCGGGCCAGCTGACGCAGCCGGGGCGAGTAGAGGTCGGTCAGATCGACGAAGGTGGCTCCTTCGAGCGGGGACGTCGCGGTGAGATTGATGTGATCCGAGATCAGCACCGGAGTTCCCGGCGCCCACTCCGGATTGAGCCCGCCGCAGCCGTTGGTCAGGATCAGGGTCTTCGCCCCGGCGGCGGCAGCAGTGCGCACGCCGTGCACTACCGCGCGGACGCCCTTGCCTTCGTAATAGTGGGTGCGGGCGCCGAGAACCAGGGCGTGCTTCCCACCGGGGGTGCGGATGGAGCGCAGCGTGCCGGAGTGCCCGGGGACGCCGGAAGCGGAGAAGCCGGGGACCTCGCTGGCATCCAGTACCGCGGTGGTCTCACCGATGAGATCGGCGGCACCGCCCCAGCCCGAGCCCAGGACCAGGGCGATATCGTGGCTGGGCACGCCGGTGCGGTCCGCGATGACGCGTGCGGCCTCGGTGGCCAGCGCTTCGGGGTCCACGATGCAGGCGGTTCGGGCCGCGGCCGTTGATGCCGCGTCCGTCGGTGCGGAGCCCATTGATTCAACGTTCATTGGTTCAGCGTTTTTTGGATCAGCAGAGTTCACGGGCTAAATCTACTTGTTTTCGGTCCGGTTTTTCTCCGGGCGCTCCGCAGTATCGCCTGCTGAGGTTTGGCCGCCATCTGGGCTTGGCTTGGCTCGGCCTGGAGGATGGTCCAGAATGGGGAGCGTGACGGACTCTGCATCCAGTGCTATCGCAAGCCCATCCCTGATGATCCTGGGCGGCGGCCCGGGCGGTTACGAATCGGCGATGGTTGCCGCTTCCCTCGGTGCCAAGGTCACCGTGGTGGAACGCGCGGGCCTCGGCGGTTCCGCGGTGCTCACCGATGTGGTGCCCTCTAAAACCCTGATCGCGACGGCGGATGTGATGAATCGCTTCGAGGCGGCCACCGACCTGGGCGTGCACTTCGAAGTGGGGGCAGAATCACCTCAGGACGTGGATGCCGATGCGGTTCCGCTCATGCGCGCGGACCTCAAGCAGGTCAACAGCAGGCTGCTCGGCCTGGCCCAAGAGCAGTCCGCGGATATCCGTGCCGCACTCGTGCAGAGCGGAGTCCGGCTGGTCTCCGGTGAAGGCCGACTCATTGATCAACACACCGTGGAAGTCACTTCGGCGAACAGCAGTGGTGAGATCCGGACCGAGCAGATCCGGGCGGATGCGATCCTGCTGGCAGTCGGTGCGCATCCGCGGGAACTGCCCACGCCCAAGCCGGATGGCGAGCGGATTCTGAACTGGGCCCAGATCTACAACCTCACCGAGCTGCCCGAAGAATTGATCGTGGTGGGCTCTGGGGTGACCGGAGCGGAATTCGCCTCGGCCTACACCGGGCTAGGCTCCAAGGTAACGCTCATCTCCTCGAGGGATCAGGTGCTGCCCGGTGAGGATAAGGACGCTGCCGAAGTCTTGGAGCAGGTCTTCGAACGGCGCGGTATGACCGTGCTCTCCCGCTCCCGGGCGGAGTCGGTGGAGCGCATCGCTGATGGCGACGGTGTTGTGGTCACCCTGTCCGATGGCAGGAAGATCGAGGGCACACACTGCCTGGTCTGCGTCGGATCGATCCCGAATACCGAGGGGATCGGCTTGGAAGAGGTCGGGGTGGTGAGGACCGAAGGCGGCTACATCAAGGTCGATGCTGTCTCACGCACCTCGGTGCCGCATATCTACGCTGCGGGGGACTGCACCGGAGTGCTGCCCCTGGCATCGGTCGCTGCAATGCAGGGCCGGATCGCCATAGCCCACCTGCTGGGGGATAGTGTCCGCCCGCTCAAGCTGAACCAGGTAGCCTCCAATATCTTCACCTCGCCGGAGATCGCCACAGTGGGCGTCTCCGAGGCGGATCTCGCCTCCGGCCGCTATCAGGGCGATGTGGTCAAGCTGTCCCTGCACACCAACGCCCGGGCCAAAATGCGCAATGCCCAAGACGGCTTCGTCAAGATCATCGCCCGTAAAGGCTCCGGCACGGTGATCGGCGGCGTGGTGGTCGGGGCGAATGCCTCGGAGCTGATCTTCCCGATCGCGCTCGCGGTCACCCAGAAACTGCATGTGGACGACGTCGCCTCCACCTTCACCGTCTACCCCTCGCTCTCCGGTTCCATCTCCGAAGCCGCCCGCCGGCTGCACGTGCGGATGTGAGCCCGGCCGCTGACTAACGAGTCACCGGCTACTGACTCTTGACCTTAATATCAGCTTCTGGGTAAGCTCTCATCTAATTAATAATAAGTTTTTATTATTAGATGAGAGTCGGCTTGCAGGCTACAGCGTCGTGGCAAGAGGGGCGGATGGCGAACTTACGCATCGAGCGGGATGCTTTCGATGCCGCCAGTCAGGCCACGCGGCAAGCCGGTGAGCCCCTCGGTGGGCTCAAGATCATCGTGCACGGTGACCTCGGCGGCGAGTCGCTCAGAAGGGCCGCTGATGAGGCGGCGTCGGTGTGGGCGAACACGGGGCGTGCGCTGGCCGAAGCCGTGATCATCGATGGGCAGCAGCTCATCGAGGTTGTACAAGCTTTTACCCGGGCCGATGATGGCCTGGCAGCTCTTGCCGCGGACGCAGGGGGTAACTGATTATGGGGCGTCCATGGGATTGGTCATTGCTCGGTGGCACGGACCCGGCTCCGGGTGATCTTGACGATGTTTTCAGGGCTCAGCGTGCCTGGGCGCAGAATGTCTCCTTGCTCGACGAGGCCGCGCAGCTCTTGCGAGGCCCCGATATCTCCGGGGAGGGTGCCACCGTTGATGCTGCGCGGGAGTTGTTGAGCCGGGATATTGCTCTGGTAGAGCTGTATCGAGGAGACTGCGTCTCCTGCGCAGAGGGGCTGGCTGGCTGGCTGGGTCAATAGCCTTGGTGACTTCCAGGGTGAGGCGGACCGGCTGCATGCGCAAGCGATGCAAGCACAGGATGAACTGGATACCGCCCGGCAACAGTTGCGGCGGGTCCAGGAAGAAGCCATCGATGCCAGTGGAGAAGGCGCGCCACTGATCGGCCTCGCGCTCCGGGCAACTCTTGCCGTGGCACCCGGGGTGGTGGATAACGCGTTTCTGGAGACCAGGTTCTACGCCGCCATCGACGAGGCGCAGAACCTGCTGGAAGCGCTCAGACGGCGCGCTGATGATCTCCGTGAACGGTACCGGGCGGAATCCGACCGGGTTGCCGCTCAGTTAGTGATCACTCCGGCCTCTGATGCGCTGGCGAAGGCGGGGCTGGAAGGTGATATTCCCGTCGGTGCCGGCTCCCTGGCGGCCCTGCTGGCCCCGAGTGCGGGAGCGAAGCTCGATGCCCTGGTCAAGCTCCGGGACCGCATCGACGCGGGCGATGACTTTGCTCGAGCGGAGTATCTGAGCGCCTTGAGCGCGCTCAGCCCTGCCCGGCTCGCGCTGTATCAAATGCGAAACCAGGGCCAGGCGCGCAACCCGCTGGCCGTTGCGAGGACCGCCGAAGAAGTGGCTTGGGTGCGTTCCTGGTGGCAAAGATTGGGGGTGCAGGAGCAGGGCGCGCTGATCCTGATGGTTCCCGGGATCATCGGCAACCTCAATGGCATCAGTTACCGGCAGCGCGCTCAGGCTAATCGGATCAATATGGAGAACATCCTTGCTGATCCGAAGACTAGCGACGATGTGCGGACGGCGCTCGGGGCGGTGCGTAATAAGCCTCAGGATCGCGACGGCAAACTCCTGTCGGATCGTGCGCTTATTTCACTCGATCTCCAGTGGGGCGGAAAGCCGTTAGGTGCTATTGCAATTGGTGATATGGATACCGCGATCAATGTCACTTGGAATATCCCGGGGATGGGGACGACATTGGCTGATGGCATCGACTCCTGGACTGATTCTGCTCTCGATCTTTATGAGGCACAGGTATATGCCGGTCAAATCTTGAATAAGGCAGATGGAAATTTGGCGGTGGTTTCCTGGATCGGTTATGAAACTCCGGATAAGCCGGGAAGTTTGGGAACCCTTGATGTGGGCTTGACCGATCAAGCTCGGGCCGGGGGCGACCGTCTTGCCGCGGCTCTGGATGGTTTCCGGGATACGCGTTCTGGTGGTTCGGCGCCACTGCCCAGCGTCAATCTGCTCGCTCATTCATACGGCACTATGGCAAGTGCTGATGCATTGATGAAAGTCCGGTACTCCGTAGATACCGTAACGTTCTTCGGCTCGGCGGGTATTGATTCGAATCAGATTGAGAACGCCGCTGCACTCAAGGTGGCTAAAACGCCGGAAGGCTCTCCCGCGGTGTATGTCACCCAGGCCAGTGCGGATCGAGTCGCCCCACTTGGCGTCGGTACCGCTGGTGCTCTCAGCATATTTCCGGGTCTTGGCGGGTACCGTCGCCATTCTCCTTCAGATGATTGGTTCGGTGGGATCAATTTCTCTTCTGAGGGCGGCTTGGATCCGCAGACCGGAGAGTACTTGAAACCTACGAACGGGCAGGGTCTGTCCCGGGTTTGGTTGACAGTTGGGGTTTGGGGTGATCAGGCCGCTTTCGCGTCCGTGTAGATCGTCTCAAACTCTACGGGAGTGAGTTTGCCGAGGCCGCGTTGCCGGCGTCTTCGGTTGTACTTCGTTTCGATCCAGGAAACGATCGCGAGGCGGAGGTCAGCGCGAGTGTTCCAGCATCTCGTGTTGAGCACGTTCTTCTGAAGCAGGCTGAAGAAACTCTCCATGCTCGCGTTATCGCCAGCTCC
>NZ_AQXM01000056.1 GCF_000376245.1 Acaricomes phytoseiuli DSM 14247 | reverse complement strand
CGGTCCTACGGAGCTGGCGATAACGCGAGCATGGAGAGTTTCTTCAGCCTGCTTCAGAAGAACGTGCTCAACACGAGATGCTGGAACACTCGCGCTGACCTCCGCCTCGCGATCGTTTCCTGGATCGAAACGAAGTACAACCGAAGACGCCGGCAACGCGGCCTCGGCAAACTCACTCCCGTAGAGTTTGAGACGATCTACACGGACGCGAAAGCGGCCTGATCACCCCAAACCCCAACTGTCAACCAAACCCGGGGCAGACCCTTGTGCTGCTGAGCATGAGGTTTCTTGGAGCCTGGCCCGTGAGTCGTGGCATGGTCAGAAGAGATCGTCCGATGAGTTGGTGGGCGTCGGTCTGATGTTCAGCGCAGGATCAAGTGAGCAGTCGCTCTTCACTTGAAGCATTGACCATTCGGTTTTGTCTGCGGGTCCGACGGCGTTTTTGCTGGCATCGAATGTTACTGCGATTCCTGTGGGAGAGGTTCCCGAGATCTGCACTCCAGGGTTTGGGGGCATCACTGTGGTCGAAGACAGTCTCAATTTTCCAGCCGTGAGATTCCCAGTAAGCCTTGATTTTGTCAGCCGCACTTTTAGGATCATCGATGGACCCACCGCGGAGGGTAATGGTGAGGTAGTTGCCGAGCTGTGACCCTATAGTGCAGGTGGTTAGTCCGATTCGTTGAGGGTCACTTCGGTCCCAGGTGGGGAAGGTGGTTCCGGACTGCTGGACTGTCTCCTCAATGGTGTCGTAGAAGTCTTTTTCCATGACATCACCGGCCCGGGTGCCGTCAAAGGGGCGTGCAGAATCGGAGCTCATAGGTGCTGTGCCTCCTGGGTTGGGGTTTGAACCGCAGCCGCTGATCAGTAGCGGTAGGGCTATGGCTGTAATTAGAGCGGTTCTCATGGCAGAGGGTTTTTTGTTGGTATCAGTAAGTCTCACCTTGAGTTCCTTCATTCATTGCTCATCTGGCTAAGGCTGCTGCGGAGTGTTTTATCGGGAATGGTGATTCTGAACCATGACGAAGGGCGGATCTTATCGCCGTGCCCGGTGGAGGCTAATGCGATGTTCTGCAAGGACTCGGTTCGAGTATCAAAGTACCCGTTTCCCGCGGAAGCTTGGATGGGGCTCCAGCTACCGTCCCCGGTCGTTTGATGCCCATCAGTTTCTTCTAACTTCACCCCGGTCTCTGGATCGAAGCCTCCTTCGGAAGAGAATATTTTGGCTCCGGGCCAGACCACGGGGCTAGTCGGTGAGACTCGAGGTTGAATCGGTTCCTGATTATTGATGGTGTCGAAGTATCTACCGAGTACATCCACGGGGTTTGTGATGAAGTCGCCGAGCGCCGCGTCAACTCCTGCGGTCTGTGACCCCCAGATGCCAGCAGGTGCTACCAAATCACGGACGGCCAGAGTCGCGTATACGGCAGGTTTGCCATCGCTTGCCTTTTTGATATTCATTGCTTCAGCATTCGGAACCACATTCGGGTCGATACCGGCTGAGCCTACGAACGTTACTGTACTGACGTCGTAAGAGGTTTTCGTCAGCGCATAAGCGGCGTTTGTGGTCCCATAAGAATGCGCAACGACATGGACCTTCGGAAGGCCTATTCCGTTCCCGGCGTTTCGAGTTTCGTAAAATCCATCAAGGGCGGCGGCAAGCTTATCCGAACCAACCCAGGCTTTGTCTCCGGAGAAAACCTCTTGGCTTTGCGGGAACATCTCGGGAGCATCGTAGCCCACCCAGGAAACCACAGCATTGCTTATAGCGGCTGGCCCATATCTCTCTAAGGTAGCTACCTGGCGGTTATAAACATTTTGCGAGGCATTAGTCCAGTCATCAATACCTCCCGGTGCGACGGTGGTGCCCATGCCTGGAATGTTCCAGGTAACGTTTCCCGGGGTATCAAGATCACCAATTGCCACCGCAGCAAGAGGTTTGTCGTTGTTCAGATCGAATGCGATGACGTACCGGTCGGCACGCGGAGAACCATCTTGGTACTTCACTGACTTTTCGATCCCATCAAGCGCTTTACGAACCCTTTCACTTACCCCCAGATCTCTTCTCAGCGTATTCAGAAGCGTCCTATTGGCTTTATCCCGGGTGCTGTACGGGACGCCGTTGAGGTTGCCGATGATGCCGGGCACCGCGGCGATCAGCAGCGCTTGGGTCGAGGAGTTCAGCCCACCCCACCAGGCCTTGGTCGCGGGCACATCGACTCGGCCCTGAGTGAGTGGGTTGCGGGCTTGGCCCTGTTGCCATACAGCGAACAGCGCCAGTTGCATCGAGGTGAGGGCCGCCAGGGCGGTCAGGTATTGCTGCTGCGCCTGAGTGTCACCTGCTGAGGCTTTACCGTAAAGATTGTTCAGTGCGGCCAGCTGCCTGTCCTTGCCCGGGTTCAGGATTGCAGCAATAGCGCCGTTGCCGATTGGTGTATCGGCGACCAGTCCCGCTTTGCTGACCGCATCGGACGGCACCGGGGTCATCAACCCGTGTGCCACCCGGTCGCCCTCTGCCCGGTATTCGTCCCGGAGTTGCTCGGTCTGCTGCCGCAACCGATGCAGCCGCTCGGTAGCCTCAGCCACTAGGGCTTGCCCCCGCTGATCAGAGAAGGAGCCCGCCAGCCCGGGTAGCAGAGTCTCGATCATGGTCTGGCCCATACCGTCCAGAAGCCCCTTCGCGGTGGCTTACCGTATGCGCTCATCCCGCCCGGTGGCGATCATTCGCTGCCCGGCTTCCTGATCATCCTTGGCCTGCAAGGCCTGGGCGTGCAGGCGATCAGCTTCACTCTGCAGCATTTCCAGGGCTCTGGCCCACATCGTCAGAGCATGAGCGCAGCCCTCGCAGGCGTCACGGTAAACCCCTAGCAGCCCCGCGCTGGAGCGCACCAGATCCCCGGCCGCGATCACCGCGTTGCCGGCGCCGGAAACCTCCACGCCGGAGAGCACTCGATGAGCATCACTCAGGCCGCCGGCACATCGCCCCCAGGAGTCTGATAAGCCCAGGGCCTCGTCGATACTGCCCGGGCAGGGATCAGCGCCGCCCAGCAGGGACCAGTCCGAGGGCCTACCCATCGCGGGGCCCTTCAGTGATTCCGATCCCGGTGATGCTCCGGGAAAGCGCTTCATCCACTTGTGCGAAGACGACGGCCACGGAGGCAACCTGGCGGCTTTCCGAGGCCATGGCGGAACCGAGGGCGCTGCGGGCTACCGCCCAGGTGGTGGCGGCATCGTCGGCGGCGGTTCGCAGCCCCGGGTGGCCGAGGTCTGCTGAGGCATCCTGCGCCAGAGCCTCCACGGTTCCGGCGGCAGTGTTCAGCGCCTTTCCAGCGCTTTCGAAGACCTCCGCGCTGATCTTCACGTCAGCCACCCTGCGTCACCTCAGTCCGCCAATCCTAGAATCAATTAAGCTAATTAATGTAATTATTGATCTACATCATAGAAAAGCTGCCGGAGTTACACAAGCCCCTTCCTTCGGAAGTTTCCCGAGGAAGCCGGGTGCACCAGTGGCTGAGAAGTTTGCGAGAATAGATCAATGAGCCGAGCATCCCTGGAGAAGCGTCCCGATGAGGTTGCCGCGATGTTCGATGACGTTGCGCCCAAATACGATGTGACCAACGATGTGCTCTCCCTGGGCCAGACCCGGCGCTGGCGGAAGGCCGTGGTCGAGGCGGTAGCGGCCGATTCCGGGCAGCGAGTGCTCGATGTCGCGGCGGGAACCGGCACCTCCAGCGAACCCTATGCGGATGCCGGCGTGAACGTCGTGGCCTTGGATTTCTCCTTCGGCATGCTCTTGGTCGGAAAACGCCGCCGCCCTGATATCGACTTCGTCGCGGGGGATGCCACCGCACTGCCGTTCGCGGACCACAGCTTCGACGCCACCACGATCTCTTTCGGCCTGCGCAATGTCAGCGCCCCGCGCGCCGCCCTGGCGGAGATGCATCGGGTGACGAAGCCGGGCGGCCGGTTGGTCATCGCGGAATTCTCCCGCCCGCTCTTTGGCCCGTGGCGCACGGTCTACTACGAATATCTGATGCGTGCCCTGCCTGCTATCGCACGCCGAGTCTCCTCCAATGCGGTGGCCTATGAATACCTCGCCGAATCGATCCGGGCCTGGCCGGATCAGAATCACCTTGCGGAATGGATCGCCGATGCGGGCTGGTCCGCGGTGACGTACCGCAACCTTAACGGCGGCTTGGTCGCCGTGCATCGTGCTTTCAAAGGCCAGTCAGACGCCGATCAGGCGGCCGCCGGGAGCAGCCGTTGAGCATGCGCGTTCTCATCGTCGGAGCCGGCCCCGCCGGCTCTGCGGCAGCCTACTATCTGGCGGCAGCCGGTATCGACGTCACGGTGCTGGAGAAAACCCGGTTCCCGCGAGAGAAAGTCTGCGGGGACGGGCTGACGCCGCGGGCCGTCCGCGAACTCCAGTTGCTCGGCCTACCCCATGACGGCCCCGAATGGCAGCGTACCGAAGGGCTGCGCCTGCTTGCCAGGGAGCGGAAGGTCGAAGTTCCCTGGGGCGCCCTGGGCGGCGAATTCCCCGATTACGGCTTGACCAGGACCCGCTGGGGCTTCGACGAAGAGCTGGCCGATCACGCCAGAGCTGCCGGAGCGACCATCCTCGAGGGGCATTCCGTCACCGAAGCGCTCACAGACGATACCGGCCGGGTGGTCGGAGTACGCGCCGCACTACTCGATGAGAACGGACGCAAGACCGGTCAGGTCCAGGATTTCCCGGCCGACGTGGTGCTCGCCGCAGACGGGAATTCCACCCGGACCGCGCTCTCCCTGGGCATCGCGAAACGCGATGACCGGCCACTGGGCGTCGCGGTGCGCACCTACTACACCTCGCCGCGCCACCAGGAGAACTGGATGGAGGGCTGGTTGGAGTTGACCGGCCCGGATCCGCGCCGCCCGCTGCCCGGCTACGGTTGGGTCTTCGGAGTGGGGGACGGCACCTGCAATGTCGGCCTGGGCATCCTGAACTCTTCTAAGGAATTCGGCCGGCTCGATTACCGCCAGGTACTGCAGCAGTGGGTCGCCACGATGCCCGCAGAGTGGCAGTTCGATCCGGAGCATCAGGTGGGGCAGATCCGCGGCGCTGCACTGCCCATGGGGTTCAACCGAACCCCGCACTACCGGCCCGGCCTGCTGCTGCTCGGCGACGCCGGCGGAATGGTGAGTCCTTTCAACGGCGAGGGGATCTCCTACGCCCTGGAGTCCGCCCGTTATGCCGCAGAGCTTCTGGTCAGCGCTGCCGCACTGCCTTCGCGCAGCGTGCTCGACGCCGCGATGCTCCGCTATCAGGAACGTCTGCGGGGTCTATGGGGGCGGCATTTCACCCTGGGCCGCGGCTTCGCCGAACTGATTGGGCACCCCGCCGTGATGAGTCTTGCTTTGCGGACCGGGATGCCGTTGCCGTTCCTGATGCGTTTCGTGGTCCGGCTCATGGCGAATCTCACAGACCCGAATGGCAAAGCCTTCGGGGACCTCACGATCCGTGCATTAGAGGCCTTCGTGCCCGCGGCGAGCAACCAGGACAGCGGCTCATCCCGCGCCGGGAACACGGCGGGGAAGCCCGCAGCAGCCAAGCAGGATAGGCTTGACCGGTGACGACGAGCGCAGGCAACGGCACCTCAGACGTGCATCGGCGGGGTGCGGAGTGGACCCAGGCCGGCCATGGCCCGTCTGAAGACCTGGCTGCCGATGTGCCGACCAGCAGCATCGCGGTCGGCATCAAGCTCCCGGCCTCCTTCGCTCAAGTCGCTGAGGATCCGCAGCTCGGCCCCGCGATCTCCACGAGTCTAGCCAAAGTGGAGAAGCAGTTGCGGGAAGCGATCGCCAGTTCCGATCCTTTGGCGGACGCCACCTCCCGGCACCTGATCGAAGCGGGTGGCAAACGCATCCGGCCCTTGTTGGTACTACTTGCGTCCCATCTGGGTGACTGGGAGAGCCCCGAGGTGGTTCGGGTCGCCGTCGTGATGGAACTGACCCACCTCGCCACCCTGTATCACGATGATGTGATGGATTCGGCTCCCTACCGCCGTGGTGCGCCGACCGCGCATGAGGTGTGGGGGAACTCGGTGGCGATCCTCACCGGGGATCTGATCTTCGCCCGGGCCTCGATCCTGGTCTCCGATCTCGGTGCCGAGGCTCTGCGCATTCAGGCCCGCACCTTCGAACGGTTATGCCTCGGCCAGCTGCACGAAACCGTGGGCCCGCGGCCGGATGAAGACCCTATCGCGCACTACCTGTCGGTGATCGCCGATAAAACGGGCTCTCTGGTGGCGGCATCCGGTCAATTGGGCGTTCTTTTCGCCGGAGTGCCCGAGTACCAGGACATCATGGTGGAGTACGGCGAGAAAGTCGGTATCGCCTTCCAGCTCGCCGATGACGTGATCGATGTGACCGGTTTGAAGCAGGTCTCCGGTAAAGTGCCCGGAACTGATCTGCGGGAAAGAGTGCCGACGATGCCGGTTCTGCTTCTGCGTCAGGCTGCACAGACCGATGCGCAGGCCGCTGCGGTGCTCGAACTCATAGACGGCGACCTCAGTTCCGATGAAGCACTCGCCGCTGCTGTGACCGCTTTGCGCGAACACCCGGTGGCCGAGCAGGCTTGGGGTATCGCCCGGCAATGGGCTGAGGATGCGGTGAAGGCGCTCGAGCCGCTTCCGGAGGGAACGGTGCGAACCGCCTTGGCCGACTTCGCTCACGCTGTTGTACAGCGTGATGTCTGAGCGCCGCAATAGCTGAGCCGCCCACCTTCTAAGTGCGGTCAGTCGTCCTCGTCGGTGAGCAGCCATTCGAAGTAATCCAGAATGAACTCGCTCACCGTGCCCTCTTCACTGACCCAGTTTTCTTTGGCGTTGTTCCGACGCCAGATCAGCGGGTCCGGTAGATCGACCTGATCCGCCTTGACTCCCCAGGTGAAGAGCTCTTCCTCGTCTTCGATGAACAGCAGGTACCCATCGTTGATCTCTAGCTCATCAGGGTCCCAGAAGTAATAATGGGCCTCCATGAGCTCAGTGTTGCCCAGGGCGAGGTAGAACTCACGCAGAGCCTGAGGAATCAGCAGCTCTAGATCAGCATCGAGCTCTTCAGTCGGGATGCCGTCTTCTTCCTGCCAGTTTTCACCCAGGAGGTTCGGCAGGATGTCACGGAACTTCTGCAAAAACAACGGGCTCACCCCACCAGACTAGTGCCCATAGATGATGGCGGCCAGTGAGTGACATAGATTATGCTGCTTCATCCCTCAGCGTCTGTCTTGCGATAATGCCGGATGACCGCATTAGGCGCCTGCCAACCGAAATGCCAGGCGACCACGCGGAAGCTGAAGACCAGAACCGCGATGCCGAAGCCGGCCAGCGGGTTGAACCAGCCCATGGTGTACGCCAGGGCGGCCAGCCCTGCCCCCATGAAGGCCGGAATGGCATAAATATCGTGAGCGCTGAAAAGCTGCGGCACCTGATTCGCCACGACGTCCCGGAGCAGGCCGCCGCCCACCGCCGTGGTGACGCCGAGCAGTATCGCGGCCACCGGATTGAGCCCGGCGTTGAGCGCTTTGATCGTTCCGGTCACGCAGAACAAGGCCAGCCCGGCGGCATCGCAGATCACCAGCAGCCTGCCTATCCGCTCCAAGAAGGGGTACAGGAAGAAGACCAGCAACGCCGCGGCCACCGGTGGCACCAGATACAGCGGGTTCGAGAACGCCGCCGGAAGCTGGCCGATCACCACGTCCCGGATCACCCCGCCACCCAGGCCCACGAGCGAACCCAGGAGCAGCGAACCGATCAGATCGAAGCCCCTGTGTCCGGCGAGCAGGCAGCCGGAAACGGCGAAGAAGAAGACGCCGAGGAGGTCCAGCACAAGATCAATGCTCACCGGAGCAGATTACACTTCTTCCGCGCTGCGGACGCCGCGCAGACGGTGAACCGGGGCCCGGCCGGAGTCCGGCATAATAGACCGTCAGCATCGTCCGGCACCGGGCGCACCTTCGGCAAGGCAGGTCCATGAAGCGCAGGCGCGCCACTCTGACCGGGGTAGCCCTCGGCAACGGCATCGAATTCTACGACTGGGCGATCTACGCCACGACGGCCCCGTTCTTCGCCAGCCAGGTCTTCCGCAGCGGGCACCCGGTGGCGGATATCCTCGGCGTGCTGGCGGTCTTCGCCGTAGGATTCTTCGCCAGGCCGTTCGGCGGCCTGCTCTTCGGCTGGATCGCGGACCGCCGGGGCCGGCGCACCGCGATGACCGCTTCCATCGGCTTGGCGTCACTGGGCAGCCTCATGATCGCGCTGACCCCGACCTTCGCCGCAGCGGGGATCCTGGCTCCCGTGCTGCTACTCATCGCCCGGGTTTTCCAGGGCCTGGCGCACGGCGGCGAGATGCCCGCGGCCCAGACCTACCTGGCGGAGTACGCCCCCCGGCGCCGACGCGGTCTGTACTCGAGCCTGATCTACATCTCGGTGACCTCGGGTGTGCTCGCCGGCACTATCCTGGGTGCCGTGCTCAGCAGCTCGCTGCCCGCCACCGCGATGGACGAATGGGGTTGGCGGATACCTTTTGCGGTGGGTGCGGCGCTGGGTTTGGTGACCCTCTTCATCCGCCGGTATATGGCGGAGACGGAGACCTTCACGCAGGCTCAGGCGGCTCAGACGGATCGGTCCGCTGAGCCGGCCCGGCAGCGGCTCTGGCCGCAGATCTTGCAGCATCGCCGGCGGGCTCTTCAGGTCGTGGGCATGGTCAGCGGCCTCACGGTCTCCTACTATGTCTGGGCGGTGAGCGCCCCGGCGTACGCGGTCTCTCTCGGCATGGATCGAGGTGCGGCGCTGTGGGCCAGTGTGATCGGGAACCTGGTGTTCATGGCTGCGCTGCCGCTCTGGGGTGCGCTTTCGGACCGGATCGGGCGCAAGCCGGTGATGCTCGCGGGCAGTCTGGGCGTGCTGGTCATGATTTTCCCGATGAACTCGCTGCTGGGACCCCAGCCCTGGACGCTCGCAGTGGGCATGTCCGCGGTGCTGGTGTTCATGGCGGCCAATAGCTCGATCATGCCGACGGTCATGGCGGAGCTCTTCCCCACCGGGATCCGAACTATCGGGGTGGCGGTGCCGTACTCCATCGCCATTGCACTTTTCGGCGGTACGGCGCCGTACCTGCAGACCTGGCTCACTGAGCTGAGCGGCAGCGCCGCGTTGTTCTCCGGCTACGCCATCGTGCTGACCCTGGTCTCCATCGTGACCGTGCTGACCCTGCCGGAGACCCGAGCCAAGGAGCTCAACGACTCCCGGCCCACCCGTTTCTGATGCCTTCCGTGACTTTTGATGCCGTCCGTAGGCCATCAAAAGTCACGGAAGGCATCAGAAACGGGTGGGCGTGGACGATGGTGACCTTGCGCACAGCCCGCCGGGGCGAGAATGACGCGGTTGCTATGATTGAGGGTGGCTTCGGGCCCTAAGAGCGCATGATGACTGCCAGGTGAAGAGCCGTCATCATGCGGGCCGAGTCGGACACCGCTGCGTTCCCCGAGCGCAGAACGAAGGAGAAGCTTTGACTAGTCCCGTCAGCAATTCAGGCGTGGCCCGTGGCAGCGTTGAGCGGCCTCTGCGCGTCGCCGTGATCGGCTCCGGCCCGGCCGGGGTGTACGCCGCCGATATCCTGACCAAATCGGAACAGGTCAAGAGCGGCGAGCTGAAGGTGAGCATCGATCTCTTCGATCGTTACCCGGCGCCCTTCGGGCTCATCCGTTACGGAGTGGCCCCGGACCACCCGCGGATCAAGGGCATCATCCAGGCGCTGCACAAAGTGATGGATCGTGGCGATATCCGCTTCTTCGGCAATGTGAACTACGGGGCGGATCTGAGCCTGGAAGAACTCCGCGAGCACTACGATGCGGTCATCTTCGCAACCGGTGCTATCGACGATGCGGCGCTGAACATTCCCGGCATCGACCTGGCTGGTTCCTACGGCGGTGCAGACTTCGTCTCCTGGTACGACGGTCACCCCGATGTCTCCCGGGACTGGACGCTCGACGCGAAGGAAGTCGCGGTGCTGGGCAATGGCAATGTCGCCTTGGACGTCGCCCGGGTGCTGTCCAAGCACGCTGACGATCTGCTGGTGACGGAGATCCCGGAGAACGTCTACCAGGCGCTCAAGGCGTCCCCCGTGACCGATGTGCACGTCTTCGGCCGCCGCGGCCCGGCGCAGGTGAAATTCACCCCGCTGGAACTGCGCGAGCTCTCGCATTCCCGCGATGTGGACATCGTGCTCTACCCGGAGGACTTCGAGTTCGATGAAGCCTCTGACGAAGCGATCAAGACCAATAACCAGGTCAAGACCATGGTCAATACGTTGACCAACTGGCTCGTGGAGCAGCCGGAGGAATCCACCGCCTCGCGCCGGCTGCATTTGCACTTCCTGCATAACCCCGTGGAGATCCAGGGCGAGGACGGCCGGGTGACGGGCATCAAATTCGAGCGCACCGAGTTGGATGGCACGGGTAACGCCCGGGGCACGGGGGAGTTCACGGAATACCCGGTGCAGGCGGTGTACCGAGCGATCGGTTACTTCGGCTCGGCGCTGCCCGGTATCGAATTCGATGCCCAGCGTGGGGTGGTGGCGAATGCCGGCGGACGCGTGCTCGGCGTCGACGGAGCGCATGTGCCGGGTGTCTACGCGACGGGCTGGATCAAGCGCGGGCCGGTAGGGCTCATCGGGCACACCAAGGGCGACGCACTGGAGACGGTGACGTACTTGCTGGAAGACGTGGCTGAGCTGCCGGAGGCCGCGAGGCCCGCTGAAGCGAGCATCCTGGAACTCCTCGATGGCAAAGGCGTGGAGTACACCACCTGGGAAGGCTGGCACGCGCTCGATGCTTATGAGAAGAACCTCGGCGAGGTCTTCGACGCGGCCGGCCTGGGCCTGGAGCTCAGCAGAGAGCGCGTCAAAGTAGTACCCCGGGAAGAGATGATCCGCATCTCCCGCCAGATCCAAGAGCAGGTTCAGAGCCAAACCCAAAGCCGGGTCTGAGTTCAGCTGGCCGGGACCACGCCGCCTTCTTCGACGGTCACCGGGTGCCCGGCCTCTGCTTTGTCACCGCAGCTTCCGCACCGAAAGCGCGAGCCAGAGCTGCACTCGGTCGGCCGTCAGGGCGGGGTCGTAGCCGGTGAGTTCGGTGATCTGACCGAGTCGGTAGCGGACGGTGTTCCGGTGCAGGGAAAGCTCTGCGGCCACTGCGGCCAGCGAGCCGTTGAGCTGCAAGTAGGCCTCGAGCGTGGTCAGTAGCTCTGCGCCATGAGCGGCATCGAAATCCCGGAGCGGCTTCAGCGTTTCGGCCGCCATGTCCGTCATCGGCACGTCTTCGCTCGCCAGGAGCAGCGAGGTCAGCGAAAGTCGCTCCGGCTCATTGACCTCAAGCCCCCGGCCGGCGGCGTCCCGTGCTTCGAAGTAGCTCCAGCGCAGTCCGCTGGGTTGTGCATAAGCCCCGCCGATCCCCACTGGGCCGGAGATCCCCGCGTCGCGCAGATAAGCGGAGAGTGTTTTCGCCAGGCGCACGGGATCCCCTGCCGAGGCGGGGGCGATGACCAGGAACTCCTGGCCGAGCAGCGCGGTGATAGCGGTGTCGAATTCGGTGGGCAAAGCAATGCCGCTGAGCAGGCCGGCCCGCCGCTCCGGCAGGGAAAGCAGCAGCACGATGTGCTTGGCGTTCTGGTCCACACCGATGCCATGCAGCCGGGCTGCGATATCGGCAGCAGGCAGCGTCCCGCGGAGCAGATCTTCGATGACCTGGCCCGAGGCGGCCCGGGCATCCTGCCGCCGCCGCCACTGATTGGCGAGTTCCACGCTGATGAGGTTCTTCGCATAATCGACGATGCTCAGATCTGCTGCGAGGACGGGCCGACGCAACCAGAGGGTGCAGGCATCCCGCTGGCCGGTAGGTACTGGAATGGGCAGCCAGGCTTCGTCATCAGGGGTGCCGCCCGGCTGTTCCGGCAGCTCGGCCAGGGAAGGGTAGAGGCGTTTCCGGAACTGCTCCAGCACGACCTCTGTGCCGATCATTTTCCGCAGCGCGCTCAGCAGCTGGGCCAGCCCCCCGCCTTCGCCTCCGGTGGCCAGTAGCGATTGGGCCAGGGCTTGATGGCTGTTGAGCAGCCGCTGCATCTCGGCGAGATGATCGGCATTACGGGAATCCGTAACGAGCTTGCCGATGGCGAGAAAAGGGGTCCGGTAGGGCACTTCGAAAATCGGGATGCTCCAGCGATTCGCCTCGACGATCAATGCCGCCGGAACGCTCTCATGACCCAGGCCGATGCCGAAGCCGAGCCCCACCGCGCCGGCGCGCTTGATCTGGCGGACGAAACTGCGCTGGGCGTCCGCGGTGCTCAGCCTGGCCCCCGTGGTCAGGACCAGCTCGCCGCCGCTCAGGAAGGGTCTCGGATTCGCTACTTCGGTGACGGCAACCCACTCGATCGGCGTGGTCAGAGTGCTCAGGGCAGAGCCGATGCTGCGCAAGCCCAGGCCGGGATCATCCAGTAACTGGCTGAGATTGAGGGTCACGCAACTCACTATGACATGAAATCGATGGTCAAACGCACTACGTGTTGCCTTATGGGTAGTGCATTTCGCTATTTCAACGCAGATGTCTGGCCGCGTATGCTCGCGACGAGAACCACAAGACCATCGCTCGTTACGGAATGAGGCTCACTTGGCTAACTCGACTGTACCCACGCTGCAGAATTTCATCAACGGCGAGTTCGTCGGGGTCAGTGGCGGCTCCGGGACCGTGCTCGATATCGTCAACCCCGCTACCGAAGAGGTCATCGCGCAGGCTCCGGTTTCGGGGCAGCAGGACATCGACGCGGCAATGGCCGCCGCGCAGAGCGCTTCTGCCAGTTGGAAGCGCACCACTCCGGCGCAGCGGCAGCTGATGCTGCTCAAGCTGGCCGATGCCATGGAAGCCCGCAGCGACGAGCTGGTCGAGGCGCAGCACCGCAATACCGGCCAGGTGCGCCAGATCATCGCCGATGAAGAGGTCGCCGTCGGCGCCGACCAGATCCGGTTCTTCGCCGGTGCCGCCCGGATCATGGAGGGCAAGAGCGCGGGGGAGTACATGGAGGGCTTCACCTCGTACATCCGCCGCGAACCGGTGGGCGTCGTCGCCCAGGTGACGCCGTGGAATTACCCGTTGCTCATGGCGATCTGGAAGATCGGCCCGGCGCTGGCAGCAGGCAACACCATCGTGCTCAAGCCCTCGGACACCACCCCGGAGAGCACTCTGGTGCTCGCCGAGATCATCAAGGACATCTTCCCGGCGGGAGTCTTCAACGTCCTGCTGGGCGACGCCGGTACGGGCTCCGCGATGGTGGAGCACCCGGTCCCCACGATGGTCTCGATCACCGGTTCGGTCCGCGCGGGTAAAGCTGTGGCCACTGGCGCGGCGCAGGATCTCAAACGCGCCCATTTGGAGCTGGGCGGAAAAGCTCCCGCCCTGGTCTTCGCTGATGCGGATCTGCCGAAGACCGCTCAGGCGCTGGCGGAGTTCGCGTTCTTCAATGCGGGGCAGGACTGCACCGCGGTGACGCGGGTGCTGGTCCAGGAACCTGTGCGGGAAGAGTTCCTCGGCCTGTTGAAAGAAGCTGCGGAATCGCTGCACACCGGAAGCCAGGACGACAGCCAGAACTACTACGGCCCGCTCAACAACATCAACCACTTCAACGCGGTGACCGCTGCTGTGGAGGGGCTGCCCGCGCACGCCCGGATCGTCACCGGCGGCCAGCGGGCGGGGGAGAAGGGATTCTTCTTCGCCCCGACGGTGGTGACCGATGTGAAACAGGGTGATGACATCGTGCAGAAGGAGACCTTCGGCCCGGTGATCACGGTGCAGGGCTTCGACACCGAAGAGCAGGCGCTGGAGCTCGCCAACGATGTCGATTACGCCTTGGCCTCCTCGGTCTGGACCGCCGATCACGGCACGGCGATGCGGGTCTCCAGGGATCTGGACTTCGGTGCGGTGTGGATCAACACCCACATCACGCTCACCGCGGAGATGCCCCACGGCGGTTTCAAGCAATCGGGTTACGGCAAGGACCTTTCGCTCTACGGTGTGGAGGACTACACCCGCATCAAGCATGTGATGAGCGCCCTCGACGCCTGATACCCCCCCTGCAAGCTGGAGAGAGAACGATGACAGAGATTCAGTACCGGTTGCCGCAGCAGCGGCGGGTCGGCGAGTTCCCCGGGCCGAACTCCCGCGCTTTGGCCGAACGGCGGGCTGACGTGGTGGCGAGCGGCGCGGCGTCCGGGGTTCCGGTCTACGCCGCCGACGCAGATGGCGGCGTGATCGTGGATGTCGACGGCAACTCGTTCATCGACCTCGGCTCCGGCATCGCGGTGACCTCAGTGGGGGCATCCCACCCGGCGGTCGCCTCAGCGGTGGCCGAGCAGGCCGCGCGATTCACCCACACCTGCTTCATGGTCACCCCGTACGAAGGCTATGTGGAACTGGCCGAAGAGCTGGCCCGGGTGACTCCCGGCGACCACGAGAAGCGCTCGGTGCTCTTTAACTCCGGTGCTGAAGCGGTGGAGAATGCCGTCAAGATCGCCAGGCACGCCACGGGACGGAAAGCGATCGTCGTCTTCGATCACGCTTATCACGGCCGGACCAACCTGACCATGGCGCTGACCGCGAAGGCCATGCCGTATAAAACTGGCTTCGGCCCCTTCGCCCCGGAGGTCTACCGAGTTCCGATGAGCTACCCCTACCGGGAAGAGGCGGAGATCAAGGGCGAGGATGCGGCCCAGCGCGCGATCACCATGATCGACAAGCAGATCGGCGCAGATCAGGTCGCGGCGATCCTGATCGAACCGATCCAGGGCGAGGGCGGGTTCATCGTGCCCGCGGAGGGCTTTCTGCCCGCGCTCGCGGACTGGGCCAAGGAGAAAGGCATCGCCTTCATCGCCGATGAAGTCCAGTCCGGCTTCTGCCGCACCGGTGCCTGGTTCGCGAGCGAGCACGAAGGCCTCGTCCCGGATATCGTGACGATGGCCAAGGGCATCGCCGGCGGCCTGCCGATCTCTGCGGTGACGGGCCGGGCCGAACTGCTGGACGCGGTGCACCCCGGAGGCCTGGGCGGCACCTATGGCGGCAACCCGATCGCTTGCGCTGCCGCACTGGCAGCCATCGGCGTCATGCGCGAAGCGGATCTCAGTAGCCGTGCCCAGCAGATCGAGGGCATTGTGCTGCCGCGTCTGCGGGCTGTCGATGAAGCACTGGGCGAGCAGAGCGTCATCGGGGACATCCGGGGCCGGGGTGCCATGCTGGCCTTCGAGCTGGTTCAGCCGGGTACCGCGCGGACCACGAAGGAACCGAACCCCCAGGCGGCCAAGGCGATTGCCGCGGCGTGCCTGGAAGCGGGGGTAGTGATCCTCACGAGCGGCACCTACGGGAATGTGATCCGGCTGCTGCCGCCCTTGGTGATCAGCGATGGACTGCTCGCCGTCGCCCTGGACGTGCTGGAGAGCGCGGTTCAGGCCCAGGTCTGAAGAGATATTTCAGCGCTGAGAGGGTCGGTGCGGCATCACGGTTCGGTCTGCTCGGCCTGCTGAGGCATCTGCTCGGCTCGCCGTAGAACCCTGTTGCGCCGCATCGAAGCCAGCAGGTCGACGGTCAGCACGATGAGCGCCAGCCAGACGATGCCGAAGCCGATCCAGCGCTCCAGGCCCATCTGTTCTTTCAGGATCAGCACGGCGACGAGGAACTGCAGCACCGGTGAGAAGTACTGCAGCAGACCGATACTGACCAGGGGCAGCCGCCTGGCAGCCGCCCCGAAGAGCAGCAGAGGTATCGCGGTCACCAGGCCGGAAGAAGCCATCCACCAGAAGTGAGCAGTGCCCTGGGACGTCAGCGTCGCCGTGCCGGATTGCGCCAGGAGCAGCATGAGGACCGCTGCGATGGGGGCCAGTACTGCGGTCTCCACACTGAGCGAGGTGATCGCCGTGGTGCGCGAGCCCAGCCGGTTCTTGGTGAAACCGTAGAAGCCGAAGGTCAGCGCCAGCACCAGAGCGATCCAGGGCAGCCTGCCGTAGGCGACGGTCAGCTGGATGACCGCCACGAAGCCGATGCCGAGTGCCACCCACTGCAGCGGGCGTAGCCGTTCTTTCAGGATCAGCACACCCAGTAGCACGGAGATCAGCGGGTTGATGAAATATCCCAGGGCGGCTTCTGTCGCCTGACCACTGGTGACGCCGTAGGTGTAGGTCAGCCAGTTGCCGACGATCAGCAG
Organism: Acaricomes phytoseiuli DSM 14247; assembly: GCF_000376245.1. Classification (GTDB taxonomy): domain Bacteria; phylum Actinomycetota; class Actinomycetes; order Actinomycetales; family Micrococcaceae; genus Renibacterium; species Renibacterium phytoseiuli. The sequence goes on along the minus strand of NZ_AQXM01000056.1, from coordinate 75,402 downwards.
CGCGGCCAGGGAGAGCGCGGCCAGGGTGCGGGGGCTGTGCAGTGCGGCCAGCAGTGCTCCCCAGCTCCTGGTGACGCTGAGTAAGAGCATGCAGAAAAGCAGCGACCAGAGCACTCGGTTCGCGACGATCTCCACCGGGCTGGCTGGCAAGAGCAGGACGAAGTAGAGGGGTAGTAGCCCCCATAACCCGTAGGCGCCGAGGCCTAAGGTGACTCCTTTGCCGAGCGGCGGGGAGTCCTGCCGGAGATCAGTCATACACAGTATCTAATCAGCGGCGCTCGCTGAGCACTACCGACTTTTTACTGGTAGATCTCGGCGGCGTTCAGTACAGGCTTCGGAGAAACTTTATGTAAATTCATCGTCATAGTTTCTTTGTTGCCTAAACCACATAGCGAGAGGCCAGTATTTTTGCTACTGTACTCGCCAGTAGCTGGCTAGTGATGCTGCTGGACATATCCTTATTTTAAAAATGATCGGTACTTTATTAGCCATGCAATTTCAGTGCCGTGTCTATTGAAAGGTGTTCGAGTGGGGGATTCCATCGAAAGAAGAACAGTTGTCAAGGGTGCAGCCTGGTCTGCGCCTGCAATGGCGATCGCTTATGCGGCGCCACTAGCAGCATCCAGTATTGTTGACCCGCCGTGCCCCACCTGTCTCCGGCCGGCGGTTCTGGCCGGTGGTGCGTGGACCGCACCCGGCATTACGGTGAGCCGTAATGCCGGCACAGTCCGGCTGACGAACGTCTTTGGCATTGACGCCACGGGCTGCAACCTGAGCCTCTTCGAGCCGGCGTTTACTTACACGGTCACGCAAGCTCAGCTAGTCATGTCTAATAACCGCACCTACACATCGACCTCAGGCCTCGGGGCCGGCACGGGTGCTCTGGGTGCCGCAGGGGTCTTCCCTGGCATTTTCACCTTCAACAACGTGAATCTCCCCAATGCCGGCACCGTGTGGGGTGGCAATGTTACATATACGGCAGCTGTTCCCCGGCAGCTTTCAGTTACCGTGAATGTTGCTTTCAGGAGCATCACCGGGCGCGTCGTCACCTGCCCCTACACCTTCAGCTGGAACCTCCAGGGTTCCGGTACGGGCCGAGTGATCAGCGGCACCGGTGTGGTGAACTTCGTCGGTACCGCCCGCGCTGCATAAGCAGATACCACCTACTGCTTTACTAGGCGATACATAGAGCAAGAAACAGCAGGGGGTGTATCTCACAATGTGAGATACACCCCCTACTGTGCACTTGCTGAGCGACGGAATAGCCTAGGGTGTGGGAGGACTAGCGCCCTGAGGTGCTCTGGAGTGATCGAGAGAGCAAGGTAGAAGAGCATGCCGAATATCATGCGGATTAAATCGGTGGAACGATCCATTGCGGATTCCGGCGAACCCGGGCGCACCCTCAAGCGCTCCCTCAGCACCTGGGATCTCATGATCATGGGCGTTGCCGTTGCGGTCGGCGCAGGCATCTTCTCCGTCGGTGCGAAAGCCGCCGCGTTCAACGCCGGCCCCGCCGTCACTATCTCCTTCATCCTGGCGGCGATCACCTGCGCGGCCGCCATCATGTGCTATGCCGAGTTCGCCACGGCGATGCCGGTGACCGGAAGCGCCTATGTCTTCACCTACGCCACGATGGGCGAGGTGCTCGCCTGGGTAGTGGGCTGGAATCTGATCCTGGAAATGCTCATGGCCGCCGCCGTGATCGCGAAATACTGGGGCGTTTACCTAGCGGACTTCTTCCAGGCCGTCGGGGTGCCGCTACCGGCTGAATTCCAAATCTTCGGTGTTGACCTGTACTGGGGCCCGCTGCTCGTGGTCGCCGCGTTCACGGTGCTGCTCGTCCTCGGGACGAAGCTCTCCGCCAGGGTCAACAATGTGGTGACGGTGATCAAGATCGGCATCGTGCTCTTCGTGATCGTCGTCGGCTTCTTCTTCGTCAAGGCGCAGAACTACACTCCTTTCGTGCCCCCTGCGCAGACCCCGCCGGAAAGCAGCGCGGGAGCCCTGGAGCAGCCCTTCCTCTCTTTCCTCTTCGGCATGGAGCCGCAGATGTACGGAGTGGGCGGAGTGATCGCCGGGGCCGCTCTGGTGTTCTTCGCTTTCATCGGCTTCGATGTCGTGGCGACGAGCGCCGAGGAGGTCAAGAACCCCAGCCGCACCCTGCCGCGAGGCATCTTCGCAGGTCTCGCCGTGGTCACTGCACTGTACATTCTGGTGACGCTCGCGGTGACCGGGATGGTCTCTTATCAGGATCTCGCCAACACCGAGACTCCTTCCCTGGCCTCGGCTTTCCAGATCGTCGGTGCGGACTGGGCCGTGATCGTCATCTCCCTCGGCTCGCTCATCGGCCTGACCACGGTGATCATGGTGCTCCTGATGGGCCTGGCCCGGGTCTCGATGGCCATGAGCCGGGACGGCCTGCTGCCGCGCACGCTCTCCCGCACCTCGGAAAAACGGGCCACTCCCGCCCGGGTGCAGATCATCTGCGGTGCCGTAGTGGCGTTCCTCGCCGGGTTCACACCCGTGGATCTGCTCTCCGAGATGATCAACATCGGCACACTGACAGCCTTCGTGATGGTCAGTGTCGGGGTTCTCGTCCTGCGCCGGCGCCGGCCGGACATCAAGCCCTCCTTCCGGGTTCCTTTCGGCCCGGTGATCCCCGTGGCCTCCGCACTGCTGTGCCTCTATCTCATGTTCAACCTGGCCACGCAGACCTGGATCTTCTTCGGCATCTGGATGGTCCTCGGGATGGTGATCTACTTCGCCTACGGGATGCGCAAATCTCGGCTCGCTCAGGAAGAACCAAAGAAAGAGAAAGCAGCTTAGATGGCCGATAAGAAAGCGCCCCGGGGTGCTGCCAATCAGGGCTTCGTCGCCGATGGTTTCGAACCTCTGGCCGAGGCCTTCGAATCCCTGCAGCAAGACGGCCTCGACGATGGCGCATCCCTGGCCGTCTACCGGGAAGGGCGAGCAGTTCTAGACCTCTGGGGCGGTGTCGACCCGGACGACGGAACACCGTGGCAGCAGAACTCGGTGACTGTCGGTTTCTCCACCACGAAGGCCGCCGCGACGATCTGCCTGCTCCGGCTCGTCGAACGCGGGCTCGTCGACCTGGACGCCCCCGTGGCCCGGTACTGGCCGGAGTTCGCCGCTGCGGGCAAATCCGAGATCACCGTCTCCCAGGTGCTCCGGCATCTGAGCGCGCTGCCCTATCTTGAGGGGCCGTTCGAAGAATTCCTCGAACCCGGTGCTGCCGAAGCCAGGCTCGCGGCGCAGGCTCCGAGTTACCCGCCGAACACGAGCTTCATCTACCATCCGGTCACCTTCGGGACGATGGTCGGCGAGATCGTCCGCAGGGTCAGCGGGCAGAGTATCGGGGATTTCTTCGCCGCCGAGGTCGCCGGCCCGCTCGGCTTGGAGTTCTGGCTCGGGTTCCCGGAGCAGGAGGATCACCGATTCCTGCCCAGCACTTACCGGGATACGCCTGATTTCCCGGAGATCCCGGATTCGGCCTGGGCTCAGCTTCCCGCCGATACCGTGGCCGAACTGCGCTCGATGCATATGGAACCGTTGCCGCCGTCGAGCGCGGAGGCCGATTTCAACCAGCGAGCATTCCGGGCGGCCCAGCTCGCCGGCGCCAGCGGGGTGACGAACGGGCGCGCTCTGGCCAGGATGTTCGCCGCGCTGCTGACCGAAGTCAACGGCATGCGCCTGCTCTCGGCCGAGACCGTCGCCCAGGCCGGCAGCCTGCAGACCGCCGGAGTGCATGCGCCGCTCTTGCCGGATGGCAACGCGCAGCCCGATCCGCGCTGGGGGTTCGGCTTCCACTTGGACAGCCCCGGCCAGCCGATGCTGGGCGAAGGGTCCTTCGGTCACGCCGGAATGGGCGGCAGGCTCGGGTTCGCCCATCCGGAGAGCGGCATCACCTTCGGCTATGTCAGTCAGCGTATGAACCTGGATCTGAGCCCGGAGCCGGACGAGCGAATGGCCAGGCTCATCGAAGGTTTGCGCGGCAGCCTCTGACCCTCTCGTGAAATTGATGAGGGCCGTGACTTTCGATAGCCGCCGTACGGCATCAAAAGTCACGGCCCTCATCAAAAACCGTTGAGAACGCCTACTGTGCGCCGTCCTCCGGGCCGGTCAGGCCGCCCTGAGCGACAGCACCGTCTGCGGAACCGGCATCGCCGGCACCCAGGTTGGCGCGCAGCTTCTCGCCGAGATCACCATCGACGTTCGTCCAGTACTGGATCGCGCGCTCCTTGATATCGGCATCCTGCACTCCGCCGACAGCGCCGGTGATGGTCTCCAGGAACCGGGCCTTCGCGGCATCGTCGAACACCTCGCGGTACAGGGTGCCTGCCTGGCCGAAGTCGCTGTCATCACGGTGCAGTTTAGCCGCGGTCAGTGTCAGCTCGCCATCGTTCTCCCAGCCGCCAGGCTGGAAGAGCGCCTCGTCGGCGACTGCCCCACCCTTGGAGTTTGGCGAGTAGTTCGGCACCGAGGGGGCATTGAACTTGTACCGTGCGGCACCGTTTTGGCTGTAGTTGTGCACCTCAGCCTTGGCGGAGTTCACCGGAATCTGCGCGTGGTTGGTGCCCACCCGGTAACGGTGCGCATCGGCGTAGGAGAAGATGCGGGCCTGCAGCATCTTGTCCGGAGAAGCCGCGATGCCCGGCACGAAGTTCGAGGGCGCGAAGGCGGCCTGCTCGATCTCCGCGAAGTAGTTCTCCGGGTTCTTGTTGAGTGTCATGGTGCCCACCGGAATCAGCGGGTAGTCGCTCTTGGGCCAGACCTTGGTCAAATCGAAGGGATTGAATCGGTAGGTCTTGGCATCCTCGTAGGGCATGACCTGGACGGACAGGTTCCAGGACGGGAAGTCGCCCTTCTCGATGGCCTCGTAGAGATCGCGGATATGGTGATCGCCATCCGAGCCGGCCAACTCTGCGGCCTCCTCATTGGAGATGTTCTCGACGCCCTGGTTGGAGTGGAAGTGGTACTTCACCCAGAAGCGCTCGCCGTCGGCATTGATCCACTGGTAGGTGTGCGAGCCGTAGCCCTGCATCTTTCGCCAGGAGGCCGGCAGCCCGCGATCGCCCATGAGCCAGGTGACCTGGTGCGCGGACTCGGGGGAGAGCGTCCAGAAATCCCACTGCATATCGGCATCGCGCAGGTTGGAGCCCGGAAGGCGCTTCTGCGAGTGGATGAAGTCCGGGAACTTAATGCCGTCGCGAATGAAGAACACCGGGGTGTTATTGCCGACGAGGTCGTAGTTGCCCTCGGTGGTGTAGAACTTGATGGCGAAGCCGCGCGGGTCGCGCCAGGTGTCGGGCGAACCGGACTCGCCGGCTACCGAGGAGAAGCGGATCAGCATCTCGGTCTCGGCACCCGGCTGGAAGAGCGCTGCTTTGGTGTACTGGGAGACGTTGCCGGTGGTCACGAAGGTGCCGAAAGCGCCGCCGCCCTTGGCGTGCACGACGCGCTCCGGGACGCGCTCGCGGTTGAACTGGGCGAGCTTCTCGACCAGGTAGTGATCGGTCAGCGCCGCGACGCCGTCAGGGCCTACCGTCTGCGAATGCGCATTGGAGACTACCGGTGCTCCAGACTGCGTCGTCGCCTGTGGAGGCGTGGTGTTGCCAGTCATGATTCTCCTTCGGTTGTGGTTCTTTGAGGTTCTGAATGTGAGGTATTGAGCGGGGGTTCAGGGGCGTCGAGATGAGCGGCGTCGGAAGCGCTGAGGCAGGCGGCGCAGGTTCCGTGGAAGGTGATATCGGCCTGGTAGATGGACATCGTGGACCCGGATGGCTGCAGGCACGGAGCGTGCCCCACCGCGCAGTCGATATCTTCGATCTGGCCACAGACCGTGCAGATCGCATGATGGTGGTTATCGCCCACCCTGGTTTCATAGCGGGCAGGGCCGGCGCTGAGATCGATCTTGCGCAGCAGGCCGAGGGCGGTGAGGTCGGAGAGCACCGTGTACACGCTTTGCAGCGTGAGTTCCGGGAGCTCGGCCCGGGCGGTGGACCAGATGCGCTCTGCGTCCTGATGCGGGGCTGAATGGGCGGCGGTCAGTACACCAAGTCTCTGCTTGGTCACCCGCCGGCCGTGGGAACGCAGGGTGGCAGCCCAGGCCGGGGCGTCTGCGCTGGTTTCTTCCGCGCTAGTCTCCCGGATCACGCTCATGACTTCAGTCAAACACTTATTTTGAGTGATTCGTAATAAGGAGAGCCTAAGTTCTTCCTGGTGATGTGCTGAGCGGCCGGTGATGTCTGAGACGCCTGAGATGACAGAATGAGATTCATGCGCTTGTTACTGATCCGTCACGGCCAGACCGCTTCGAATATTCGCAGACTCCTGGACACCGCCCCTCCCGGCCCAGGCCTGACCGAGCTCGGCGAGGCGCAGGCGGCAGCACTCGTCGATGCACTGGATCAGCGGCAGATAGACGCCCTCTACGTCTCCACGGCGCTGCGGACTCAGCAGACCGCGCAGCCCCTCGCCGAGGCCCGCGGCCTAGTGGCCCAGCCCCGGGCGGGCGTGTGCGAGATCTCTGCGGGAGAGCTCGAGATGTCCGGCGAGAAAACGGACATCATGCGCTATGTGGAGGCGGTGACCGCCTGGATGCGCGGAGATCTGGACTACCGCATGCCGGGCGCGGAAACCGGTGAAGAGGTCCTCACGCGGTTCGAAGAAGTCCTCGCCGAAGCCCGGGATTCCGGGTACCAGGACGTCGTGATCGTCAGCCACGGCGGGATGATCCGCACCTGGGCAGGCATCCGGGCGAATAACATCGACCCTGCCCAGCCCATGGATTACGATCTGAGCAACACCGGCATGGTGCTGCTCCAAGACGATTCCGGCGATGCACAGCGGCCGTGGCGCATCCTGGAGTGGACCAACGGGCCGGCCGGGGGTGCTGAGTTGGCTGATGACCATCATGACGGGCCGGATCTGGAGAACTGGGAGAAAGGCGAAGAAGTCTCCGGCTAGATCCGACCGAAGATCGGAGGCGGCACAGGCGCGCAGTTCGGCGTCAGGGAACGCCGGCGGGCTGCCACGCGTTATCTATGATGGTTCTCGACACTTCTCAATACATGAGATATCTGAATATCTGAGCGAGAGAACCTGAGGGGATGGAACCGTGAACCGGCATTACAACGGGTTGAAGACCGCGGCGCTCTTTGGAGTGCTCTGGGCGATTCTGCTGGGCATCGGGGCACTGATCGCCAGCAGTACGCGCAGCCTTGCCCCGATCGTGATCTTCGCGCTCATCGGCGTCGGCACCACCGCGTACGGCTACTGGAACAGCGACAAAATGGCGATCCGTGCCATGAAGGCTTATCCGGTGACCGAAGAACAAGCACCTGAGCTGTACCAGATCGTCCGAGAGCTGGCGACTCGGGCCAATCAGCCCATGCCCCGGCTGTATCTTTCACCATCGCCTTCGCCCAATGCGTTCGCCACGGGCCGCAATCCCCAGAACGCCGCAGTCTGCTGCACCCACGGGATCATGCAGATCCTCAACCGACAGGAACTGCGCGGCGTGCTGGGGCACGAGCTGATGCATGTCTACAACCGGGACATCCTGATCTCCTCGGTAGCGGCCGCGGTGGCCGGTGTGATCACCTCAGTAGCGCAGATGATGCTGTTCTTCGGCGGAGGGAACAACCGGAACGGCAACCCGCTCGCGATGATCGCGATGGCCCTTCTGGCCCCCATGGCTGCCGCGCTCATCCAGTTCTTGATCAGCCGTACGCGCGAATACGATGCGGATGAGGACGGCGCGAAGCTCACCGGTGATCCGCTGGCGCTGGCCTCGGCGCTGCGCAAACTCCAGTCCGGAGTGCAGGCGCTGCCGATGCCCCAGGACCAGCGCGTCGTCAACGCCAGCCATATGATGATCGCGAACCCCTTCCGCATGATGATCGCGAACCCCTTCCGCGGTGGGGGGATGAAGAATCTCTTCTCGACCCACCCGCCGATGGACCAGCGGATCTCCCGGCTGGAGAATATGGCTGGCCGACCGTTGCAGTAAGCCGTTGCAGTGTTGCAGTAACGAGTAAAACGAGTAAGAAGTCTGGAAGCAGCCTCAAAGAGAGCCGGGGATATCCGTGGGAAAGATCAAAGTACACGAGTTCATCACGCTCGATGGGGTAGTGGAGACGCCTTCTTGGACGGCACCCTACGGCTTCACCGAGCGGATGGGCGAAGCCGTCGGAGCGCTCATGTCGTCCAGCTCGGCGCTGCTGCTGGGTCGGAACACCTATGAGATGTTCGCTTCTGCCTGGCCCGGGCGCACTGCGGCGGAGGATCCCGGGGCTCCGTTCATGAATGATTCGACGAAGTACGTCGTCGGCACGGCAGCCCTGGAACGCGAATGGGAGAATACCACCGCGCTGGGTGCCTATACGGTGGAGGGGATCCGTGAACTCAAAGGGCAGGCAGCCGGCGATCTGTACGTCAGCGGCAGCGTGACCCTGGTCCGCGCCATGCTCAGCGACAAGCTGGTCGATGAACTGCACCTGCTGGTGTACCCGGTGGTGCTGGGTTCCGGTCTGCGGCTCTGGCCTGATAGCCAGGACGGTCAGCAGCTCGATCTGGAGCTGTTGTCCTCGGAATCCTTCGAGAACGGCGTGATTCACCTGGTGTACGGCCCGAAAGCCTGAGCTGAAACGTTAGAGCTTTCCGATCAGCGGTAGTTGACGAACTGCAGATTGGCGTCCTCGAAGTCCTTGAGCAGCGCGATCACATCCTGCAGATCGTCACGGGACTTCGAACTGACGCGCAGTTCGTCGCCCTGGATCTGGGCTTTGACCGATTTCGGCCCTTCATCCCGGATCAGTTTGGTGATCTTCTTCGCGGTCTCCTGGGCGATACCCTCTTTGATCGAGGCTTCCAGGCGGTATTCCTTACCGGATGAGTAAGGCTCACCTGCGTCGAGGGACTTCAGTGAGATGCCCCGTTTGATCAGTTTGGACTGGAAGACATCCAGCACGGCCAGGACGCGCTCTTCGGAGTTAGCTTTCATCAGGATCTTCTCGCCGCTGAAATCTACCTCCGCGCCGACGCCTTTGAAGTCATAGCGCTGAGCGAGTTCCTTCTGCGCCTGGTTGAGAGCGTTCGAGACCTCTTGCGTGTCTACTTTGCTCACGACATCGAAGGTCGAATCGCTGGCCATGCTGCCTCCTTGTGCTCGCCCCTTGCGGGCATCGGCGTGCGTATCTCGTCATCTAGCCTAGCTCACCGGGCCCGTGCTGACGTTGTGCCGGCGTTGTATTGTCGGTGCCTTGCGGTTGACTGAGGGCATGGACATCGTGATGGTTCCCGGGTTCTGGCTCCGGGGCGAGAGCTGGGCAGAATGCGCGCAGGCAGTGCAAAGCGCGGGGCACACCGTGCATTGTGTCGACCTGCCGGGTCGCGGGCCCGGTGATGATGCTGCCGGGGTGCGCCTGCAGGACCAGATCGACGCGGTGGTGAACCTGGTCGATGCGCTACCGGGATCTGCGGTGCTCATAGGCCATAGTGGCGGCGGCCCGGTGATTTACGGGGCCGCCGATGCCCGGCCTGGCCGGATCGCGCGGCTCATCTACGTCGATACCGTGCCGTTGCACGAGGGCGGCCAGATCAATCCGGATCTGCCGGTGCGCAACGGAGTGATTCGGCTGCCTGAGTGGGATGAGTTCGATACCGGCGACCTCCGGGATCTCACCCCGGAGCTGAAGGAACGGTTCCGTGCCGCAGCGGTGCCGGAACCCGCTAGTGCTGCTAATGATCACGTGCGTCTTCAGGATGAGCGCCGTTTCGGCATCCCGGCAACGGTGATCTGTTGTGCGTTCAGCGCGGCGGAGGTGCAGGCGATGATCACCGAGCCGCAGCACCCTTGGCACGGCATGACCGAAGAACTCGCGCGGGCGCAGGAATATGAACTGATCGATCTGCCGACCGGCCACTGGCCGCAGTTCACCAAGCCCGCCGAGCTGGGTGGACTATTGCTCCGTATCGTCGAGGCCGGCGAGCGGACGGCGTGACGTCGGTGAGCAGTACGGGTGGATTACGATGGGCGTATGCCCAAGGCCACACTCGTCGATACGGTAGTGGATCAGCTTCTGGAACGTATCATCGACGGCCGCTACCAGCCGGGGGAGGCGCTCGAATCGGAAGCCGTCATCGGTGAATCTTTCGACGTCAGCCGGTTGACTGTGCGGGAAGCGCTCAAAGCGCTGCGCGCGATGAACGTCGTGGAAGCCAGGCGCGGCTCCGGAACGTATGTGAGGCCCGCTGCGGAATGGACCTCATTGCAGGCCGTGATGCAGCTGACCACCAAGCGCCCCGCGCAAGGCATCAATCCGTCTGTGCAGTTGCTCGAGGTGCGCCGCATGATCGAAGTGGGAGCTGCGGAGCTCGCCGCGGAGCGGGCCGATGAGGACGTCCTGAAAGGACTGTCCGACTGCCTGGAGCAGATGCGGTCGGCGTCCGGAGCCGGCGATGTCGAGGCCTTCACCGCAGCTGATATCCAATTTCACGACATCATCCTGCAGGCCTCGGGAAACGTCATCGTGCTGGTGCTCTTCGAACCCCTGCATCGACTGCTGCAGGAGAAGCGCCGGGAGACCTCTGCGGTGCCGGAGATCCAGCGGCACGCCATCGAACATCACCGTGCGCTGCTGGCGGCTTTACGGGACCGGGACCCTTTGGCTGCTCGTGTGGCGATGCTCGCGCATATGGATCAGACCCTGCAGGACCTCAAGCATTATGTGCTCCGGGAACGGACGATCAACGGGCAGTAAGGTCCGGTAACGCGTAGTCGTTGATATCCGGGAACACTTTTCATAAGATATCTGATATCAGACTTATTTGGCTGAGTCGGGTTGACTGAAGCCGGCTTTATCGAGGAGTGCAGAGTGGCACGACGAGCAGAATTGCTCAACGGGATTCCCGAAATCCGGCAGACCCCCGCCAGTACGGTCTCCGAGGCATTCGGCCCCGGATCGCACCGGCTGATCGTCCTTGACGATGATCCCACCGGGGCTCAGGCGGTGGCCCAGCTTCCGGTACTGACCAGATGGCAGATCCCCGATTTCCAGTGGGCCTTCGCGCAGGGCGGCAGCGCGATCTACGTGCTCACCAACACCCGGAGCCTCGACCCCGCGGAGACTGAGCGAATCAACCGGGAGATCGTCACGAACGCGTTAGCCGCTGCGGCGCAGGACGAGGCTCCGAAGAAGAAAGAGCTGTCTTTCCTCTCCCGTGGCGACTCCACACTCCGCGGCCACTTCCCCCTCGAGACGGACACTATCGCAGAGGTGCTCAGCCAGCACGGGCAGGTCACCGATGCGGTGATTCTGGCGCCGGCTTTTCCCGCCGCCGGCCGGGTCACGATCAAGGGGGTGCATTACTTCGCCCAAGTCGATGAGCTCACGCCGATCGCGCAGACCGAATTCGCGCAAGATGCCACCTTCGGATTCAGCTCCTCCGCACTGACTGATTACGTCGAGGAGAAAACCGACGGCAGAATCCCCGCCTCCGCGGTAACCATCATCGATGTGCACACGATCCGCAGTGAGGGTGCGCAGGCTGTCGCGGCGATTCTCAAACAGAGCAGCAACGGTCAGGTCGTAGTGATCGACGCACTCGAGGACGCAGATTTATCCACGGCGGCTCTTGGCATCCACCAGGCGCACAGGCGCGGTAAGCGCTTTCTGTACCGAACCGGCCCCACCTTCGTCCGCAGCCTGATCGGGCAGGCCCCGCCGGAACCGCTGAGCGCAGCGGATGCGGCGGGGCTGGCCAATGACCGGAGCGTTCGCGGCGGACTGATCGCGGTGGGCTCGCATACCGCCCTGACCACGGCGCAGCTGGACCGGCTGCGGACTGCCGCGCCTGCTCTGCAGGTCGCTACGGTCGAGCTGGAACTGGAACGGATCCTCGACGTCGCGGGCGCCGAGTACGAAGCGTACCTGGCCGGCTTAGCGCGGGAAGCGGCCGGGTGGCTCGGGCAGGGCAACGTGATCATCAGCACCAGCCGATTGGTGCGTCGGGGAGCCAGCCCGGAGGACAGCCTGCGGATCGCCCGCGAGGTCTCCGCCGCGATGGTCCGCCTGGTCGCCGGAATCCTGGAGCTGGTGAAACCCCGGTTCATCATCGCCAAGGGCGGTATCACCTCATCAGATATCGCTACCAGAGCGTTGGCCATGCATCACGGCTGGGTGCATGGCCCGGTATTACCCGGCACGATCTCCCTCTGGGAGCCGCGCGACGGTATCGGCAGTGAGATCCCGTATATCGTCTTCCCCGGCAACGTCGGTGATGCGCAAGCGCTGGCCACGGTGACTGAGAAGCTCTCGTCGAGTCCGGAGCCCGGGGCGGGCTCATGATCGCGCAGTGCCCCGAGCAGAACAACAGGGGAGAACAGCAGGGAAAGCAGACAGTAGAAGCGAGGAGCGCGAAATGAACACCAACCCCACCGTCGCGGTGCTGGGACTAGGAACCATGGGCCTGCCGATGGCCGCACGGCTCGCGGAGACCTTCCCCATCCGCGGTTACGATATCGTCGCTGAGCGCCGCGACCTCGCAGCCGCAGACGGCGTGCAACCAGTGACCACAGCAGAGGGTGCGGTCACCGGCGCTGATCTCGTCTTCCTCGTGGTGCGCGACGCTCTTCAGCTGGAGCAGGTGCTCTTCGGCTCCGAACTTGTTGATGCACCGACTGACCTCTCCGCTCCGATCGAGGGCATTCTGGCCGCGCTCGCCCCCGGCGCGGTGGTCGTGCTATGCGCAACGGTAGGGGTTGCCCCGGTGCGGGACGTCGCCGCACGGCTGGCAGCGCACCAGATCGGCCTTGTGGATGCTCCGCTCTCCGGCGGGCCGGTGAGGGCCCGTAGCGGTGATCTCCTGATCGTGGTCGGCGCTGCGCCGGCTGTCCTGGCGAAAGCCGCCCCAGCGCTGGACCTGCTGGCATCGACCCTGAGCATCGTGGGCGAACGGGCCGGGGATGGCCAGGCACTCAAAACAGTCAATCAGCTGCTCTGCGGTATCCATATCGCTGCGGCCGCGGAAGCGCTCTCGCTCGCCTCGGCGATGGGGCTCGATCCGGAGCGGACGCTCGAGGCCCTGCAGCAAGGCGCCGCCGCTTCCTTCATGCTCGGGAACCGGGGCCCGCGGATGCTTCAGGTGCTGAACCAGGAGCAGCCGGAAGTGCTCAGCCGCCTGGATATCTTCGTCAAGGACATGGGGATTGTGGAGGACGCAGCCCGTCAACTCGGCGTGGCCACACCGCTCGCTGCCACCGCCGAGCAGCAGTATCTGATGGGCAGGTCTTCCGGGCTGGGGGCCGATGACGATTCAGCGCTGATCCGTCTCATCGCACCTGTTATCGGACCCGGCGGAACTGCTTCCTGACGTTTTCTTTTTCTTTCTACCCCGCTTCGGTCAAAGGAGACTGCATGGAGCCGATCTATCTCATCTCGGTAGGTGTTGCCGGAGTACTGCTGCTGCTCCTGGCCGTCATCAAATTCAAGATCCCGGCGTTCATCGCGCTACTGCTATCCAGCCTGCTGGTGGCGCTCGCGGCTGGCATCCCGATTCAGGACATCGTGACCACGGTGCAGGCGGGGATGGGCGGAACTCTCGGCAGCGTCGCACTGCTGGTCGGCCTGGGAGCCATGCTGGGGCGGATCATCGAGGTCTCCGGTGGCGCGGAATCGCTCGCCACCCGTTTCACCTCGATCCTCGGCCCCCGACGGATCGTCGCGGCGCTGACCGCGGCGGCCTTCCTGCTCGCGATACCGGTGTTCTTCGACGTCGGGTTCATCATCCTGGTGCCGATCATCTACGGTTTCGCGAAGATCATCGGGGCCAATCCGGTCAAGGTCGGCCTGCCGATCGCCGGGATCATGCTGACCCTACACGTCGTGGTCCCTCCGCACCCGGGAGTGGTGGGTGCCGCCGGAGTACTCGGTGCCGATGTCGGTTGGGTGACGCTGCTGGCCTTCGCGGTCTGCCTGCCCTTGGGGTTCGTCGCCTACTACGTGGCGCACTGGATCAACCGCCGCGATTTCGTGATGCTGCCATCCACGCACAAGGAGTTCCTGGCCTTCGGCAGCCGAAATGACAGGGCAGCGGGCGTAGCAACCCAGGAAGAATCCGCGCAGTCCGGCTCCGGCCACCTGACCGAGCAGCAGACCCAGGCTCCGCCGGCCCCGGCATGATCGCAGCACTCATCGTGCTTCCGATCCTGATCATCCTGTTCGGCACCGTAGGCGCCGTGGTGATTCCGGAAGGCACGCCGTTGCGCAATGCCCTCACTTTCCTCGGCTCCCCTCTCGTGGCGCTTCTGCTGACTTTGGCGCTGGCCTATTACTTCCTGGGGGTTCGCCGCGGATGGAGCAGTGCGCGCACCGGCGAGATCCTCGAATCAGCGCTGGCACCGACCGCGATCGTGATCCTGGTGACCGGCGCCGGCGGGGTTTTCGGCAAGGTCCTGACCGAGTCGGGGGTCGGCAAAGTACTTTCCGACTCGCTCGCAGCTGCGGGTCTACCCGTGATTGTGAGCGGCTTCCTGCTGGCGGCGGTGCTCCGGATTTCCCAGGGCTCTGCAACGGTGGCCATCATCACCAGCGCCGGACTGTTGAGTACCGCGGTGGCCGATGGCGGGTTCAGCCCGGTTCAGATCGCCCTGATCACTATCGCGGTGGGCTTCGGCGCCCTGGGCTTCTCTCATGTCAATGACTCCGGATTCTGGATCGTCACGCGATACCTCGGCCTGTCCGTAGCGGACGGCTTGAAGTCGTGGACGGTGCTGACGACGGTGCTCGGGCTGCTCGGCTTCTTGCTCACTCTGTTGCTGTGGCTAGTGTTCGCCGGAGTCAGTTGAGCTGCCGGCCGCGGGTCTCCGGTGCGAAACGGAGCATCCAGAGCACGGCGAACAGCACCAGTACGCCGCTGAGCAGGAACGAGACCGGAAGCCCCAGAAGAGGCCACAAAACAGAGGCGAAGAACAGCGGGCCAAGCCCGGCGCCCACGCGGGAGACGGTCGAAGCCCAGCCGAAGCCGGTGGCGCGCAATTCAGTGGGATAGAGCTCTGCGAGATAGGTGTAGAGCGCCGGGATAGCGGCCTGTACCACCAGGCCGAAGCCCAGCAGCCAGAGCACGGCCAGCATCGGCGTGCCCAGGGACCAGGCCGTGACCGCGAGCAGCGCAGCGGCCAGAGGGCCGGTCACGGCGATGATGGCCTTCCGCCCGGTGCGTTCTATCAGCAGTGCGGAGATGAGCACACCGACTAAGCCGACAGCTGCCATCGCGCCGTTGGCAAAAAGCGCGGTCTGGCTGCCCAGCCCCGCTTCCATGAGGATGCTGGGCATCCAGTTCAGCGCCAGGTAGTACACCAGCAGGATGCTGAAGGACAGCAACCAGCTGGTGGCGGTGATACGCCAGTTGAAGGCCCAGAGCGCCCGCAGCTGGCCTGCGATATTAAGGGGAGCCGGGCTGCTGTGGGTCCCCGGCCCCGGGGCTTCTGGGACTCCCGGGGCTTCTGGGGCTAGTGTGTAAGGCCGCACCGGAGCTCCAGTCTGCTGGACCAAGCGGTCGATGATCCGCCGGGCCTGTTCGGGCTGCCCACGTCGGATCAAGTACAACGGCGATTCTGGCACCCCCAGCCGTACCCAGAAGACCAGAAGCGCCGGCAAGACCATGGCCAGCAGGATCAGCCGCCACTCGCCGGTCATCGCGAGCACGGCCCCGGAAGCAAAGAACCCCGCCGCGGCCCCCAGCGGCCACCAGCCATCCAGGGCGGCCAGCACGGTGCCGCGTTGTTTCTTGGGCGTGAACTCGCACACCAGAGCGTAATCCACCGGGATGCAACCACCCAGGCCGAATCCGGCGATGAACCGGAAAAGGCAGAACCAGAGGAAATCTGGGGCCAGCGCACCAGCGATGGTGAAGATCGAGAAGATCAGCAGGGTCGCGCTGAAGGCGGTCTTCCGCCCGATCCGGTCCGCGATACCGCCCCAGGCGAAGGCGCCCACCGCCATGCCGATCAGATTCGAGGTGGCCAACAGGGCCGCTGTCGGGCGGTCCAGGGACCACTCGGCTGCGACCAGGGGGATCAGTACCCCGTTGAGCGCCACATCCCAGGCGTCGAACATGAACCCCAGGCCGCCGATCAGGAAGATCCGGCCTTGGGCACGCCAGCGCCAGGGCAGGCTCTGCAGAATCTGAGCGCCGTCCAGAGCGGGTTCCCGTGATGGCATACCTGAACTCACGGACTAACTGTAGACGGATTGTCGGAAGGAGAAGCGCAGATTTAGAAGGCTTCCGCTCGCGTGGCAGAATAGTTGCTGAAGATTTCTGCGCAAAACCAGGCCTAAGAACTAGGTCTCAAGCCATGCCGAGGAGGGCGCGTGCCTGAAATGTCCAAGATCAAGGTTCTGAACCCGGTTGTCGAACTGGACGGCGATGAGATGACCAGGATCATCTGGCAGTTCATCAAGGACCGCCTCATCCACCCGTACCTGGACGTCGATCTGAAGTATTACGATCTGTCCATCCAGAACCGTGATGCCACCGATGACCAGGTCACCGTGGACGCCGCGAACGCGATCAAAGAGCATCATGTCGGCGTCAAATGCGCCACGATCACTCCGGATGAGGCCCGCGTCGAGGAATTCGGCCTCAAGAAAATGTGGCTCTCCCCGAACGGGACCATCCGCAACATCCTGGGCGGCGTGATCTTCCGCGAGCCCATCGTGATCTCGAATATCCCGCGTCTGGTACCGGGCTGGAACAAGCCGATCATCATCGGCCGTCACGCCTTCGGCGATCAGTACCGCTCCACCAACTTCAAGGTGCCCGGCCCCGGCAAGATCACCATGACCTTCGAGCCGGAGGACGGTGGCGAGCCGATGAAGTTCGATGTCGTTTCCATGCCGGAAGAAGGCGGCGTGGCCATGGGTATGTACAACTTCAACGACTCCATCCGGGATTTCGCCCGAGCCTCCTTCGCTTACAGCCTACAGCGTGGATACCCGGTGTACCTCTCCACCAAGAACACCATCCTGAAGTCCTACGACGGTCAGTTCAAGGACATCTTCCAGGAGGTCTACGACAACGAGTTCAAGGCTCAGTTCGAGGCCGCGGGCATTACCTACGAGCACCGGCTGATCGACGATATGGTGGCCTCCGCGATGAAGTGGGAAGGCGGCTACGTCTGGGCCTGCAAGAACTACGACGGTGATGTGCAGTCGGATACCGTCGCGCAGGGCTTCGGCTCGCTGGGGCTCATGACCTCCGTACTGATGACCCCGGATGGCAAGACGGTTGAGGCCGAGGCCGCGCACGGCACGGTCACCCGTCATTACCGGCAGCACCAGCAGGGCAAGCCGACCTCGACGAATCCGATCGCTTCGATCTTCGCCTGGACCCGAGGTCTGATGCACCGCGGCAAGCTGGATAACACTCCCGAGGTGGTGAACTTCGCGGAGACGCTTGAGGACGTCGTCATCAAGACGGTGGAATCCGGCAAGATGACCAAGGATCTCGCCTTGCTGATCAGCCCGGAGCAGCCGTGGCTGACCACTGAGGAGTTCCTGGCGGCACTCGATGAGAATCTCAGCGCCAGGCTATCGGAAGCAGCCTGAGCCCAGGTACTGAGCACACCAGAAGGAGCGGGTCCGCGGACCCGCTCCTTCTTTGTATGCCCGGATCACCGTCGCTTATTCCCAGATTCCCTATAGCAGAAAGATTTTCACTCTGTTTCCTGCATAGTGACTGCTTCTGCACTGAGAATCCGGGGCGGAGGCACTTCTGGATACTGCGACTCAACGTCATCTCGCGAGATGTGCGCTGGAATGATGCCCAGAAATCTGACACAGTTCGCTAGAACCGCAGTCCCTCAGAATACATTCACGAAAGGTGCCAGACGATGTCTGCTTCTTCTCTTTCTTATCTGCCCCGAACCGCCGGGGTGGGAGTCATGGTCCTGCGACTGCTCGTCGGTGCGACGCTTCTGTTGTACGGAATCCAGAAACTGGTCAACGGCCCCCAGCAGTTTGTCGACTACGTGGATACCCTGAATATCCCTGCTCCGCCGATGTCGGGCTGGCTCATCATCGCTGGTGAGCTGGGACTCGGGCTGGCCCTCCTCCTCGGGATTTTCACCAGGATCGCTGCGGGCCTCGCCGTCCTGATGTTCTTCTCGATCTGGCTGGCGACTTTTGCCGGGCAGCCCCTGTTCACCGAGGCAGCGGGGATCACTGGAGAGAAGCCGATATTCTACGGAATCACCGCGCTGGCCCTCGTCCTGCTGGGCGGGGGAGCAGGTGCCGTCGAAGGCCTCTGGCGCCGTAACCGGCGCAGTGATCAGGTGCCGACCGGCCGTCGCGCGGCCAATGCGGAGTTCGACGCCTGAATCCTTCAGGCTTTTTCACCTCACGTGCCCTCATGACCCCTGGCGGTCATGGGGGTACGTTATTCCCAGCTGAGTTCTGATCCGATCGAAGAATCGCATAGTGTCCAGGGAATCCTGCCAGGGCATCACCTGACTCTCCAGCAGGCCCTGTTGAATGCATAAGGTGACCTCCCGGAACTCGTAGCTGTAACCGGAGCCGATGAGCTCGAACTCTTCCAGTCGGTCCACTTCCCAGCCATCGCCCTGCCAACCGCTGTGTATGCGCAGAGCCAGCGGGTTGTTCATCCGCGGGCCCACCGTCTCGATGATCCCTGAGGTACCGCAGACCGTTGCGGTGCGGGAGCACTGAGACTGCAGCGAACTCATCAGCTGGGCGATGGCCCCGCCCGGATACCCCAAGGTCAGGGCGTTCTGGGCATCCACTCGGTAGCCTTCCGGATCAGGGGCGGTCAGTGTGCCCTGCGCCTGAACACTCTCCGGAGCGCCGAGCGCACCCCAGGCCCAGAGCAGCGGGTAGACGCTCAGATCCAGCAGCGCACCGCCCCCGCTGTGCGCTGCCCAGAGCCGGGACTCCGGGTCGTCGGGAGCAGGGAAGCCGAGATCCGCCTTGACCCAGCGAATGTCACCGATAGCGCCCTCGGCGATCAGCTCGAACGCCCTTTGCATACCGGGAACGAAGCGGGACCAGACCGCTTCCATCAGGAACCGTCCTTCAGCCCTGGCCAGGTCGATGAGCGCTTCCGTCTCGGCGGCATTGATGGTCAGGGCTTTTTCGCAGAGCACATGCTTACCGGAGCGCAAGGCCGCTGCGGCGATCTCATAGTGCTGACCGTGCGGGGCGCCGATATAGACGATATCCACGGCAGGGTCTTCCACTAACTGCTGATAGCCGGCGATCTGGCCGTCGTCGGCGTACCACCGCTCGAAGCCGAAGGTGCGCGCGAACGTCTCTGCATGCTGCTCGGATCTCGAGGAGACCGCGTAGGGGATGGCGTCTGCGAGCAGCAGGAGGTCCGGGAGCACGGCGTGGG
The DNA here is from genome assembly GCF_000376245.1 of Acaricomes phytoseiuli DSM 14247. Taxonomy (GTDB): domain Bacteria; phylum Actinomycetota; class Actinomycetes; order Actinomycetales; family Micrococcaceae; genus Renibacterium; species Renibacterium phytoseiuli. The sequence continues at coordinate 55,971 of NZ_AQXM01000056.1, read as the reverse complement.
CGATCTTCCCCGTGGAGACCACTCCCCAGCGCAGCGGCTTGCCGGTGGCGGTGCTGGGGTCCGGAAGGCCATCCGATGTGTACCAACCGGGGCGGAGGATATGACGACTATGCACTTCTCTATTCTGCCCCTTGGCGCTGCCTGCTGACGGGCCCATGCGAAGATAAGGGCATGGCCAGCAGCGGAAAGCCCGATGATATTCCCTATGCGCTCCGGATAGGAGCCGAATGGGCCTGGCGGCTCGGGGCGCTCCTGATCGTCGGAGGCGCCTTGTTGTGGCTGCTGAGCTTCGTGACGCTACTGGTCATTCCGATCATGGTCGCCGCCCTGCTCGCCGGTCTGCTGCTGCCGGTGGTGAATTGGCTGAGCCGGCACCGAGTACCGCGCGGGGCCGCCGTGGCGATCACTGAGCTGGGCTTGATCGTGGTAGTCGCCGGTGCTCTGGCTCTGGTCGGCCGGCAGCTCTACACTGGTTTCCAGGATCTCTGGGATGAAGCCCTGCGCGGGGTGCAGACCGTGCAGCAGTGGCTTTCGGATGGTCCGCTGAGGCTGACCACGGAACAGGTCGAGGACTATCTGCGGCAGGCCACTGAGGCTCTTGAGCAGAACAGCAGCAGCATCCTCACCGGCGCTCTCTCCTTCGGCAGCAGTGCCGGAAATTTCGGCACTGGCTTCGTGCTGAGCCTTTTCATCCTGATCTTCTTCCTCTACGAAGGCGAGCGGATCTGGAAGTTCCTGGTAGGGCTCATGCCCCGCAGGGCCCGGCGAGCTACCGACGGTACCGGACGCCGGGGCTGGTCGTCACTGGTCAACTACGTCCGGGTGCAGGTCTTCGTGGCCCTCGTCGATGCCGTGGGCATCGGCGTCGGTGCTGCCATTATTGGGGTGCCCCTCGCCCTGCCCCTGGGCGTGCTGGTTTTTCTCGGTTCCTTCATCCCGATCGTCGGCGCCCTGTTCACCGGCGCCATCGCGGTGCTCCTGGCCTTGGTGGCCAACGGGCCCATCAATGCGCTCGTGATGCTGGCCATCGTGCTGGTGGTGCAGCAGCTGGAGTCCAATGTGCTGCAGCCGTTGATCATGGGCAAGGCCGTTTCGCTCCACCCGGTGGCCGTGATCCTCGCGGTGACCGCGGGTACCTTGCTGGCCGGTATTCCGGGCGCGCTTTTCTCCGTCCCGCTATTGGCCGTGACGAACTCCTCGATCCGCTATATCGCCTCCAGAAGCTGGGAAACCGACCCGGCGGTGCGTTCCGATGCCGAGTACTCTGCTGCCGGGCCGCCAGATGAACAGCCGGATGAACAGAGCGACGATGATGGCGAGGCTGCGGCGGACGGCTCCGAAGCGGAAAAATCTGAAGAAGAAAACGACAACGAAAATACAGCAGGGTCGTCTATGCAGTGATTGCGCAGCGATTTCTCAGTGATTGCTCTGAGGAGCTCTGATTCTGCAGCGACGACGAAGGCCGGAGGGGCGCACGCCCCTCCGGCCTTCAACATAGAACCTTCTATCCGGTGACTCCGGTCAGATTTACTTGGTGAGTGCCTCCAGTGCCGGGTTATTCGCATAAGCCTCGGCGGCGTTCTCCTTGGTGACGATCACCGGCTCCAGGAACTTCGTCGGCACCTGCTTAGTGCCGTTGTCCTGTTCGCTCGTGGTCTGCGGGGTATTGCCCTGCTGCAGGTCTTTGACCATGGCGATCGCCGCGTTCACCAGATCCCTGGTGTCCTTGTTGATCGTGGAGTACTGCTCCCCGGCCATGATCGATTTCACCGATTCGACCTCGGAGTCCTGTCCGGTGACCAACGGAATCGGCTTGCCCGCAGCTTTCACCGAGGTGAGCACGGCCCGCGCCAGAGTGTCATTGGGGGAGAGTACACCGTCCAGCTCAGTTCCCGTGTAGAAACCGGCGAGCAGCGTGTCCATGCGCTTCTGCGCGTTCTCGGCCTTCCAGCCCTGGGTCGCCGCGGCGGACTGATCCATCTGCCCGGAGGCCACCTTGACAGTGCCATCGTCGATCTTCGGCTGCAGGACGCTCATCGCGCCGTCGAAGAAGGGCTTCGAGTTCGCATCGTCATTCGAGCCCGCGAACAGCTCGATGTTGTACGGGCCGGAGGACTTCTTCGAGCTCATGCCGTCCAGCAGCGCCTGGCCCTGGAGCTGGCCGACCTTGTAGTTGTCATAGGCCAGGTAGTAATCGATAGCCGAGGTGTTCTTCAGGATCCGGTCGTAGGCGATCACTGTCACGCCGGCGTCCTTGGCTTGCTGGAGCTGGGTGTCCAGCTGGGATCCGTCGACAGCACCGACGATCAGCACCTTGGCGCCGTTGGAGATCATGGAGGTGATCTGGTTCTGCTGCTCGGTCACACCGGCATTGGCGAACTGCACCTCCGGTTTGAAATCGGCGTTCTTCAGACCGTCGTTGAAGAGGGACTCCGCGAGCACCCAGTTCTCCGAGGTCTTCTGCGGCAGGGCTACGCCGATAGTGGCACCGGCGTCGAAGCCGGATGCGGTATCGCCGGAGCCTTCTGAGGCGGTGCCGGCTCGGCCGCAGCCGCTCAGCGCCAGCGCTGAGACTACCGCTACCGCGGCCACAGTGGTCATTGTCTTCGTGATTCTCACCATGATGACTGTGCTTTCTTCTAGGGGGTTTCTTGGCTTCTAGGGGACTTCTTGGCTTCTAGGGGACTTCTTGGGTAAAGGTGAAACAGGTAAGGGGTCAGTTATTGGCCTGTAGGCCGGTTTTCTCTTTGCGCTCGAAATTGCGCATCAGCAGGCCGATGATGGAGCGCCGGCCCTGGCTCTTGTTGTAGACATCGATCGCTACGGCGAGGAGCAGCACGAGGCCCTTGATCACCGAGGTCATATCCGCCCCGACGCTGAGCAGCTGCAGCCCGTTGTTGAGCACCGCCATGACGAGGCCGCCGATCACCGAACCGATCACGGTGCCCACACCGCCGGAGACCGCCGCGCCACCGATGAACACCGCGGCGATCGCGTCCAGCTCCCAGCCGGTGCCATCGAAGGGGCCGGAGGCCGTGGAGCGTCCGATGAAGACGATCGCGGCCACCGATGCCAGCAGGGACATATTCATCATCACCAGAAAGTTCACTTTGCGGCTGCTGACGCCGGAGAGCTCCGCGGCATGCTTGTTGCCGCCCACGGCGTAGACATGGCGGCCGATCACGGTCTTGGAGGAGATGAAGCCGTAGATCAGCACCAGCAGGCCCAGGATGATCCCGGGGATCGGGAAGGAAGTGCCGGGGCGTCCGGTGGCGAAGAGGTAGGTGGCGTAGGCGATAACACCGCTGATCAGAACCGCCCGGGTGATCACGGCCCAGAGCGGGGCGAGGCTGGCACCGAGCTGGCGCGAGTTGCGGCGGCGGATTTCACCGTAGGTCACTGCGGCGATGCCCAGTATGCCGAGGAGCAGAGTGAGATTGTTGAATCCGGTATCCGGCCCGATTTCCGGCAGGTACCCCGCACCGAGGAACTTGATCTCCTCTGGCACCGGGACCGTGGCGTTCTTGCCGACCAACTGGTTCAGGCCGCGGAAGAGCAGCATTCCGGCGAGGGTCACGATGAACGCCGGAATACCGATAATGGCCACCCAGAATCCTTGCCAGGAGCCCACGATCGCGCCGACGGCCAGGCCCAAGAGCACCCCGGCCCACCAGGGAATGCCCCAGTCCCGGATAGCGATGGCCACGACGATGCCGACGAAGGCCGCGACGGAGCCGACGGAGAGGTCGATGTGCCCGGCGATGATCACCAGGACCATACCGATGGCCAGGATCAGCACATACGAGTTTCCGCTGATCAGGTTCTGCATATTGAAGGGGGTGAAGACCTTCCCTCCGGAGGCGATTTGGAAGAACAGCATGAGAGCGATGAGCGCGAAGACCATGCCGAATTGGCGAAGATTATCGCCGAAGATGTGTTTGAGCTGATTCATCGGGTTTCCTGATACGTGCGGTGGGCGAGAGAGTTGGTGGTGGGGTAGTGCTGTTAGGCGGAGCGCTCAGCGGGACGGTTCGAGGTCATCAGGCGCATTAGATTCTCCTGATCCGCCTCGCCGCGTTCCAGCACCCCGGTGATAGAGCCTTCGAAGATGGTGTAGATCCGGTCGGAGAGCCCCAGCAGCTCGGGCAGTTCCGAGGAGATCACGATGACCCCTTTGCCCTGCGCCGCGAGCTGCTGGATGATGCCGTAAATCTCGTACTTGGCACCTACGTCGATACCGCGCGTGGGCTCGTCGAGGATCAGCAGATCAGGATCGGTGAACATCCATTTGGCGAGCACCACTTTCTGCTGATTGCCGCCGGAGAGCTTGGCTACGCTTTCATCGACGCTGGGCGTCTTGGTCCGTAGCTGCTGCCGGTATTCCTCGGCGATGCGGTATTCCTCATCGTCATCGACCACCAGGCCGTGCACGATCTTCTTCAGTGCCGCGGCCACCGTGGTCGTCTTGATGTCATCGAGGAGGTTCAGGCCCAGGCTCTTGCGGTCTTCGGTGACGTAACCCAGGCCGTGCTTGATCGCCTCTGCCACGGTGTGCAACCGGACCTCTTCGCCGTCTTTGACGATGCGGCCGGAAAGGTAGGTGCCGTAGGAGCGGCCGAAGAGGGAGCGGGCCAGTTCGGTGCGGCCGGCGCCCATGAGCCCGGCGAAGCCGACGATTTCCCCACGGCGCACCGTGAAGGAGCTGTTCTTGCAGACCAACCGGTCCGGGATCTGCGGGTGGGCGACGGTCCAGTCATCGACTTCGAAGAACACCTCGCCGATCTCCGGGGTGCGGTCCGGGAACCGGGATTCCAGGGTGCGCCCGACCATACCCCGGATGATCCGGTCCTCATCGACATCGCCGCTGCTGACGTCCAGGGTCTCGATGGTCTTGCCGTCTCGGATGATGGTGATGGAGTCCGCGATCTGTTCGATCTCATTGAGCTTATGCGAAATGATGATGGAGGCGATGCCCTTGGCCTTGAGGCCGCGGATCAGGTCCAGCAGGTGCTGGGAGTCCGATTCGTTGAGAGCCGCGGTGGGCTCGTCGAGGATCAGCAGCTTGACCGATTTGCTGAGGGCCTTGGCGATCTCCACGAGTTGCTGCTTGCCCACGCCGATCTCTTTGATGGGCGTGGCCGGATCACCGCTCAGCCCGACTCTCGCCAGCAGTTCTGCGGTGCGCCGGTGGGCTTCGGCCCAGTCGATGACCCCGAACCGGGTGGGCTCATTGCCCAGGAAGATGTTCTCGGTGATGGACAGCTCTGGGATGAGCGCCAGCTCCTGATGAATGATGACGATGCCGGCGGCCTCGGATGCCCGGATGTCCTTGAACTGGCAGATGCCGCCCTGGTAGATGATCTCCCCGCGGTAGCTCCCGTACGGGTAGACCCCGGAGAGTACTTTCATGAGCGTGGATTTCCCGGCCCCGTTCTCCCCGCAGATCGCGTGGATCTCTGCGGCGCGGACGGTGAGCGTGACCTCGGAGAGCGCTTTGACGCCTGGGAATTCCTTGGTGATGGAGCGCATCTCGAGCACTACGGGAGCCTGGGAGTATGTGCTGCTGGCCAGCGCGGTGTCCTCAATCATCGAACGCACCTCTCGTGGGACTTCGTCGTTACCCAATCATTAGTCTGAGGAAAGTAAACAGGTTTCAGGTCATGCCGTCAAGTATTGAACACATTATTGAGCGTTCGTTTCTGCTGCTCTTCTGATTTTCCGCAGGTTCCTGCAGCTTTTCGCACCGAATATTGCAGGGCGGCGCGCTGAATTCAGCTGCGGCGTGCGGGTGCGCTCTGACCCAGGCCGTGCTGCTGGAGCACCAAGGCGGCCGCGCCGAGGGCTTCGGCCCGGTTGCCCAGAGAGGAGGCGAGGAGCTGTGTGGTCTCGCCGACGGTGGGCACTGAATGGCGGATCAAGCTGCGCCGGATCGGCTCCATCAAGGTTTCGCCGAGTTCGGCCAGCGGGCCGCCCACTACGAAGACCTGGGGGTTTAGCAGATTGGCCACGGTGGCCATCGCCTGGCCTATGGCAAGGCCTGCATCATCGATAACGCGCAGGGTCGCGGCATCTCGGCGGGCGGCCAAGCGCAGGATCTCCTCGATGCTCACGGTGGCGCCCATAGCTCTGGAGAGCAGTTCGATCATGACCGCGGTGGAGGCCACGGTCTCCAGGCAGCCACGATTTCCACAGCGGCAGACCTGCCCGTGCTCCACGATGGTGGCGTGCCCGATCTCCCCGGTGACCCCGATGTTCCCGTAGTACGGTGAACCGCCGAGGATCAGCCCCGCGCCGATGCCGGTGCCGATCTTCACGAACGCCAGATCGCTCACATCGCTGTGCGGGCCCCAGGTCACCTGGGCCAGGGCGCCCAGATTGGCGTCATTGTCCACCTGGACTGGCAGCTGCAGATTCTGTTCGAAGAGCTCCAGGATGTTGATGCCCACCCATTCCGGCAGGATCGCACCCTGCACTACCGTGCCGCTGCGCCGGTCGATCGGCCCAGGGATGCCGATGCCGGCGCCGAGGGCGGCTTGGCGGCTCAGGCCCTGCTCTTCGAGTAATCCGTCCATCAGCGCGGCGGCTGCATTGACGCCGTCAATCGCGCAGTGACCGAGGGGCAGCAGCTTCGAGCGCTCTGCGACCACCCGGTAATCCATGCTGGCGAGCACCACGCGTACATGACTCCGGCCGATATCGATGCCCACCGCCACGGTGCCGTCGGAGTTGAGCCGGACCGATGTTGCCCGGCGCCCGGAGCTGGTTGTCGGCTCGGTGGAGACAAGGCCGGAATCGCTCATGATCCGCACCAGGTTCGAGACTGTGGCATTGGACAAGCCGGTGCGCCGGGAAAGCTCGGCCTGCGTGAGCGGCCCGGAGTTGAGCAGGGCCGCGATGATGCGCTGCCGGTTCCGCTCCCGGAGCGCAGTCTGCGATCCAGGGCTACTGAGCGCGCCTGGCGCTGCGGCTACGGGAGTGTCGGCGGACATATCAGTAAGAGTGCACTAGCTGAATATTTGCCGTCAAGAATTGAAAGTAATGATTCGAGATGAATATCGTCACTGCCCTGGCCTCCTGATGGTTCTTTCAGCGCTCTTGATGCCCTCGGTGCTGCGCGCTGAGTTCGCGGTAGCGCATCGCGTTTTGTCGAATTCCGTCCAACTCTGATTCGCTGATCTGCCTGCGCACTTTGGCGGGCACCCCGGCGACCAGGGATCTCGGCGGGATCTCGGTGCCCTCGAGAACCACCGCCCCAGCGGCGATCAGCGAACCGGTGCCGATGATGGCCCCGTTCATCACGGTCGCACTCATGCCGATCAGGCAGTCATCGGCGATCGAGCAGCCATGGACGATCGCCCCGTGCCCGATGCTCACCCCGTTGCCGATCCGCGCGGGGAATCCGGGATCGGCGTGGATGACGACGTTGTCCTGCACATTGCTGCCTTCGCCGATAGAGATCTGGCTGCTGTCGCCGCGCACTACGGCACCGTAAAAGATGCCACAGCCAGCGCCTACTGTGACCTGGCCAATAACGCTCGCGGATGGCGCGAGGAAGACATCGTCGGCGAGCTGCGGGCAAGCGTCTGCGAATTCATGGAGCGGAGCCATCCGTCTAGCCTATCCTACGGACTTATCGGTCCTACGACCGAGGGGTGGGCGAAATCTGTTTCGCCCGCCCCTCGGTTGCTGCTCAATCAGCTGATGCTGACGCGGTTCAGCCGTTGATCGCTTTGCCCACGCGGGTCTCGATGCATCTGCTGCTGAGCTCGGCCGTGCATCGTGGTGGAACCGCGGTGCCGTCCTGCAGCACGAAGTTGACGACGAGGTCGTTGCCGCGCTGGCCCTCAGGTTTCACGGTGACGGCATAGCGGACCGTGACGGTCTGCCCGGGCTGCAGGGTTCCCCTGATGGTGAAGCGGCCGGAGGAGTCCACTTGGCTCGCCGCGAGTGCAGAATCGCTGCTGACCGGGCGAGCTGCGAGCGTCGTGTCATCGAGTGCGTCGGACATGTCGTCGAACTCATTGACACTTCCCGCGGAACCGCCGGTGTTGGTGTAACGCAGCGTGTAGTCGATACGCATTCCGGTACCCACGATGCTTCCGGCCGGAATCGAGGATTCTTTCACGACGTCGATCTTCGCTGGCTCCGGCCCGGGGCCGGGGGATGAGGCGAGGTCCTCCAGTAGGTAGGAGCCCTTCACGCTGGGTCGCATCATCTTCGTGAAGTAGGAGGCTGTGCCGGAGGAGTTGATCCTATAGATGTTCCCGTTGCTTTGGCCGGTGTACCAATTGCCGTTGTTCCAGGCGAGCCCGTAATAGCGCTTCGCGAGCTTCGGCAAACCCTTGACCTCGGTCACCCGGGAAACCGGGACCACAGCGTTCTCGGAGAAGTTCTCCACATCGAACTTGTAGAGGTATGTGCTGAACCAGTAGGAGACCAGGGCGTAGAGATTTCCCTGATCATCGAAGGTGTAGTCCGGGGCGACCTTTCCTTTCCAGCTGTTCCAGACCCGGTCGCTGCTGGGAGCCCGGAGGTTTCCGCTGATCTCCGTGCGCTTGGTCACCGGGTTGTACCGGCTGATCTGAGTCTTGCCGGTGGTGAGCAGGTTCGTTCCCTGCCAGTACATGCCATCCGCGCTGACCGCACCGCCGCCCCATGCGCGCGAGACTTGGCGGGCATCACCGGTGTTCTCGATGTAATTGCTCTGATCTTTTACGCGGAAGACAGAGGTTTTATCGGAGCCGCGGTAGGCGCTGCTGTAGAAAGCCAACTTACCCGGAGTCGAGACATCGGGCCCCACGCCGAGATTGGTGGCCCAGGTGCGGTTGGGCTGCCTGCTGGCGACGACCTCTTGCTGCGCTCCTGTGCGCAGGTCGATTTTGATGATGCTGCCGCCCGATGCGCCGTAAAGCGCATTGCCGTCGATGTTGACGGTCTTGGCGAGAGGATACCTCTCGCCGGTGCTGGCTTGTTCTGGTGCGGCCTGTTCTGGTGCCGCCTGGGCCACCAGGCCGCCTTGCGCAAGTAAAGAAGTGGTGAGTATGCCCGCGCCTAGGAACGATAATTTCGAGAATGCTCTCAACTTTAATTCCCCCAATTTAATGTTTTGAAGCATGGGAAGGAAGTTTTTTGTGGCACATCGATAATTTCAGACATGATTGAAGAAGCCATGATGGAGACGGTGAAGCGTTTTTCAGCAGGTGCTTCACTCACCGGGCATGGACCATACCCGCATGGTCTGCTCTAAGCAGTCTGGATAAATTCTGGAAACGGTGCATCAAAACCTTGCTGACGAGGAGTGCCCCACCGGAAGGTTTTATGCGCAGCGTTTCAGAGGCACGACATATCGGCCGTTTCCGATGCTCGGTCACCTCGGTGCATGCCCGATATTTTTCGGATATGCAGAGCATTCCAAGGCTCTGACTGATGTGTTGACTGAGAGTAAATTCTCTCAACGCGCCCCGGATAAAGTTTCCAGAAGAACTTTATCGATGCCCCCTATTTTCCCCAATGATTCTTCAGTTCCCCAACTATTTCAATATCAGTATGTCCCTCCCTGGATCTGCATGCACCCCATGCGCGCAGACCTTTTAATAACCTGACGGGCGAAACCTTTACTGTGATTTCCATAAGCTGCACCATAAGTGTAGCTGTTTATTTATACCAATGCTCTCCAGCTACGGTCAAAACGATTGAGTATGTTTTTATGAAAATCATCCCTGGTTTGTAAGGGGATTGCCCCGGCCGGGCTGCTCCGAAATGGCCTAGCAGGCAGAGCTGATCAATTTTCAGTCGAAGACAACGGTGCGGTTGCCGTCCAGCAGTACCCGGTGCTCGGCATGCCAGCGCACCGCCTGGGCCAGGGTGCTGGCTTCCACCGCGCGACCCCGAGCGGCAAGCCGGGGCGGGGTCATGGCGTGACCCACCCGGACGACTTCCTGCTCGATGATCGGGCCCTCGTCCAGATCCGGGGTGACGTAATGCGCGGTGGCTCCGATCAGCTTGACGCCCCGGGAATACGCCTGCGCGTAGGGGCGCGCGCCTTTGAACGAGGGCAGGAAAGAATGGTGAATATTGATCGCCTGTCCGTTCAGGCGCTGGCACAGATCGTCCGAAAGGACCTGCATATACCGCGCCAGCACCACGAGCTGAACATTGTGCTCCGCGACGAGCCGCAGAAGGGCCGCTTCGGCATCGGGTTTGCCCTGCGGGGTCACCGGAAGGTGGTGGAAAGGGACTCGATAGAACTCAGCGAGGCCCGCCAGATCAGGATGATTGGAGACGATCGCAGGGATCTGCACCGGCAGCTGCCCGCTTTGCTGCTGGAAGAGCAGTTCGTTGAGGCAGTGCGCCTCCCGGGACGCCATGACCAGAATGCGCAAAGGCTGATCCTTGCGGTGCAGCTGCCAGTCCATATCGAAGGATTCCGCCACTGTGCCGAGCGCCTCTCGCAGCCGAGCCTCCGGGGCGCTGACGCTCGCCTTGACCCGCATGAAAAACCGGCTCGGCGCATCGCCCGCTTCTGACCCAGTCGGCGATCCGTCCATCGGCCGGCCGTATTGCTGGGATTCCAGGATGTTGCCGCCGCAGTCGGCGAGAGCCCCGCTGACGGCGTGAACGATACCTGCCTGGTCCGGGCAGGAGAGCGTCAGGATGTAATCCACAGCGGTGTTCATGAGTCTTAGCGTACGGGCAGATCGTCGTGCACCGGGGCTCTGAGCCGCTGCAAAGTCAAAAGAGCCGCAGAGCGCCCCGCCCGGGTGGCTCCCAGCGTCGACGCCGAAGCACCATAGCCAACCAGCAGAAGGCGAGGCTCCTTGGCCACCCCGACGCCTGCGCTATCGGTCCGAATTCCGCCACCTGGCTCACGCAGCCGCAAAGGAGCCAGATGATCCAGGGTGGCCCGGAACCCGGTGGCCCACAGCACTGCATCGACCGTTTCTCGGCTGCCGTCCGCGAACACCGCCTCCTGCCGCTCCAAACGATCCAGCAGCCCCCGGGAGATCAGCGTTCCCTGATCGATGCCGCGCTGATACTCCGGTGTCAAAGGCAGCCCGGTGGCTCCGACCACGCTGATCGGTGGCAATCCTGCACTGGTGCGGGCATTGACCTTCCGCTCCACATCCCGGCCCCACTCCACGAAGTCGGTCCGCGGTGTGAAATGCGGCTCCCGCCTGGTCGACGAGACAGTCTGCGCCCCGGCATCGTGCAGTTGCAGCAAGAACTGCGCGGCTGAGGTGCCGCCCCCGACTACTAGCACCCGCTGGCCGGTGAATTCAGCTGCGGAACGGAAGTCATGGGTGTGCAGCTGCCTTCCGATGAACCCCGGGGCTCCCGGGTAGTAGGGCCAGTACGGCTTGTCCCAGGTCCCGGTGGCATTGATTACGAGTGATGCCGCGAAGCTCTCGGTTCCAGCGCGAACGGTCAGCGGGCTGTGTGCGCCCGGAGTTTCAGCGGACACGGAGAGCACCCGGTCCGGACGCTGAACCTGTAGATCGTATTCGGCTTCGAAAGCGGCGTAGTACTCCGCGACCACTTCGGAGGCGGGGCGTTTGCTTCCCGGCCCTTCAGGGAAAACAGTGCTCAGAGGGAAGCTCGGCAGATCATGAATACCGTGGGCTGCACCCAGCGTCAGCGACGGCCAGCGATGCCGCCAAGCCCCACCGGGGCCCGAGTTGCTGTCGAGCACGAGGAAATCCTCCGCGGGCCGCAGGCCTTTGCGCTGGAGGTGATACGCCGCGGAGAGCCCTGCTTGGCCCGCGCCGATCACGATCACCTGGTACATATCCACCGAAACGATGACTGGCTGGAACCTATTCCAGCCAGAGAACTCGGCACGGAGCTGGGTATCTGCGTATTTAGCTGGTGACTTACGGCTCTGAGCGGATAACCTGACCATGAGAATCCACCCGACCCAGGAGCTGCCGATGTCATCCGTCTCTTCTGCCTCTTCCACCCACAAACTGCTTACTAACCAGCCGCTGGCCGAATTCGATCCGGAAATAGCTCAGGTTCTCGATGATGAGCTGGGCCGCCAGCGGGCAACCCTGGAAATGATCGCCTCGGAGAACTTCGCTCCGCGTTCGGTGCTCGAGGCGCAGGGTTCGGTGCTGACCAATAAATACGCGGAAGGATACCCGGGGCGCCGCTATTACGGCGGCTGCGAATACGTCGATGTCGCCGAGAATCTCGCTATCGACCGGGTCAAGGCGCTTTTCGGCGCTGGCTACGCCAATGTGCAGCCGCACTCCGGGGCGCAGGCCAACGCCGCCGCGCTCGCCGCGATGATCCAGCCCGGTGACAAGATCCTGGGTCTCTCCCTGGCCCATGGCGGGCACCTGACTCACGGTATGAAACTCAATTTCTCCGGAAAGCTCTACGAAGTCGCCGCCTACCAGGTGGAACCGGAGACTTTCCGGATCGATATGGATAAGCTCCGGGAGCAGGCGAAAGCCGAGCGCCCGCAGGTGATCATCGCCGGCTGGTCGGCGTATCCGCGGCAACTGGACTTCGGTGCCTTCCGCGCGATCGCCGATGAAGTCGGTGCTCTGCTCTGGACAGATATGGCGCATTTCGCCGGCCTCGTCGCAGCAGGTCTGCACCCTAATCCGGTGCCGCATTCGGATATCGTCACCTCCACCGTGCATAAGACGCTCGCCGGGCCGCGATCCGGGCTGATTCTGGCCGCCGATGCGGACCGCTGGGCCAAGAAGCTCAACTCCAATGTGTTCCCCGGCCAGCAGGGCGGCCCGCTGATGCACGTGATCGCGGCCAAAGCGGTGGCTTTCAAAGCTGCGGCGAGCGAAGAATTCCGGGAGCGGCAGGATCGCGTGATCTCCGGGGCCCGGATTCTGGCTGAGCGACTGAATCAGCCCGATGTCGCTGCTGCCGGAGTCTCCGTGCTGACCGGGGGCACTGATGTGCACCTGGTTCTGGTGGATCTGCGGAATTCGGAGTTGGACGGCCAGCAGGCCGAAGATCTGCTGCATGAGGTTGGGATCACCGTGAACCGCAATGCCGTGCCTTTCGATCCACGCCCGCCGATGGTGACCTCCGGTTTGCGGATCGGCACCCCTGCGCTGGCTACGCGCGGCTTCGGCGATGAGCAGTTCACCGAAGTGGCCGAGATCATCGCCGAGGCGCTGCGTGAAGGCCGCGCCGCGGATATCGAGAGCCTGCGGGGTCGGGTCAGCAAACTGGCCGCTGATTTTCCGCTGTATCCCGGCCTGTAACGGCCATTTCAAGGAGCTATGAGATATGCCGGCCAAGATCCTCGATGGAAGAAAAATTGCAGCTGAGGTTAAGTCCGAGCTGACCGAGCAGATAGCCGAGCTGGCGCAGCGGGGGGTGACTCCGGGCTTGGCCACGGTGCTGGTGGGGCAGGATGCACCGAGCCAGGCCTATGTGCGGATGAAGCATCGTGACGCCCAGGAGCTCGGCCTGGTCTCGGCGGAGCGGGAGCTTCCGGAGCAGACCACGCAGCAGGAGCTGGAGGCGGTGATCGATGAGCTCAACGCGGACTCTGCGGTGCACGCGATCCTGGTCCAGCTGCCGCTGCCTGCGCATCTGGATGAGCAGCAGGTGCTGTTGCGGATTGCGCCGGCCAAGGACGCCGACGGTCTGCACCCGGTGAATCTGGGGCTCCTGGCGCTCAATGTCAATGGCCCAATCGAGACTCCGCTGCCGTGCACTCCCGTGGGTGCCATCGAGCTGTTGCTGCGTCATGACATCGAGTTGGCCGGAAAGCACGTGGTGGTCGTCGGCCGCGGGGTCACCGTGGGTCGGGCACTGGGTCTGCTGCTGACCCGCCGGGCGTTGAACGCCACGGTGACGCTGACCCACACCGGCACCGTGGATCTCCCCGGCCATCTGGCGCAGGCCGATATCGTGATCGCCGCCGCCGGGGTGGCGCATATGATCAGGCCCGAGCAGATCAAACCGGGTGCGGCTGTGCTCGATGTCGGGGTTTCCCGGGAGCGGGATGAGGCCACGGGCAAACCCCGGCTGCTCGGGGATGTGGACCCTGCGGTAGCCGAGGTTGCGGGTTGGGTCTCGCCGAATCCCGGCGGCGTCGGGCCGATGACCAGGGCGCTGCTCATGCGCAATGTGGTTCAGGCGGCGCAGCGTTCCCTCGCCTGAGCCGCACCGTTTTTGATGCCTTCCGTGACTTTTGATGGTCGCAGACCGGTATCAAAAGTCACGGAAGGCATCAAAAACTGGAAGGCCGCATCGAGAATAGTTGCACTTAGTGCAAAGTTGCACTTAGTGTAGACATTATGATTCAGGAAGGAGCAGAACTTAGCCGGCGCGAGCTGAACAAAGCCTCGACCCGCCAGGCTATCGCGCAGGCCGCCCTGGATCTGCTCCGGGAACACGGCTTGGGCAGCTTCACGGTGGACCAGGTGGCGCAGGCAGCAGGGATCTCGCGCCGGACGTTTTTCAACTACTTCCCCTCGACCGAAGCGGCGATCGCTTCTTTGAATGAGGACTTCCTGGACCAGGTGATCGACAAGTTCCGGCAGCGCCCGGCTGACGAAGCACCGCTGGAATCGGCTAAACAGGCCCTGATCGCGCTAGCGGACCCGATGTACCTCTCCACGATTGCAGAGGTCTATGAGCTAGCCGGCTGGCACCGGGTTCTGGAGCGCTACGAGCTCGAAGTCTGGGCCAACTGCACCGAGAAGATCATCGCAGCCGCGCAGGAGCGCATCGCCCCCGATCAGGATCCTCTCTACACCAGAGCCCTGGTCGCCAGCGTGATGGCCTGCGGAAAAGCTGCGATGGAGATCTGGGCTGCCCGAAATGGCCAGCGCATCGATGCTGCTGCGCTCGCCGAGTTACGGGAACTGCTGATCCGTGCTATCGACTACTTAGGTCATGGGTTCCAGGAGAGCCCGGCCTCGCCCTGACCCCTTTCAACCGTCGTCAGCCCCACTGAAGACCTGAACCTGAAAGAAGAAGACCATGGCTTTTGTGCTCTACCGGCTCGGTAAATTCGCGGCCACCTACCGCTGGGCGGTCATCGCCGCATGGCTGATCATCCTACTGGCCGTTGGGGCCTCAGCCGCGGCATTCCGGGGGCAGCTGACGAATAATTTCCAGATTCCGGGAACCGAGACCCAGCAGATGCTCGATAAGCTCGAAGCCGAGCTACCGCAGGCCGCAGGCGGCAGCGGCGGGGTGGTGTTCGAATCCCC
Source organism: Acaricomes phytoseiuli DSM 14247 (assembly GCF_000376245.1). Lineage (GTDB taxonomy): Bacteria > Actinomycetota > Actinomycetes > Actinomycetales > Micrococcaceae > Renibacterium > Renibacterium phytoseiuli. The sequence continues at coordinate 40,774 of NZ_AQXM01000056.1, read as the reverse complement.
GGACGGTTTCACCCAAGCCCAGCGCGACGCCGTCGCACAGGCCCTCACCGAGCTCGAAGCCAAGGACTACGTGCAGAGCACCGTGGACCCCTTCCAGCAACAGCAGCAGCTGGATAACGGGCCGGCTCAGCTCGCCGACGGCCGTCAGCAGCTGGCCGCGGGCGAGACTCAACTCGAGCAGACCCGCGCTCAGCTCGATACCGCCAAGGTTCAGCTCGATGCGGCTCAGGGGCAAGTGAGTCAAGCCCAAGACGCCGGCGTCCCGGTGCCGGACGCGCAGCTGGCCCAGCTCTCCGCGCAACAGGCTCAGTACGATGCAGGGGAGGCCCGTTGGGCGGCTGCTCAGGCGCAGTTGAACGCTCAGCGCCTGGAGCTGGATACCGCCGCGCAGCAGCTTCGGCTCAGTGATGGCCTGCGTTTCGTCTCGGAGAACAACACCGTGGCCCTGGCCCGGATCCAGTTCACCCAGCCCCTGTTCAACCTCGATTCCTCGGTGCGCCAGGAAGTTCAGGACATGCTCAGCCAGGCGGTCTCCGAAGCCGGGGGTGGGCTGAACGTCTTCTTCTCCCGAGAGATCACCGAGGACGTCTCCCAGATCTTCGGCGTCGCGGAGATCATCGGCATCGTCATCGCGGCGGTAGTCCTGCTGGTGATGTTGGGCACGCTGGTCGCCGCCGGGCTGCCGCTGCTCATGGCCGTGATCGGTGTCGCGGTGGGCATCGGTGGGACGCTGGCGCTCAGCGGCTTGATCGAGATGAATTCGGTAACCCCCGCTCTGGGGCTCATGATCGGCCTCGCCGTGGGCATCGACTATTCGCTGTTCATCATCAACAGACACCGCCAACAGCTGCTCGCCGGGATGCCTGTGCGCGAATCCATCGCCACGGCAACGGGAACCAGCGGAAACGCCGTGCTCTTCGCCGGGCTCACCGTGGTCATTGCCTTGGCGGCACTGACGCTCTCCGGGCTGCCCTTCCTGATGATCATGGGTCTTTCCGCGGCCGCCACCGTCCTGATCGCGGTGCTCATCGCGCTGACGCTCACCCCGGCGATGCTCAGCCTCATTGGCCGCAGGCTGATCTCGCGCCGCGCCTGGCGGCGAGCCGAAGCCCATCCGGGCGAGCAGGCAGAGCAGGTCGAAGCGAAGACCCACCGCCCGCAGGGCTCAGGCTGGGGCGGCCTGGTGACCCGGCATCCGGTGATCACGCTGCTGGCCGGTGTCGCGGTGCTCGGGCTGGTCGCGCTTCCCGCGACTCAGCTGCGTCTTGCACTGCCGGACGGCAGTTCTGAGCCGGTGGGGTCGAGTTCTTATGAGGCCTTCCGGCTGACCGAGGAGAACTTCGGCGCGGGCGCGAACGGCCCCATCGTCGTCGTCGGCCAGCTCCCTTCCGGCCTCAGTCAGGAAGAAGCGCAGAGCAAGCAGTTCGATGTTGCAGATGACTTGGGTGCGGTTCCCGGAGTCGTCGCGGCGGTGCCGGTAGCGCTGAGCCAGGATCAGCAGGTGGCCGCGTTCCAGGTGATTCCGGAGGAGGGGCCGGCTAGCGCGGAGACGGTTCAGGTGATCAAGAATCTCCGTGCCCAGAACAGCGCGATCGAAGCGGAGACCGGGGTGAGCATAGGGCTCACCGGGCAGACCGCGGCCAATGTGGATGTCTCCGCCAAACTCGGGGAAGCGCTTCCGTTGTATCTGACCGTGGTTATCGGCTTGTCCCTGGTGCTGCTGCTCATGGTATTCCGCTCGATCCTGGTGCCGCTGCTGGCCACCGGCGGCTTCCTGCTCTCCCTCGCGGCGAGTTTCGGCGCCGTTGTCGCGGTGTATCAGTGGGGCTGGCTCGGCGAGATTTTCGGGGTGGCGAACCCCGGTGCGGTGCTCTCGCTGCTGCCGATCATTCTCATCGGGGTGCTCTTCGGGCTGGCGATGGACTACCAGGTCTTCATCGTCTCCGGCATGCGGGAGGCCTTCGTACACGGCGAGGATGCTCGGCAGGCTGTGCGCACTGGATTCAGCCATGCCGCCACCGTGGTGGTGGCCGCGGCGATCATCATGGTGAGCGTCTTCGCCGGCTTCATCTTCTCGCATCTGACGATGGTCCGGCCGCTCGGTTTCGCCCTCGCCCTGGGCGTTTTGATCGACGCCTTCGTGGTCCGAATGACTCTGATTCCGGCTGCGATGCGGCTTCTGGGCCGGTCGGCGTGGTGGCTGCCGTGCTGGCTGGATCGGATCCTGCCGGATGTCGATGTGGAAGGGGCCAAGGTGGCGCAGCTCGCCTCGGAAACGACGAAGGGCCAGGCAACAGCAGAGCAGCGGTGAGGTCAGCGGAAGAGATATCAAGTAGTAGATAAGGTTTGACTTATCTCTACGTGCCGTTGCGATTAGGCTGGGCGGGTGCCCTTTTCACAGAAATCCTCCGCTCCGGTGATCTCTGCCCGGAATCTCCGCAAGAGCTATGGGGATTTCACCGCTGTCGACGACATCAGCTTCGAGGTGGCACCGGGGGAGGCCTTCGGGCTGCTGGGCCCTAACGGCGCCGGTAAGTCCACTACGATGCGGATGATCGGCGGGGTCTCCCAGCGCAGCGCCGGCGAGCTGAGCATCATGGGCCTGGATCCGGATCAGCATGGCCCCAGGTACGGGCTCATCTGGGGGTGGTGCCGCAGCAGGACAATCTGGATGAGGAACTGAAAGTCCGGGATAACCTCATCGTCTACGGGCGGTATTTCGGGTTGCCGATGAGCTACTTGAAGCCCAAGGCCGCTGAGCTGCTGGAGTTCGCCCAGCTCAGCGAGAGAGCAAAAGCGAAAGTCGATGACCTCTCCGGTGGCATGAAGCGCCGGTTGACCATCGCCCGGGCGCTGGTGAACGAGCCCCGTATACTGCTGCTCGATGAGCCCACCACGGGGCTGGACCCGCAGGCCCGGCACATTCTCTGGGACCGGCTCTTCCGGCTCAAGGAAGCCGGCACTACGCTGATCCTGACCACGCACTATATGGATGAGGCCGAGCAGCTCTGTGATCGACTCGTCGTCGTCGACCAGGGCCGGATCATGGCGGAGGGCTCTCCGGCTGCCCTGATCCGAGAGTATTCCACCAGGGAAGTGGCGGAATTGCGCTTCGGTTCCACGCAGAACGCCGGGGCTGCTGAGCAGTTGGCCGATATCGGCGAACGTCTTGAGATTCTGCCGGACCGGGTTCTGGTCTATGCCCAGAGCGGTGAAGCAGTGCTCGAGGAAGCCGCCCGGCGCGGGCTGCATCCGCTGACCTCGCTGATCCGGCGATCCTCTTTGGAGGACGTCTTCCTGCGCCTCACCGGGAGGAGTCTCATTGACTGAGCCGCAGGCAACCCGGCCGGCTATGCCGATCGATCCGGAAGAATCAGCCCGGCGGGCAGAACACCGGGGTAGCTGGTATTTTGCCGAGCAGGTGCTCCGTCAGCAGCGCAATTGGCTGGGCTCGATCATTGCGTACTCCATCGGATCTCCGCTGGCCTATTTGCTGGCCATGGGCATGGGGTTGGCGACGCTGATCGACAGCGGCGCCGAGAACCAGTTCGCCGGGGTGAACTATCAGACTTTCATCGCCCCTGCCCTCGTGGCCTCCAGTGCGATCATGTCTGCTGCCGGGGAGTTCATGTTCCCCGTGCTCGGCGGATTCAAATGGCGCAGGCTCTACTACGGGCCGCAGGCCTCACCGCTGGTACCGGGGCAGATTGCGCAAGGGCATATCATCGCCACGTTCTTGCGGGTGCTGCTGCCGACGGTGTTCTACTACCTGATCGTGGTGCTCTTCGGTGCCGCGCCGAGCCCTTGGGGCTGGTCCTCCGTGCTCACCGCGGTTCTGGCGGCCCTGGCCTTCGGCCTTCCGCTGATGGCTTGGTCTGCGACGTTGAAAACAGATGCCGGCCAGTTCGCGCTGATCGGCCGGTTCGTCATCACCCCGATGTTCCTGTTCTCCGGGACGTTCTTCCCGCTCAGCCAGCTGCCCTGGGGTCTGCAGTGGATCGGCTGGATCTCTCCGCTCTGGCACGCCACCGAGCTAGGCCGCTGGCTCAGCTTCGGTTACCCGATACCGGGCTGGCTCATCGTCGTGCATCTGGCCTATCTGGTGGTGCTGGCAGGTGCCGGATGGGCCCTGGCCCAGCGGATGTACACGCGGAGGCTGTCCGCATGAGCCGGTTAGAACTCGCCCCGGAGCCATCGGGCCAAGAAGTCACCTCCCGCGCCGCCGAACGGATCGCCCGGCGGCGCGGCCCACTGGCCGGGCTGTATTCCGGTAACGCCAGGTCCATCGTGGCCCGCGGCTTACTGGCGACCAGGAGCACTCGATGGGCGATCGTGGTCGCCGGCTTCCTGGAGCCTGTGCTGTATCTGCTCTCGCTGGGTGTGGGGTTGGGCGCATTGGTCGGCACTGTGATCGGGCCGGGCGGCCAGGAGATGAGCTACGCGGCATTCATCGCACCCGCGCTGCTGGCTACGTCGGCGATGAACGGCGCAGTCTACGACTCCACCTGGAACGTCTTCTTCCGAATGCGGATCTCCAAGCTGTACCGGGGTATCCTCAACACCTCGCTGGGCCCGCTGGACGTGGCGTTGGGAGATATCTTCCTGGCCCTGCTCCGCGGGACGATCTATGCCAGCGGCTTCACCGCGGTGATGGCGATGCTGGGCCTGATCACTTCGCCGTGGGCTGTGATGATGATCCCGGCCTCGGCGCTGATCGCCTTCGGTTTCGCCAGCTTCGGGATGGCCCTGACCAGTTTCATCAAGAGCTTCCAGGGTCTGGAATGGATCAGCTTCATCACCTTGCTGCTCTTCTTGTTCTCCGGGACGTTCTTCCCGCTTTCGGTGTACCCCGAGCCGGTGCAGTGGATCATTCAAGCGCTGCCGCTATGGCAGGGCGTGGAACTGCTGCGGCAACTCGGTGCGGGAGCGATCGGCTGGGGTCTGCTGGTGCATATCGGGTATTACCTGGTGATGATCGTCGCGGGCCTTATTCTCACCACTGCCCGGCTGCGCAAGCTCTTCCTCAGCTGAGGCACGCAGGGCCGGGCCGGCTCAGGCGGCGGTGGGCTCAGTGGGGGAGATGCTGCGCGCAGAAGATCGCGGCCTGCACGCGTGAGGCCAGGCCCAGTTTGCTGAAGATCCGCGAGATATGGCTTTTGACGGTGACCTCGGCGATGCCGAGCTTGCGGGCGATCTGCTGATTGCTCCACCCGGCTCCCACTGCTTGCAGGACTTCGACTTCACGCGGGGTCAGCTCGGCCAGGGCTTCGGGCGGCTCTGCGCCGGGTGAGCGGGCTTCGAGAGCCTGATCGACCACGGCCCGGGTGACTTCAGGTGCCAGTACCGTCTGCCCGGCGGCGACCCGCCGCACTGCTTCGGTGAGCTCCGAGGCGGAAACGGATTTGAGTAGATAGCCGGCTGCGCCGGCCCGGAGCGCGGAGAGGACGTAGTCGTCGAGGCCAAAAGTGCTCAGGATGAGGACGGAAGCTCTGCCTTCCGCGGCGATCCTCCGGGTGGCTTCGATACCGTCAAGGCCGGGCATTCGGATGTCCATGAGCACCACATCGCATTCCAGGCTTCGGGCCATGTGCACGGCGCTCGCTCCGTCGGCAGCCTCGCCGACCACCCGGGCGGAACCGTCGAGGATCATCCGCAGCCCCTGGCGGATCGCGGCGTGATCATCCGCGATCAGCACTGCCGGAGGCTTCAGCGCCGGCTGCGGGACGTCATCGGTGTGAGCGGTCACTGCGGCAACCTCGCTTCCACGATCCAGACGGTACTGTCAGCACCATTACCCTCACCCCCACGAGCCCCCGCGGTCAGGCTGCCGCCGAGTTCGCCCGCGCGGACCCGCATATTGCGCAGTCCGTGACCCGCTGGGAGTCTGTTCTCCGGTTGTCGGACCGGTGCCTCAGGCGGAAAAGAGTTCGTCACGGTCAGGACCAGCTCCTCCGCGATCGTCGCGAGTCGTACCGATACGGGTGCTCCCGGAGCATGCCGGATCGCATTGGCCAGGGCTTCCTGGCAGATTCGGTACACCGCCTGTCCCGCAGCGGCGCTGAATGCCACAGTGGGGCTGGGCTGATTCTGATCCAGATCTAAAGTCACCCGGGTGCCGCCGGCACCCAGGGAGTCCGCGAGCACCTGCAGGTCTGCTGGAAGATTCAGGCCGGGCCCGGAGAGATTCCCGGTGCCGCTTCCGGATGACGCATCTGAGCCGTCGGAAGCGCCGTCCACGGTGTGCAGCACCTCAATCATCTGCCGCATATCGTTGAGGGCTTGAACCGAGGCCTGCCGCGCTGCAGCTAGGACTTCCCCGTGCAGCCGGTGGTCCTCGCTCTGCAGTGCTGCAGCGGTCTGCAAGGCGATAGCGGAGAGCCTACCGGCGATCACGTCGTGCAAGTCCCTGGCCATTCGGCCGCGTTCTGCGGCCACGGAAAGCTGGAGGTTGAGCTGCGCCAGCAGGCGCTCCTGGGCCAGCAGCTGTTCCGCCTGCTTCGCCCGGAGCTGTTCGGTGCGTGCGATCTCACCTTGCTGGCGGACGTTCTCCGCCCACCACATCGGGGTCAGGAAGACCACAAGGCATTGCACGAGGACTACGAAGACCAGCTGCCAACTTCCACCGAACAGTGCGGCGATAAGAGTCAGCGCACTCAGCCCGAGGCCGGTGATCTGGGCGATCCGGCGCTGCCGAGCTGAGCCGAAGAGCGTACCGGAGAAGATCACCTCGAAGACGAGCACCAAAGAGACCACGCCGGCCCCGCTGAGCAGGCTCAGGATCACCGCGCACCCGGTCACCGCCATCATCGCCCCTGTCCTGACGGTGCGCAGCAGGATTCCCGCGCACCCGAGGAGCAGCCAGGCCGGCCAGAGCTGCTCCAGCTCACTGGGCTGGGCTGGGCCGAACAGGTCCGAACCGGCCCAGCCCAGCCCGGTGAACTGGAGCGCGCCGCCCAGTACCAGGTAGAACATCGCGATGAAGTAGTCTGCGCGCGGCAGCGCCCGGAAGCTGAAATCGCTGACCATGGTCTGATTCTCCCGAGCGGAGTCAGCTCCGGACAAGCTGCTTACGACTAAAGGATGAGCCCGGTATGCGGCTCCTGGACGATGTGGGTCAGTGCCATCGTGCGGAAACATGGCAGGTATGAGACATTGGCTGATTCACACGGTGATCTTCCTGTTGGCGCAGGTCGTCTTCGCCTCTGCTGGTTATTCCTGGCCGTGGCAGGTGCTGACGGGCCAGGCCGAGGTGAGCACCATCCTGAGGACCGTTGACGGTGCAGCCTGGTCCTCGAATGCGTCCCGGATCTGGGCGATCGTCTGGGTCATCGACACCGTGATCAGCGTGGGGTCACTGGCGATGGCGCGGCAGCGTAGCAATACCGGTGGGGCGGCATCATGACCTCCGGGGTCACCGGCTTCTTCCAGCAGAACCCGGTGGCTGTTTTCATTCTGGCCAGTGAGATCGGTCTCTGGGTGCTGCTGGTCGCCGGCCTGGCCTGCCGTTATCTGCTGCGGTGGCGGAAGCTCAGCACCGCCCTGCTCCTCGGGATCCCGTTGCTGGATGTGGTCCTCGTAGTGGCCGTCGCGGTGGATCTGGCTCAGGGCGCTGAACTCGGCTGGACGCATATCCTGGCCGGGTACTACCTAGGGTTCAGCGTGGCGTTCGGCCCGGCCGTGGTGCGCTGGGCCGATGCCAGGTTCGCCTACCGTTTTGCCGGCGGCCCCAAGCCGCCTCCGCGCCCGCGATATGGGCCGGCGAAGCAGCAGGTGCTCTGGCGCGAGTGGTATCGGGTCGTGATCGCGGTGGCGATCGCCAGTGTTGTGTATCTGATGCTGATCGTTTTCTTCGCGGATGAGCAAGCGCGGACCACGCTTTGGTGGTCTATCGGGCGCGGCTGGTTCATCACGGGCCTCTGGTTGATCTTCGGGCCGATGACCAGGGCGCAGCCCGAGCCCCTGCAGACTGAGGCTCCGGAGGCCGCCGTGCAGGCCGGGGTTTCGCCGGTCGCGGAAGCGACGGGAAAACGGCCCGGCGGGAGCGTCGAGCGAGGATAATGGGAAGATGTTCTCCTTGGATCCTTCGCAGGCTTCTGGTAAAAACCGCCGTCCCGGCTGGGTAGGTGCCGCGGGGCCGGTGCTCCTTGCCGTGGTGTTCCTGCTAGCCCTGGTGCTGGCGGCCAATAACAATACGGTGCTCGGCTGGATCATCGCCGCCATCGCGCTGGGCTGGCTGATCCTGGCCACCCTGGTCTACGTAGGTGTCGCCCGGGCGGCGCGCTTCGGTGCCGATCAGATGCGCCGGGTCCAGCAGGATCTCGCCCAGCAGAACATGACTCAGCGGGAGCGCGACAGCACCCGACTGGTGGATGAGCAGCCTCGCGACGGCGTGCGCGATATGAAGCTGGACCACAGCTTCAAGATCGTTCAGGTCCAAGCCAGGGTCATCGCCGAACAGCTCGACGCCGCGGATCAGCCGGGGCTGGACGCGGCTGCCAAAGATATGGTCGACCGCGCCCTGGAGACCATCCAGATCACCTCGCATAATGCCCGGGACATGCTCGGCAGCCAGCAGGAGGAGCGTCGCAGCGGGGGCAACGGCGCAGACGGCGAGCCGATCTCCGGGGTCGTTGTCCCCGACTGAGGCCGGTGCCGGGCTCATCATTGAGTTCAGTAGTGGCACGATTAGCGGGCTGTTTGAATACCGAGAGCCGCGCAGCCCGGTACAGTGGATCAAGTGAGCAGCGCCGCGCAGACCCCAGAAGCCACATCAGACGTTTCAGACGCGAATGCCAAACAGGCTGAGGCCCTCCGGGTGGCCTCGGTCAACGTCAATGGCATCCGTGCTTCATATCGCAAAGGCATGGCTGAATGGCTGGCCCCTCGGCAGGTCGACATCCTCTGCCTGCAGGAAGTCCGAGCCCCCGATGAGGTGGTGGACGGATTCCTCGCAGATGACTGGCATATCGTCCATGCCGAGGCTGAGGCCAAGGGCCGGGCCGGGGTGCTCATCGCCTCCCGCAAGGATTCGCTCGCCCCTGATGCCACCCGGATCGGGATCGGTGAAGAGTATTTTGCCACGGCGGGGCGCTGGGTCGAAGCCGATTACACGATCGGTGAGAACGCCAAGAAGCTGACGGTGATCAGCGCTTATGTGCACTCCGGTGAAGTCGGTACGCAGCGTCAGGAAGACAAGTACCGCTTCCTGGACACGATGCTGGAGCGGATGGCCGAGCTGGCCGAGCAGAGCGACTACGCCTTGATCGTCGGGGATCTGAACGTGGGGCATACCGAGCTCGATATTAAGAACTGGAAGGGCAACGTCAAGAACGCGGGCTTCCTTCCGGAGGAGCGCGCCTACTTCGATAAGTTCTTCGGTGGTGGGGATACCCCTGGCGGCCTGGGCTGGAAGGACGTCCAGCGCGAGCTCGCGGGCCCCGTGAACGGCCCTTACACCTGGTGGTCGCAGCGCGGCCAGGCCTTTGACAACGACACCGGTTGGCGGATCGACTACCACATGGCCACCCCGGAGCTCTTCGCCCGGGCGGGGAATGCCGTGGTGGATCGAGCGCCGAGCTATGCTGAGCGCTGGTCTGATCACGCCCCGCTCCTCGTCGACTACACCATCCGCTAGTTTTCCCGCTGGACCGTAGCTGAAACACATCAGCTAAAACACAGGGCACCGGAAGCGAACCCTGAGGAAGATCCGCCACAGACATGACTGATATCGCCAAGCCGCACGCCAAGCCCAGAGTCCTCTCCGGGATGCAGCCTTCTGCTGGTTCCCTGCATCTGGGGAATTATCTGGGTGCTCTCGTCAACTGGGTGCGCCTGCAAGACGAATACGAGGCGTTCTTCTCCATCGTGGACCTGCATGCGATCACGACACCTCAGGATCCCGCTGAGCTGCGTGAGCGCACCAGGGTCACCGCGGCGCAGTACCTCGCCGGCGGAATCGATGTGGATAAAGCGACTTTATTCGTGCAGTCCCATGTTCCGGAGCACGCTCAGCTCGCCTGGGTACTCAACTGCCTGACCGGCTTCGGCGAAGCCTCCCGGATGACCCAGTTCAAAGACAAGAGCCTCAAACAGGGTTTTGATGCCGCCAGCGTCGGGTTGTTCACCTACCCGATCCTGCAAGCCGCGGATATTCTGCTGTACCAGCCCTCCGGTGTGCCGGTGGGGGAGGACCAGCGCCAGCACATCGAGCTCTCCCGGGATCTGGCGCAGCGCTTCAACCACCGCTTCGGGGAGACCTTCGTGGTGCCCGAGGCGCTGATTCAGAAAGAGACCGCGAAGATCCAGGATCTGCAGAACTCCGAAGCCAAGATGTCCAAATCAGCGCAGTCGCCTCAGGGCCTGATCAATCTGCTGGATGATCCCAAGGTGACCGCGAAACGGATCAAATCCGCGGTCACCGATAACGGTTCCGAGATCCGTTATGACAAAGCGGACAAGCCTGGGATCTCGAATCTGCTGAGCATCTACTCGGCGCTGAGCGGGAGCACGATCGCGGATCTCGAGACCCAGTACCAGGGCAAGATGTACGGGCATCTGAAAACAGATCTGGCTGATCTGGTGGTTTCGGTGCTCGCGCCGATCCGGGAACGGGCCATGGATTTGCTCGCGGATCCTGCCGAGCTGGATCGTTCCCTCGCGGTGGGTGCCCAACGGGCCCGTGATGTCGCGGCGCAGACTTTGCGCAGTGTCTACGATCAGGTCGGCTTCCTACCCGCTTCTGCGGTGCAGCGGTCAACCGCCCAGGCCGAGTAGCGTGCTGGCTAGCCTCGCCGGGGTAGTGCTGGCGATACCGGAGCCCTTCGCCACCGAGCTCAAGATCTGGCGGGCTTCCTTCGGCGATCCGCTCGCAGAGATCGTCCCGGCGCATATCACCTTGGTGACCACGACGCCGATCACGGACTGGGCCTCGGTCACCGACCATGTGCGGGATGTGGCCTCCGAGCAAGAGGAGTTCCGGGTCACTCTGCGCAGTACCGGGGCTTTCCGCCCGGTTTCGCCCGTGGTCTTCCTGAAGGTGGCCGAGGGCTTCGAGCACTGCACGGCCCTGCACGAAAGACTGCAGTGCGGCCCGCTGGCACGGGAGTTGCCTTTCCCTTTCCATCCGCATGTCACAGTGGCCCATGACATCTCCGAAGCAGGCATGGACGAGGCTCTGACCATGCTGGATGCTTATGAGGCCAGCTTCCCCGTCGATAGCATGGGGTTGTACGAGCACAGTAATGATGGGGTGTGGACGTTGAGGGAAGAGGTGGGCTTTGGTAACGGCTAAGGTCAAGAAGTCGCGGCTTTACAGCGAGGACGTCGGATCGCAGCAGCCGGCCCCCTGGGATCGTGCGGAAACCGAACGCCGAGTACTGGCAGCTCAAGTTGCCTTCGGCAAGGCGACGCGGGAAAGCCCGGGATTCTTCGGCACTCTAGGTGCCAGGCTGGGCCTGCTGACCACGCGGCTCAACACCTTCCGACCGATGCGCGCTTTCCAGACGTACTCGCTGCGCCATGGGCCGTTGCTCGCTGCGGGTTCGGCCTACAATATGTTCTTCTCGGTGGCCGCGATGCTGGTCGCCGGGTTCTCGATCTTCGGCTTGATCGCCTCCGGTAACGAGCAGCTGCAACGATCCGTGGTCAATGCTGTGGCCCAGTCCACTCCCGGGTTGATCGCTACGGACAGCCAGCCAGGCCTCGCCGAACCGGAGGATCTGTTCAATATGAGCACGGGGCTCTCCCTGGCTCTGATCATCTCCGTGGTGGCTCTGCTCTTCACCTCTCTGGGCTGGATCAACGGCCTGCGCGCGGGGATTCGGGCGGTCTTCGGCTTGGAGACTTTGCAGGGCAACCCGGTGCTACGGATCGTCAAGGACCTGGGCCTGCTGCTCGGCCTGGGCGTGGCCTTGATCCTCACGTCGGTGATCGGGCTGGGAGCCTCCACAGTGCTGGACTGGCTGCTGACCCAGATCGGCCTGGAATCCCGCAGCTTCGCGATCCTCGGCTTCGTGCTCTCGCTGCTGGTGACCTTGCTGCTGGATTTGATCGTGGCCTTCGCCTTGTTCCGCGTGGCTGCGGATGTCTCGATGCCGCGGGCGGTCGCCTGGCAGACAGCGCTTATCGCAGCCGTGGGCTCTACGGTGCTGCGCTCGCTCTCCGGGATCCTCCTGGCGAATGTCGGCGGCCAGAACCCTCTGCTTGCCCCGTTCTCGGTGATCCTGGGCCTTTTCGTCTGGTTCTACCTGCTCTCCCAGGTCTATCTGATCGCCGCCGGTTGGGGAACGATAGGCAAAGCCGATACGGAACAGCAGAGGAGCTGAGCGTTGGATCAGCATGCTGCGCAGCATCGATGATGGCTGGGCTCTAGGGGGCGGAATTCTCCTGAGGGCGGAACAAATCAGGCATCGCTGACATTTTCAGACATCCCGGGCAGGATGCGGAGTATCAGAAGTATTGGATATGACGTATCAGGAACGAGGAGTCTTATGAACGAGTGGGTTTATCTGCTCAATCTGGCTTTGGCGATGGTGTTATCGCTGATCATTGGCGTGGAACGCGAATACCATCAGAAGAATGCCGGCATCCGCACGCATATCCTGGTCGGGCTGGGTGCGGCGCTGTTCATGGTGATCTCCAAATACGGTTTCTTCGATCTCGCGAGCCTGCCCGGATTCAGCTTCGATGGCTCCCGGATGGCAGCGCAGATCATCACCGGGGTCGGCTTCCTGGGTGCCGGCCTGATCCTCATTCAGCGCAATGCGGTGCGCGGGCTGACCACGGCGGCGAGTATCTGGCTGGTCGCGGCGGTCGGCACGGCAGCCGGTGCCGGCATGTACATCGTGGCCGCCGCGGTGACGGTGGCGTACCTTCTGGTGACCCTGGGGATTCCGCCGCTGGCCCGCAGGATGCCGCGCTCCAGGTACATCCGGCATGATCTGCGGAACCGTTACCGGGAGGGCGATGGCCTGTTCCGGCAGATCGTCGCCGCAGTGGCCGAGCACGGCATGAAGGTCTCTAACCTGGAGATCCTTAAAAGCACGCAGGCCGAGGACGGCCGGTACCAGGACATCGTGGTGGCGGTCGACGGGGAGCCTTATGACATCGACGCGCTGGTCCTTGATCTGCATGGGCTCGCCGGGGTGGTGGATCGGATCGGTTTCAATCGGGAGCCCGAGGAGACCTGAGGGAAGTGCTGAGTAAAGCCTTGCAAAAGTAAAGCAGAGCCCGGGCCGTGGCGGCCCGGGCTCTGCTTTTTCAGATCATGCTGTTATACGCTGCGCGTCAGGATGGCCTGCTTCACCTCGGCGATAGCCTTGGTGACCTCGATGCCGCGCGGACAGGCCTCGGTGCAGTTGAAGGTCGTCCGGCAGCGCCAGACGCCTTCTTTGTCGTTGAGGATCTCCAGGCGCATGTCCCCGGCGTCATCACGGGAGTCGAAGATGAAGCGGTGCGCGTTGACGATCGCCGCCGGCCCGAAGTACTGGCCATCGGTCCAGAACACCGGGCAGGAGCTCGTGCACGCGGCGCACAGGATGCATTTAGTGGTGTCGTCGAAGCGGGCGCGATCCTCTGCGGACTGCAGGCGCTCCCGAGTGGGCTCGTGGCCCTTGTTGATCAGGAAGGGCATCACCTCGCGGTAGGACTGGAAAAATGGCTCCATGTCCACGATGAGGTCTTTCTCGATGGGCAGGCCCTTGATCGGCTCGACGGTGATCGGCTTGGAGGTGTCCAGGTCCTTGAGTAGGGTTTTGCAGGCGAGCCGGTTGCGGGCGTTGATCCGCATCGCGTCCGAGCCGCAGATGCCGTGTGCGCAGGAGCGGCGGAAGGACAGCGAGCCGTCGATCTCCCACTTCACCTTGTGCAAGGCGTCGAGCACTCGATCGGTGCCGTACATGGTCAGCTGGTATTCGTCCCAGTGGCCCTCGTCCTCGAACTCCGGGTTGTACCGGCGCACTTTGAGCGTGATATCGAAGGTGGGAATCTCGCCCCCGCCGCCGACGCTGGCCGGCAGCTCTACTTTCGAGGCCGGCTCGGCGGTCTCCACTGGAGTCGATGCAGTTGCGGTCATGACTAGTACTTCCTCACCATCGGCTCGTAGCGGGTGAACACCACGGGTTTGGTGTCCAGCCGGATGCCGGCGATATGCTCGGCCTCCGCCGCATCATCCAGATAAGCCATTGAATGCTTCATGAATTTCTCGTCGTCTCGGTCCGGGAAGTCCTCGCGGAAGTGGCCGCCCCGGGACTCTTCGCGGTGCAGTGCGGCGACGGTCATCACTTTGGCCAGCTCCAGAAGGAAACCGAGCTCGACGGCCTCGAGCAGGTCCAGGTTGAAGCGCTTGCCCTTGTCCTGCACCGTGATCCGCGCGTAGCGCTCCTCCAGGGATGCGATGTCGTCGAGCGCCCTGTGCAGGGTCTGCGCGGACCGGAACACCTGCATATTGGCGTCCATGGTGTCCTGAAGATCTTTGCGGATCGCCGCGACCTTCTCGCCGCCATCGGACGCCCGGACATGGTCCAGCAGTGCGATGGTGTAGGCCTCCGGATCCTCCGGGAGCTCCACGAAATCGGCGTGTTTGGCGTATTCCGCCGCGGCGATGCCCGCACGTTTGCCGAAGACGTTGATATCGAGCAGGGAGTTGGTGCCCAGTCGGTTCGAGCCGTGCACGGAGACGCAGGCCACCTCCCCGGCGGCGAAGAGCCCGGGGATCACGGTGTCATTGTCTTCGAGCACTTCGGATTCGACATTGGTCGGGATGCCGCCCATCGCGTAATGCGCGGTGGGGAAGACCGGCACCGGTTCGGTGAACGGTTCGACGCCCAGGTAGGTGCGTGCGAACTCGGTGATGTCCGGGAGCTTGGCCTCGATGTGCTCGGGCTCCAGGTGGGTCAGATCGAGCAGCACGTAGTCCTTGTTCGGCCCGCAGCCGCGACCTTCCCGGACTTCGTTCGCCATGGACCGGGCCACGATGTCACGCGGCGCAAGGTCTTTGATGGTGGGGGCGTAGCGCTCCATGAACCGCTCGCCCTCGGAGTTGCGCAGGATCGCGCCTTCGCCGCGGGCCGCTTCGGAGAGCAGAATGCCCAGACCGGCCAGGCCGGTCGGGTGGAACTGGAAGAATTCCATGTCCTCCAGCGGGATGCCGCGCCGGAAGGCGATCGCCATACCGTCTCCGGTGAGCGTGTGCGCGTTCGAGGTGGTCTTGAAAACCTTGCCCGCACCACCGGAGGCGAAGACCACGGACTTCGCCTGGAAGACGTGCAGCTCGCCGGAGGCTAGATCGTAGGAAACCACCCCGGCGACCCGCTTGCGCATCGTGCCTTCATGCTCTTCTTCGACGACGAGCAGATCCAGCACGTAGTACTCGTTGTAGAACTCGACATTGTGCTTGACGCAGTTTTGGTACAGCGTTTGCAGGATCATGTGACCGGTGCGGTCCGCGGCGTAGCAGGCCCGGCGCACGGGTGCCTTGCCGTGATCGCGGGTATGCCCGCCAAAGCGGCGCTGATCGATCCGGCCCTCGGGGGTGCGGTTGAACGGCAGGCCCATTTTCTCCAGGTCCAGCACTGCGTCGATGGCTTCTTTGGCCATGACCTCTGCCGCGTCCTGGTCGACGAGGTAGTCGCCGCCCTTGACGGTGTCGAAGGTGTGCCACTCCCAGTTGTCCTCTTCGACGTTCGCCAGTGCAGCGCACATTCCGCCCTGCGCCGCACCGGTGTGCGATCGCGTCGGGTAGAGCTTGGTGAGTACGGCGGTGTGGGCACGCTGGCCGGCTTCGATAGCGGCTCGCATTCCGGCGCCGCCGGCCCCGACGATCACCACGTCGTACTTATGAACCTGCATGCCATGTGCTCCTTGGCGGATATGAATCTGAACTGTTGATAACTATGAAGCCCTCGGGGCTTCCGCCTCCCGCTCCGGGGCAGCTCTGCTGCGTCACCGGGGCCGGAAAGCGCGGATTATTGGGGTGCCGGGCAGAAAGCAGGCAACTGGCCCGGCGCATCGATGCACGGATCGAAGGTGAAGATCACCATGGTGCCCAGCGAGATGATCACGACGGTGGCGATGTACAGCACCGACTTCAGTGCGATTCGGGTGCTGACCCGTTCGGCATAGTCATTGATGATGGTGCGCACGCCGTTGGTGCCGTGGAGCATCGCCAGCCAGAGCATGATGAGCGCCCAATACTGCCAGAAAGGGTTGGCCCATTTGCCCGCGACGAAGGCGAAATCGATCTGCTTGACGCCTTCGCCGAGCATCAGGTTCACGAAGAGGTGGCCGAAGATCAGCACGATCAGGAAAACACCGGAGACGCGCATGAAAAGCCAGGCCAGCATCTCGAAGTTGGAGCCAGAACGGCCGCTGCGCTGATATTTGGCTTTACTAGCCTTGCTGCGCGGGGCTTCGATGGTCGTCATCAGTTCCCTCCCCATAGCGGTGCCAAGACGATGCTCAGCTGTCGGATTGTGAACGGCACCATTACGAGGAACCAGAGAATCCCGACGCCCCAGAGCAGCTGACGCTGGTACTTGGGGCCCTTCTTCCAGAAGTCAATGGCGATGATCCGCAAGCCGTTGAAGGCGTGGAAGACGATCGCGGCGACGAGGGCGACTTCGCCCAGACCCATGACCGGATTCTTATAGGTGCCAATAACAGCGTCGTAGGCTTCCGGTGAGACACGCACCAAAGAGGTGTCCAGAACGTGTACCAACAGGAAGAAGAAGATCACCACACCGGTGACCCGATGCCCGACCCAGGACCACATGCCTTCCCGGCCGCGGTACAGGGTGCCAGCTGGTTTTGTCGGCACTGAATAAACCTCCCTGTAGGGCAACGGCAGCAAAACCTCAGCGTGCCTCTGCTCGGTTCGGCCGTTACCGAAAGCTCAGCTCTTTCAGCTGGCTTACTTCAAGGGTAAATCTAGGCCTCCCCCGCCGCTTACTCAACTTAGGCTTCCCTTGGTCTGTGGGCTGCTTCACACCTCGTCGTATTCATCCTTCCGGTGGGTGCGCCGAAGCCGATTCGATTCCACGGATCGGGGCTCTTTCCGGTGGTTAACTACGGCCTTGAAGCCGGCTGGCGGCGACTCGTGAAAACGGTCGAAGCCAATACGCCAATACATGGGATAAAATGATCGGCAGTTCTTCAGCAGTTATCTATAAGACATATGCGACCTTGTGACGACCTTTGTTCTTCAAGGCCCCGTCATGACCCTGTAACTTCTATTAGCACGTGGAGCCTTTGTGGCCGACTCTTCTCTTGATCAGACTGATGCGCGCACGGCATCGGAGCAACCAGCCCAGGCCCAGCAGGATCTAGCGGCTTTCCACGCGGTGATCCCGGCTGGCGGAGTCGGCACCAGGCTCTGGCCGCTCTCCCGAGCCGGTGCGCCGAAGTTCCTGCATGATCTCACCGGCTCCGGAAGTACCCTTCTGCGCTCCACCTTCGACCGCCTGCAGCCCCTAGCCGGGGATCGCATCCTCCTGGTGACCGGCGTCGCCCACCGGGAAGCGGTCTGCGCCCAGCTTCCGGAAGTCAAGGACTCCGATCTGGTGCTGGAAAGCGAACCCAAAGATTCCGCTGCGGCGATCGGTCTCGCCGCTGCCATCCTCTACGAGCGGGATCCCAGCATCATCATGGGGTCCTTCGCCGCCGATCACGTGATCAGCGGCGACAACCTCTTCCAGGAGGCCGTGCTGGAGGCCGTGCGCACTGCCGCCACCGGCAAGATCGTCACCATCGGGATCACGCCCACCCACGCCTCGACCGGTTTCGGCTATATCCGCACCGGTGCCGGCCTGGACGTCCCGGGAGCGCCGAACGCGCATACCGTGGCCGAGTTCGTGGAGAAGCCGGATCAGGCTACCGCGGAGCGCTATCTGGCTGCCGGCGACTACCACTGGAACGCCGGGATGTTCGTGGCCCCGGTCGCCCTCCTGCTGCAGCACTTGGAAGCCAATGAGCCTCAGCTGCACGCCGGGCTGACCGAGATCGCCAAGGCCTGGGACACCCCGGAGCGCGATGAGGTCACCGCACGGATCTGGCAGCAGCTGCCCAAGACCGCCATCGATTACGCGGTGGCCGAACCCGCCGCCGCTGCCGGTGATGTAGCGGTGATCCCGGCATCGTTCCGTTGGGACGATGTCGGGGATTTCGCTGCGATCGGCCGGCTCAACAGCGCCAAGGACTCTGAAGTCATCACGGTTCTCGGCGAGGGCACGCACCGGGTCTTCAGCGAAGACGCCTCCGGCGTGGTGGTCACGGACACCAAACGGGTGATCGCGCTGATCGGCATCGACGATGTCGTCGTGGTGGATACCCCCGACGCCCTTTTGGTCACCACCTCGGCTCATGCGCAGCGCGTCAAAGAGGCCGTGGAAAGCCTCAAAGCCTCCGGGGACGTCGACGTCCTCTGACGGCAGCAGCATCGGTATCGACGACCCCAAGGAGGATCCGTGAAAATCGCAGTGCTCGGTACCGGGGGAGGCGGTAGGGCGCACGTCGCCCGGCAAAGCGCTCATCGACTACGCGGTTCCTTTTGTCTATCAGCTCGAAACCCCGCGCCCCTGGCCCACCCCCTGGGGCATCATGCCAAACTCGACCCCTGCGATACCGATAGCCTCGGCGAGTAGATCCACCATGCGCTGACACAAAGCTGAAACAATAATGAGGGATCTGGTCTGCCTCTTGGCTAAAGTCAAGAGGTGACTTATTACGCTCAGTCTCATGACGGAAAGTCTCAGGGCGTGCAGGGCGTCCCAGCAGATGAGTCGGTTCTCCCATGGCTCGAACCGCTGCTACCCGAGCTGATCGAGTTCCGGCGCGACCTGCACCGCCACCCCGAGCTGTCCCGCCATGAGTTCCGCACCACGGATCGGCTCAGCGCTGCCGGGCTGAAACCGCGCCGCCTGGAGCCGACGGGCGCTGTTGTCGATATCGGCCAGGGGCCCATCGCTCTGGCACTGCGCGGGGATATCGACGCCCTGCCGGTGCTAGAGGAGACCGGGCTGCCCTGGGCGTCGACGAATCACGGCGTCACGCACGCCTGCGGTCACGATGTGCACACCACCACGATGCTGGGCATCGCCCTGGTGCTGCAGGCGATGCATGAGCACAAGCCGTTGAACGGCACCGTGCGGATCCTCTTCCAGCCCGCTGAGGAGACGATGCCCGGCGGGGCGCTGGACTGCATCGCCCAAGGCGTTCTGGAAGGTGTGCCGAGGATGCTGGCGCTGCACTGCGATCCGCGGATCGAGGTGGGCAAGATCGGCACCAGAATCGGTGCCATCACCTCGGCCTCGGATACCGTGAAGATCCAGCTGACTGGGCGCGGCGGGCACACCTCGCGGCCCCATCTCACCGAGGATCTGGTCTTCGCGCTCGCCGAGATCGCGGTCAACGTCCCCGCTGTGCTTTCCCGCCGGGTCGACGTCCGCAGCGGAGTCTCCGTGGTGTGGGGGCAGATCCAGGCCGGTGCCGCTCCCAATGCCATTCCTGCTTCGGGGTTCCTCTGGGGGACCATGCGCTGCCTGGATCGGGAAGCCTGGCACGCTGCCGGGGAACTGCTCGATGAAGTGGTCCAGCAAGTCGCGGCTCCTTATGGGGTCCAGATCGAGGTCACCCATTTCCGCGGAGTTCCGCCCGTGGTCAACTCCGAATCCGAGACCACGCTGATCGAAACCGCCGCCCGGGGAGAACTGGGCCCGGATTCGGTGGTGCTGACGCCGCAGTCGATGGGCAGGGAGGACTTCGCTTGGTTCCTCCAGGAGATTCCGGGGGCCATGCTCCGGCTCGGAACGCATACTCCCGGAAGCAACGGTGTTGACGGGGAGGAGCATTACGATCTGCACCGAGGCGATTACGTGCTGGACGAGCGAGCGCTCGGGTACGGCATCCGGGTGCTCGCCGCAGCGGCTTTGCGTACTTTGTGATTGTGGTTTTGGATGGAGCTGAGGGAAGCGGCGGGGGCAGTCGAGCAGTAGCGCTCCCGTCTCGCTTAGCCTCGCTTCGATATCGCTGTCAAAGATAGGGAGATCTCATGGAAACCGTGTATACCGCAGAAGCCCTGGCCACTGGTGCCGGCAGGGACGGCCATGTTCGCAGTTCGGACGGCCTCCTCGATGTGGAGGTGGCCGTTCCGCAGGAGATGGGCGGTCAGGGCGGTGCCACTAACCCGGAGCAGCTCTTCGCCGCCGGGTACGCCGCGTGCTTCCACTCGGCGCTGCACGTCGTGGCTCGGCGGGAGAAAGCCGATGTGAACGGCAGCGAGGTGTCGGCCAAGGTCGGCATCGGCCCTAACGGCGAGGGTGGATACCAGTTGGAGGTCTCCCTCCACGTCTGCGTGCCGAATGTCGATCAGGCCACCGCCGAGTCGCTCACCGAAGCCGCGCACAAAGTCTGCCCCTACTCCAATGCGACTCGCGGGAACATCGACGTCACGCTCTCCTCGACCGGATCCGCAGCATGAGCGAAGCGCCGCAGACCACTCGCTGGTTCGAGCTGGCGGCCCGGCCACAGGGGGTGCCTCGGCTCGAGGACTTCCGGCTGACCGAAGCCCCGCTGCCGGAACTCCAGGAGGGTGAGGTCCTGGTGGCGAACCAGGCTCTCTCCGTGGACCCCTATATGCGCGGGCGGATGGACGATACGAAGTCCTACGGAGAGCCTTTCCAGCTGGATCAGCCGCTCGACGGCGGAGCGGTGGGCGAGGTGATCGCCAGCCGGTCAGCTGAGGTCGAGGTCGGTCAGATGGTCATGCATTATTTGGGTTGGCGCGAATTCGCGGTGCTGTCCGCGGATCAGGTGCAGCCGATCGATACCTCGGTAGCCCCCGCTGCGGCCTATCTGGGCGTGCTCGGCATGACCGGGCTCACCGCCTATATCGGCCTGACCAAGATCGCCGAGATGAAAGCCGGTGATGCTGTTTTCATCTCCGGTGCCGCAGGAGCCGTGGGCTCCATCGCCGGGCAGATCGCCCGGCAGCTGGGTGCATCATGGGTGATCGGCAGCGCTGGTTCCGCAGAGAAAGTGGCGATGCTGCAGGATCTCGGGTTCAACGCGGCCTTCAACTATCGCGATGCCCCGGTCCATGAGCAGCTGGGATCCGCGCTGGAAAAAGGCGGTATCGAAGGCGTCGACGTGTATTTCGACAATGTCGGTGGAGATCACCTCGAAGCCGCACTGAGCGCGATGAACGGCTTCGGACGTGCTGCCTTGTGCGGGGCGATCAGCCAGTACAACCGGAAGCCCGGCGAAGCTCTGCAGGGGCCCCGCAACATCGTCCTCGCGGTGGGCAAACAGCTCACCCTGCGCGGCTTCCTGGTCAGCAGCTACTTCGAATACGAGCAGGAGTACATCCGGTTCATGGCACCGCTGCTGGCCGATGGCACGATCCGTGCCCAGGAGACCACGGTGCACGGTTTCGAGAACACCGCGCAGGCCATGATCGATCTGCTAGCCGGGGGCAACACCGGCAAAATGGTCGTCGAGCTGAGCTGACGCGAGCTTCCGCCAGGCTGATGGGCAGCGCAAGTGTGAGCACTGCCACAGCATGGTTTAGGATGGGGGGACCACATCCCGGAGCTCCGTTCGCCCGGGTAGCCGGTGAGACCTCCGATACTGCATGCTGCGGTATTGGAGGTCTCCCTGCCGGACTCACTCAGTACTTCTCTCTGGAGGAACCTTGGCTAGACTCACGTCCTCACGCAGCGCCCGGCACAGCACCGTCGCTGTCGCCGCTTTCGGCATCGGCGCGCTAGTGCTCAGCGCCTGCGGGACTCCGCCGGACAGCGCCTCTAATGCCGATGGCGCCAATAGCGACTACATCGGCTGCATCGTCTCCGACTCCGGCGGGTTTGATGACCGCTCCTTCAACCAGTCCAGCTATGACGGGCTCAAGCAGACCGAGAAAGATCTGGGCATCCAGGTCCGGAAAGCGCAGTCCAGCAGCAAGTCCGACTTCGTGCCGAACCTGAACCAGATGATGCAGGCCAACTGCAATATGACCGTGACGGTCGGCTTCATGCTCTCCGATGCGACGAAGGCCACGGCGGAGGCCAACCCGGAGGCCAAGTTCACGATCATCGATGACAATCAGATCGACCTGCCCAATGTGAAGCCCGTCATCTATGACACCGCTCAGGCGGCATTCCTCGCCGGATACCTCGCAGCGGGAAGCAGTAAAACCGGCAAGGTCGGCACCTTCGGCGGAGTGAAACTGCCCACGGTGACGATCTTCATGGACGGCTTCTACGACGGGGTTCAGTACTACAACCAGCAGAAGGGCCAGAGCGTCGAGGTCTTGGGCTGGAACAAGGAGACTCAACAGGGCGCTTTCGCGAATACCTTCGAGATCATCCAGGAAGGCACCAAGAACGCGCAGAACCTCATCAATGAGGGAGCGGACATCGTGATGCCCGTGGCCGGTCCGCTCGGCACCGGTGCTGGCGACGCTGTCCTAGCGGCCAATCGCGATGGCAAAGACGTCAAGCTGATCTGGGTCGACTCGGACGGCTACGAGACCGCTCCGGCGTATCAGTCCGTGATCCTCACCTCGGTGCTGAAGAAGATGAAAGACGCTGTGGAAGAGGTCATCAAGACCGATACCGAGGGGCAGTTCGACGCCAGCCCCTATATCGGCACCCTGGCCAACCAGGGCGTAGACCTGGCTCCGTATCATGACCTAGCCGACACGGTCCCCGCTGAGCTCAGCGCGGATGTCGATCAGATCAAGCAGGACATCATCGACGGCAAGATCACGGTGAACTCTGTCGCCAGCCCCAAGTAATACACCGGAATCACCGGCACTGCGGCCTGGCGCTGAGACTCGATGAGCCGCCAGGCCGCAGCCCGCTTTCAAGATTGGCCGACTGAGTGAAACTAGAACTCAAAGGGATCACCAAGAGCTTCGGTACGATGACCGCTAATGATCAGATCGATCTCACCGTCGAAGCCGGTGAAGTGCACTGCCTGCTCGGTGAGAACGGCGCCGGCAAATCCACCCTGATGAACGTGCTGTTCGGGCTCTACGAACCGACCTCGGGCAGTATCGAGGTCGACGGCCGTCCGGTGGCCTTCAACGGCCCTGGTGACGCCATGGCCGCGGGCATCGGCATGGTGCATCAGCACTTCATGCTCATCCCGGTGTTCACCGTTGCCGAGAACGTCGCCCTCGGCAATGAGCACACCGGGCCGGGGGGCGTGCTCAATCTGGAGAGCACCCGCCGCCGGATCCGGGAGATCTCAGAGCGCTACGGCTTCCGGGTGGACCCTGATGCTCTCGTCGAGGACCTTCCCGTCGGCGTGCAGCAGCGGGTGGAGATCATCAAGGCCTTGGTTCGCGATGCCGATACTCTGATCCTCGACGAGCCCACCGCGGTGCTCACCCCGCAGGAGACCGACGAGCTCATCGAGATCATCGGCCAGCTCAAGGCCTCCGGCAAAGGCATCGTCTTCATCTCGCATAAACTGCGCGAGGTCAAGGCAGTAGCGGATCGGATCACGGTGATCCGCCGCGGCAAGGTCGTCGGCACCGCGGAGCCGTCCGCTTCCGCCGCGGAACTCGCCGATCTGATGGTGGGCCGGGCGGTGAGCCTGACCCTGAACAAAGCAGCACCGCAGCCGGGAGCGCAGACCCTGCAGGTTGAGCATCTGAGCGTTCTGGCAGATGACGGCAGCCGCCTGCTCGACGATGTCAGCTTCTCCGTGGCGCAAGGGGAGATCCTGGCGATCGCCGGAGTGCAGGGCAACGGCCAGACCGAGCTCGCCGAAGCGCTCGTGGGGCTGCGCAAACACGTTTTCGGATCCATCCGGCTCGAAGGCCAGGAGCTCGTAGGCCGCTCGGTGCGGCAGATCATCAGTTCCGGTGTGGGTTTCGTGCCGGAGGATCGCAGTGTCGACGGGCTGGTTGGGGAGTTCAGCATCGCCGAGAACCTCATTCTCAACCTCTACCGGGATCCTGAATTCGCTGCGGCCGGCACCCTGCGCCGGCAGGCCATCGCCGAGCACGCGCAGCAGAAGATCGCCGAATTAGATGTGCGTACGCCATCAGCTGAGGCTGCGGTGAGCACGCTCTCCGGCGGCAACCAGCAGAAAGTCGTGGTGGCCCGCGAGCTCTCCCGGCCGCTCAAGCTCTTCATCGCCTCCCAACCGACCCGCGGTGTGGATGTGGGCTCCATCGAATTCCTGCATCGCCGTATCATCGCGGAACGGGATCAGGGCACCCCGGTGCTCATCGTCTCGACGGAACTCGAAGAAGTCGCCGAGCTCGCCGACCGGATCGCGGTCTTCCACGACGGCCGGATCATGGGCATCGTCCCGGGGGACACCGGGCGGGATCTGCTAGGGCTGATGATGGCCGGGATGAACGAGGCCGAAGCCAGGGTGCAGCTTTCAGAACAGGCAGAACAGGACCCCAAGCATGACTGAGCCAGCTCAGCCGGAGCGCAAGGCGCCGGCAGCATCCGGGGGCGCACCGCCGGAAGAGCAGAAGAACCGGCAACTGCTGCGCGAGATCACCACCGGCCCGGCCCTGGTTTCGGTGCTCGCGGTACTTCTCGCGATGATCGTGGGTGCGGTGCTCATCGCCGTCACCGACGATCGCGTGGCGCGCGCCGCCGGATACTTCTTCGCCCGTCCGGGGGACACCTTAGCCGCCGCCTGGGCCGCCATCGCCGGAGCCTACGGCGCACTGATCCAGGGCGCGACGTTCAACCCGAGCGCCCGGACGGTCACCGGCAGATTCGGCATCATCGAGACTCTGACCCAGGCCACTCCGCTCATCCTGGCCGGGCTCTCGGTCACGGTGGCCTTCCGTGCCGGGCTGTTCAACATCGGGGCCAAAGGGCAGATCATCCTCGGCGCGATCTTCGCCGGCGGCATCGGCTTCGGCCTGGATCTCCCGCCGGTTCTGCACCTGTTGGTGGTGATCGTCGGCGGCGCCATCGGCGGCGCGATTTGGGGCGGGGTGGTCGGCCTGCTCAAGGCCCGGACCGGAGCGCATGAGGTGATCGTGACGATCATGCTCAACTACATCGCCCAGTACTTCCTCGACTTTCTGCTGCGCACGGTCTACAAAGCCCCTGAGGGCGCTCAGCCGATCAGCTCGCCGATGCCCGAATCCGCGATGTTCCCGGCGATCATCCCCGGGCTGCGGCTCAACTATTCCCTGCTACTCGCGGTCATCGCGGTGTTCCTGGTGGCCTGGCTCATCAACCGCTCGACCCTCGGCTTCGAACTCCGAGCCATCGGGGCGAATCAGCATGCCGCCAAGACCGCCGGAATGAGCGTCGGCCGCGGCTACATCATCGTCATGTCCATCGCCGGTGCGCTGGCGGGCCTGGCGGGTGCCGCGCAGCTTGCGGGCACCGAACGCACCCTGGACAGCGATATCGCAGGCAGCATTGGCTTCGACGCGATCACCGTGGCGCTGCTGGGCCGCTCAACCCCCTGGGGCACGTTCTTCGCCGCGCTGCTCTTCGGAGCCTTCAAAGCCGGCGGTCAGACCATGTCCGTCCAGGCGGGTCTGAGCATCGACATTGTGCTGGTGATCCAGTCCTTGATCGTGCTCTTCATCGCCGCGCCGCCGCTGGTGCGTCGGATCTTCGGCCTGGGCCGGTTCGCCGGGCCGGGGAAGAACGATCCGCGTACCCCCGGCAGCGATGATGCGAATACTGCAACAACGGGTAAAACAGCGGGGAAGCAGGCCTCAGCATGAGCCAGATCAGCTCCGTCACAGGACAGACAGACCCCACCGGGCAGCCCGGAGACCAGGCAGCTTCCGCGCCGAAGCTGCGGCACTGGAAAACCCCCGTGGTGATGGGGATCCTCGCGGTTGTCGCGCTGCTAGGCTTTGCGATTCTGGGCCCGGACGGATCGGCGACGTTCCGGCTCTCCCAGGATCGCGATGCGATTCAGCTGGCCCCGCTGGTGCTGGGCGCTAAAGCGTTCGGCTGGGTTCTCGCCCTGGGGCTCGTGGCGCTGGCGGTGCTGGCGTACTTCCAGGTGCGTACGGTGGGCCGGACCACCGGCTGGCTCAACAGCGTTTTCGCCGTGCTCTTCGTCATCGGCTTCATGATCTGGATCGTCGCGGGAACCCAGGCGCAGACCGTGAGCCTGGTCGGGATGCTCACCGGCTCCATGCTGATCGTGGTGCCGATCGTCTACGGTTCACTATCCGGCGTGCTCTGCGAGCGGGCCGGGGTGATCAACATCGCCATCGAGGGCCAGCTGCTCGGCGGTGCCTTCACCGCAGCCCTGGTCGGCACGATGACCGGCAACGCCCTCGTGGCGATGCTCGCCGCGGCCCTGGCCGGGGTGCTCGTCTCCCTGGTGCTCGCGGTCTTCAGCATCAAGTACCTGGTCAATCAGATCATCGTCGGCGTGGTGCTCAACGTGCTGGTCTCCGGGCTGACCGGCTTCCTCTTCGACAAGCTCATGAAGGACTCCGGTGCCGCCCTGTACAACCAGCCGCCCAGGCTGCCGGTGCTCGGCATCCCACTGCTCAAAGACATCCCCGTGCTGGGGCCGGTGTTCTTCGAGCAGACGATCCTGGGTTATCTGATGCTGGTTCTTGTCTTTGGCCTGTGGTTCGCTCTGTTCCGCACCCGCTGGGGGCTGCGCGTCCGGGCCGTGGGCGAATACCCCAAAGCGGCGGATACCGTGGGCGTGAAAGTCAACCGGGTGCGGTTCTGGAACGTGAGCCTGGGCGGTGCCGTGGCCGGCCTCGGCGGTTCGTATTTCACCTTGGTGGCGGTCAGTTCGTTCAGCAAAGACATGTCCGGCGGGCTGGGCTTCATTGCCCTCGCCGCGATGATCTTCGGCCGGTGGAACCCCATCGGGGCGTTCTTGGCGGCGCTGCTCTTCGGCGTGGCGGGCAATTTGCAGAATATCCTCTCCATCGCGGTGACCCCGGTGGACGGGGCCTTCCTGGCGATGCTGCCCTATGCGCTGACCATCCTGGCGGTATCCGGGTTGGTGGGCCGCGCCAGGCCGCCTGCCGCCAACGGCGTAGCCTACGTCAAGGCCTGAGCCATGGCCGGCAGAGCAGAGATCTCCGCTGCGGACTGGGAACGCCTGGCTTCGGCTGCGCACCAGGCCGCCGCGAAAGCCTACGCACCTTACTCAGGTTTCCCAGTAGGTGCCGCCGCGCTGCTCGACGACGGGCGCGTGGTTTCCGGCTGCAATGTGGAGAACGCCTCCTACGGGCTGACCCTCTGCGCGGAATGCACTCTGGTCGGTGCTCTGCAGATGAGTGGCGGCGGCAAGATCGCCGCGTTCTACTGTGTGGATCAGCACGGCCAGGTGCTCATGCCGTGCGGGCGCTGCCGCCAGCTGCTCTACGAGCACCGGGCACCGGGGATGGTGCTGATGACGGTCTCCGGGGTGCGCACCATGGGCGAGGTGCTGCCGGACGCCTTCGGGCCGCAGGATCTCGTCTAGAAGAACTCGCACGAAAAGCAACGAACAGGAAGAGGGCAGAGGATGACCGGCCAGTTGGATGGATCTGGAACTCAGCGTGTTGAATCCTTCGACGCGGTCGAGGTCATCCGCACCAAACGGGATCGCGGCCGGCTCAGTGCGGGGCAGATCGCCTGGATCATCGATGCCTACACTCGGGGAGTCGTCGCCGAGGAGCAGATGGCCGCACTGAATATGGCGATCCTGCTCAACGGCATGGACGCCGAGGAGATCCAGCACTGGACCCAGGCCATGATCGACTCGGGGGAGCGGCTGGACTTCAGTGTGCTGCGCACAGGTGACGGCTCGCAGCGGCCCACCGCGGACAAGCACTCCACGGGCGGCATCGGCGATAAGATCACGCTGCCGTTGGCCCCGCTCGTGGCGGTTTTCGGAGTCGCCGTGCCGCAGCTCTCCGGCCGGGGCCTCGGCTACACCGGCGGCACTCTGGACAAGCTGGATACCATTCCGGGCTGGCGCGCGGCACTGTCCAATGACGAGATGCTGCGGCAGCTGGACGAGGTCGGCGCGGTGATCTGCTCCGCCGGTTCTGGGCTGGCTCCGGCGGACCGCAAGCTCTACGCCTTGCGGGATGTCACCGGCACGGTGGAGGCGGTTCCGCTGATCGCTTCGTCGATTATGAGCAAGAAGATCGCGGAGGGCACGGGTGCCCTGGTGCTCGACGTCAAGACCGGATCCGGCGCCTTCATGAAGGATGAGGACATGGCCCGGGAATTGGCGCGCACCATGGTGGAGCTCGGCCGGGACGCCGGGGTGAATACGGTGGCCCTGCTCACCGATATGTCCACTCCACTGGGTCTGACCGCGGGTAACGCACTCGAAGTCGAAGAGTCCGTCGAGGTGCTGGCCGGTGGCGGCCCTCAGGACGTCGTGGAGCTGACCGTGCGGTTGGCCGAGGAGATGCTCGCCGCTGCGGGGGTGACGCGCGATGCCCAGGGCCGCGAGGCGGATCCGGCCGCGGCGCTCAAGGACGGCCGGGCGATGGATGTCTGGCGGCGGATGATCGCGGCTCAGGGCGGAGATCCTGCGGCTCCGCTGCCGCAGGCCCGGGAATCCGAGGTGATCCATGCACCCGCGGATGGTGTGCTGACCGAGTTGGATGCGCTGAGCGTGGGTATTGCGGCCTGGCGTCTGGGCGCGGGCCGCAGCCGCAAGGAAGACCCTGTGCAGGCGGGAGCGGGAGTGCGCCTGCATGCGAATCCGGGTGCTTCGGTGCGTGCCGGGGAGCCGTTGATGACCTTGTTCACGGATACCCCGGAGCGGTTCGAGCGGGCACGGGAAGCCCTCGCCGATGCCGTGACCATCGCCCCGGAAGGCTCTCGCCCGGAGCTGCGCCCGCTCATCATCGATCGCATCGCCTGATCGCCCTCCGCCTCCACCGAGTGGTCGGTTATGGCGGCTCAGAACCGTTCTGAACCGCCATAACCGACCACTCGGTGGAGGAACGTGCGACGATAGATAGAAGGAAAAGAAGGAACTTCCCTCGATCATTGGTCGTTGTGCGGGAGGATAACTGATGCCCGCATGCCTATGTGTTCGAAACCAGCAAGGAGCCGCCCGCCGTGGACCTTCTCGATTTCATCCGCGGTCTGAGCGACTCGCTCAACGGCTTGATCGCCCATTCCGCCAGCCAGTGGTGGGTGGTGCCGGTGGTTGGGCTGTTCTCGATGATCGACGGCTTCTTCATGTTCGTCCCGAGCGAGAGCCTGATCGTGGCGCTCTCCGCTGTCTCCGCCAATAACGGCGGTGTGCCCAATCTCTGGTACCTCATGGCGGTCACCGCTGTCGGGGCGACGATCGGTGACAATATCGCCTACTTCCTGGGCAGGAAGATCGGCACCGCAGGTTTTGGCTGGATGCGTCAGCCCAAGGTGGAAAAGACAATGCAGTGGGCGCGCCGGGAGCTGGATAAACGCGGTGCCGTGTTGATCCTGACCGCCAGGTACATCCCCGTGGGCCGAGTGGCTGTCAACTTCACCGCGGGCGCTACCCAGTACCCGTGGCGGCGATTCGTCTGGGTCGACATCCTGGCCTGCATCAGCTGGGCGGCTTACAGCGTGGCCATCGGCAACTTCGCTGGCCGTTGGATCGAGAACAACGAACTCCTGGGAGTCCTGCTCGCCATCGTGCTCGCGGTGATCATGGGCTTCATCGTGGATCATCTGATTCGGTTCTTCCACAACTGGCTGGATCGGAAGAATCCGAAGTCGGTGAACCCCGAGATCATTGCGGAGGAGATCGAGGCGGAGGAAGCGGCTACCGCTCGCTCAGAGGACTCTGACGATTCTGATAACTTCGGTGACCCGGCATCCCGTAGAGTGAGTTCGTGACTATCCCCGCTTCTGAATCTGCCATCGACTTCACCGCCCTGCCGAAAGTCTCCCTGCACGATCATCTAGATGGCGGACTCCGGCCGGCCACTGTTGTCGAGCTCGCTGAGCAGATCGGCCATGAGCTGCCGAGCCATGATCCGGAAATCCTGGGTACGTGGTTCCGGGAAGCCGCGGACTCGGGTTCGCTGCCCCGCTACCTGGAGACCTTCGAGCACACGGTGGCAGTGATGCAGACCGTAGAGGGTCTGCGCCGGGTGGCGCGGGAATTCGTCGAGGATCTGGCCGCTGATGGCGTGGTCTACGGCGAGGTGCGCTGGGCGCCGGAACAGCATCAGCGGCGCGGGCTGAGCCTGGATGAAACCGTCGAAGCGGTGCAACAAGGGCTCCAGGAAGGCGTTGAAGCCGCTGCTGAGCAGGGCTGGCCGATCCAGGTGGGTCAGTTGATCACCGCGATGCGGCATGCCGACCGGGGTATGGA
Source organism: Acaricomes phytoseiuli DSM 14247 (assembly GCF_000376245.1). Taxonomy (GTDB): domain Bacteria; phylum Actinomycetota; class Actinomycetes; order Actinomycetales; family Micrococcaceae; genus Renibacterium; species Renibacterium phytoseiuli. The sequence continues at coordinate 10,486 of NZ_AQXM01000056.1, read as the reverse complement.
GATCGCCGAGCTCGCCGTCCGGCACCGTGAACGCGGAGCGGTCGGCTTCGATATCGCCGGCGCAGAAGACGGCTTTCTGCCTTCCCGATTCACCGAGGCCTTCCGCTACCTGGCGGAGCAGAACTTCCCGGTGACCGTGCACGCTGGTGAAGCGGCTGGGCTCGAGAGCATCCAGTCGGCTCTCGTCGACGGCCGGGCGCTCAGGCTCGGTCACGGTGTGCGCATCGCCCGTGACCTCCAGGTGGAATATCACGATGGTACGGCCGTCCTGGCCGAAGACGACGACGCCGATGAATTGGGCGTGGTGTCCTTCGGTGCTCTTGCCGCTTGGGTTAGGGATCGCGGGATCGCCCTGGAGATCTGCCCCAGCTCGAATCTGCAGACCGGGGCTATTGCGGAGTGGGGCCAGGCCCTGGCCGAGCACCCCTTCGATCTGCTCTACCAGACAGGTTTCCGGGTCACCGTGAACACTGATAACCGGCTGAACAGCGGAGTCACGCTCATCGGTGAATTCGAGCTGCTCACGGAGACTTTCGGCTACGGCCTCGACGACTTACTGGTGTTCAGCCTGAATGCTGCCGAGGCGGCTTTCCTGCCGCTCGAGGAGCGGGAGGCTCTGGCGGAGTACCTGAGCGAGGCCTACCGGGCTCAGGGTGCCATCGGCGTGGACTGAGGGCCGTACCATCGAAGATCTGGCCGCCGAGGTCGCTCGGCTCAGCGGGATCGTCTCCGCGCTGCGCGAGCACTGCCCGTGGACCCGGGCGCAGGACCACCGCACGCTGCTCGGTTATCTGGTCGAAGAGGCCTATGAGGCCGTAGACGCCATCGAGCAGGGCCGGTCCGCGGAGGAACTTCGAGGAGAGCTAGCGGATGTGCTCTTCCAAGTGGTGCTGCACGCTCAGATCGCCGAGGAGAACGGTGATTTCGACCTCCAATCCGTGTTGCACGAGCTCTCTGAGAAACTCATTCGGCGCAGTCCTCATGTTTTTGCTCCGGATGGCACGCTCAGGGTCGATGCTGATGCGGCCCTGGCGCAGGTCGATGCGGAATGGCAGCGGGTCAAGCGCGAAGAGAATCCGGTGCGCGGGGCTTTCGAGGGCATTCCGGCCGCCTTGCCGGCGCTGATGCTGGCTCAGAAGACTCTTCGTCGGGCCGGGGCACCGGCCTCTGGGCGGATCAGCCCTGACCAGCTCAGCGCGGAAGAGCTCGGGGAGCAGCTCCTGGATCTGCTGCGGCAAGCGCCCGGAGTGGATGCGGAGCAGGCACTCCGGGCGGCCGTTTATCGTCTGCAGGCCCGGGCTGAGGAAGAGCAGCAGAGCCGGGCTGCTGACGATTCAGGGGATTCACTCGGCTAGCAGCTGGTAGATCTTGCGCCGGGTGGCGTCGAGGTCCTCCTGGACTTTGGCCAGTTGCTCCTCGGTGCCATCCATGGCGATCTGCTGAACGGCTCCCATGAGTTTCGCGATGCTTTCGCGCAGATCGCGGACGGCATCGTGGTGACCGCCTGATTCAGCATCGAGCTCTTCCCAGACTGCTTCGAGTTCTGCTTCGCGTTCTGCGGTATAGGAGCGCCCGGCGTCGGTGAGGCGGTAGTCGCTTCGGCGGCCTTCGCCGGTGGCTTCGATGAGGCCTTCGTCTTCAAGTGCTGCCAGGGCCGGGTAGACCGAACCGGGGCTAGGGCGCCACAGTCCGTTGGTGCGCTCGGCGATGGTCTTCATGAGGCCGTAGCCGTTGTACTCGGACTCGCGGAGCTGGGAGAGGATGGCGGTGCGCACATCGCCTCGGCGGGCCCGCCCGGGGCCGCCTCGCCTACCCGGTCCGAAGCCTGGCCCGAAACCGGCATCGAATCCGGGGCCGAAGCCCGGCCCGAATCCGTGACCGCGGCCGCCTCGGCCACGACGCTTCTCGCCGCGCAGCGAGTCAAAAGAGTCGGCGGAGAATCCTTGGGGGAGATGGTGTCGAGTTCTCATGATGGAAAGTTCCTTTCAGGAAGGGTATTAATGCATCGCGGTATGTCGCGATAGATTAAAGATATATCGTTAAATATCGCTTGTCAATCTTTCTTGTCTCTTGGAATCCGCTGTGCTTCTTGCTGGGCTTTTTGCTGGCCGTGCAGCCGCGAGCAGCGCAGCTCGATGTCGGCACCTCGAAGGCGATAGGCTGAGATAGAAGTGATGTGTTGACCGCATCGCTGTTCTCATCATCGTTGCTAGCACTCTGGAGGAGCACGAACATGGCCATTATCGACGCCATCCACGCCCGCGAGATCCTCGATTCCCGCGGCAATCCGACGGTAGAGGTGGAGGTCGGCCTGGACGACGGCTCAGTAGGCCGTGCAGCAGTGCCCTCGGGTGCCTCGACCGGCGCTTTCGAAGCGGCTGAACGCCGCGATGGGGATAAGAAGCGCTATCTCGGCAAGGGCGTGCAGGAAGCCGTCACCGCCGTAATCGATACCATCGCCCCCGCGCTCATCGGCTTCGACGCCACCGAGCAGCGGATCATCGATCAGGTCATGATCGACCTGGACGGCACCCCGAATAAGAGCAAACTGGGCGCGAATGCCATTCTCGGCGTCTCCCTGGCGGTGGCCAGCGCTGCAGCGGATTCTGCTGATCTGCCGCTCTACCGCTACCTGGGCGGCACGAACGCCCATCTGCTGCCGGTGCCGCTGATGAACATCCTCAACGGCGGCTCCCACGCAGACTCCGATGTCGATATCCAGGAATTCATGATCGTCCCCTTGGGCGCCTCCACCTTCTCCGAGGCCCTGCGCTGGGGTGCGGAGATCTACCATGAGCTCAAGAAGGTCCTCAACGAGAAGGGGCTTTCCACCGGGCTCGGCGACGAGGGCGGTTTCGCACCGAATCTGCCATCCAACCGCGCCGCACTGAATCTGATCCTGGAGGCGGTCAAGCGCGCCGGCTACACCCCGGGTGACGATATCGCGCTCGCCCTGGACGTGGCCTCGAGCGAATTCTTCAAGGACGGCGTCTACCACTTCGAGGGCCAGGCCCGCACGGCTCAGGAGATGAGCACGTATTACGCCGAACTGGTGCGGGACTACCCGCTGGTCTCCATCGAGGATCCGCTGCAGGAAGACGACTGGGACGGCTGGAAGGCGCTGACCGATCAGATCGGCGATCAGGTCCAGATCGTCGGCGACGACCTCTTCGTCACCAACCCGGAGCGCCTCCAGCGCGGTATCGACGATCACATCGCGAACTCGTTGCTGGTCAAGGTCAACCAGATCGGTTCGCTCACCGAGACCCTGGACGCCGTAGCGCTCGCGCAGCGGCACGGCTACACCACGATCACCTCGCACCGCTCCGGCGAGACCGAGGACACCACGATCGCCGATATCGCCGTCGCCACCAACGCGGGGCAGATCAAGACCGGCGCTCCGGCCCGTTCGGATCGGGTGGCCAAGTACAACCAGCTGCTGCGCATCGAAGAAGACCTCGACGATGCCGCCCGCTATGCCGGGCGCAGCGCCTTCCCGAGGTTCTGAGGATCACCCCGGGTTCCTCCCGGAGATCAGCCTGATCTCACGATAGTCTGGGCTCACCGCCATGCGGTGAGCCCAGACTGCTATCTGCCGGAAAGTTCCTCTTATGCCACCACGCAAACCCAGTGTCCCGCGGGGCACCAAACAGGGTGCGCCGGCGCAGAGACAACCGGAACAGAATCAACCTGTGCAGAGCCACGCTGCGTCGAGTCAAGTAGGGCGCTCTGCCGTGCCCGGCTCGACTCCGGAATCGACAGCTCAGAGCGGTGCGAAGAAAGCCGCTTTAGGAGCCCGCCCCGCCGAGACGCAGAAAGGCTCCAGCAATCAGAAGAGCCAGAAGAATCAGAAGGAGCAGAGCGGCTCGAAAGGCTCGGACGGCAAGCGCCGCGGTACCGTCCAGGGCGCCGAACCGGTAGCGGCTCGGTCTTTTTCCGGGCGCGCGGTTCTCCTGGTAGCCGTGCTGGTGCTTGTGGGGATCATCGTGGCTCCATCAGTCAACAACTTCCTTCAGCAACGCGCTGAGATCTCTGCGATCAAAGCGGATATCGCCTATCAGCAGCAGCGCGAAACGGATCTGCGCAGAGAGCTCTCCCGCTGGGACGATCCGGCCTATATCAGAATGCAGGCGCGGGACAGGGTTAATATGGTGATGCCGGGAGAAACCGGGTACTGGGTCTACGGCAATGCCGAGGTTCCGGCTGCCCCCGAGCAGGCGCCGTCCACGGCTAACCCCGAAGGGCGGCCGTGGGCAGACGGGCTATGGCAATCCATCGTCTGCTCCGCCACTGAATAAGCCCGCTGATCTGCACAGGAGTTGAGTACGTGGCTGAAACCGCTTCCTCTGCCGAAGGTAGCCTGCCCACCACCACTGATCTGGAGACCTTGAGCCGGCAGTTGGGCCGCCCAGTGCGCGATGTCGTCGAGATCTCGGCGCGCTGCGTCTGCGGGAACCCCCTGGTCGCGGCCACTGCCCCGCGGCTGAGCAATGGCATCCCTTTCCCCACCACGTTCTATCTGACCCATCCGGTACTCGCTGCTGCGGTCTCCCGGATCGAAGCTGGGGGAGAGATGGCTCGGATGAACGAACGGCTTTCAGCGGATCCGGAACTGGCCGAAGTCCACCGAAACGCGCATGAGATGTATCTGGCTGCGCGAGCCCGGATCGGCGAGCTGGCCGGCAGCGGCGAGGTCCCGGAGATTTCGGGCATCTCCGCCGGCGGAATGCCGGACCGGGTGAAATGCCTGCACGTGCTGGTCGGTCATGCGCTCGCCGCCGGGCCCGGGGTGAACGTTCTGGGTGATGAAACGCTCCGGTTGATCAAACCTTGGTGGATTCCGGATCGCTGCTCTTGCGCGGGGGCCTGGGACGCTGCCGGGCCGGTTCCTGACCGGGATCTGAGCAGGCACGTCCGGCGGGCCAACCAGGGCTACGCGCGGCTGACCGGCCCAACAGAGGACCAGTAGAGGAACCGGATGGCGCGGATGACTAGAGTAGCGGCGATAGACTGCGGGACGAACTCAATCCGGCTGCTCATAGCCGATATCAGTGGCCCCATGACTGTCCATGATGTGCAGCGCGAGATGCGGGTGGTGCGGCTGGGCCAAGGCGTGGATGCGACCGGTGAATTCTCCTCGGAGGCCCTAGAACGAACCTTCGCGGCTGTGGATGAGTACGCCGAGCTGATTCAGCGGGAAGGCGCGGAACGAATTCGTTTCGCCGCCACCTCGGCCAGTCGCGATGCGCGCAACCGGGACCAGTTCATCACTGGAATCCGGGACCGGCTGGGAGTTGAGCCGGAAGTCATCAGCGGAACCGAGGAGGCGGAGCTATCCTTTACCGGGGCTGCCAGCGGCTTGCCGCAGGTGGAACCGGGCACTGCTCTGGTGGTCGATTTGGGCGGAGGCAGCACGGAATTCGTGCTCGGCGAGATCCGGAGCGGAGCCCAGATTCAGTCGCAGTCCGTCGCTCCCCGGCTGATCGCCTCCCGCAGCGTGAACCTCGGCTGCGTACGGTTCACGGAGCGGTATCTGACTTCGGATCCGCCGACTGAACCCGAACTGCTGGCTGCTGTAGCCGATATCAGAGCCGTTATGGCCGAGGTGGCCGCGCAGATTCCGCTGGCTCGGGCGCAGCAGGTGATTGGAGTGGCAGGTACCGTGACCACGGTGACCGCGCACGCCCTGGGCCTGACGTCGTATCTGCCGGAAAGACTGCACGGAGCCGAGGTGGCGATCCCGGAGCTCATCCGAGCCAGTGATGAGTTGACGGTGATGAGCCGTGCGGAAAGGTCGTCGCTGGGCTTCATGCACCCGGGGCGAGTCGATGTGATCGGTGCGGGCGCGCTGATTTGGCGGACTATCCTGGCGGAGCTGTCAGAACTGAGTGGTGGCCGGATCCAGGCGGCGGTGACGAGCGAGCACGACATTCTCGACGGCCTGGCTCTCAGCCTGGCCTGAGTCTCATCAGAGCGTCTCAGCGGCGCGCAGGGTATTCTGGACGGGACTGAGTTTCGGAGTAATGCTTCCGGTGCAGCGTCTAGATCGCGATCCTTCATCCGCGGTGGAGAGCTGTGCCAGTGGTGGAGGCCGGGACCAAGGGTAAGTACCAAGGGGGTCCAGTGGAGAGAAGCTCTAGGGCGGAGTCGATCAGGCAGGTGAACCGACCTGCTGGTTTCCGTCGAATTCTGGCTGCTTTCACGCTCTTTCTGGTTCCCGCTTTCCTGCTCGCCTCTCTATGGGCCGCGCCTTCCGCGTCTGCCGATGAGACTCGAAACCGGCAGTACTGGCTCAACGACTACGGCATCCAGAAGGCTTGGGAGAGCAGTAAAGGTGCTGGCGTCAAAGTCGCGGTGATCGATAGCGGAGTCGATGGCAGCCATAAGGACCTCAAAGGAGCCGTAGTTGGCGGCACCGATGTTTCCGGCTCCGGCAGCTCTAATGGGCAGCAGGGTCTCGGTGCACGGCCGGAACACGGCACATTGGTCGCCTCGGTGCTCGCCGGGCGCGGCACCGGCGGCGAAGACGGCGATAGCCCTAGACCCAACGGGGTTGTCGGCGTTGCTCCGGAGGCAGAGCTGCTCGCCGTCTCCACCTGGCTCGGCAGCCCGAATCCGTCTGGTAAGAGCGTCGATGAGCAGATTCCTGAAGCCGTGCGTTGGGCAGTGGATAATGGCGCCCGGGTGATCAATATGTCGCTCACATCCAGTTCGCCTTCCTGGCCGCAGAGCTGGGACGAGGCGTTCCTCTACGCCGAGGAACGCGATGTGGTAATCGTAGCTGCGGTGGGGAATACCGATGCCGGGATCACCCAGGTGGGCGCGCCGGCGACCATTCCCGGCGTCGTGGCGGTAGCGGGCCTGAAGCGGGATGGCACTGCGAGCCAGGGATCCTCCGCGCAGGGCATCACGATCGCGGTATCCGCCCCGGCGGAGAACCTGGTGGGAGCCCTGCCGGGCAATAATTATGCGGACTGGGGCGGCAGCAGTGGTGCTGCCCCGATCGTCTCCGGGGTGGCTGCGCTCATCCGCTCCAAGTATCCGGGCATGCCTGCTGCCCAGGTCATTAACCGGATCATCCGCACCGCGAAACCCGCCGGCGATGAGACGCCTAATAATGTTTACGGCTGGGGCATCCTCGATGCGGATGCTACGCTCAATGCCGATGTCGCTCCGGTGACGGTGAGTCCGCTGCCGAGCCTCCAGGAGTGGATCACGATCCACCGTCGGGGTACGCAGCCGACTCCTACGAGCACGGCCACTGCCTCCGCTGGTTCCGGTGGGGAATCCGTACCGCCGGCTACCGCTCCTGTTGCCATCCAGCCGACGCAGCTGAGTTCTCCTCTGCCGGGGATCTTGATCATCGGGTTCGGGGTGCTCCTGCTACTCGTCCTCGTCGCCGGAACCGTGCATCTGCGCTGGCTCAGGAAGCGCCTTGAACGGTCGAGACAGCCCGCAGGTACCGACGGTTCGGGCTCTGCGGAGACCGCGGCAGCAGACCTGGGGCGCCCCAGGGAGGACCCTCCGCGCACTTCGTGAATCTTTTCACAAACTGCGTTAGACTAGAGTCATGGCAAGCCCACTAGAACTCCAGGACCGCCCGCGAGTACTCATCGTTGGCGGCGGCTACGTCGGCCTTTATGTAGCCTTTGGGCTGCAAAAGAAGATCGCCAAGGCGGGCGGGGTGGTGACTCTGGTTGACCCCATGCCGTACATGACTTATCAGCCTTTCTTACCAGAAGTCACCGGCGGCAACATCGAGCCGAGGCACGCCGTGGTCTCCTTCCGTGAGCATCTACCGCAGACCGAGGTCATCCAGGGCAAAGTCGTCAAAGTCGATCATGCTCATCGAGTCGCGGTCGTGGAGCCGAGCAGCGGGGGGGAGCCCTTCGACATCCCGTATTTCGATATCGTCATGGGCGCCGGAGCGATCACCCGCACTTTCCCGATTCCCGGCCTGGCCGAGCAGGGCATCGGCTTGAAGACCATCGAAGAGGCCACGGCCCTGCGCAACCAGATCATCGACAAGCTTGAGCTGGGGTCGATCGAGACCGATCCGGTCAAGCGCCGCCGGATGCTGACCTTCGTCGTCGTCGGCGGAGGCTTCGCCGGGGTCGAGGCCATGGGCGAGATGCAGGATCTCGCGAAGTCGATCGCGGAGAAGAATCCCAGGCTGAAGCCGGAGGAAATTCGCTTCGTGCTGGTCGAGGCGATGGGCCGGATCATGCCCGAGGTGACCGAGGCCTCTGCTGAGTGGGTAGTCGAGCACCTGCGCTCCCGCGGGGTAGAGGTTCTTCTGAATACCTCGCTCGCGGACGCGACGGACGGCAAGCTCAAGCTCATCAACATGCCGGATAAGAGCCCCGCGGATGAATTTGAGACCGACACTCTGGTGTGGACCGCAGGCGTTCAGGCGAGCCCTTCGGTGCGGAACACTGATTTCCCGATCGATGATCGCGGCCGGATTAAAGCCGGCGCGGATCTGCGCATCACTGGTGAATTCGGTCCCTTGGAGAACGCCTGGACCGCCGGTGACGTGGCCGCGGTACCGGACCTCAGTGGTGGCGGAGTCGGCGGATTCTGCGTGCCGAACGCCCAGCACGCGGTGCGCCAGGCCAAATTGCTGGCGAAGAACCTCTGGGCTTCGCGGTGGGATAAGCCCCTGAAAGATTACAAGCACAACACCATCGGCGCGGTAGCCGGCTTGGGTTTGTGGAAGGGTGTGGCCAGGGTCGGCAGCGTCAGCGCCCGCGGCCCGCTCGCCTGGCTCATGCACCGTGGCTACCACGGCCTGGCGATGCCGACCTTCGAGCGCAAGGTTCGGGTGATCTGGAACTGGATCCTGAGCTTCTTCCTGGGCCGGGATATCGCCCCGCTACTGAACTTCGACCAGCCTCGGGTGGCTTTTGTGGAGGCGGCCACACCGCCGGCCAAGGCCGCTGAGAAACCAGCCCCTGATGCGCAGCCCAGTGCCCAGTCCGCTGCGAATGCGGCTGAGAGGCAGGAGCAGAAGCCAGGAAAAAAAGCAGCGGCTCCCAGTGTCTGAGGAGAAACCGTGATGGTGCGCTAGCGCACCAGAGGAGGGTCGTAATGTCCGTTGCGCAGCCGAAGGTCGGCTAAGCTGGGCAGAGCGATTCATCGCGCCCCAGTAGCCCAACCGGCAGAGGCAGCGGACTTAAAATCCGCCCAGTGTGGGTTCGAATCCCACCTGGGGCACAGGATAAAGCCCCTGTTCAGAAGCATATTTAGGTTTCTGAACAGGGGCTTTCTTTACCGTTTTGAGCCCTTTTGGTGGCCTATTTGGTGGCCTATAATGGTTTTCGACGCTTCAAGGAGCGGCGATTTTCCAGGCTAATAACTTCCGCCCCCGTGGGCGGATCGCCTTTGCCGGGCGCGGACCACAGCGCATCCTCGACTCTTCTGGAGGCATCTTTGAGCATCTCATCAACCACATGCTGATAGCGGGTGGTCATCGATACTGCCGTCCAACCCATCATGTTCATAACCACGCGGGGTTGAACATTGAGGGCCAACAACACTGTCGCGGCAGTATGTCGGGCATCATGGAGCCGTACAGATGGCACACCTGCATTGGCGAGTAAGGCTTTCCACTCGGTCCAGTCATCCTGATAATTTCGGGCAGCACCTAAGCGAGTTGAGAAGACCAGATCCACTGTGCGTCCGGCATCATCGGTGAAACCTGTCCACCGTTCCCCTTCTTCTATTCGCCACCGTTTTTGGGTCTCCTGAAGTGCTGTCAGTGCCTCAATGAGTGGGCCTGGGAGCGAGATGGTTCGCACTGCGGCCTTAGATTTCGGTTCACCGATGAAGACACCGCCGCCCTGTCGTTGGGGGCATCGCCAAGCAGCTTTCCCGCAGCTTTTTTCGTGGCAGCCATGCGCCCAAGGGAGCCTGTATAGGGAGCGGGTAACGCGGAGGTTACCTGCTCTTAGGTCTACTTGATCCCAGCCCATACCAAGAACCTCGCCCTGCCTTAAGCCGAGAGCCAGGGCCACAATCCAGCGAGCCTCGTCCTCGTCGCCACTAATCGATGCAAGGAGCTTCTTCGCATCTTCAATCCCAAGGAGTTGCGGCGAAAAATTGGAGGGTCTAGGCGCAGTAACATTCTCAGCAACATTGACACCGACTAGACCTCTCATCCGCGCGACTTTTAGGGCACGTGACAGGATCCGGTGAAGTTGTGTAACGGTCGTTTCCGACCGTCCAGCATCTCGGAGGTTCCGGTAGATCGAATCGAGGTCCTCTGCGCTTAAACGGGAAAGCTTTTTCTGGGTGTGCCCCGGGTTTGGTTGACATCTGATCTGTGAGGATTCGTCCTCGCTGGAAGGATGTATCTCTTGCCCAAGCCCTATCCGAAAGAGTTCCGTGACGATGTCGTGGCTGTGGCCCGTAAAGCCCGGGCCCCGTTATCGCAGATTGCGAGAGACTTCGGGATTTCCGAAGCCTCGTTGTTCAACTGGCTGAA
>NZ_AQXM01000055.1 GCF_000376245.1 Acaricomes phytoseiuli DSM 14247 | reverse complement strand
AGGGGTCCGCTTTCGTAGCCCATGGAGGCCCAGCGGTTGCGGATTCCGCCGTTAGGGCTGGGTTGGGCTCCGGTGTTAGGGGACCAGTTGATGAACCCACGTTGGAAGGCTTGGTAGCAGCCGCCGTCTTTAAGCCCACAGATCACCCCTGAGGTGGCATTGCCCAGAGCCGCCCGGTTAGCTGAAGCTACTCGTGCTATTTGTCCTTGGACATCATTTCCCCAAGCCAGCTGGCGTAACCCGTCCATGCTGCCGTTGAAAACATTCGAATCTCCGCCGTTATAGGGCCCGTTTTCACTGAACTGCCAGAAGGTGTATCGAGGCCAGCCTCCGGGCATCCAGACATTATTCGCGGCTGCACCGTAGGCGGCGATCCATAGTGGGCTGCTCTGACTGAATGTTGATGGGTTACCCATGCAATCACGCCAGAAGAAGTAGGCAGTATAGATAGCTGGATCGCGTCCAGTGAGTCCGCGATAGGTGTTGACGAAGTCTGAAGTCCAGGCGGTGAGCTGGCCGGGAGACATGCCGAAGCATCTGCCTGAGTTGTCGCTGTAATTGGTCTCCAGGTCGAGAGCTCCCGGCAAGGTCCGGCCATCTGCCGACCAGCCGCCGCCGCTCTGCACAAAGACCCGGGCCTGGGCGGCGCCGCTGGAAAGGTTCGGCCGCGCGAAATGGTACGCCCCACGGATCATCCCGGCGGAATACGAGCCGTTGTACTGCTGTGCAAAGTAGTCGTTCATCCGCCAGGGGCCCTCGGAGGCCTTGATATAGGCGAAGCGCGCACCTTGGTTCCAGACCATCTGCCAGTTGACGTTCTGTTGCCAGCCGCTGACATCGACCCCGCCGGGCATATTTTCGGTGCCGGCAGGTTTGCTTGTCACGGGGGCGCTCAATGGCTCAGATTCGGCGGCGGGCCCGGTGGTGGACTGCTCGCTGCGCATCGGAACGCCTGGGGACTGCTGGGCTTGTGCCCGGCCGGCGTTCATCGTGGCACCTGGACCTTCTGGCCTGGTGACTACTTCGCCGGAGGGCAGCACGATGGAATCGGAGCCTTTAGAAGCATTGGAGGAACTCGGCGCCGCATCTTGAGTTGGATCTTGACGAGGAGCCTCTGGTAGCGCGGAAGGTTCTGGGCTTTGCGCAGGGCTCTCCGGGGCTTGGTCAGGCTTAGCGCTCTGGGTCGGGGCTGCCTGCTCCGAAGTCGGAGTCGGGGTCTCCGCGAAAGCAATAGGTGCACTGCTCATGGCCAAAGCCAGAAGGCCTGCAGTGAGCAGCGAAGCCCTGGCTTTTCTAGATTGGCGGGCAGGCAGGGCAGAGGGAGGGGGGAAATCCCGGTGCATGGCTATTCTCCAAGTAAATCAGTCTAGGGTATCTGTTTCAGATGCCTAGCACCGGTGACAGACATCCAATTCTCTGAAATTAAGAGTAACTGTCTGTTGCAAAAGTTTCCACTGTGAAAAATGTGGCTAATGAGAATCGACGGCTACTTTGCAAATAAAAGCGAGCGTCGCTCGATGGCCTAAGCTTGTGCTTCATGGCTGATATCGATTTTCCGGTGGAGATCCGCGAGCTGCGCAATACGCTTACCTCGGTTGAGCGAGTGATCGATGTGGATTCGCTCCGCGGTGAGGTCGAAGAGCTTTCAGTTCAGGCTGGCGCCCCGGATCTCTGGGACGACCCCGCCGAAGCTCAAAAAGTCACCTCGAAACTTTCGCACGCGCAGTCGAGGCTCGAGCGGCTCAGCGTCTTGAACGGACGGATCGATGACCTCGAGGTGCTGGTCGAATTGGCAGAAGCCGAGTCGGACCAGGAATCTTTGGCCGAAGCGAGCCGTGAGCTCAGCAGCCTGCAGAAGTCTCTCCAGGATCTGGAAGTCGTTACCCTTTTATCCGGTGATTACGATGAACGGGAAGCCGTGATCACGATCCGTTCCGGCGCTGGTGGCGTGGATGCGGCGGATTTCGCGGAGATGCTTCTGCGGATGTATTTGCGCTGGGCGGAGCGCCGAGGCTACTCCACCCAGGTGCTGGATACCTCCTACGCAGAAGAAGCCGGGCTGAAGTCGGCGACTTTCGAAGTCAAGGCGCCCTACGCCTATGGCACGCTCAGCGTCGAAGCCGGCACCCATCGCCTCGTCCGAATCAGCCCCTTCGACAATCAGGGCCGGCGCCAGACGTCCTTCGCCGCCGTCGAGGTCGTGCCGCTCATCGAGCAGACGGACAGCATCGAGATCCCGGAGAACGAGATCCGGGTCGATGTGTTCCGCTCCTCAGGTCCGGGCGGCCAATCGGTCAACACCACTGACTCCGCGGTGCGGCTGACTCACGTGCCGACCGGAATCGTGGTCTCCATGCAGAACGAGAAATCGCAGCTTCAGAACCGGGCAGCCGCGATGCGAGTGCTGCAATCTCGGCTGCTGCTGCTCAAGAAGCAAGAGGATGAAGCGGAGAAGAAAGCTCTGGCCGGCGACGTGAAAGCATCCTGGGGTGACCAGATGCGTTCGTATGTGCTGAACCCCTATCAGATGGTCAAGGACCTCCGCACCGAGCATGAAGTAGGGAACACTACTGCGGTGCTCGACGGAGATATCGATGATTTCATCGATGCGGGAATCCGCTGGCGCGCCAATCAGCGCAATAGCGCGGAAGGCGCATAGCGCCCAAGTGGTTCATGGGCGGTCCCTGTCAATTAGCCGACACACCGCCGGCAGTGACGGGATTCTGCCGGTAGAGGTGTCATAGTCGAAAAGTCGGCGGACTCTTCCCCAAACCTCTGCCCAGCCGCCGGCCGGAAGTTTCAGTATAGCTTTCCGAGCTGGGCAACAAAGGGCCATGATCCGTTTCGATAACGTCACCAAGGTCTACGACCGCAAGAGCCGTCCAGCTCTGAACGACCTCTCCGTGGAAGTCGATCGTGGCGAGTTCATCTTCCTGGTCGGGGCTTCGGGCTCTGGCAAATCCACTTTCCTGCGGCTTGTCCTGCGTGAAGAGCGGGCCAGTGGGGGTAGTGTCTACGTCGCTGGCCAGAACGTGGCCCATATCTCCTCCTGGCGTGTGCCCAAGCTGCGCCGGGGCATCGGCATCGTCTTCCAGGATTTCCGGCTGCTGCCGCAGAAGACGGTCTTCGCTAATGTTGCCTTTGCGATGCAGGTGATCGGCAGGAACCGCAGCGTGATCCGGGACACGGTCCCCGAGGTGCTCAAGACCGTCGGTCTGGAGGGTAAAGAGAACCGGATGCCGCATGAGCTCTCCGGCGGTGAGCAGCAGCGTGTCGCCATCGCCCGGGCTGTGGTGAACAAGCCCGGAATCCTGCTCGCCGATGAGCCGACCGGTAACCTCGACCCGGAGACTTCGCTGGGCATCATGAAAGTGCTCGACAAGATCAATCAGAACGGCACCACCGTGGTCATGGCCACGCACGACGACGACATCGTGAACCAGTACCGCAAGCGGGTGGTGGAGCTCAAGAACGGCAGCATCATCCGGGACGAGGCCACGGCCTTGTACACCTCCATGATCCCGAAAGTGGATACGGCGGGCCCGGGTGATGCTCATTCCCCGGCGGCTTCAGCCACTGAGGAGGGCTCGGCATGAGGGCCGGATTCATTCTCGGAGAGATTGCCTCCGGTCTGCGCCGGAACCTGTCCATGGTGGTCTCAGTGATCCTCGTGACGCTAGTTTCTCTGACCTTCGTCGGGGCAGCCTTGATGGCCCAGGCTCAGGTGAGTAATCTCAAGGGTTTCTGGTACGACAAGATCCAGGTCTCGATCTTTCTGTGCAATAAGAACTCCACGGCGTCCACGTGCGATGCCGGCCCGATCACCGATGCTCAGCAGCAGGAGATCCGGGGCATGATCGAATCCGCGCCGATCTCCCAATACGTCAAGAGCGTGCAGTTCGAGACTCAGGAACAGGCGCTCACCAACATCCGGGAGCAGATGCAGGATTCCCCCTTCGCGGATGCGCTGACGGCCGATCAGCTGCCGGCATCGTTCCGGATCAGCCTCAACGACCCGCAGCAGTTCCCGATCTTTAAAGAAGCCTTCTCCTCGGTGCGTGGCGTGGATCAGGTCGTAGACCTGCGCAGGGTGCTCGAACCCCTTTTCACCGTGATCAACTGGGGTACCTGGATCGCTACCGGAGTCGCAGTACTGATGATCATCGCCGCGGCGCTACTGGTGGCGACGACGATTCGGCTTTCTGCCTTCAGTAGGCGCCGGGAGACTGGGATCATGCGCCTTGTGGGCGCTTCGAAGACCGTGGTGCAGCTGCCTTTTATCCTGGAAGGCGTGATCGCTGCGGTGATCGGGGCCCTGCTGTCGATCCTCATTCTCTGGCTCGTGCTGATCTTCGGCATTACCGGATACCTCGCGCCGATGAATCCGACGACGCCTTTCATCACGGCTGGCCAGGTGTGGTGGGTCGCACCGATCCTGATCGGGATCAGCGTCCTTGTCGCAGGGTTCTCCTCATGGATTACTCTCAGGAAGTACTTGAAGGTTTAGGCTAGAGTCAGTTCAGTGACGACTCAGGAGAAGGATATGTCAGAGCAGCCATCCCAGACCAGCGCCGTAGCGACTGCTGCCGAAGCCCGAGGAAGCAGCTTCCGGCGGCATCGCACGACGATCCTGCGATCCTGCTGCGTCGCGCTGAGCACCGGGCTGTTCGCCGGGATCGCCGCGCCGCTTTTCCTCGGGGCCGCCGCCAATGCGGCGGATCAGCTGGACGATCAAGCCGCCAAGCTCCAGCAACAGGCGGCCGATGTCCAGGCCTCACTGGAATTCGTGGATACCGGTATTGCCAAGTCCGCTGCTGATCTGACTCTGTATTCAGGGATGCTGCCCGGGGCGCGCCAGGCCCTGTCCGATGCTCAGGGCAAAGTCGCCACCGCGACTTCGGAGGCCCAGTCCTTGTCCGAACGCCTGGGCTTGGCTCAGCAGAGCAAGGATAAGATCGCCGAGCAGATCGCCTCGGACCAGGTCAAGTCGGAAGAATCGCAGAAGATCATCGGCCAGATCGCTGCGCAGACCTATAAGAGCGGCGGGCTTCCGGCCAACCTTTCAGTGCTGCTGAGTGCGGATCCCACCGAGGCGGTGGACAGTACTGCGTTGGCCGATCAGGCGCTGCGCAGTCAGTACGCGATTTTGGACAAGCTTTCCCAGCAAGGTGCAACGAACCGGAACGCGCAGGCCCGGCTGGTTGCGGTGGAAACCGAGATCCAGGACCTCAAGGGCAAGGCGGATGCCGCACTGGTCGCGGAGCAGACAGCTCAGGAAGAGGCCGCGGGCAAGAAGGCCGATCTGGAGAAATTGGTCTCCGATACCACCGCGCTAAGTGAAGAACTTAACGCCAAGCGTCCGGAGATTCAGGCGCAGCTGGCCTCGGTCCAAGCGCAGCAGCAGGAAGTAGCCGCGCAGATCGCTGAGCGTCAGCGCAAAGAACAGGAAGCCTGGCAGGCAGAGCAGCGCCGACTCGCGGAGGCGCGCGGCCAGTCCAACTACGTGCCGCCGCAGCCGGGTACCGTCGAGGTTCAGCCATCGTCCTTCGGCCTGGTCTCACCGTTCGCCGGTTTCCCGGTGACTTCCGGCTGGGGCTGGCGGCAGGTGCCGCCAGGAACCATTGACTTCTACGGTACGGGCGCCTACCAGCACACCGGCATCGACTACGGTGCTCCCTGCGGAACGCCCGTCCGGGCTCCTGCCGCCGGAACCGTTTCCGTCGCCGGCTGGCTCAATAACGGTGGCGGCAATGCCGTCCAGCTCTCCAACGGAGTGGTTCAGGGCAATGCTCTCACCACGGTCTTCTATCACAACTCCCGGGTTGTGGTCTCGGCCGGTCAGCAGGTGAATACCGGCGATGTGTTAGCGTACTCAGGCAGCACCGGCAACTCCACGGGGTGCCATGCGCACTTCGAGACCTGGCTCAACGGCACGCCCGTCAACCCCGCAGGCCTGCTCTGATCTTACTGACTGGCTGGGGCACGGTAGGATAGATGGTCCGATCAGGGGCGTGATTCAGGAAAGAGTCAGGAAAGGTGGGATAACCATGCCACGGGAACGCGGACGCAAAGTCATCGCGACTAATCGCAGGGCCCGCCATGACTACCACCTGGGTGATACCTACGAAGCTGGAATCGCGCTGATGGGCACCGAAGTCAAGTCTCTGCGCGAAGGGCGGGCGAACCTCGCCGACGGCTATGCGGCATTCGACGGGGATGAGCTCTGGCTGGAGTCGGTGTACATCCCGGAGTACCTGAACGGCTCTTGGACCAATCATGCAGCTCGCCGTCGACGGAAGCTGTTGCTTCACCGGACGGAGCTGACCAGGATCGCGCACCGCAGCCGGGAAACCGGGACGACCATCGTGCCGTTGCAGCTGTATTTCAGCGACGGCCGGGCTAAGGTCGAGATCGCGGTGGCTAAAGGCAAGCGCGAATACGATAAGCGCCACGCCCTGCGTGAAGCCCAGGATGCCCGGGAAGCGCAGCGCGCGATGCGGGAGAAAAACCTCGGCTGAGCGGTCAGCTGTGGTGAGCAAAAGGCGCGCTAAGTCACCGGATCCGAACGCTCAGCCTGTGTTTTGCGGGCGTAGGAGGGAATATTGTGCGTCGCTGGAATAGCCAGTGGAACAACATCCAGATCATAGCGGTTCTTGCTGGGCTGTTAGTGCTGCTAGTCGGAGCTTCGTGGCTCGTTTTCTCCGGGGTCCTGTCCGGAAATCAAGAAGCCTCGGACACCGGGCAGCCCAACGTCTCAGAATCGGATGCTACGGAGAGCGCAGAGCCTTCTGCGAGCCCAACCCCCTCGCAGACTTCGGCTGCTCAGCAGGCGCTAGCGGGCCTGACGCCGCAGCAGAAAGTAGGGCAAGTCGTCATGGCCTCAGTCCCGGTGACCGGCCCTGAGCCGGCGGCACTGGCCGCTCTTCAGCAGCTCCAGCTGGGCAACGTCTTCTTGAAAGGCAGAGCGTACGGCGGGACAACCGAAGTCTCCGCGGTTTCAGCTCGGGCGAGCGAGGCCGTGACCATTCCCGGCAGCGGCGGCATCCGCCCCTTCGTCGCCACGGACCAGGAGGGCGGGGCAGTCCAGATCATGAACGGGCCGGGGTTCTCCGAGATTCCCGCCGCCATCCAGCAGGGCGGAGTCAGCTCGGAGCAGCTGCGTGCGCAGGCAGCCGGATGGGGCGGCGAGCTCGCATTGGTAGGGGTCAACGTCAATTTTGCCCCGACCCTCGATACTGTCCCCTCCGCCGCTTTCGCGCCTCGCAACGCCCCGATCGGAGCGTTCGGGCGGCAGTACGGCTATAGGCCGGAGGTGGTCTCCGCAGCGGGCGGGGCGGTGGCCAAAGGCTTCGCCGACGCCGGAGTCGCCCCCACGATCAAGCACTTCCCGGGGCTGGGCCGGGTCACCGGAAACACGGATACGGTCAGTGGGGTAGTGGACTCCCAGACACAGGCCGATGACCCGTATCTGCTTCCCTTCCGGAATGCGATAGCGGCTGGAACGCGTTGGGTCATGATGTCCAATGCGAGCTACCCTCAGCTCGATGCGCAGAATATCGCGCCGTTCTCCCCGGCCATCATGGGGCAGCTATTGCGGCAGGATCTCGGCTTCGACGGGATCGTGGTCTCGGACGATATGTGCGATGCGGTGCAGCTCTCGCCCTATGCCCCCGCGACGCGTGCAGCTGATTTCATCGCTGCCGGCGGAACCATGGCGCTGTGCACCAATCCGGCGGTGCTTCCCGCCTTCTATCAGGGCGTACTGGACCGCGCTGCCGCTGATCCGGTCTTCGCGAAAACCCTGGACGAAGCGGTGCTGAAGGTGCTGGAATCAAAAGCTCAGAGCGGATTGTTATAAGAACTGGCACCAACCGAATGCGGCAGTTAGCCGTTGTCGGGTAAACTGGATGCCTTGGTAACAACATATGGGGATGACAGGTTTCGACGATGTATGTCGCGACAGGGGAAGCGGGCCGAGGATGCAGAGTTATCTCGGAAACGCCCTCTGCAAACCAATAAGTGCCAATTCTAAGCGCACTGACTTCGCTCTCGCTGCCTAAGTAGCGGGACGGTCCGTCAGCCCGGGGATGCTCTCGCCCCGGTCACTGGCGTCAGCTAGGGAGCCACTGCTTTTAGCCGTTGTCGCAGCGGCTAAAGGGACTTTTATGCGACTGGGCCCAGGTCAGCGACCTGTTTGCAGGATCGCTGGGGCCGAGAAATCCTGACGCAAACTGCGCCCGGAGAAGCCCTGACAAAGCAGCATCGGACGGGGGTTCGATTCCCCCCATCTCCACTATAAAACCCCAGCTCAGGCTGGGGTTCTCTAGTGCTTAGCCATAATGCGCCCGAAAGGGTGATATCTAGAATCTAGAAAACTTCCTCGTCGTCTTCGTCGTCGTCTTGGATGCCTTCCGCGGCGGGGTCAGAGATCGTGATAGCAGCCCAGAGACCCGCTACGGCGCCCACAAAGATGAGCCATACGGCCGGCTCCAGTCCGGCGATCCGCGGTCCATACACTGTGGTGAGGAACATGACCAGCGGCAGCAGCACGGCAGCGATCCCTGACAGCAGTGCGGCGCCGCGCAGGCCTCGCCTCTGTGGGTAGAACGCCAGGAGCAACAACAGGATCACCGTAGCGATGACAATCAGGACCCCGAAAGCGCCTATGGTGATCGCCGGATTAGCCGAGGTCTCATGATCGCTGAGGAAATCCAGGTTGAATCCTCGCAAGAGGGTCCGTATGCCGTTCAGTTCATAGGGCTTACCTTGCGCTCCGCCGCCGACACGGAACCAGGAGAGTCCCAAAGAGATCAGCAGCACTAAGCCGGAAAAGATCAAGACCGCCCGGGCCAATATATTCCGTGCGAAAGCAGAGCTTTCCGCACTGCTCTCATCTCGCAAAAACGTCATTATATCCGCCCTCTTCTGTTCTATCACGTCTTCCTACTGTTGCTGCTGCGCTGCGCTGTCCAGGGACTATTTTGATACCTATGGATGTCTCCACGGGATCGATGACCGCACTCCAGCGCACTGCGCTCATCATCGCGATTCTCGCTTCCTTTGTCTCGATCCTGGACGGCAGCGTAGTCAACCTCGCGCTGCCCGCTATCAGTCAGGAGCTAGGCGGGGGTCTTTCCAGTCAGCAGTGGATCGTTGATGGATACCTGCTCACCCTGGGGGCTCTCATCCTCGTGGCGGGCAGTCTCTCCGATCTGTTCGGCCGGTTGCGGATCCTGTCCGCCGGGTTGATCGGCTTCGCGATCACTTCGGTTCTGTGCGGATTAGCCACCAGTGAATTGTTTCTGATCTTGGCACGCATATTACAAGGCATTGCCGGTGCTTTACTAGTACCTAGTTCGCTTGCCCTGATCATCGAAAACTTCCGCAAGGAGCAGCAGGGCCGAGCCATCGGCCAGTGGACTGCCTGGACGGGTGTGGCGACGATCGCTGCCCCGGTTCTGGGAGGTCTGGCAGTGGATTATCTGAGCTGGCGATTCATCTTCTTCGTGAACCTCCTTCCGATCCTGGTGTGCTGGCTTCTGCTGCGCAGGCTCCGTGCGCTCGAGGGCCAGCAGGAGCCCGTCGTGCGGGAGTCGGGTCGGGTGGATTATCTCGGCGCGGGGTTAGCCGTGACAGGTCTGGGTGCTCTGGTCTTCGGTCTCATCGAGCAGGGCAGCAGAGGCTGGGGGAGCCCCTGGGTGCTCGGGCCGCTGCTGCTGGGGGCCGTAGCCCTGACCGGATTCATCGTCCATGAGTGGCGGGCTGCTCAGCCGATGATGCCACTTTCACTTTTCACCGTCCGTCATTTCTGGGTCGGCAATCTTGCCACGTTCTTCATCTACGGAGCGATGTCCCTGGGGTTTTTCACCTTCGGCCTCTTCTTGCAGCAGGTGGCGGGCTTGCCTGCCGCAATAGCTGGCCTGGCCATGCTGCCCAGCACGGTTCTCCTGCTGCTCCTCTCGTCCTGGTTTGGCACGCTGGCCGGCCGCTACGGGGCTAGATGGTTCATGGGGCTGGGGCCGATCGTTGCCGGCAGCGGCTTTCTGCTCTTGGTCAATATCAGTCTTCCGCTGTCTTATGGCCTGCAGGTGCTGCCGGGCATGGTGGTCTTCGGCATAGGCTTGGCCGCTACTGTCGCTCCGCTGACCGCGACCATCCTGGGGTCCATCACCACCCGGCGCGCTGGTATCGGATCTGCGGTGAATAACGCGGTGTCCAGGGTGGCCGGCTTGATCGCCATCGCCTTGGCAGGCGGCGTGCTGGGCGGCCAGCTCGACCTCCCCGGAACTCGTACGGTCATGCTGGTCTCGGGACTGGCCTTGGCTGCTGGCGGGGTGATCTCGCTCTGCGGCATCCGGGATCGGCCCAGCGACCAGCTGCGGATGCCCGCGAAGCTGAGGGAATAGATAGGATTGACCGTAATGGAATCGCAGATTCATGATGGAGGCGATCAACGGTGAGCCGAATTAGTACTGGTGCTGCCCGGCGGCGGGCCCTGGGCAGGGTCAACGGCACTTTGGCGTTCATCCTTGAAGTGAGCCTTCTGGTGGTGGCATTTTTCTGGGCCGCAAGCCTTTTTTCCGGCGGCTGGGGGACCGCCGCTGGCATTGTGCTAGTGGTGATCCTGGTGGCTTTCTGGAGCTATGTGATGGCGCCTAAGGCCGCCCATCGTCTACGTTGGCCGGTTCAGCCGTTAGTAGCTCTGCTGTGTTTCGTCTTCGCCGGAGTGGGTTTGTTCGCCCTGGGCTTCTGGCCGCTCGGCGTGCTCATGATCGTCATCGCGGTGGTGCATACAACGCTTTCGTTCTGGCTGCGCTCTGCCGGTTCCTGAGCGTACAGACGGGCGGGATCAGATCCCGCCGAGGGCCAGACCTGCTGCCGCAGCGGATAATCCCAGAACGGTATTGACTATGAGATTCGCTGCTGCGGGGAGGCGGCGGCCCTGCTGCCAGAGCAGCACGGTTGCCACCGTGAACGAGCTGAAAGTGGTCAGGCCGCCGGCGAGCCCGGTAGCCAGCACCTGATACCAGAACGGATCGAGTACTGCCTGCAGCAGCAGGCCCGCGCTGAGGCCGATGCCGAAACTGCCGATGAGGTTGACCAGAAGGGTCGCCCAGGGCCATTGCCCCCGGCTGCCTGATGGGTATCGCCCCCGCCAGGAGGCTGAGATGAGGGCATCGGCGCCGAACCTAGCTAAGGCCCCGAGCGCGCCGGCCAAGCCGATGGCCAGTGCGCCAAGCGCGGTCATGCTCGTTCCTTCTGAAGATGCCGATCCCGTCCCCAGTGCAGCCCCGCCGCTGCTGCTGCGATGCCCAGGCAGAGCGAGATCAGGAGGTACCAGAGAGCCACCGGCCAGAATCCGTCTCGACTCAGCGAGTCAACCACGATGACGACCGCGGAGAAAGTAGTGAAAGACCCCAGCAGGCCCGGCCCCAGCGCGGCGCGCAGCCAGGGCCGCCCCGGGTGCCTGGACCAGCGGGCGGTCAGGAGTCCTAGAATCAAGCTCCCGAGGACATTGATGATCAGCGTGGTCGCGGGGAAGCCATGGGCAGGTTCGGGAAACAGCACGCCGAGAAGATAGCGTGCTTCCGTGCCGAGGAAGCCCGCGATAGCCACGGCGATCCAGGAGTTCAGCGGGGGCCAGGCCGGTACCGGGCCTGCGGTGGGCTGAGAGCGGGACACGGCTGCCACGGTGCTTAGTGCGTACTGTCCACGCGGGGGTCATCGGCGATCCACAGCGCTGCGCCGATTTCGTCACTGAGGTCTATCTCCTGGACGTGCTCGCCCTGGCTGAGCCGGACGATGGTGGCTCCGCCGAAGGGCTTGCGGCCCAGGATCTCCACGTGCGCGTCAAGGGTGATTCGTTCTTCCTGAAGGTATCGCAGGAGTTCGGGGTTGTCGTCGCTGATCCGCGTGATCACGCCGCGATGGCCGGTATCGAGTTCGGCGAGGCGGCGTGCACTGGGCATCTGCACGGTTCCGTCCCTGGTGGGAATCGGATCTCCGTGCGGGTCGCGGTCCGGGTGGCCGAGCTTGGCGGCGAGCCGTTCGATGAACTGCTCGGAGACGGCATGCTCGAGGTTCTCCGCCTCGTTGTGGACCTCATCCCAGCCGTACCCCAGTTCCTGGGCCAGGTAGGTTTCGATCAGGCGATGCCGCCGCACCATGGCCAGCGCCAGGGCCCGGCCGGATTCAGTGAGCGTGACACTGCTGTAGGGGCGGTGATCTACGAGCCCGGCCTCTTTGAGCTTACGCACCATTTCCGAGACCGAGGAATTCGCTATGCCCAGCCGCGAAGCCAGCTGCGAGGAGGTGATCGGCTGATCCTGCCATTCCGTATAGGTATAGATCACCTTGACGTAGTCCTCGACGCTTGAAGAGGTGTTCATCGGCTTCACGCACTTCAGAATACCTGCTGAACCGGCGCGTTCCCGGAATTAGCCGTTCCCGGTGACGGTCAGGTAGATCAGCAGGAGATTGAGGATGATGATCAGCAGCACGCTGACTCCGGAGAGCAGCCGTACCGCCAGGTTGTCCCGGTACTGGCCCATCAGGTCGCGATTGGCGGTTAGTCGCAGCAAGGGGATGAGCGCGAAGGGAATGCCGAAGCTGAGCACCACCTGGCTCAGGATGAGTGCCCAGGTGGGGTCCACCCCGAGCATGAGCAGTGCCAAGGCTGGAATGAGGCTGATGGCCCGGCGGGCCAAGAGCGGAACCCGGAAGTGCACCAGGCCGGCCATGATATTGGCGCCCGCATAAGAGCCCACCGAGGTCGAGGCGAGCCCTGAGGCGAGCAGCCCGATGGCGAAAATAGCGCCGATAGCGGGGCCCAGGGCGCTGGTAATGGCGCCGTGCGCGCCTTCGATGCTGTCAGTCCCTTCGACGCCGCGCAGTGTGGCCGCGGCGAGGAGCAGCATACCCAGGTTCACTGCGCCGGCGATGGCCAGGGCGGTGGTGACGTCGATGCGGGTCGCTCGGATGAGGGTGCGGAGTTTGCCGGCCCCGGGCGCGGTGCTTCCGATCGGGCGATGCCGATCGCGGGCGAGTGCGGAGTGCAGATAGATCGCGTGTGGCATCACGGTGGCGCCCAGCATGCTCGCGGCAAGCAGTACGGACTCACTGCCCTCGAAACGGGGGATGAGCCCGGAGAGTGTCTCCTGCGGGTCCGGAGGAGCGATGAGCAGGCCCGTGAGGAAACCCACGGTAATGATTGCCAGTAAGCCCAGGATGACGATCTCGAAACGGTGCTGCCCGTAGCGGTTCTGGACGCTGAGGATCACCATGGAGATCAGGCCGACGATGACTCCGCCGAGCGGCAGCGGTACGTCGAAGAGCAGTTTGAGGGCGATGGCCCCGCCGATGACCTCTGCGATATCGGTGGCCATAGCGGCGATCTCGGCCTGCACCCAGTAGGCGCGGCGCGGCCAGGGGCGCATTCTCTCACCGAGGATCTCCGGCAGGGATTTTCCGGTGACGAGGCCGAGTTTCGCAGACTGGTACTGGATCAGCATGGCCATGAGGTTGGCGACGACGATGACCCAGACCAGCAGGTAGCCGAAGCGGGCCCCGCTAGTGAGGTTCGCGGCGACGTTCCCGGGGTCCACATAAGCGATGGCGGCGACGAAGGCCGGCCCGAGCAGCAGCAGTGACCGGCGCGGTGTCCGAATGCGGGTCGCGGTCATACGGATGGAAGCCTCTTCTAAAGTAAAGGTTTGCCTTATAAATATTTTTAGGTTCACCTAAAAATATGACATTCCTCAATATAGTGAGCCAGCCGCTCGGAGGCAAGTGCTCCAGACTCCCCGGAGATCCGATCTTGCGAAGGTCTTCTAGCGGGGCACCGCGTGCCAGGCCGTAGCCAGATAGGGCAGCTCGATTCGACTATCCGAAGTCCAGCCCAGATGCTCGTGCAGATACCAATCGAGATTCGCCAGGACTTTGGCGCGGATCGAGTCCGTGGCCCGGAGGTAATAACTGCGGGACTTGGCCAGTTCCATCACACCAGCGGTGCTGAGGTTCTGCAGCCAGCTGAAAGACCGGCTTTCGCACAGTCTGAGCTCCTGGCCGAGCGGCGGCCGGAAGTCCTCCCGGAGCACATCGCCGGCATGCATGATTCGGCTGAGGCGATGCACCCAGGGCTCCCGGACATCCAGCTGGTTCCAGAGCAGGCCCAGGGAGCCGCCTGGCGCAAGCACCCTCGCGATCTCCCGGCTCGCGGCCGGAACATCGAACCAGTGCCAGGCCTGGGCCGCGAAAACGGCGTCGACACTGGCATCGGCCAGCCGGAGGGATTCCGCGCTGTCCGGATAACAGGTGACGGAAGGCAGCTGCCGCTGCAGTTCAGCGAGCATCTGCGCGGAAAGGTCCGTCACGGTGACATCTAAGCCCCGTTCGACCAGATGCGTCGTGAATTTCCCGGTCCCGGCACCCAGCTCCAGTACCCGCTTGGCTGCCCTTGGGATCAACCAGTCTGTGAGCTCCTTGGGGTACCCGGGCCGGATCCGTTCATAGCGCTCGGCTCCATCTTGGAAGGCAGCAGCGAGCTCCCTGCGCCGTTCCGGCTGGAATTTCGGGCCCGCTGAACACATTTTCTAGCTCTCCCTGCCTTCTGCTTCCCGGCTTGTTGCACCAGCAGATCAGCATAGCGAATCTCGAAATATGAAGCAGTAAACCCAACGCGCTCATAAGTCAGAGCGTGTTGCAGGGGGCCGCTCCGGCGGTTCCCGGTAGATTCGGCGCCCAGGCGGGGAATGACCGTGGGTCATGCACCGGAACCCACCGATCGGCGTCGATCACGTAGTCCCATTGGGGCCCTGGGCCCAGCAGCTCACGCACCCCGCGGACCAGACGCTCGATGTCTTCACCGCGGGAGCCTAGGCCCAGGCTCGCCCTGAGCGAGCCCGAGGGCAGCCCGAGCCTACGGAGCAGCGGGTGCGCACAGAACCTGCCATCGCGCACTCCGATTCCGTGTTCGGCGGATAAGTACGCCGCAGCGAGCCCGGCATCGTAGCCGGCGATCGAGAAGTTCACGATCCCCACGGCGTCCGTAGGATCTGTTTCGGAGAAGAAGTGGTGCACGCGGACGCCGTCGATAGCGGAGAGCCCGGCGACCAGCTGCTCGCGGAGAGCCGTGTCATGATACTGCCGGACGTCTTGGTCCAGCCCGGCCAAAGCCTCGAGAGCTGCCGCCAGAGCGGCGGCGCCGAGCACATTGGGGCTTCCGCCTTCGTGCCGTGCCGGGCTGCTGGCCCAGCGCACGGAATCAGGCCGCACTTCGTTCACCGCACCGCCGCCGGCCAGGTGTGGCGGCCCTTGATCGAGCCAATCCGGCCTTCCGATCAGAACCCCGGCACCGAAGGGGGCGTAGATCTTATGCCCTGAGAACGCGAGATAGTCCACATCCCAGTCCGCTATATTCACGACGCGATGCGGGATCAGCTGAGCGGCGTCCACCACGATACGAGCACCGTGAGCGTGCGCCAGCCGGGCCAACTCGGCGACGGGCAGCAGCTCTCCGGTGACGTTCGAGGCCGCGGTCACAGCGAGGAGCGTCACCTGACCGGCCCTGAGTTCGCGTTCCACAAGCTCCAGTGTGGCGGCGACGCTAGGCGCTGCCAGCACGCTGCGATGCGGCAACGCCTGCCAGGGCAGCAGGTTCGCATGGTGCTCCAGATCAAGGTACAGCACATCTCCGGGCCGATCAGCCGTGGCCTCCGGGAAGCACCTCGCCAGCAGGTTCAGGGCATCTGTCGTATGGCGGGTGAAGACCACGGCGTCATCCGGCCTGCCGCCCAACTGGGTGCGCACGATATTCCGTGCGCTTTCATACACCGAGGTACTGATCTGCGAGGTGTACCCGGCACCGCGGTGCACACTCGCATAGTAGGGGACAATGGTTTGCAACCGCTCCAGAACAGAGAGCAGGGCCGGTGCCGAGGCCGCGTAGTCGAGATTGACGTAACGCACCCGGCCGCTCTGCACGAGCGGCACGGTCAGATCTTCGCCGGCGACGGGCAGCAAGGGCAGCAGCTGGTCATGCCCAGACAAGCCGGCTAAGGAAGGGGTGTGCGCTAAGGTACTCATGGTTCCTCCGGTTGAGAGGAACTCCGGGGGCCGGAGTCCGCGTTTGCCGAACCACACCGGCCCGGCCAAGTCGTCACCCGGGGCACCCCGCCGCGGTGGGAGGGTTGCCGGCCAGCAAACCGGGGTTTCGCGCTGGCACTCGTGACCTGCTCATCAGCTTAGAGCACGCTGACAGCCAGTTTCCTTCTATGACGTTCGATGTCGTTCCGCGCCTGAGCGGGCACCGAGTTCTACCGGAAACGTGTCTATCGCAAAGGATCCAGCAGGGGATCCAGCTTCGGGTTCAGCAAATGCAGGGCCTCGGAATGCAGAATGCTGTTACTGGCCAGGGCGTTACCGCCGAAAGGCCCGTCAGCGCCTTCCAAGGAGGTGAACCGGCCACCGGCTTCGGTGACGATTGGTACCAGGGCCGCCATATCGTAGAGATTCAACTCCGGCTCGCAGGCTAGATCCACCGCGCCCTCAGCCACGAGGCAATAGGACCAGAAATCACCGTAGGCCCGGGTGCGCCAGGTCGCGTCCATGAGTCGGAGAAAATCATCTAGACTGCCATGCTCGCGCCAGCCGCTGAGCGATGAGTAGGAGAGCGAGGCATCGTTGATTCGGGAGACATTGGAGACGCGGATCCGCTGTGCACTGGCCAGCGACTTACCGGTATAGGCCCCGGTGCCCTGCGCCGCCCACCAGCGCTTGCCGAGGGCCGGGGCGCTGACCACTCCGAGCACCGGTACGCCTTCATCGACGAGGCAGATCAGGGTGGCCCAGACGGGGACGCCCCGGATGAAGTTCTTCGTGCCGTCGATAGGATCGATGATCCAGCGCCGTGTGCCATGGCCGCTGCTGCCGAACTCTTCACCCAGCACGGCATCCCGCGGGCGGGAGCGCGAGAGCTGAGAGCGGATGGCTTCCTCCGCACTGCGGTCGGCATCCGTCACCGGGGTCATATCCGGCTTCGTCTCCACGTGTAAGTCCAGGGCCTTGAACCGGCTCATGGTCTGGGAATCGACGGCGTCAGCCAGCACATGGGCTAGTCGGAGATCGTCATTGTAGCCCTGCGGTGCATGTACCATGCCCATACGCTATCGCGATTACCGCCCGGATACGGGGAGGCCGCTGCACTGCACGGTAGCGGCTCACTGCCCGATCTGCTCCTGAACCGCGCGCACTGCGGCCAGCAGGCGGCGGAAGGAGGCGAGCCGCTCCGGCCCGCCGGGGCCCGCTTTGCCTGCATCCACCCATAGGTCCAGGCCGCATTCCGGAGCTCCGGCGAGGTGCTGGCAGCCGCGCGGGCAGGTTTCGATACCCGGCTCCAGCTCGGGGAAGGCCTGCAGCATCCGAAGCGGGTCCACATGAGCCAGGCCGAAAGAGCGAATCCCCGGGGTGTCGATGATCCAGCTCCCCGGCCTCGCGTCCTCGAGCTGCAGCGCTACTGCTGAGGACGAGGTGTGGCGGCCCCTACCGGTCACCGCATTGACGTTTCCCGTGGCCCGATCGGCACCGGTCAGGGCATTGACCATCGTCGATTTTCCCACCCCGGAGTGGCCGAGGAGCACGGCTACGCGCCCGTCGAGCGCTTCGTGCAGTTGCACCACTGCTGCGCGGCCAAGAGCCAGTGTCTGGGAGCGATCTCCCGCATGCTGAAGGTCAGCGATGTCGGCGCTTGGATTGCGCGCGCTCAGCACGACGTCCAGGTCGAGGTAGGAATAATGCTCTAGCAACTCCGCGGGCTGCCGCAGATCTGTTTTAGTGACCAGGAGCAGTGGCCGCAGGCCGGCATCGTAAGCGGCGATCAGCGCCCGGTCGATGAACCCGGTGCGCGGCTCGGGTTCGGCGGCGGCAACCACGATCACCAGGACATCAGCATTGGCCACGACGGTCCGCTCCACGGGATCCGTGTCATCGGCCGAGCGGCGCAGCACACTGCTGCGCGGTTCGATGCGGACCAGCCGGGCGAGGGTGTCCGGATCGCCGCTGAGATCACCCACGAGCGCCACGAAATCCCCAACGACCACGGAGATCCGACGCAATTCCCGGGCCCGAGCGGCGATCAGCAACCGTTCCTGGGCCGTGCCTTCATCCACTATCGCGGTATAGCGGCCCCGATCCACCGCGACGACTCTTCCGATGGTCGCATCGCTATGCGCCGGTCGATTCTTGGTGCGCGGCCGGCTGCCCTTCTTATTGGGCCGCACCCGGACATCGGATTCATCCCAGTCCCGCGCCGCTCCGGCCCGCGTCATTCGCTACCCAGCATCTGCTGCCACAGGCACGGGAAATCCGGCATGGTCTTGGCTGTCGTCGCGATGTTCTCCACCTGCACGCCGGGGACGGCTAAGCCGATGATAGCCCCCGCGGTGGCCATCCGATGGTCGGCATAGCTGCGGAAGACCCCGCCGTGCAGCCGCCGCGGGCGGATGATCAGGCCGTCGGGGGTTTCCTCGGCATCGCCGCCCAGGCGGTTGATCTCAGTGACCAGCGCGGCCAGCCGATCGGTCTCATGGCCGCGCAGATGCCCGATGCCGCGTAGCCGGCTGGGCGAATCAGCCAGGGCGCAGAGCGCCGCGACAGTAGGCGCTAGTTCGGAGGTATCAGCGAGATCGACACCGCGGATCCGGTTGCCGCCCCGGACCTCGAGGACCCCCGCAACCAGGCTGACCTCGGCTCCGAAGTCGGTCAGGATCTTCTGCCAGGAGTCACCGATCTGAGTAGTGGTCTCCGGCCAATCGGTGATCCGGACCCGGCCTCCGGAGACCAGCGCGGCGGCGAGGAAGGGGCCCGCATTCGAAAGATCCGGCTCACTGCGGATATCGAAACCCGGCAGCTTTGCTGGTTGCACGATCCAGTGCCCGGGGGTGGAGTCGTCGACCTCTGCGCCGGCGTCCCGGAGCACCTTGACGGTCATCGCGATGTGTTCCGGGCTCGGCAAGCCGGCGCCCCGGTGCTCCAGATGTATGCCGCGTTCGAATCTGGGTGCCGCCAGCAGCAAAGCCGAGACGAATTGTGAAGACGCGGAGGCGTCGATGGTGATCCGACCCCCGCGGACTGTGCCTTCGGCTTCGAGCAGAAATGGCAGAGCCTGCTCTTGTACGCCATCCGCAGCGGGTTCCACCTGGATTCCGAGCGCTCGCAGCCCGTCGAGCAGACCTGCCATGGGGCGCAGGCGGGCGTGCTCATCACCATCGAAGCGGATCCTGCCGGGCACCAAGGCCGCCAAAGGTGGCACGAAGCGCATGACAGTCCCCGCGAGCCCGCAGTCAATCGTCACGTCACCGGCCTGGTGTCCCGCTGGGATCGGAGTGATGCGGAGATCCGGGCCGGAACCGGAAGAGCCCTCCGCCGGGAGTTCTTCGATCCGCGCTCCCAGCGCGCGCAATGCCGTGATCATCAGGCCGGAGTCGCGGGAGCGCAGCGGAGATCGAAGCAGTGAGGGCGAATCGGCGATGGCGGCGAGCACCAAGTACCGGTTCGTCAGTGATTTGGAGCCCGGAACGGATACGGTGGCATCCACCGGCCGTTCAGCGACAGGAGCATCCCAGAGCTCTGCTGGAGGGCCCTGGGTGGCTCCGCTATGCGGTGTCGAGGTATTCGAGGCGTTCTTCACAGGGGGTGCGATGCGCGATGAACTTGCTCAGGCGCGGTTAGGACTGGACCGCATCTGAGACGGTGTTCATCGCTTTCTTGGCGTTCTTGCGAACTTTCTTATTGGCTTTATCGGCCGCTTTGCTCGCCTGGGCCAGCTGCCGCCGGCCCTTTTTGCGACCGGCGTCGGCGAGGTGCTCTGCTCGCCAGGCCAGGCCCGGCTTTCCGTCGG
Organism: Acaricomes phytoseiuli DSM 14247; assembly: GCF_000376245.1. Classification (GTDB taxonomy): domain Bacteria; phylum Actinomycetota; class Actinomycetes; order Actinomycetales; family Micrococcaceae; genus Renibacterium; species Renibacterium phytoseiuli. The sequence goes on along the minus strand of NZ_AQXM01000055.1, from coordinate 71,252 downwards.
TATCCACCGAGGCGAGGAGCGCTCCTCCGGTGAGCGAGACGTTCTTGAGCAGTTGGGCCCGCTGCCAGCGGCGCCCTTCCGCAGTGCTGGTATCAGCGGCACTGAATTCAGCGGCAGTATTCAAGGTCGAGGTCATCGCCAGCAGGAATCCGGCGATGCGGGGAAACTTGCCTAGGGCCAGTAGCGTTCCGGCGCCTAGCTGAACACCGCCGATGGCCCGGGCCAAGAGCTTCTCATCGAGCTGGGGAACCGCATTGGCTACGGGGCGCAACACGCCGCCCAGATGCTCTGCAGTTTCATTGGCCTGCCGGATCCGCTCGAATCCTGCCACGATGAAGCTCGAAGCGAGTAGCGGGCGGGCAAAAGTTCTCACGATCGACATCCGGGCCTCCTGGAGTGCTTGGCAGTGCTTCTAGGGTTCTAGTCTGGCATTTTTACGGAATATTTTCGCGCTACCTCAAGTTACCAGTATCAGAAGATGCAGATGATTGCCTGAGAGTCTTCCTGAGCACATTGCGGAAAGGATGAGGATGCATCACGCTGTTCTGGAAAACACCGGCTCGAGCCGGGCGAGTGCCCTGAACCTGAGGCAGAACGGAGTCTTCCGGGAAGCATCAGAGAAATCAGAGAAATCGACGCAGAAACTGAGCGGCAACACCGGATCAGCCGGTTCCCGGCGCAGCCAGCGCATTAGCATAGACTGGAAGGCGATGAGCAGCACCGGTCGTGAAGCCCTGGCGAGCCCAGCAGCGAGCCAGCAGCCCACAGAGCAGCAAGAGGTCGACCTGCAGACAGAGACCCTCGAACAGCGGCGCGCCCGTTTCGAGCGGGACGCCATGCAGTATGTCGATCAGCTGTACTCGGCGGCGATGCGCATGGCGAGGAATCCCGCCGATGCCGAGGATCTGGTGCAGGAAGCCTATACCAAAGCTTTTTCGGCCTTTCACCAGTACAAGCCGGGGACCAATCTCAAGGCATGGCTGTACCGGATCCTGACGAATACTTATATCAACCTGTACCGGAAGCGGCAGCGGGAACCCCAGCAGTCGGGTTCGGATCAGGTAGAGGACTGGCAGCTCGTTCGCGCTGAATCGCACACCTCATCGGGGCTGCGCAGCGCCGAAGCAGAAGCCCTGGACCATCTGCCGGATTCGGACGTCAAAAGAGCATTGCAGGATATTCCCGAAGAGTTCCGCCTCGCGGTCTACTTCGCGGATGTTGAGGGTTTCGCCTATAAGGAGATCTCCAGCATCATGAACACCCCCATCGGCACGGTGATGTCCCGACTGCATCGTGGCCGCAAACTACTACGCGACCAGCTTGCTGACTACGCTGCTGAGCGAGGGTTCGCCGCCGCTATTGCGCGCGATACCCCGGAGGCACAGGAGAACAACGCATGAGTGACTGCCAGAGCCTGGGCGATTGCCAGGACGAACGCGTGCAGCGCATCTACGAATATATCGATGGCGCGCTTTCGCCGGAGGACGTAGCGCAGATCAAAGCCCATCTGGACAACTGCCCTGATTGCGCGGGGGAGTACGATCTGGAATGCCTGATCCGGGCTGTTATCAAACGCTCCTGCGCTGAGGTCGCTCCGGAGAAGCTGAAATCTTCGATTCTGGAACGCATTCATGCGATGAAGACCGTGGAGGCCTGAAGCTCATAGGAGACCGCAGGCAGGTATGGCGGAGGCCCCGGCACATGTGCCGGGGCCTCCGCCATACCTGTTCGTCAATTCTCAGGCGTTGGGGCGCTTGCCGTGATTCGCGCCATTGCGCTTGCGATCGCGGCGCTTGCGTGCACGCTTGGACATCGCTGCCCTCCCCTCATCAGTTGTACGGTGTCAGTGCCACCGTGCGTCATCAGTAGTCACGGGGCCGAAACTCTGCATGCCAGTCTTTCATACCGGCCTCGGCAGCGTCTAACCGGCGGCAGTTGTTTCTGCCGAACATGCGAGCATTGGAGCGACCCGCTGCTCAGCGCGCTTCGGGCACGCCGAGCCAGCCGAACCAGCCCCGATGCAAGACGAGCCAGGCGATCAGCCCATACCCCGCTTGCCCCGGCTTTCCGTCGTTGGTGGCGAGGTCATTGCGCCATTGCTCATGGTTGAGCAGCGGAGAGAAAGTGTCGACGTACACGTGGCGGCGGCGCGTAGTGACATCCGCGAAGGCGGTGTTCAGCTCGCTCAGCCGCTGGTTCCGCTCCGGGTCCAATCCTGCAGGAGGGCCCACCACCAGTACGGGGACACTGAGTTGCGAGGCACCGTCGAGGATATTGGCGAGATTGAGACGGCTCCGTGCGGTCGAGAGCCCCAACTCCGCGTCCTGGTCGGAAAGCCCGATGACCAGGCGATTCTCCTGGTAGTCATCGAAACGCCGTCCTGCTTCTTCGAGCCAGCGATCCGCAAGGCTCTCGGTTCCTTCGGCGGGCCGGGCCAGCACGTAGGGCTCGAGCGCAACACCGTCTCGGGGCGTCCGCGCCAGAACACGGCCGAACCAGCCCAGCGCGCGGGGATCGCCATGACCGGCCAGCAACTCATCGCCGACGGCAGCCAGCCGAATTTTCCTCTGCTCCACACCCGCGCCTTTCCGCTTCGATGATTCCAGCTCATCGAGTGAGCCGGGTTATGTCAAGAACCGTACCGCCGCCGGGCCCGGAATTCCTAGCCGACCCGGGCTCTGCTCGTCGCTCCGGTCATGAAGCTAGTCACGCAGAGCACCGGGCTATGACGCCTTATGAACCAGAGCGTTCGAAGACCTCAGCGACGAGGACTTCCTGCTCCGCAGCATGGCGCTTGGCTGATCCGGTGGCCGTCGCGGCGGAGGCCGGCCGGGAGACCAGACGTACGGACTGGCCGAGCTCCTGGGGCAGGTGCAGCCCTATAAAAGGCCACGGACCCTGGTTGGCGGGTTCGTCCTGCGCCCAGATGACTTCCTGAGCATGGGGATACTTGGCGATTTCCTCGCGGATCTGCTCGGCAGGCAGCGGGTACAGCTGCTCCACCCGGACCAGCGCAACGGTGTCATCCCCGGTCTTCTCCCGCTGGGAGAGCAGGTCGTAGTACATCCTGCCGGAGACCAGCACGACCCGGGTGACCCGGTCCGTCGCGGTGAGCTTGTGATCGCCGATCACCGGCCGGAAGCCGCCCTCGGTGAACTCCTCCACAGAGGAAGCTGCCGCCTTGAGCCGCAGCAGCTGCTTGGGCGTGAACACGATCAGCGGCTTGCGCGGCCGGGCATAGGCCTGCCGGCGCAGCAAGTGGAAATGCGAAGCAGGCGTGGACGGCTGAGCGACCACCATGTTGTTCTCAGCGCAGAGCTGGAGGTAGCGCTCGATGCGGCCGGAGGAATGATCCGGCCCTTGGCCCTCGTAGCCGTGCGGTAAGAGCAGGGTCAGTGAAGAGCGCTGGCCCCATTTCTGCTCTGCTGAGGAGATGAATTCGTCGACCACGGTCTGCGCGCCGTTGGCGAAGTCGCCGAACTGAGCCTCCCAGACCACCAGGGCATCGGGGCGCTCGACGGAATAGCCGTATTCGAAAGCCATCGCGGCGTATTCGCTTAGCAGCGAGTCGTAGATCCACAGTTTGCCCTGCTCCTCGGAGAGGTTGGCGAGCGGAGTCCACTCCGCGCCGTCCTGGTGGTCGTGGAAGACTGCGTGCCGCTGTACGAAAGTGCCACGGCGGGAATCCTGGCCGGCGACGCGCACCGGTACCCCTTCCATGAGCAGCGAGCCGAAGGCTGCGATCTCGCCGAAGCCCCAGTCGATTCCGCCGTCGCGGGACATCTGCTCCCGCTTCTCCAGCAGGGCTTTGAGCTTGGGGTGCACCGTGAACCCCTCCGGGATGTTGGTGTGCGCCGCGCCGATCGCCGCGAGCGTCTTCGCGGAGATCGCGGTCCGTGCGGGGGTGTTCTCCCCGCCCTCGGACTGCTGGGCGATAGGGCGCTCGAGGTCCGAAATCGCCTGGGCGTCCGAGGTGATCACCGGAATCGGTGAGGTCTGGGCGGCGTGAGTCTCTGCGAAAACCCGCTCCAGCCGCTCCTGGTAATCCCGGAGCAGCTGCTCGGCCTCTTCCTTGGTGATATCGCCGCGCCCGATAAGCGCCTCGGTGTAGAGCCGGCGCACAGAACGCATACCGTCGATGAGGTTGTACATGAGCGGTTGCGTCATCGAAGGATCATCGCCTTCGTTATGCCCCCGGCGTCGGTAGCAGATGAGGTCGATCACGACGTCTTTGTGGAACCGTTGCCGGAACTGGTAGGCGAGCTGCGCCACCCGGACCACGGCTTCGGGGTCGTTCCCGTTCACGTGGAAAACCGGAGCCTGGATCATCTTGGCGACGTCGGTCGCGTAAACGGAGGAACGCGATGCCGACGGGGCGGTGGTGAAGCCCACCTGATTGTTCACCACGACGTGGATGGTTCCGCCCGTGCGGTAACCGCGCAGCTGGGAAAGGTTCAGGGTCTCGGCCACGACGCCCTGCCCGGCGAACGCTGCATCGCCGTGCACCATCACGGGCAGCACGGGGAAGCTCTCGCCCTGGTCCAGGCGATCCTCTTTGGCGCGCACGACGCCTTCCAGAACCGCGTCCACCGCTTCGAGGTGCGAGGGGTTGGCGGCCAGGTAAACCTTAGTGGTGTTACCGGCCTCCGAGGTGAAGGAGCCTTCGGTGCCCAGGTGGTACTTCACGTCTCCCGAGCCCTGGACGCTCCGCGGATCCTGGGTGCCCTCGAACTCCCGGAAGACCTGAGCATAGGTCTTCCCCGCAATATTGGTCAGCACATTGAGGCGCCCGCGGTGCGCCATGCCGATGGCTACTTCATCCATGCCATCATCGGCGGCGTCGGAGAGGATCGAGTCGAGCAACGGGATGAGCGATTCGCCGCCTTCCAGGGAGAACCGCTTCTGTCCGACGAATTTGGTCTGCAGGAAGGTCTCGAAGGCTTCTGCGGCGTTGAGCCGGTTGACGATCCGCAGCTGTTCTTCGCGGCTCGGCTTGGAGTACGGATGCTCCAGTTCATCCTGGAACCAGGTGCGCTGCTCCGGATCCTGCAGGTGCATGTACTCGATGCCGGTGGTACGGCAGTAGGCATCGCGCAGCACGCCGAGGATGTCTCGAAACTTCAGGCTCTGCTTGCCGCCGAAGCCGCCGGTAGGCCACTCCCGGTCGAGGTCCCAGAGCGTCAGCCCATGGTTGAGCACATCGAGGTCGGGGTGCTTGCGCTGCACGTATTCGAGCGGATCGGTGTCCGCCATCAAGTGGCCGCGCACCCGGTAGGCGTGGATCAGCTGCTGGATCCGGGCGACCTTGTTGACCTGGTCCATCGGATCGACCTGGATATCCGGGCTCCAGCGCACGGGCTCGTAAGGGATCCGGAGGTCCTCGAAGATCTCATCGTAGAAATTGTCCGCGCCCAGTAGCAGTTGCTGCACGCGCTTGAGGAATTCACCGCTGCCGGCACCCTGGATCACCCGGTGATCGTAGGTGGAGGTCAGGGTCAGGATCTTGCTGATCGCGTTCTTGGCGAGGATCTTCTCGTTAGCGCCCTGGAATTCTGCAGGGTATTCAAGGGCTCCCACACCGATGATGCAGGCTTGTCCCTTGGACAGCCGTGGTACCGAGTGTACGGTGCCGATGCCGCCGGGATTGGTCAGCGAAACCGTGGTGCCGGCGTAGTCATCCGCGGTGAGCTTGCCATTCCGGGCTCGTTTGATGAGGTCTTCGTAGGTGTGCCAGAACTCGGCGAAGGAAAGCGTCTCCGCTTTCTTGATGTTGGGCACCACGAGGAGTCGGGAGCCATCGGCCTTGGGCATATCGATGGCGATGCCGAAGTTGACGTGCGCGGGGTGGACCGCAACGGGTTTGCCGTCCCGCTCTTCGTAGATCACGTTCATGGACGGGAAGTCCCGCAGTGCGCGGATCACTGCGTAGCCGATGAGGTGCGTGAAGGAGACTTTCCCGCCTCGGGCTCGTGCCAGGTTCGAGTTGATTACCAGGCGGTTATCGATTAGCAGCTTCGCGGGTACTGCGCGCACGCTGGTTGCGGTGGGCACTTCGAGGCTGGTGACCATATTGGCCGCAATGGCCTTCGCCGGGCCGCGCAACGGCTCGAGGGTGTCCTCCAGCGGAGCGGAGTCATCCTTGACAGCGGGTCGAGGCTGAGCGGGAACCGGTGAGGTGTTGCCGGTGCTGGAACGTACTACGGACTTGCCCTCGGGGCTCTGCTTCTGGGCCACGGCCTGAGTGTTTTCCTGCTTCTGGTCTTTGTCTTGGCGCTTCTGGGGGTCTTGATCCTTCTGAGGTTCCTGGCGTGCAGCGCTCTGGCTCGCGGCTTCGGGCTTTTTCTCCGATGCCGGAGCCTTCACCAAGGAGCTCTGCTCAGCCGGAGGCACGGCGGGCAGCTGCCGGGTGATCGGTTCAGCGGCATGCTTGGGTTTCGAGGAGCTGCCGGTTTGAGCATCTCCGGATTCTCCGGAGTCCAGGGAGGCGAAAAGCGGCCACCACTTCTCATCTACCGAGTTCTTGTTCTGCCGGTACTGCTCGTAGAGTTCGTCGACGAGCCATTCGTTTCCTCCGAACTCCTCGGTCAGACGATTGATGGATTCACCTGGCACCTGAAATTCGCCTCTTCCATGAGTTAAAGACACTCGCTGTCCGATGCTCAGTCTACTGATGCAAGAGCGCATCCGGGCAACTTTATGAGCCGATGGCGTACATACAGCGTATATTCACCGCATATCTGTGGCGCAGCGCACAATCCCGGAGTGTCGGGAAGGGGCCCTCCGCTGGCTCTAGACTGATTGATATGCGTTTCATCGAATCAGCTCGTCATGGTGAGCGAACCGGGCAAACCACAGAAACCCCCTCTGCGACAGAAGATTCTGCACAGACTCAGCCCCAGGAACAGCCGAAAGGCCAAGCGCGCGGCGCGACCGATCTGACCTATGCCGATGTGTTCCTGGTTCCTTCCCGTTCCGAGATGACTTCCCGGCTGGATGCCGATCTTTCCAGTGACGACGGAACGGGCACCACGATTCCTCTCGTCGCCGCCAATATGACCGCGGTCACCGGTAAGCGGATGGTGGAGACGCTCGCCCGCAGGGGAGGGCTGGGGGTGCTTCCCCAGGACATCCCGCTCCCTGTGATCCGTGAAGTGATCGACTGGGTGAAAGGGCGTGACCCGCTCTTCGAGACCCCCGTGGTGCTCGGGCCGGATAACACGGTGATCGACGCCTTGCATCTGATGGACAAGCGCGCACACGGTGCCGTGGTGGTCGTGAACGGGGAAGGCCGATGCCTGGGCGTCGTCAGCGCTGCCGACTGCACGGGCGTGGACCGCTTCACCTCCCTGGCCTCTGTGATGAAACCTGGCGGCATCGAGCTCGACGCCCGAGCTTTTGAGCAGAGCTCCGGGGCCCCCGCCTCCAACGGGGAGCGCAGCGCCGCTCTGCGGGAAGCCTTCGATACGCTCGATGCCACAGCCTCCGAGCTCGCTCCGGTGCTGCGCGATGGCAAGCTGCTCGGTGTGCTGACCCGCACCGGGGCGCTCCGGTCCACGATCTATCAGCCGGCCCTGGACTCCAGCGGCAGGCTCAAGGTGGCTGCTGCCGTGGGGATCAACGGCGATGTGCGCGGCAAGGCAGCCGAACTCCTGGACGCCGGGGTCGATTGCCTTGTCGTGGATACTGCGCACGGACATCAGAAGAAGATGTTCGAGGCTCTTGCCGCGGTGCGCGGGCTCGACCCGCAGGTGCCGGTGGTGGCGGGGAATGTCGTTAGCGCGGACGGGGTGCGGGATCTGATCGAGGCCGGCGCGGATATCGTCAAAGTAGGTGTAGGCCCCGGCGCGATGTGCACCACCAGGATGATGACCGCGGTCGGCCGCCCGCAGTTCTCCGCGGTGCTCGAATGCGCGGCCATGGCGCGCAGCATGGGCGGAACTGTTTGGGCCGATGGCGGGGTCCGCTACCCCCGGGATGTCGCCCTGGCCCTTGCCGCAGGTGCTAGCCAGGTCATGATCGGCTCCTGGTTCGCCGGCACCTATGAGAGCCCGGGGGATATGCTAACGGACGCTGAAGGCCGTCGGTACAAAGAGAGTTTCGGCATGGCCAGCGCCAGAGCGGTGCAGAACCGCACTCAGGGCGAGGGGACTTTCGACAGGGCTCGCAAAGGCCTCTTCGAAGAGGGGATCTCCTCATCGAAGATGTACCTAGACCCTGGCCGCCCGGGGTTGGAGGATCTGCTGGATATGATCACCGCCGGGCTGCGGAGCTCCATGACCTATGCTGGTGCAACCAATCTGGCTGAATTCGCCGAGCGCGCGCTGGTGGGCATCCAGTCCGATGCCGGTTATCAGGAAGGCCGCCCGCTCTCGCAGAGTTGGTGAGCGCCGGTGGGTTGAGCGATCCGCAGCTCCGCAGGGAATCCGCTACACTGTGAAGATTATGGACCATGACTCTAGGAGCCGGCAGGCGAACCTTGACGGTTCGGCGCAGACCGGCAATCCCCAGACGTTCGATTCACCCGATTCAACGACGAGCCATTCCTCGGAGCCGCTATCCGGCTCTGATGATCAGCCTCCACCAGCTGCGGCGCATTGCGCGCTACCCCTCTTCGGAGGTGACTGATAACGATGGAATGGCTGCTTCTGATTGTCGGCTGCTTCCTGATTCTCGGCACCGGGTTCTTCGTCGCCGTGGAATTCTCCCTCGTCGCACTTGACCAGGCGATGGTGGAGCGGGCTGTTGACCAAGGCGACCGCGCTGCTGAACCAGTGTTGCGATGCCTGAAAACGCTCTCCACCCAGCTTTCCAGCTGTCAGCTCGGGATCACCCTGACCACGCTGCTCACCGGCTTCGTGGTCGAGCCTTCGTTGGGTGCTCTGCTAGCCGGCCCGCTGGGTTCTCTCGGTCTGGCTGAACCCGTTATCGGGGTGGTCTCGCTGATCCTCGCGATGACTGTGGCAACGCTTCTGTCCATGCTGATGGGCGAGCTCGTACCTAAGAATGCGGCCATCGCGGTTCCTTTCGCCGTTGCTAAGGCTCTGGCCCGGCCGCAGTTGATCTTCACCGGGGTGCTGCGTCACTTCATCATGATGCTCAACGGCTTCTCCAACCGGGTGCTGGCGCTTTTCGGTATCGAGGCCAAAGAAGAGATCTCCGGAGCCAGGAGTCCTGCCGAACTGGCATCTCTCGTGCGCCGCTCAGCGGAGCTGGGTACTCTGGACGCCGGCACCGCGAATTTCCTGGCTCGTTCACTCAGTTTCTCCGAGCGCACGGCGGCCGATGTGATGACGCCGCGGATCCGGGTCGAGATGCTCTCCGTCGATGCGCCGCTCACGGATGTTATCGAAGCCGCTCGTCGTACCGGGTTCTCGCGCTTCCTGCTCTATGACAGATCGGTCGATGACATCGTCGGCGTGGTGCACGTCAAGCGGGCGATCGCGGTTCCCGCGGATCGCCGGGCCGGTCTGCAGGCCGGAACCATTAAGGAAGAAGTGCTCCGAGTGCCGGAGACGATTCACTTGAACTCCCTGATCAATGAGTTGCGGGCGGGTAATCTCCAGCTGGCCGTGGTACTCGATGAATATGGCGGCACTGCCGGGGTGGCGACCTTGGAGGATCTGGTGGAAGAGATCGTCGGAGAGGTCGCCGATGAGCACGATCGCACTGCGCCGGGTGTTCTGCAGAGCGCTTCCGGGCACTGGCACTTTCCTGGCCTGATGCGCCCCGATGAGATCAGCGATCAGATTCCTAGGCTCGTGGTGCCGGATACCGCTAACTATGAGACCGTGGGCGGGTTCGTGATGGATCGGCTGGGACGCATTCCGCAGGTCGGCGATCGGCTTGAGGTCGAAGGCGGCTTGCTTGAGGTCGAGCGCATGGATGGCCGCCGGGTTGACCGTCTCCGGTTCACACCGGAGCCGGAGGCGTCAGCTGAGTCTGATGCGGCGGCCCTGAACGCTCCCGGAACCGCCTCCGCAGTGAAGGGAGGGGCCCAGTGAACGAGTGGGTGGGCATTCTCTGGCTAGTCCTCTTGCTCATGGCCAACGCGTTCTTCGTGGGTGCGGAATTCGCCATTATGAGTGCTCGGCGCAGCCAGATCGAGCCCCTGGCTGAAGCCGGTTCCAAGCGCGCCCGGACCACTCTGTACGCGATGGAGCATGTTTCTCTCATGCTGGCTTGCGCGCAGCTCGGGATCACGGTGGCATCGCTGCTGATCCTCAATGTGGCTGAGCCCGCGATCAAGAACCTGGTGATGGAGCCGATCCTGAGCCTGGGTGTGCCGTATGCGATAGCCTCGCCTGCGGTCTTCCTCGCGGTGCTGCTTCTGGTGACCTTCCTGCATGTGACCTTCGGCGAAATGGTGCCTAAGAACATCGCCGTTTCTGTCGCGGATAAAGCGGCGCTGATCCTGGCTCCGCCACTGGTATGGGTGGCTCGCGTCATCCGGCCGGTCATCGTCTCGCTGAACTGGATGGCCAATCATATTCTGCGCTGGTTCCGAATCGAGCCCAAGGACGAGGTGGCTTCGAGCTTCACGCTCGAAGAAGTCCAGGGCATTGTCGCGGCATCGACTCGGGATGGTTTGGTCGATGATGAGACCGGCCTGCTCAGTGGCGCGCTGGAGTTCTCCGCGCATACTGCAGGGCAGACGATGGTTCCCGTGGAGTCGTTGCACACGCTCGCCACGGACGCTACCGCAGAGGACGTTGAGTCCAGCGTGCGGCGCACCGGCTTCTCCCGTTTCGTGCTCGGCGACGATCAGGGGAACCTCACGGGGTATGTGCACATCAAGGATGTGCTGAATATTCCGGAGGCCGACTATCAGAAGCCGCTGGGAGAGGCTCGGGCGCGGAATCTGATCAATATCGGCGAGAGCGAAGAGCTTGAGGACGCACTGCGTACGATGCAGGCCAGCGGTTCGCACTTGGCCCGGGTGGTCACTGCTGAGAACCGGGTGGTGGGCGTTCTGTTCCTCGAGGATGTGATCGAGGAACTGGTCGGCGAGATCCGAGAGCGCGAGCGGGCCTGAGCCCGGAGTTCCGAAGGGGCTGACCAGCATAGAGTAATTGAGAATCGTTCTCAATTACTCTATGCTGGTCAATAGTGCCTTTCCTTGCGCTTCAGAGCTAGTTCTCTGAAGCCGGGAGCACATCTATGCGCAACAGCTCATCGGATGAAACTGGACGGAACTCAAAATTAGAACTGAGGTAACCTATGCGCTTCGCGCATTTGCAGGTTAAGAGCGGTTTGAAGCTACTATCCGCCGTGGCGGTCACCGGTCTGGCGGTCACCGGCTGCGGCACCCTCAATCAGGGCCAGGGAGAGCAGAGCGCGAGCAGCGATGCCGCGGAGATGATCCAGGTCGTCTCATCTACTAATGTCTACGGCAGTCTCGCTGAGGCAGTGGGCGGAGACCGGGTTTCCGTGAACTCCCTGATCACTAATACCGTGCAGGATCCGCACTCCTATGAAGCCTCGGCTCAGGACCGGCTCATGGTCAGCCGGGCGGAGGTGATCATCCGCAACGGCGGGGGCTACGACGATTTCCTGACTCGTCTCGCCGAGGGGGAGGCCGATCAGTCCATGATCGATGTTGTCGAAATCTCCGGGTTGCGATCGGCCTCCGAGGAGCCAGCTGAAGAAGAGTCGCATGACCATGACCACGGCGCTGATGAGCACGGATCGCATGACCACGGCGAGTTCAATGAGCACCTCTGGTATTCGATCCCGACGATGATCAAACTGACCGACGCGCTCGCCACTGAATTCTCCAGCAAGCAGCCCAAAGCGGCCGAGGGGTTCGCGCAGCGGGCGCAGACCTTGAAAGATGAGCTGCAAGGTCTCGAAACAGAGGTTGCGGCTATTAAAGGCAATGCTGAGGGCGAGCCGATTGCGATGACAGAGCCCGTTCCGCAGTATTTGCTGGAGCAGGCCGGGCTGGTGGACCGCACGCCCGTGGAGTTCAGCCGTGCGGTGGAATCGGAGTCGGATGTGCCGGCCCTGGTGCTCCGGGACGCCACCGCGCTCATTACTGATCGCCAGGTCCGATTGCTCGCGTACAACCAGCAAACTGAAACGGATCAGACCCAGCAACTCCGGGAAGCGGCTCAAAACGCCGGGGTCCCGGTGGTCAACTTCACTGAGACGCTTCCCGAGGGCGAAGACTATGTGAGCTGGATGCGTGGCAATATTGAGAACCTGCGCGCGGCGCTGGCCTGAGTTCGAACGCGCTAACGTTTCCGGTGATTTAGGTTAGTTCCGGGTATTCGAAAGAGGGCTTTTATGGACGATGTTCTCCGGCTCCACGAGGCTTCGCTGTCTTTCGGCGAACGCGTCCTCTGGCATGATCTCAATCTCGCGGTACGCGCCGGTGAGTTCTTCGCCGTGCTCGGCCCCAATGGCAGCGGTAAGACCAGCTTCCTCAAGGTGCTCCTGGGCCTGCAGCCGTTGAGCTCGGGCACCGTGCAGATCACGGGCCGGCCTCCCTGCCAGAGTCGCGATGAGGTGGGCTATGTTCCGCAGCAGAAAGGCTTCCCCGCGCAGACCCCTTTGCGCTCTCGGGATCTGGTGGGTCTCGGGCTCGACGGGAATCGCTGGGGGTTCAGCCTCCCGGGCACCAAAAGAGCCCGGAATGGCCGCGTCGATCAATTGTTGGCGGATGTCGGAGCCAGCCATTACGCAGATGCTCCGGTGGGTTTACTCTCCGGCGGTGAACAGCAGCGACTACGCATCGCTCAGGCCCTGGCTACCGACCCGAAACTCCTGCTCTGCGATGAGCCGCTGCTCTCCCTGGATCTGAACCACCAGCGTGCGGTGAGCACGCTGGTGGCTCGACAGGCCCATGAGGCCGGTGCAGCAGTCGTCTTCGTGACCCATGAGATCAACCCCATCATCGATTACGTCGACAGAGTGCTCTACCTAGCCGGCGGCCGATTCCAAATGGGCACGCCCGATGAAGTCATGACCTCGGAGGTGCTCAGCGATTTGTACCAGACGCCGATCGATGTGCTTCGCAGCAATGGCAGGATCCTGGTCTCCGGTCATCCGGATGCAACCACCCATCACCACCATTCCCCGCACGATGATCTGACCTCCGGCAGTTGGGGGCGCTGACGGTGACCTGGGAACAGATATTCGGCGCATTTATCGACTTCTCCGATTACGGGGAACTGGTTCCGTTATTCCGGGATTCACTCCTCGCGGGAGCCGTGCTCGGACTGCTCGGCGGTCTGATTGGCATTTTCGTGATGATGCGAGATCTGGCTTTCGCGGTGCACGGCATCGCGGAGCTCTCCTTCGCGGGAGCGGCGCTGGCCCTCTTGCTGGGCTTCGATGTGATCACCGGCTCGCTCATCGGGTCGATCACCGCTGCCGGGGTCATCGGCCTGCTCGGCGTCCGGGCGAGGGACCGGAACTCGATTATCGGCGTGCTGATGCCCTTCGGGTTGGGCTTGGGCATCCTATTCATCTCTTTGTACCCGGGACGTTCGGCCAATAAATTCGGCCTGCTGACCGGGCAGATCGTAGCGGTCGACTCAGCGCAACTGGGAGTACTGGCGATGACCGCCTTGATCGTGATCGTGGCGCTCGCGGTGATCTGGCGGCCGCTGACTTTCGCCAGTGCGGACGCGGAAATCGCAGAAGCCCGTGGCGTTCCCGTGCGCGCGCTCTCACTGCTTTTCATGCTTCTACTCGGGATCTCCGTCGCGCTATCGCTCCAGATCGTGGGAGCGCTGCTGGTTCTTGCGCTGCTGATCACCCCTGCGGCGGCGGCCATGCAGCTGACGGCCACGCCTCGGCTCGTGGTGCTGCTCAGCGTGCTCTTCGCCCTCACCGCAGTAGTCGGCGGCATCCTGCTGGCACTGGGCAGCACGTTACCGGTCAGCCCCTATGTGACCACGCTTTCCTTCATGATCTATGTGATCTGCCGTCTCATCGCCTGGAAGCGCAAGCACTCCGCCCGCGGTGCCGGCGGCACGCAGAGTCGGAGCCCCGCCGGTAGTGCTGCCTAAGGGTAGAGGATCGCAGTCAGTGCATACCCCGATCATTTCGAGCACATGACTGACTTCGCGGAAACCCTGCTGCTGGGCGACCTGCCTCGCCCAGCTCTCCACCTCGGGGGCTTCGATCTCCACGGCTTTGCCGCACTCTTTGCAGACCAGATGATGGTGGTGCGTTGTCGCTGCGCAACGACGGTAGATCGCCTCACCGTCCTCGGTGCGCAGCACATCGATCGCGCCTTCTTCAGCCATAGACTGCAGAATCCGATAAGAAGTGGCCAGGGAGACTGTGGCTCCCTGATCATGCAGAATGCGGTGCAGCTCCTGCGTGCTGACGAAATCCTCTAACTGGTCCAAAGCCGCGCTGACCGCGAGTCGCTGTTTTGTGACACGCTGTTCTTTTATGGGGCTCTGTACCGAGGTCGGGCCGGTGGGCGATTGTGTCATGACAACCCCTCAGTGCTGATACTCGCAGATTCTGCCGGGACGTTCTCCACCCCGTTCATTAAGGCTATCAGTTATACTGCCGGCTGCCCCTCCCGGTTTGCTGGGGTTAGCCTGTAAGTAGGCGGTGGAATCGCAGGATTACTGCACAGGCGTAGTGTGGAAGCATGCGCCTCACGAAATTCACCCATGCATGCGTCAAGCTCGAGAAAGACGGAAAAGCCATTGTGTTCGACCCGGGCTCTTTCTCGGAGCTGGAGACGGCGTTATCCGGTGTGAATGCTGTTCTGGTCACCCATGAGCACATGGATCATATCGATATCGATGCGGTGACTGCAGCGCTCCAGGCTGATCCGGATCTGCTGCTCCACGCACCCGGATCGGTGACGAAGCAGCTTGGTGAAGCAGCACCGGAGGTTTCCGGGCAGATCAAAACGGTCGAACCGGGTGAGGAGTTTGAGACGGCGGGCTTCACCGTACACGCTTATGGCGGCCAGCACGCCCTGATCCACCCGCGCGTGCCGATCGTCGCCAATCTGGGGTATGTGATCGACGGCAAGGTCTACCACCCCGGTGATGCGCTCATCGTTCCAGAGGACATCCAGGTGCAGACACTTCTGGTGCCATTGCACGCTCCGTGGGCCAAAATGTCGGAGATGATCGACTTCGTCACGGCGGTGCGAGCCCCTATGGTCTACCAGATCCATGACGCCTTGCTCAGCGATATCGGGTTCAGCGTGATGGAGCGGATGCTCACCCAGATCGCAGGGCTCTACGGTATCCAGTACCAGCATCTGAGGCCCGGGGAGAGCATCGAGATCTGAAGTCGAGGTCTGAAAACGCATAAAAATAGAGTCCCGTCACCCAAGTGACGAGACTCTATACTGCTCTGTGCACCCCCCGGGACTCGAACCCGGAACCCATTGATTAAGAGTCAATTGCTCTGCCAGTTGAGCTAGAGGTGCGTTCTGCAACGACATGTAATGTTACCTGCTCGCGGAGGCATCCACGAAATCGACCGACTTCCCCTCGTTTTTGATACCTTCCGTGACTTTTGATGCGGTCCGTAGACCATCAAAAGTCACGGAAGGCATCAAAAACGGGCGACGGGGTGGGGCGTCATAGAGGCGGCACGATTCGGCGGCGCCTCGGCCCAGGCATAGACTCGCCTCATGAACGCCGATGCTGAGGCTCCTACGGACAGCACACCAGATATCAAACCCCGCAGCCGTGCCGTGACGGATGGCATCGAAGCGACTACGAGCCGGGGCATGCTCCGCGCCGTCGGTATGGGGGACGACGACTGGGAGAAGCCGCAGATCGGCGTCGCCTCCAGCTGGAATGAGATCACGCCCTGCAACCTTTCCCTGGAGCGGCTCGCGCAGGCCAGCAAGACCGGTGTGCATGCCGCAGGGGGCTTCCCGCTGCAATTCGGCACGATCTCGGTCTCCGATGGGATCTCCATGGGCCATGAGGGCATGCATTTCTCCCTGGTCTCCCGCGAGGTCATCGCAGACAGCGTGGAGACCGTGGTTATGGCGGAGAGACTCGATGGCACAGTATTGCTGGCGGGCTGCGATAAATCACTGCCCGGAATGCTCATGGCCGCGGCTCGGCTCGATCTCGCGAGTGTTTTCGTCTACGCCGGGTCCATTCTGCCCGGAAGGGTGAAGCTCAGTGACGGCAGCGAACGCGAGATCACCATCATCGACTCTTTCGAGGCCGTCGGTGCCTGCAAGGCGGGCACGATGAGCCGCGATGATCTCCGGCGGGTGGAATGCGCTTTCGCGCCGGGGGAGGGCGCCTGCGGCGGGATGTACACAGCCAACACCATGGCCTGCGTCGCCGAAGCCCTGGGTATGAGCCTTCCCGGTTCTGCCTCGCCGATGGCCACGGACCGCCGGCGTGATTACTTCGCCCGCAAGTCCGGGGAGGCCGTGGTGGAGATGCTGCGCCAGGGCATCACCACGGGCGATATCCTTACTCGTAAAGCCTTCGAGAACGCGGCGACCGTGGCGATGGTGCTGGGCGGTTCCACTAACGCCGTGCTGCACCTGCTGGCGATCGCCAAGGAGGCCGGAGTCGAGCTGAGCTTGGAGGACTTCACCGAGATCGGGAAGCGCTCGCCGCATCTGGCCGATGTGAAGCCTTTCGGGCAGTTCGTCGCCCTGGACTTCGACCGGGTCGGCGGGGTGCCGGTGGTCATGAAGGCCCTGCTCGATGCCGGTCTGCTGCACGGGGATGCGCTGACGGTGACCGGTAAGACCGTGGCCGAGAACCTGGCTGAGCTGGACCTCGAAGGCCTGGACGGCGATGTGGTCCGGGACCTGGACAACCCGATTCACGCCACCGGCGGGCTGACGATTCTGCATGGCAGCTTGGCCCCGGAGGGCGCCGTGGTGAAGACCGCGGGCTTCGATGCCGAGGTGTTCGAAGGGCCGGCTAGGGTCTTCGAACGGGAGCGGGCGGCCATGGATGCGCTGACCAATGGCGAGATCCAGTCCGGGGATGTCGTCGTGATCCGCTATGAAGGCCCCAAAGGCGGCCCCGGCATGCGGGAGATGCTCGCGATCACCGCGGCGATCAAGGGCGCGGGTCTGGGTAAGGATGTGCTGCTGCTGACCGATGGCCGCTTCTCCGGCGGCACCACGGGCCTGTGTATAGGGCATGTTGCGCCGGAAGCCGTGGATGGCGGCCCTGTGGCGTTCCTCCAGGACGGCGATCGGATCCGCGTCAATATCCCGGAGCGCAGCATCGACTTGCTCGTCGATGAGGCCGAGCTCGCTCGTCGCCGCCAGGGCTGGGCGCCGTTGCCGGCCCGCTACACCAAAGGGGTTTTGGCCAAGTACGCCAAGCTCGTGCATTCGGCCGCGCAGGGGGCGTATACGGGTTAGGGCTCTAGTTAATGTCCATTTAATGGATAGGGCGTCCGTATAGTGAGACGACTACTAGGGTGTTTGACAGCTAGAAGCCGAGGCATGAAACTTACTTCATGCAGTTCGAGCGAATTATTTCGGTTCTCGGCGTCGTCCTCGTCGCCGAGCGCGTGACAGGTTAGCCCACAAGGCACACACTGTCCGGCTAGTAATAGCCCGAGCTGCAGAGCACGCGCAAACCCCTCTCAGAGCCTCACCAGGCTGAGGGGTTTTTTCATTGCTGCTTCCGACTGACCGCCGGATGCAGGCGTAGGTTTCCTCGACGGTGCCCGCTGGGCATCGCAGAGAACTAGGTCTAGTGTTCCGGCAGATGCCTGCCAGAATGCAGGAAGTGAAAGGTGAGTCCGATGAGCGAAGGTTCGACCGCCGGCTCCTCCGCGAGCGCTCAGGCGAGCCCAGCACTGCTGGCCAGCCGGGGTGCGAGCGGCGTCAAGCACGGTGGCCCAGCCAAGTCCGTGAGCCGAGCCGAGCAGCCGGGAAGCTTAGTGCCCGGCCCGCGAGGCTCCGTAGTGCCAGAGCAGATGACCGGTTCGGCCGCTGTGGTGCGATCGCTCGAAGAACTCGGCGTCACCGATATCTTCGGTCTCCCCGGGGGTGCGATCCTGCCCACCTATGATCCGCTCATGGCCTCCTCGATGAACCACATCCTGGTCCGGCATGAGCAGGGCGCAGGGCACGCGGCAGAGGGCTACGCCATGGTCACCGGCAAGGTGGGGGTCTGCGTAGCGACTTCCGGCCCCGGTGCGACGAATCTCGTGACCGCGATCATGGATGCGCATATGGATTCCGTGCCGCTCGTCGCCATCACCGGCCAGGTCTCCTCCGCGGTGATCGGCACCGATGCCTTCCAGGAGGCCGACATCGTGGGGATCACGATGCCGATCACCAAGCACTCCTATCTGGTCACCGATGCACAGGACATTCCGCGAGTGCTCGCGGAGGCTTTTCATCTGGCGGCAACCGGACGCCCTGGCCCGGTCCTCGTGGACATCGCCAAGGACGCCCAGCAGAGCCAGATGACCTTCTCCTGGCCGCCAACCATCGAGCTTCCCGGCTACCGGCCCGTGCTGCGCGGCCACGCCAAGCAGCTCCGCGAAGCCGCCCGGATGATCAAGCACGCCCAGCGGCCGGCCTTCTACGTGGGCGGCGGAATCATCAAGGGGCATGCCTCGGCCGAGCTGCGGGAACTCGCCGAACTGCTCGGCGCTCCAGTAGTAACAACGCTGACCGCACGGGGTGCCTTCCCGGATTCCCACCCCCAACATCTCGGCATGCCCGGTATGCACGGCTCGGTCTCCGCGGTCACCGCGCTGCAGCAATCCGATCTGCTCATCGCACTGGGCACCCGTTTCGATGATCGGGTGACCGGGATGCTCAGCAGCTTCGCGGCGCAGGCCAAAGTCATCCACATCGACATCGACCCTGCCGAGATCTCCAAGAATCGCTTCGCGGACCTGCCGATCGTCGGCGCGGTCAAGGAGATCCTGCCGGATCTCGCCGACGCGGTTCGTGCCGAATTTGACAGTTCGGGCGCCTCGGATCTCAGCGCCTGGTGGCGGTTCCTAGATAGCCTACGGAGCACCTACCCGCTCGGCTGGACTGAGCCAGAGGACGGCCTCATCGCACCCCAGCAGGTGATCCAGCGGATCGGAGCGCTCACCGGCCCGGAAGGCGTCTATGTCTCCGGCGTGGGTCAGCATCAGATGTGGGCGGCGCAGTTCATCAACTACGAAAGGCCCCATTCCTGGCTCAACTCCGGCGGTGCCGGCACGATGGGCTACGCGGTGCCGGCGGCGATGGGTGCCAAAGTGGGCAACCCCGACCGCGTGGTCTGGGCGATCGACGGCGACGGCTGCTTTCAGATGACCAATCAGGAGCTCGCAACCTGCCGGATCAACAACATCCCGATCAAAGTCGCGGTGATCAACAACTCTTCGCTCGGCATGGTCCGGCAGTGGCAGACGCTCTTCTACGAGAGCCGCTACTCCAATACGGACCTCAACACCGGCCATGACACGATCCGGGTGCCCGACTTCGTCAAGCTCGCCGAAGCCTACGACTGCGTGGGGATCCGCTGCGAGCAGGAATCCGATATTGACGCCGTTATCGAGCAGGCGCTCGCGGTCAACGACCGCCCCGTGCTGGTGGACTTCGTGGTGAGCCCGAACGCGATGGTCTGGCCCATGGTGCCCTCCGGAGTCAGCAATGATCTGATCCAGGTGGCCCGGAATCTGACCCCGCAGTGGCAAGAGGAGGACTGAGCATGACTAGGCATACCCTTTCCGTTCTCGTCGAAGACAAGCCCGGCGTGCTGACCCGCGTGGCCAGCCTTTTCGCCCGCCGTGCCTTCAACATCAACTCCCTGGCCGTCGGCCCCACCGAGGCTCCGGGGGTCTCCCGGATGACCGTCGTCGTCGATGCGGAGGGCGATCTCATCGAGCAGGTGACGAAGCAGCTGAACAAGCTGGTCAATGTCATCAAGATCGTCGAGCTGGTTCCGGACGCCTCGGTGCAGCGCGATCACATCCTGGTCAAGGTGCGGGCCGATGCCGCGACCCGGCTCCAGGTGACCCAGGCGGTCGACCTGTTCCGGGCCTCGATCGTCGATGTCTCGCAGGACGCCCTGATCGTCGAAGCCACCGGCCACCCGGAGAAGCTGGGCGCATTGCTCAACGTTCTGGAGCCTTTCGGCATTCGCGAGATCGTCCGGGCGGGGACCTTGGCGATCGGCCGGGGCTCCCGTTCCATGAGCGAAAGAGCGCTGCGAAGCGCCTGATCCAAACCCGACAATTCCTTTCCGCCCGAGAGATATCCCGAGAGATATAGAGATATAAGGAGCACCCCAGAGTGACTGAGATGTATTACGACGACGATGCTGATCTGTCGATCATCCAAGGCCGGAAAGTCGCGGTCATCGGGTACGGCAGCCAGGGCCACGCCCATGCGCTGAGCCTGCGCGATTCCGGTGTTGACGTCCGGGTAGGGCTGGCCGAGGGCTCGGCCTCTCGGGCCAAGGCCGAGGCGGAAGGCCTGCGCGTGCTGAGCGTCGCCGATGCGGTGGCCGAGGCCGATCTGATCATGGTGCTCACCCCGGATCAAGTGCAGCGCACGGTCTACGCCGAGTCGATCAAAGATCACCTCAAAGCCGGTGATGCGCTGTTCTTCGGCCACGGGTTCAACATCCGTTACGGGTACATCCAGCCGCCCGCCGATGTCGACGTCGCGCTGGTCGCCCCCAAAGGCCCCGGGCATATCGTGCGCCGGGAGTTCGAGGCCGGGCGCGGCGTGCCTGATCTCATCGCAGTGGAGCAGGATCCGAGCGGCAATACCAAGGAACTCGCGCTCTCCTACGCGAAGGCCATCGGTGGGACCCGGGCCGGCGTGATCGAGACGACCTTCGCTGAGGAGACCGAGACAGACCTCTTCGGCGAGCAGGCAGTGCTCTGCGGCGGTGCGTCCCAGCTGATCCAGTACGGTTTCGAAACGCTCACCGAAGCCGGCTACAAGCCGGAGGTCGCGTACTTCGAGGTGCTCCATGAGCTGAAGCTCATCGTTGACTTGATGGTGGAGGGCGGCATCGCCAAGCAGCGCTGGAGCGTCTCCGACACCGCAGAGTACGGCGATTACGTCTCCGGCCCCCGGGTGATCGACCCCCGGGTCAAAGAGAACATGAAAGAAGTGCTCAAGGACATCCAGGACGGCAGTTTCGCCAAGCGGTTCATCGATGACCAGGACGCCGGGGCGCCCGAGTTCAAGGAGCTGCGGGCCAAGGGCGAGCAGCACCCGATCGAAGCCACCGGCCGGGAACTGCGCAAGCTCTTCTCCTGGATCAAAACCGATGATGACTACACCGAGGGAAGCGTCGGCCGGTAGTCATGAGGGATGCGCCCGGGCAACTGCCCGGGCCCATCCCCGCATCCCTCGTTGGTACTACTGAGTCTTTTCTTTCACCGTCACATCTGCCGCAGATGAAGGGGCCCTCGTGTCAAGCATCAGCTCGTCAAAACCCGTTGTGCTCATCGCCGAAGAGCTATCACCGGCCACGGTGGCGGCCCTCGGCCCGGACCTCGAGATCCGCTACACCGACGGTGCCGACCAGTCCCGTCTGCTCGCCGATATCAGCGACGCCGATGCCATCCTGGTCCGCTCCGCGACTTCGGTAGACGCAGAGGCCATTGCCGCCGCGCCCCGGCTGAAAGTGATCGCACGCGCCGGGGTTGGCCTGGACAACGTCGATATCAAGGCCGCGACTCAGGCCGGTGTCATGGTGGTCAATGCGCCGACGTCCAATATCGTCTCCGCGGCAGAGCTGACCATCGGCCATATCCTGGCCCTCGCCCGGCACATCCCCGCGGCCAATGCTGCCCTCAAAGCGGGGGAGTGGAAGCGCTCGAAGTACACCGGCAGAGAACTGTACGAGAAGAAAGTCGGCATTATCGGCCTGGGCCGCATTGGGGCGCTCATCTCGGCCCGGCTGCAAGCCTTCGAAACCGAGATCCTGGCCTATGACCCTTATGTGACCAGTGCCCGGGCAGCGCAGCTCGGGGTGCAGCTGGTGAGCCTCGACGAGCTCTTCGAACAGGCTGACTTCATCACCATTCACATGCCCAAGACCTCGGAGACCGTGGGCATGATCGACGCTGCCGCGTTCGAGAAGATGAAAGATACCGCATACGTCATCAATGTCGCTCGCGGCGGGCTCATCGACGAGGCTGACCTATATGAAGCCCTGAAACAGGGGAAGATCGCGGGTGCAGGCATCGATGTCTTCGCTACCGAGCCCAGTACCGACCTGCCGTTCTTCGAGCTGGACAACGTGGTGGTCACCCCGCACCTGGGGGCATCGACCGATGAAGCCCAGGAGAAAGCCGGGGTCTCCGTGGCGCGCTCGGTGCGCCTGGCGCTCGCCGGGGAACTCGTCCCGGATGCGGTCAATGTGGCCGGCGGCATGGTCGATGCCGCGGTGCGTCCAGGAATCCCGCTCATCGAGAAGCTGGGCCGGATCTTCACCGCACTCACCCATGATTCGGTGACGCAGATCGACATCGAGGTCGCGGGGGAGATTGCGGATAAAGACGTCAAGGCACTGGAACTGGCTGCGCTCAAAGGCGTTTTCACCGATGTGGTCTCGGAGCAGGTCTCCTATGTCAACGCCCGCGTGCTCGCCGAGCAGCGCGGTGTCAATGTGAGGCTGATGACCACGGCTGATGCGGCGGATTACCGCAATGTGCTCACCGTGCGCGGGGCGCTCTCCGACGGCAGCCAGCTATCCGTGGCGGGTACGTTGACCGGGCCCAAGCAGATCGAGAAGCTGGTCGGTGTCAACGGCTATGATGTCGAGATGCCGATCAGCGATCATCTCATCGTGCTCAGCTACCAGGATCGGCCCGGTGTCATCGGTACCCTGGGCGGGCTGCTGGGGGAGAACGGCATCAATATCGCCGGAATGCAGGTGGCGCGGCGGGACAATGAGGATCCGCAGAGCCGGCAGGCGCTGTGCCTGCTCACCGTCGATAGCGCGGTGCCCCAGGAAGTGCTGGATACCCTGCGCAATGCGATCGAGGCGAGCACTGCCCGCGAGGTCGATCTGGCAGGCTGAACCAGACGCTTGAACCCGGTGTCTGCAGCACCTCTGATGTCGTCATGGTTTCGACATGACCCGCCGCTGCCGGTAATTTCTACAGGGTGACTGATTCCCTGGCCGCCACTGATGCGGCTGAGACTAAAACGTCGTTCTACGTGACCACGGCGATCTCCTACCCCAATGGCTCGCCGCATATCGGCCATGCCTATGAGTTCGTTTCAGCGGATGCACTGGCCCGATTCAAACGGCTCGACGGCTTCGATGTGTTCTATATGACGGGCACTGACGAGCACGGACTCAAGGTGCAGCAGGCCGCGCAGCAGCGAGAAGTCAGCCCGAAAGAGCTGGTGGATCAGAACTCTGCCGAGTTCCGCGCGGTGCACGATCTGATCGGCAGCAGCTACGACCGGTTCATCCGCACCACAGACGAGGACCACCGTGTGGCAGCGCAGGAACTCTGGCGGCGGATGGAAGCGCGCGGGGATATCTACCTCGACAAATACTCCGGCTGGTATTCGGTGCGCGACGAGGCGTACTACACCGAGGAGGAGACCGAGCTGCGTGAGGTCGAAGGCGAGGCGCAGCCGAAGCGTTTCGCCATCGCCACTGACACCGAGGTCTCCTGGACCGAGGAGGAATCGTATTTCTTCCGGCTCTCCGCCTACCAGGACAAGCTTCTGGAAATCTACCGGGAGCAGTCGGAGTTCGCGGCTCCCCGCTACCGGTTCAATGAGGTCATCAGCTTCGTGGAATCCGGGCTGCAGGATCTATCGATCAGCCGGACTTCCTTCGACTGGGGGATCCCGGTGCCCGGCAATGACAAACACGTCATGTACGTCTGGGTGGATGCGCTGACGAACTACCTGACCGGTGCGGGTTTCCCGACGGATCAGACCAGGATGCGCCGCTACTGGCCCGCGGATGTGCATATCATCGGCAAGGATATTTCCCGGTTCCATGCGGTGTACTGGCCCGCGTTCTTGATGAGCGCCGGGATCGAGCTGCCTAAGCGCGTGATGATTCACGGCTTCCTGTTCAACAACGGGGTCAAGATGTCCAAGTCGCTGGGCAATGTGGTCGCCCCGGCCGACTGGGTGGAGGAGTACGGGCTGGATGCTGTGCGTTTCTTCCTGCTGCGCGAGGTCAGTTACGGTCAGGACGGCAATTACAGCCACGAGGCGATCGTCAGCAGGAAGAACTCGGACCTCGCCAATAACCTCGGCAATCTGGCCCAGCGCTCGCTGTCGATGGTGGCCAAGAACTGCCAGGGCGCGGTGCCGCAGCCGGGAGCATTCACCGAGGCGGATCAGCGGATGCTGGATGCCGCTGCTGAACTGCTACCGATCAACCGCGCCGCCTATGACGTCCAGGAGTTCCACCGCGCGCTGGAGGCGATCTGGACGGTGCTCGGCGATGCGAATGCGTATTTCGCCGAGCAGCAGCCCTGGGTACTGCGGAAGACCGACCCGGAGCGGATGGCCACCGTACTGTACGTCACCCTCGAAGTGCTGCGGATCGTAGCGTTGCTGATCCAGGCGGTGATGCCGGAGTCCGCGGCGAAGCTTCTCGACCTGCTCGGGGTCCCCGAATCGGCCAGGGATTTCACTGCGATATCGGCGCGGTTGGCCCCTGGTACGGAGCTTCCCGCGCCGGAGCCGATCTTCCCGCGCTATGAAGAAACTACGGAGCCCCTTCGCTGAGTGGTCAGGTGCGGCGACTTAGCCTCGCTCTAAGCCGCCGCACCTGACCACTCAGCGAAGGGGTGGTCCGCTGGGAAACTACTCGGTAGCCAGCCCCTCGACCGGCGAGAGCTTCGCGGCCCGGCGTGCTGGAAGCACCGAGGCGGCCAGCCCCGCGATCGCTGCGATAGCGACGACCAGTACCAGCTGAAGCCAAGGAATCTCCGGACTCACCGTGGCGAATTTGCCGAGAGCCGCTTGCGCCCCGAGCCAGCCGTACACTGCTCCGAGACCCGCGCCGACCAAGGCTGCGACTACCGCGATCAGAACCGCCTCGTAGGCCAGCATGCCGCGCAGCGCACGCCTGGTCAGACCCAGCGCACGGAGCAGCGCATTCTCCCGGGTCCGTTCCAGAACGGAGAGCGAGAGCGTATTAGCTACGCCGATCAGCGCGATCAGGACAGCGACGGCCAGGAGCCCCATCACCACGATCAGCAGGATATCGATCACCTGATTGAAGGATTCTTTTGCCAGCGCAGCGCTGGAGATCTGGAACTCCTCGATGCGCAGAGTTGCGGCTATTTGTTTGCGCAGGTCCTGGATCTGGGTTGCATCGGCTGCCGGGTTGAGCTTGAGCCAGAGCCCGCTCTTCCGGGTGCCCCCCTCACTAGCTGAAGGCGCCGGCAGGGTATCCGTGCTGACCAGCAGCGGCAGATCCCGGCTGGCTGCCGTGGCCGCAGGCAGTGTTTGCTGCCCGTTATCGGTAGTGGTCACGGTCACTGTATCCACTAAAGTCCCCTCGGGGACGAGGATCTGACCGTTTGCGGGGCGGTTCCCCGGGTTGCTGAGCAGCCCCTGGATATCGGCAGAGCTGATCCCGAGGACCGGCTGCGAAACCGAATCGATCGTTGCTGTGCCTACTACCGGCAGCTGTGCAGTCGCCTCGACTCCATCCATGCCCGCCACGGTGTTCATGGCTCTATCAGAGTAAGCACCGGGTGCCACGGAAATGTCCACCGGGTAGCGCTTGTCCAAGCTGTCGACGAAAGCGGCCCGGGACGTGGATGCGCCCGTGAGCATCAGCGAGACCAGGGTGACCCCGATAAGCAGCGCTGAAGCCGTTGTCGTCGTCCTGCCCGGGTTGCGGATCGCGTTCAGTGCGGCCAGGCTGCCCGGAACTCCCGTCGGTGCGGCTAGGCGCCCCACCCACGCAACCAGCTTCGGCAGGAACAGTGTTCCGCAGAACAGGATGCCTAAGAAGGACAGCAGACCACCCGGCAGTGCTATTGCTATATCCGTTACTGCTGCCCCCAAAACCAGCAGAAGCGAACCGAGCACCAAGAGGATCAGGCCCAGGATGAGCCGGATCCGGCCTCGACGGTTAGTCAAGGCCACATCTTCAGCCGGACGCAGTGCGGCCAGCGGAGCCACCGCGGTGGCGGCCCGCGCCGGGGCCAGCGCTGCCACGACGGCGAGTAGTACCCCGACCACAACCCCGGCCACCGGAGTGCTCCAGTTCATGCTGAAAGTTGCGAATTCCTGCCCCGGAATCTGCCTGGCAGCTGCGGTCGCGGCGTACATGCCGCCCACCCCCAGGCCAACTCCGAACAGCGAAGCGAACAGGCCGACCAGGGTGGCTTCGAGTATCACTGACGAACGGATCTGGCCCCTCTTAGCCCCCAGGCAGCGCAGGAGCGCCAGCTCCCGGGTGCGCTGCGCCACTAGGACGGCGAAGGTATTGGAGACTACAAGCGCCGCTACAACAAGAGAGATCTCCACGAAGGACAGAAGAACCTGGGTCAGAATGTCCTGCTCCTTGGTCAAACCGCTCAGGGTAGCATTGACTTGCTCATCGGCGCTGCGCACGATGCTGCCATCGACACCCGCCTGGCTGAGCGCATCCGAGATGGCAATGCGTGTGCTTGCATCCATCGGATCATCAAGTGCGAGCTGAATCGAAGAGTAAGTCAGCGGCTGCAGCGGGGAGAGCTCAGCGACGGTCTGCGTGCTGGCTAGGATCGTGGAGGTGCCCGCAGCAAGCGGATCGGTTCCCTCCGAGACGATGCCGACGACTTCCATCCGCTGGGTTGCGAGCTCGGGCTCCGGAGCGCCGCTCTCTTCGGGCGGGGCCGCAGAAGTTATTCCGCCCGTGACACCGAGTATGGAAACGATCATCTCCGAACCCAGTTCGAGCGACTGCTGACGGGCGGTGCTCTCATCGATCGCGATCTGGCCGGGTGCGCTGGGAAGAACCCCCTCATTCAGCTCCCTGGCTTCCATGGGCTGGATTTCCGGGGTATTCCGCAACATCACCGTGAAAGCCGAGGAATTACTCTGTGCCTGCGCCACCAGATTGAGCACCGGGTAGACTGCTGTCACTTTCGTGCCGCCATCCTTGCCGATCGCGGATATTGCCTCGACTGCTGCCTGATTGAATCCTTTATCGACAGGCGGGGTGATCACGACATCCGCCTTAGCGTAGGACTCGCCAATACTCGCCTTGAGCGTGGCCTGCGTCGAAGCGCTGAGGATCAAGGTCGAGACCAAGAATGCCACCGCGAGGACGACCGCGAGCCCGATGGCGATGAAGCGCCGGTAATTGAGCCTGATCTGGGACAGTGCTATCTGCAGCATTTTCAGGCTCCTAAAGTGCTGAGTGCTTCCAGCACGCGTTCCGGGGTCGGTGCGTTGAGCTCGCCGACCAGCTCGCCATCACTGAGCATGACCACTCGACTGGCATAGGAGGCGGCTACCGGGTCATGGGTGACCATGATGATGCTCTGCCCCATCTCCAGAGCCGAGCGCCGCAGCATGCTGAGAACTTCTGCGCCCACTTTGGAGTCGAGGTTGCCGGTGGGTTCATCGGCGAAGACCACCTCGGGCCGGGTGAGTAGCGCGCGAGCGACCGCCACGCGCTGCTGCTGGCCCCCGGAGAGCTGGTAAGGCCGGTGGCTGAGCCGGTCCGATAAACCGAGAGTAGTGGTCAGCGAATTGAACCAGTCCTGATCCACGGCCCCGCGGGCAAGCGAAACCGGCAACGTGATGTTCTGCTCTGCAGTCAGTGTCGGAACAAGATTGAACGCCTGGAAGATGAAGCCCACGCGATCCCGGCGCAGTGTGGTCAACGCGGTATCGGACAACCCGGTGATCTCTGTATCACCGATGCGGATGCTGCCGGAATCCACCGAGTCCAGCCCCGCGAGGCAGTGCATGAGCGTAGATTTGCCGCTTCCCGAGGGGCCCATGATGGCGGTGAATTCTCCGCTGGCGAAGTCCACATCGATGTTCTTGAGCGCGGCTACTGTGGTCTCCCCGGAACCGTAGTGCTTCTTCAGGCCCCGGGCGCTCACCGCAGTAGTGCCCGTAGCATTCGGCTGGATCTGTTCGATAGGCGAAGTCATGCTTCAACTGTAGGCAACGGGACCGCGATGCGTATCGGACCGTAGGTGGAACCTCTGCTCGCTCTCGGTGCCGGGTATCAGACCCAGGTAGGAGAGCCGGCTTTTACCGGGGTTGCGAGGTAGTGCAACCGGGCGGAGATCTAGCCCGCGGAAACCGCTCCGGTCTCATAGGCGATGACCACGATCTGCACTCTGTCCCGAGCGCCCAGTTTGCTGAGGATGTGCCCCACGTGGGTCTTCACAGTGGCTTCGGAGAGGAACAGCTGCGCCGCGATTTCCGGATTGGACAGGCCCTGGGCGATGAGCAGGAAGACTTCGTGCTCCCGGGTGGTCAGACGGTTCACGGCCTCTTGGTGTTCGGTGTTCTGTGGGCTGGACTCCTGGAGCATCGGGGCCACATGGTTCAGCAACCTGCGCGTCGTCGAGGGTGCGATGACCGCATCGCCGCGGTGCACGGTCCGGATGGCCTCCAGGAGTTCTTCCGGTGGGGTGTCCTTGAGCAGGAAGCCGCTCGCTCCGGCCTGAATCGCGGCGAGGGCGTATTCATCGAGGTCGAAGGTCGTGAGTACCACGATCTTCAATGCGGCGAGCCGGGAGCCTGGGGTAGCACTGCGAACCCGCTCCATAAGCCGTCGGGTGGTCTCCAGCCCGTCCATGCCCGGCATGCGCACGTCCATTAGCACGACATCGGCTGCGGTGGCGGCCAATCCGCTCAGCGCGGCGGGGCCATCGCCGGCTTGCAGGACGACTTCGAGGTCAGGCTGGGAATCGATGAGCATCGTGAACCCGGAACGCACCAGCTGCTGATCGTCGACTAAGGCGACTTTGATCGGGTCCGGTGGTGCCGAGACGGCGCTGGGGTCGGTCTGCTGGGTCATCCTAAGCCTCCGTGTAAGGGATAAATGCTCTGATCCGAAAGCCGCCGCTAGTGCGCGGCCCGGCTTCCAGACTCCCATCGTAGAGCCTGACCCGCTCCGCCATGCCCCGGAGACCGTTTCCGCCATACGGGCCGGTGGGTTCTGCTGCGGCGCCGCGGCCATCATCGCACAGTTCGATCTGCAGGCCCCGCTGATCCCAGCCGAAAGTCAGCCAGGCACTGGCCTGCGGGCCACCGTGCTTGAGCGCATTAGTCAATCCCTCTTGCACGATTCGGTACACGGTCAGTTCAGCTCCTGCGGGCAGTGCTCGCAGGGCGGTTGAGCCGTCTGTGGATTCGACGGAGAGACCCGATGAACGGAAGCCTTCGAGTAGATCGGGGATGTCTTCCAGGCCCGGCAGCGGCCGGGTCGGCGCGGGCTCGTCGCCGTGGTCACTGCGCAGCACACCCAGCAGCCGCCGCATTTCCCGGAGCGAGGTGCGTCCGGTGTCCGCGATGGTGGCGAGGGCTTTTGGTGCCGCGACAGGGTCGTGGTCTGCTGCGTACCGTGCCCCGTCTGCCTGCGCGATGATCACGGAGAGCGAGTGCGCGACGATATCGTGCATTTCCCGGGCTATATGAGCACGTTCGTCGCTAGCGGCGAGGTCACGTTCTTGCTGCTGTTCGATCTCCAGGCGCCAGGCCCGTTCTTCCAGTGCCTGTTCGCGCAACCGGCGGGTGCGCTTAAGGTCTCCCAGGGCCCAGCTGCAGAACACCAGGGACCAGATTAAGATCACGATAACCACTGCGCTTGGCAGTTTGGTGGCGACTTCTTGGCTGATGAGCCCTAATTCGTATCGGAGGACGAACAGGATGCCGCCCAGCAGGGCGAGGCCGAGGCCGCCTTTGCTGGCCCATCGGGGAGCATAGGCCGAAAGCGCATAGACCGTCAGGATGACCGTGATGTTGGCGGGCATGGGCAGCATTCCGAAAATCACTTGCAGAATCGCTACTCCGGCTATCACCGAGCCGGCGGCGACCGGTTGGGTGCGCCGCCAGGCCAAGGGCGCGATCAGCAGCGTGGAGACCAGGAAATCGAGGATGCCAGAACCGAGCATTGGCAGGGCCAGGGCCAGCCAGAGCAGTGTCGCTCCGGCGCAGTCGATGATGAAACGATGCTTCCGGAGCCACTCGTTGAACGTGTGCATGCGCATGGTTAATGACTTTACGGGTCGGACGGCGGGGTGGTGAATCCGCCCCGCGGTCGGGATTCCCTAGCGGCGATGCCCCGAGTCGCATCTCAGATGTCCAATGACTGAGACGGCTGGCCGAATCGTGGAAGTCAGGGTTTCCTGCTGAGTACGCTGTGCAGATGAATGGTGCGCCCGCCAGTATCGATTTGGCCGTGATCCCCGGTGACGGCATCGGCCCCGAGGTGATCACCGAGGCCCTCAAAGTGCTGCGGGCCGCGCTCGCCCCCTCCGGAGTGCGGATTCAGCCGACGGAATACGCCTTGGGAGCACAGCACTGGCTGGAGACAGGCGAAACGCTCAATCCGGAGACGCTCGAAGCCATTCGTGGTCACGATGCGATTCTCTTCGGGGCGGTAGGAGCGGCACCGGGAGACGACAGGGTTCCGTCAGGACTCATCGAACGCGAGCTACTGCTGAAGCTGAGGTTCAGCCTGGACCACTACATCAACCTCCGGCCGGCCCGGCTTTTCCCCGGGGTCCTCTCGCCTTTGGCGACCACTGATCCCATCGATTTCGTGGTGGTCCGGGAAGGCACGGAAGGCCCTTACGCCGGTACCGGAGGCAGCTTGCGGGCCGGAACCGAGGCCGAAGTCGCGAATGAGGTCTCCGTGAACACAGCCTTCGGCGTGCGCCGCGTGGTCCGCGACGCTTTCCAGCGAGCCGCATCCCGGAAGGGTGAAGGCAAGCAACGGCTCACCTACGTGCATAAGCACAATGTCCTGGTGCATTCAGGGCGGTTATGGCGACGCATCGTGGAGGAGGCCGCGGCCGATTTCCCGGAGGTCGCCGTGGACTACCTCCACGTGGATGCTGCCTCGATGTTCCTGGTCACCGATCCGGGCCGGTTCGAGGTGATCGTCACCGATAATCTCTTCGGAGACATCCTCACGGATCTCGCTGCGGCGGTGACGGGCGGGATCGGCCTGGCTGCTTCCGGGAACCTGACGATGAGCGAGGGCTCACCGAGCATGTTCGAGCCCGTGCACGGCTCCGCTCCGGATATCGCTGGGCAGCAGAAGGCGGACCCGACCGCGGCGATCCTTTCCGCGGCGATGCTGCTGGAGCATCTGGGCCATTACGATCAGGCGGCCAGGATCGAAGCCGCGGTAGCCGATGACCTGGCTCGACGGGACGGCGCGCGCAGCACCGCCGAGGTCGGCGACGCCATCGCGGGGCTGCTAAGTTGAGCAGCGGAATGAACGGAGTATCGTCAGAGTACAGTTAGTCGCAATACCGCACTGCTACGGGTGATTACGGGTGATCGGCCCGGATGAGCGGATTGATCGGAAGGCCCTGTTGGGCCGGGAATTCACTGGAGGAGCCATCTCAGAGACTCTCACCGAGCTGAACTTCGAACGGCAGCTTTCCCCGGAGCCCCGCAGTGCAGCGGAGCGGCAGGAGATCCTGGCTGATCCCGGCTTCGGCGCTTATTTCACCGATCACACCGCGGTGATTGACTACAGTGCCGGCTCCGGTTGGCACACCGCCAGGGTGGAACCCTACGGGCCGATTGCCCTGGACCCTTCAGCCTCGGTGCTGCATTACGGTCAGGAGATCTTCGAAGGGCTCAAGGCTTACCGGCACGCCGACGGCTCGGTGTGGACTTTCCGGCCGGAGCGCAATGCCGCCCGGCTCAATCGCTCGGCGCAGCGGCTGGCGCTCCCTGAACTACCGGAGCCGGCCTTTCTGGAAGCCATCAAGCAGCTCGTGGACGTGGATCAGGAGTGGGTGCCCTCCGGGGATGGGGAGAGCCTGTACCTCCGGCCGTTCATGATCGCCACCGAGGCTTTTCTCGGGGTTCGCGCAGCGCGAGAAGTCTCCTTCCGCGTGATCGCCTCTCCTGCCGGGAACTACTTCGGCGGTGAGATCAAGCCGGTGTCGATCTGGATCTCCCGGAACTACGCCCGGGCCGGCCGCGGCGGCACCGGCGCGGCGAAGTGCGGTGGCAACTACGCCGCCTCCTTGCTTCCGCAGCTCGAAGCCGAAGCTCACGGCTGCAAGCAGGTGCTCTTCCTGGACCAGGACAACGGCAATGCGGTGGAAGAGCTCGGCGGGATGAACGTTTTCTTCGTCTTCCGGGACGGCTCTTTGGTGACGCCCGCGCTTTCCGGATCGATTCTGGAGGGGGTCACCCGGGATTCGGTGCTGCAGTTGGGCCGGGACCGGGGCATGAACGTCCAGGAGCGCACGATCACCCTCGATGAGTGGCGCGATGGCGTGGCCTCCGGCGATATCACCGAGGTTTTCGCCTGCGGTACCGCGGCGGCGATCACCCCGATTGGCATGCTCATGGACGAGACCGAGAAGATCGGATCCGCCGATGCACCGGCAGGCGAGGTGACGATGGCCATCCGCGAGGAGCTCCTGGGCATCCAGAGCGGCACCGTGGCGGACCGGCACGGCTGGCTGCACCGATTGGCCTGAATCTGCCATAGTAGGACCATGCGTATAGCCCGGTTCGTGCTCGATTCTGATCCGATCTACGGTGTTGTCGATGAGGCCGCCGAGAACGTCACGCCGATCAAGGGGGACCCCTTCTTCAGCGAGATCGAAGCGGCAGGGGAGCCGCATCGGCTTGAGGACGTCCGGCTGCTGGCCCCGATCATCCCGCGTTCCAAGATCATCGGCATCGGCCGAAACTACGCCGATCATGTGGCAGAGATGGGTAATCAGATCCCCCCGGCGCCGCTGATGTTCCTCAAGCCGAATACCGCGGTGGTCGGCCCAGGGGATCCGATCATGCTCCCGGAATTCTCCGAGGAGGTCTCCTATGAGGCAGAGCTGTGCGTGGTGATCGGCCGGATCTGCAAAGATGTTCCGGAAGAGCGAGTGGCCGAGGTCGTTTTCGGATACACCTGCGGCAACGATCTCACGGCACGGGATGCTCAGCGCACCGAAGGCCAGTGGGCACGGGCCAAGGGCTTCGACGGTTCGGCGCCTCTGGGGCCCTGGATCGAGACCGAACTGGATCCGGACAATCTGACGATCCGCGGGTTGCTCAATGGGAACGTGGTCCAGGAAGGCAGTACTCAGCAGATGATCTGGGGCGTCAGCTCTCTGGTTTCCGCAGTTTCCCAGGCGTTCACGCTGCTTCCGGGCGATGTCATCATGACGGGAACCCCGACTGGCGTCGGGCGCGTCTCCGCGGGGGATCGCTTCGAAGTGGAGATCGAAGGTCTGGGCACTCTGGCGAATACGTTCCGCAACCCCGGGCTCTGATCCACTTTTGATGCCTTCCGTGACTTTTGATGCCCTACGGTGACCATCAAAAGTCACGGAAGGCATCAAAAGTGGCGGCGGCGGGGCGATAAGCTGAGTGCATCATGACTACTCACATCCCTTCCGTCGATGCTGACACTCCCGTTCGCGTCCGATTCTGCCCTTCGCCCACCGGGACTCCGCACGTCGGTCTCATCCGCACCGCACTGTTCAACTGGGCCTATGCCCGGCATACCGGCGGGAAGCTCATCTTCCGCATCGAGGATACGGATGCGGCCCGGGACAGCGAGGAGAGCTATCAGCAGCTGCTCGAGGCGCTGACTTGGCTGGGCATCGATTGGGATGAGGGTGTCGAGACCGGGGGGCCGCATGGTCCGTACCGGCAGTCCCAGCGTGGCGAGATCTATCAGGACGTCATCGCCAAGCTCAAAGCCGCAGGGCACGTCTACGAGTCGTATTCCACACCGGAAGAGGTCGATGCGCGGCATCGGGCCGCCGGGCGGGATCCGAAGCTGGGGTACGACGGCTATGACCGCGAGCTGAGCGAGGAGCAGGTCGCCGCTTTTCGCGCGGAAGGCCGCCAGCCCGCATTGCGGCTGCGGATGCCGGATGAGGACATCACGTTCATGGATCTGGTGCGGGGTGAGATCACCTTCAAAGCCGGTTCCGTGCCGGACTTCGCGGTGGTCCGCCCCAATGGCGCTCCGCTGTACACCCTGGTCAATCCCGTGGACGATGCGTTGATGGAAGTCACCCACGTGCTGCGGGGCGAGGATCTGCTCTCTTCGACGCCACGGCAGATCGCCCTCTACCGGGCCTTGCACGATGTCGGCGTGGCTGCACATCTGCCGCAGTTCGGACATCTGCCCTATGTGCTGGGCCAGGGCAATAAGAAGCTCTCCAAGCGGGATCCCGAATCGAGCCTCTTCCTTTTGCGGGACTGGGGTTTCGTCAAAGAGGGTCTGCTGAACTATCTGGCGCTGCTGGGCTGGTCGCTGAGCGCAGATGAGGATATCTTCACGGTCGAAGAGCTTGTGGCTGCTTTTGATATCCACGATGTGCTGGGCAACCCAGCGCGGTTCGATGTGAAGAAAGCGGAGGCGATCAATGGCACGCATGTGCGGCGGTTGACCCCTGAGGTGTTCGAAGAGCGTCTGATTCCGTATCTGCAGGCGGCTGACTTAGTGGGTGAAGAGCTCGATGATCGGCAGCGGCAGATCCTGGCCGAGGCCGCGCCACTGGTTCAGGAGCGTATCCAGCTGCTCGGCGAGGCGTCGGAGATGCTGCGCTTCCTCTTCGTCCCCGATGCGCAGATCGAGCCGGATCAGGATGCGCTCAAGGGGCTGCCGGAAAACCTCGGCGAGGTGCTCGATGCCGCGATCGCCGCGGTGGAGCCGCTGGAGACCTGGGATGCGGAGAATATTCAGACTGCTTTACGGGGTGCGCTGATCGATGGCCTGGGTTTGAAGCCGAGGCTGGCGTTCGGCCCCGTGCGCACCGCGATTTCCGGCCGGAAGATCTCCCCGCCACTTTTCGAATCCTTGGAGATCCTGGGCAAGGAATCCTCCCTGGCGAGGCTGCGCCAGTTCCGCTCCGGCCGCTGACGCCCCCGGCCCCCGCTGAGCGGTCACGTTTGGCGGCTCCGACGCGCGCTGAGCCGCCAAACGTGACCGCTCAGCGGGGCCGGGGCGTTGCGGGGTTCGTTCATCCGGGCTGGAGATTAGATTTCCCGCACGGAGAGCACGCAGAATTCGTTGCCTTCGGGGTCTCGGAGCACGGTGAAGGTGGCATCATCCTGCTGCCCGACATTGGCCAGCTCTGCTCCGCGGGCCAGTAGACCATCGATCAGCGCTTGCCGATCGTCGGTGATGTAGGGCGCGAGGTCGATGTGCAGACGGTTCTTGGTCTCTTTGCTTTCCGGAAACGGAACGAAGACCAGACCGGGGCTGACGCGATCCCAGGAGGTCTTCTTGAGTTCCTCTACGGATACCCAGGCCGGAACGATCGCGACCTCGTCTTCGCTTTCGAAGATGATCTGCCAGCCGAGGGTCTCGGCCCACCAGCGGGAGAGCTCCTGGATGTTGCGGCTATCGACGACGGTGGAGTACCAGCGCAGGCTCATAACCGCAGCATAGAACAACGAAGCCCTGAGTTCTAGACCTCCTGCAGAGGCGATATCGCTGAGCAAACAGTATAAGCGACGGCCCCAAGAAGGGGCCGCCGCTTATACTGTTGCCTTAGACCGGGGGGAGATGATGCCTAAGGAGTTGTTGGCCGGCGTTTCCGGATGATCAAGGCGATGTTGCTGCCCACGATCAACACCAGCAGGATCAACAGGATCAGCAGACCGCCAATGCCGCCATCGAGAACGCTGAGCGGTGTGATCTCGGTTTTGAGCTGATTCGTCCCGTCATCCAGTACTTGAGTGCCTTCGGCGAGGCCGTACGGCGACTCCTTGAGGCGGTCGTTGTACATGCCGTCGAGGGCGGTGCCGATGCCTTCGGAGAGCCGCTGGCTTCCATCAACCAAGTTCTCCTTGCCATCGTTAGCGCCGCTCACCCCGGACTTGAGTTCATCGACGCCCGAGCTCAGGCTCGGTGTTCCGTCCGGCCGAGGGCCGATCACGCCCTCTTTGAGCTGCTGAGCACCTGCTTGCAGGCTGGGTGTTCCGTCCGGCCTGGGGCCGATGACGCCGTCCTTGAGCTGCTGCGCACCGCTGAGCAGGCTCGGCGTGCCATCTGTCCGCGGGCCGAGCACCCCGGCGAAGAGCTGCTGCAAGCCGTTCTGTAGGCTGGGTGTGCCATCCGGCCGCGGGCCGATCACGCCTTGCTGCAATTGCAGTACGCCTGCTTGCAGGCTGGGCGTGCTGTCTGTTCGGGGCCCCATGACGCCTTGCCGGAGTTGTAGTACGCCTGCTTGCAGGCTGGGTGTTCCGTCGGGTCGTGGGCCGATCACGCCCTCTTTGAGCTGCTGAGCACCTGCTTGCAGGCTGGGTGTTCCGTCCGGCCGGGGGCCGAGGACGCCGTCGTACAGCTGCTGCACACCGGAACTCAGAGCAGGGGTTCCGTCTGGCCGGGGGCCAATAACTCCGTCCTTGAGATCCTGAATGCTTTCCTTCAGGCTCGGATTATCCGGTGTACCAGGGCCAACGACGCCGTCGTAGAGTTCTTGCGTGCCAACGGAGAGGCTGCGGCCTCCGTCCGGCCGCGGACCGATCACACCGTCATAGAGCTCGTTGACGCCTTGTTGCAGGCTGGGGCCTCCGTCGGGTCGTGGGCCGATCACGCCGGCCTTCAACTCATTTATCCCGGTCACGAGGTTTTTGCCACCCCGTCCTGGCGTGCCCTGAGTCCCTTCAACCAGGGCTTGCCCACCTTGATCAGCAAGTTTGGCGCCTGCCAGGATTTCTTCGAAGTTGCTCTTGGGGATGATGACGAAAAGATCTGAAAGGCCTGGAATCGGAGGCTGTTGATCCTTCACAGTTTGCAGGCCTTCTGCGAGTCTCGCTAAGCCGCAGGCATTCTGATAGTCCTGGGTCCGCCCATTGCTGTTCTTGTATGCCTGGCTGTGCTGTCCGGCGAGATAGTTGATGCCGTCAATCAAAGTGGTTTGAGGATCTATGCTGGTGACATTCAGATTTGAGCAGCTGTCGTTGTATTTGGTCTTGACTGGGAGGACTCCGTCGGCTAGCTGCTGTACGCCTGGAACGAGTTCCCCGTTAACGCCCTGATCCAGTTGGTTCACCCCAGGAACCAGCTCGCCATTGACGCCTTGGCGCAGTTGCTTTACTCCAGGTGCTAACTCACCATCGATTCCCTGACGTATCTGTTTGACTCCGGGAACCAGCTCTCCTTGGACGCCGTTCTGCAGTTCTTCCACGCTGGGGATCAGTTCATTGAAAGCACGGTCGTAGGACTGCTGGACCTTGGGTACCATTTCGCCATTGACTCCGGCCTGCAGCTGCCGCACACCGGGTGCCAACTCGTTCTGGACGCCGTTCTGCAGCTCCCGTACGCCGGGAACGAGTTCTCCGAAAACACCATTCGACAGCTGGTTGACGCCGGGCACGAGCTCCAGGTTGACTCCGCCGAAGAGCTGGTTGATGCCCGGCACCAGCTCGCCGTTGACTCCGGTCTGAAGCTGCCGCACACCGGTGGCCAGCTCGCCGGATACCCCGCTGTAGAGCTGCTGCACACCCGGTGCGAGTTCGTCATTGACGCCGCTGTAGAGCTGGTTGACGCCTGGCACCAGTTCTTGGTTCACGCCTTTGAAGAGCTGATCGACACCGGGGGAGAGGCGGTTGCGTACTTCATTGCTGAGCAGCTTGCCGCCATCGTTCATCTCTATGAGACCCGGGGTCAGAATCGAGTTGACCCGTTGCGAGACGATGCCGCTGCCGTCGGTGAGCTGCCGTCCGCCGTCTGTGACCTTGGCCATCACATAACTGAAGAGCGCGAAGAGTGCGAGCAGTAAAAAGATCAGGATGGCGATGACGATATTGTGCTTGAGGTAGGTGCGTGGTGATCCAGCGACTCTGCTAGGTGACACGGTAGTTCCAATCAGGACGGGGCTCTTCAGGAAGATCCGATGGGTTTGACTCTGCTCTGCTCCTTTGTGATTTAGGCAACATTTACGGGTTACTAATTAGTAACCTACCGCAGGCAAAAGAGGGTCTGTCAAGGTTTTCGGGGGCGAGTTGCTGCGATAGTAGAGGCCTTGATCGTTTTGCGTGTTGCTGCGGACCGAAGAGAGCATCCGAGCATTATCCGAGCGTGAGAGGCTTCGGTTTGTCCCGCTGGTGAGTCATCGGGTAGAGTAGTATCCCGGCGCTTGGGCCACGGATGTGATCCGAGAAGTCCAGGTGAGCCTTGGGATATGGTGTAATTGGCAACACAACGGTTTCTGGTACCGTCATTCTAGGTTCGAGTCCTGGTATCCCAGCGCTGGAAACAGTGCAACTAGGGCCCCATCGTATAGCGGCCTAGTACGCCGCCCTCTCACGGCGGTAACGCGGGTTCGAATCCCGCTGGGGTCACCATGAATGCCCCGATCAGGTACCTGATCGGGGCATTTTTGATGCTCGCATCCAGCCCGTACCCGGTGCGCCGGGGGAGTTTTTTTACCTAGCTCGAGCACCCAGCATAATTTCGGAGCAGAGCGGCGAAGCTCACGGTCAAGGGGGTAAGCGATGGCAAAGATGAAAATCCTGGTAGTCGTCACGAATGAAGGTGAATACCGCGAACTCGGCTACCGCACCGGACTATGGCTGGGAGAGCTCACCCATTTCTGGGATGTCGCTGAAGCGGCCGGATATCATCTGGTGATCGCCAGTCCGCGCGGCGGCTATGTACCGCTGGATCCGGAAAGCCTGCGCCATGACATGCTAGCCCAGGAGGGCACCGGTAGGCATTACCGAGACCGGCATTTCATGGATCTGCTGATCGATACGATTCCGCTCGCCGAAGTGGACCCTGCCGATTACGATGCTATCTATCTCACCGGCGGGCACGGCGTCATGTTCGATTTCCGAGGCGAACCGCTTGCGGAACTGCTGCACCATTTCGACAGCGCCGGCAAGGTGATCTCCGCGGTGTGCCATGGCGTCGGGGGTTTAATCGATGCGCAGGCCGCAGACGGCGGCCCGCTCGTGGCAGATCGTCAACTCACCGGGTTCTCCTGGCGCGAAGAGGAGCTCTCCCAACGGGCTGATGCAGTTCCTTTCGACACTCAGCAGGAGCTGATCGACCGTGGTGCCTGGTATTCACAGGCTGATCAGCCTTTTGAAAGCCATGTGGTGGCGGACGGCCGTCTGATCACCGGGCAGAATCCGAGGAGTGCTCGTGGCGTGGGCGAGGCGACGGTGGCCGCCTTGGAGGCCTTTTCACTGCAGGATGCTGTCTGAGGGCACTGAGATGTGCTGTCAGGACTTTTCGCCCGGAGTGCTGGTAGGCGATTCCTGAGTTTTTTCGGTCTCTGCGGTTCCGGCGCGCAGCGCCTCGCTCAAGGTCTTCGCGGCATGGCATACGGTCTCCGCATGCAAGCGCCCGGGCTGGCGGGTCAGGCGTTCGATGGGCCCGGAGACCGAGATCGCGGCGATGACCCGGCCGGATGGCCCGCGGATCGGTGCGGAGACCGAGGCGACTCCGGCTTCGCGTTCGCTGAGCGATTGCGCCCAGCCGCGACGGCGGACTCCGGCCAGGGTGGTCGGCGTGAACTTCGCGTCATGAAGACCGTCGAGCAGCCGTTCATGATCTTCCCAGGCCAGCAGCACTTGAGCGGCGGAGCCCGCCTTCATGGAGAGCTTCGCGCCCACCGGAATAGTGTCCCTGAGCCCGATCGGCCGCTCCGCCGAAGCTACGCAGACCCGCCAGTCGCCTTGCCGTCGGAAGATCTGCGCGGATTCTCCGATAGCGTCGCGCAGGGTGAGTAGAACCGGCCCGGCGGTGGCGATGAGCCGGTCTTCCCCGGCAGCGGAAGCCAGTTCCACCAGGCGGCTGCCGAGGATGAAGCGCCCGCGGACGTCCCGGCTGACCAGACGATGATGGCTCAGTGCCTGCGCCAGCCGGTGCACTGTCGGCCGGGCCAGGTCGGTCGCGGTGACCAGCTGGGTCAGGGACACCGGCCCGGCTTCCAGGGCGTTGAGGATCTGGGCTGCTTTATCGATGACGCCGACGCCGCTGAGTCGAGAACTGTTCATAAGCTGATATTAGCGTCTCAAAATATGAGATCTTAATCGGCATTCTGGATCCTTCGCCGCGGCTGGTGTCACAGTGGAGCTGCTGTCATGGTGAAACACAGGCGGCGGCTGCTGAAACAGGAGGCGATCGTGACCCAGACCTCAGAGGCAAGCGCCCCAGGCGCAGCGGAATCACGCTCAACAGACGAACCCGCGCCCAGGACCCTGGCGGAGAAAGTATGGGCCGCCCATGTCGTCCGCCCGGGGCAGCAGGATGAGCCGGATCTGCTCTACATCGACCTGCACCTCCAGCATGAGGTGACTTCGCCGCAGGCCTTCGAAGGGCTGCGGATCGCGGGCAGGGGGCTGCGCCGCCCGGATCTCACGATCGCTACGGAGGATCACAACACGCCGACCCTGGACATCGATAAACCCATCGCCGACCCCACCAGCCGGATCCAGATCGAGACTCTGCGCGAGAACTGCCGCGAATTCGGCGTCCGGCTGCACTCCCTGGGCGATGCGGAGCAGGGCATCGTGCATATCGTCGGCCCGCAGCTCGGCCTCACCCAGCCCGGAATGACCGTGGTCTGCGGTGATTCGCATACCTCCACGCACGGTGCCGTGGGTGCCCTGGCCTTCGGGATCGGCACTTCGGAGGTAGAGCATGTGATGGCAACCCAGACCCTGCCGCTCAAACCCTTCAAGACGATGGCGATCAACGTCGAGGGCGCGCTGCGCCCCGGGGTGAGCTCCAAAGACATCATCCTGGCCGTGATCGCCAAGATCGGCACCGGGGGCGGTCAGGGCTATGTCCTGGAATACCGGGGTTCGGCGATCCGGGCGCTGTCCATGGAAGCGCGGATGACCATCTGCAATATGTCGATCGAAGCGGGCGCTCGGGCCGGGATGATCGCCCCGGATCAGACCACTTTCGACTACCTCAAGGGGCGCCCGCACGCCCCGCAGGGCGCCGACTGGGAAGCCGCCGTGAGCCACTGGGAGTCGTTGGCCACCGACCCGGGGGGTGAATTCGATGCTGAAGTCTTCCTCGACGCCGATGAACTGGAACCCATCGTCACCTGGGGCACGAACCCGGGCCAGGGCGTTCCGCTGAGCGAGGCGGTGCCCAGGCCGGAAGACTTCGGCGACGATCACGAGAAGGCCGCTTATGAGCGCGCTCTGGAGTACATGGACCTGGCCCCGGGCACTCCGATGAAGCAGATCCGGGTGGACACCGTCTTCCTGGGCTCCTGCACGAATTCCCGGATCGAGGATCTGCGGGCGGCGGCGGATGTGCTCCGCGGCCGGGAGAAAGACCCCGCGGTGCGCATGCTCGTGGTCCCTGGCTCCGCGCGGGTGCGGCTGGAGGCCGAGGCCGAGGGGCTGGACCGGGTTTTTCGCGACTTCGGAGCGGAATGGCGCTTCGCGGGCTGCTCCATGTGCTTGGGCATGAACCCGGACCAGCTGGCCCCCGGGGAGCGCTGCGCCTCCACCTCCAATCGCAACTTCGAAGGTCGTCAGGGCAAGGGCGGCAGAACCCACCTCGTCTCACCGGTCGTCGCGGCGGCCACTGCCGTACGCGGAACGCTCTCCTCGCCATCGGACCTGCCCCCGTTGCCCGGAACCGGCAGCGGCAGGCCAGACGGCGAGATATCTGCTGAGCCCACCGGCGCAGCCGCCTGAGTGCGGGTCAACCACGAGCCACCACATAGACAGATCAATAGACAGATCAAAGGCAGATTATGGAAAATTTCAGCACTCACCGAGGCATCGGCGTGCCGCTGCGGCAGTCGAATGTCGATACGGACCAGATTATCCCGGCGGTCTATCTGAAACGCGTCAGTAAAACCGGTTTCGACGACGCGCTTTTCGCTTCCTGGCGCAAGCAGGAGGATTTCGTGCTGAATCAGGAGCCGTACGCTCGTGGTTCGGTGCTCGTCGCCGGCCCGGACTTCGGCACCGGATCGTCGCGGGAGCACGCGGTCTGGGCGCTTAAGGATTACGGGTTCAGAGCGGTGCTCTCGGCTAGATTCGGCGATATCTTCCGCGGCAACTCGGGTAAACAGGGCCTTCTTGCCGCGCAGCTGGCTCAAGACGATATCGAGCTGATCTGGAAAGTCCTGGAGAACGAGCCCGGCACTGAGATCGCTGTGGATCTGCAGGCCAGAACGGTCAGCTTCGGAACGATCAGCGCGGCCTTCCAGATCGATGACTACACTCGTTGGCGGTTACTGGAAGGTCTTGACGATATTGCCCTGACCCTGCGCCATGAGGGGCAGATCGCAGAATATTAGGAGCAGCGCCCGGGCTTCATGCCGCGCACCCTGCCGGCCATCTCCGTCTCATCAAACGCTCTGTGAGCAGTTTCATGATTCGTCGCTGAGGACTCTCCGGGCGCTGACGCCTGGAAGGGTGCTGGATGCCGACTATGCTTGGCTGGTGGCCGGGGCGGCTTCGTCTTCAGATGGAGGCATCCCGGGGTAAGCGGCGGGCAGCGATAGGGTGAGTTTATTGAGCAGTGTATTAACCGTTCGCGGGGGAGTCCCGCTTTCCGGCCGGGTCAAGGTCAGGGGAGCTAAGAACCTCGTCCCCAAAGCCATGGTGGCCGCACTGCTAGGGAACAGCGCATCGCTGCTGCGTAATGTGCCGGCGATCAAAGACGTCGACGTGGTCACCTCGCTTCTGCAGCTGCACGGTGTCCGGGTGGACCAGGACCCGGTGAGCGGTGATCTCACGCTCGACCCCACGGGGGTAACGACCGCTTCGACCGCGCTCATCGAGACTCATGCCGGGGATTCCCGGATTCCGATTCTGCTCTGCGGCCCGCTGATCCACGCCATCGGCGAGGCCTTCATCCCGGATCTCGGCGGTTGTCGGATCGGCGACCGGCCGATCGACTACCACCTCGATGTGCTGCGCAAATTCGGTGCGGTGGTGGAGAAACTGGATACCGGTATCCGGATCACGGCCCCGCACGGCCTGCACGGTGCCAAGATCTCCCTGCCGTACCCGTCGGTGGGTGCCACCGAGCAGGTTCTGCTCTCAGCCACCCGGGCCGAGGGCATCACCGAACTCACCGGTGCTGCCACCGAACCGGAAATCGTCGACCTCATCGCTGTCCTGCAAAAGATGGGCGCGCTGATCAGCGTCCAGACAGACCGTACCATCCGCATCGAAGGTGTTCCCCAGCTCGGCGGCTTCGTGCACCGCGCGCTGTCGGACCGCAATGAAGCAGCCAGCTGGGCTTCCGCAGCCCTGGTGACCCGTGGAGACATCTATGTCGACGGGGCCACCCAGCGGGACATGATGGCCTTTCTGAACATCTTCCGCAAGATCGGCGGCGGAATGGACATCGAGGATGACGGAATCCGCTTCTACCACCCCGGTGGCCCGCTCAGCCCGCTCGTCCTCGAGACAGCCGTGCACCCGGGTTTCATGACGGACTGGCAGCAGCCCCTCGTCGTGGCCCTGACCCAGGCCGACGGCGTCTCCATCGTCCATGAGACCGTGTACGAGAACCGCTTCGGATTCACCGACGCCCTGGTGCGTATGGGCTCAAATATTCAGCTCCACCGGGAATGCCTCGGCTCCATTCCCTGCCGCTTCGGGCAGCGCAACTTCCAGCACTCCGCAGTGATCTCCGGTGCCACCCCGCTGCGTGGTGCGCAGATCGATGTGCCGGACCTGCGCGGGGGCTTCAGCCACTTGATCGCGGCCTTGGCCGCTAGCGGCACCTCCCGGGTCACCGGTATTGATGTGATCAAACGCGGTTATGAGCACTTCATCGATAAGCTCGAGGGGCTCGGCGCGGATATCGACCTGCATGCGGAGCGTGCTCGGTGACCGAGTCTCAGCCATCGACCCCTGAGTCATCGGAACCCTCTCGCGGTGAATCCGCGCGCGGCGGGGCCGGGGTCAGGGCGATGTTCTGGATGACGGCCTCCCTGCTGCGTCCAATCATGAACCTCTTTCTGAGCAAGAAGTGGATCGATACGGAGAAGCTGCCGGCCGGCCGGGGCATCATCGTCTGCCCTAATCACTGCACGGAGATCGACCCGATCATCGTGGGGCATATGCTCTACAACAAACGTTTCCCGCCGCACTTCCTCGCAAAGGCTTCGCTCTTCCGGATCCCGGTGGTCAAGCAGGTGCTCTCCGGGGCCCGGCAGATCCCGGTGGACCGGGATGGCCCGGGCGGTGGGCGCTCTCTGCAGACGGCTCAGGCCGTGCTCGACGACGGCGGGGCGATCGTGATTTACCCGGAAGGGACGCTGACCCCGGATCCTGAGTTGTGGCCCATGAAGGGGCGGACCGGTGCGGCTAGGCTTGCACTGAAGACCGGCACTCCCGTGATTCCGGTGGCACACTGGGGCGGTCAGGAACTCTTCCCCCGATATGCCAAGATGTTCCGCCCGTTTCCCCGTAAGAGGGTCCGAGTGATCGTGGGCGACCCGGTTGACCTCAGCGCTTTCCGGGATAAGCCGCTCACTCGTGAACTGCTGCATGACGCCACCGAGGCCATTTTGGCCGATATCACCGCGCTGCTCGCCGGTTTGCGCGGTGAGAAGCCGCCGGCTGAGCGCTGGGATCCGGCCCAGCACCAGCAGAGCAACCATGGCCGCGATATGGATC
This sequence comes from Acaricomes phytoseiuli DSM 14247, assembly GCF_000376245.1. Taxonomy (GTDB): domain Bacteria; phylum Actinomycetota; class Actinomycetes; order Actinomycetales; family Micrococcaceae; genus Renibacterium; species Renibacterium phytoseiuli. Next base: position 26,566 of record NZ_AQXM01000055.1, on the reverse strand, counting down.
AGGGGCATGCTCCGGGTGCCGCCCAGGAGCCCGGTGACCACCGGCCCAACGGCGCTTCAGAAGGAAAACCTTGATGCGCGGCGGAACCGAGTTGCAGCAGCCGTCAGCTATCGCGGTGCTGAGTGCAGGCAGCTGGGGTACGACTTTCGCCAAAGTCCTCGCCGATGCCCAGCCGCGGATTCCGGTGCGGCTGTGGGCGCGCCGGGCCGAAGTAGTCGAGGAGATCAACACCCAGCATCGCAATAGCGCGTACCTGCCGGAGATCCAGCTGCCGGAGAACATCAGCGCAGATCAGGATCCGGCCGCGGTGCTGGCGGGGGCCGATGTCGTGGTGCTCGCCGTGCCCGCGCAGTCATTGCGCGCGCAACTGCGGCAGTGGCGGGAGCACTTCGCCCCGGATGTGACAGTGATCTCCCTCATGAAAGGCTTGGAACTGGGCAGTGATGCCCGGATGAGTGAGGTGATCGCTGAGGAACTGACAATAGCCTCGGAACGGATCGTCGTGGTCTCCGGGCCGAACCTCGCGATGGAAATCGCCCGGAAGGAGCCCACCGCTTCCGTGGTGGCCTGCACCGACGAGCAGACCGCGGCCTGGGTGGCCGGGCTCAGCGCGCCGAGCTACTTCCGCCCGTATACCACCACCGATGTGGCCGGGGTTGAGATCGGCGGCATCGTCAAGAACGTCATCGCCCTCGCGGTGGGAATCTGCGATGGCCGGGGCATGGGGCAGAACACCAAGGCTTCGGTGATCACCCGCGGACTGGCCGAGACCACCCGGCTGGCCGTGGCCTTGGGCGGTCAATCGGAGACGATGGCAGGCCTGGCCGGGCTGGGTGATTTGGTGGCGACCTGCTCGTCTCCGCTCAGCCGCAACCGCACGGCGGGCAGACTGCTCGGCCAGGGGCTCAGCCTTGAGCAGGTGGCCGATAAGATGACGCAGACGGCAGAGGGCATCAAATCTGGCCCGGCAGTGCACGAGCTGGCAGGCAAACTGGAGATCGAGATGCCCATCACCGCAGCGATGGTGGGGGTGCTCTCCGGTAAACTCACGGTCGACGAACTCGGGCCGCGGCTTCTGGCCCGAGACCTCAAAGCGGAAAGCGAGTACAGCTGATGACTGCCGATCACGAGCGCGCGATGACGTCCGGGGCAGGCGGGCGGCCGCGTGTCGCCGTGCTCTTCGGCGGCCGCTCCAGCGAGCATCAGATCAGCTGCATCACCGCAGCAGGGGTGTTGGGCGCGATCGATTCCGAGAAATACGATGTGCTGCCGATCGGTGTCACCCGGGATGGGCGTTGGGTTCCCGTAGGCGATGAAGTCAACGACTGGCAGCTCGGCTCTGGCGGCTTGCCGCAGGTGCCGGAGCATCGCCCGGAGTCCTTACTGCTCACGCCGGTCAACGGAAGGGCTGTGCTGCTGAACGCCGTCGCCGGTGAGGTGGTCGAGGATCTGGGCGAAGTGGATGTCGTCTTCCCGCTCTTCCATGGCCCCTACGGCGAGGACGGCACTATTCAGGGCTATCTTGAGCTGGCGCAGATCCGCTATGTCGGGGCCGGGATCCTAGCCTCAGCTATCGGCATGGACAAAGAGTTCATGAAGCGCGCTTTCACCAGCGCGGGCTTCGAGATCGGGCCGTACCAGGTGGTCACCCACCGGGACTGGACGCAGCACCGGGAGCAGACCCTGGGCCGCCTCGCTGAGCTCGGATGGCCGGTTTTCGTCAAACCCGCTCGCGCCGGATCCTCGGTGGGGATCAGCCGGGCTACCTCGGAGCAGGAGCTGATCGAGGCGATCGATCTGGCCCGCGCCGAGGACCCGAAAGTGATCGTAGAAGCCGCGATCACGGGCCGGGAGATCGAATGTGGGGTGCTACAGGGCCGGGATGGAGCCGCGCCGAGGACCACGCTGCCCGGGGAGATCGTCACGACAGGCGGACATGACCTCTATGATTTCGAGGCGAAATACCTCGATGATCAGGGCGCGGAACTCAGCTGCCCGGCAGATCTGCCGGAAGAGGCGATTCTGCAGATCAGAGAGCAGGCCGCAGGGGCGTTCGAGGCGATCGGTGCGGAGGGCCTTTCCCGGGTCGACTTCTTCTACACCGATGACGGGCGCGTGCTCATCAATGAGATCAACACCATGCCCGGATTCACCTCTAAATCCATGTACCCGTACATGTGGTCGGTCACGGGGGTGGCTTATCCCGAACTGGTCGACGAGTTGCTGCAGCTGGCCTTATCCCGGGCCGCGGGCTTGCGCTGACATCGGGGCGTCTCGCTCACAGAGTGGCGAGATCGGCAGGGCCGAGGCAGCGCCGCTGCTGCGGAATCTTCGAAGCAGCCGTGGTGAGCTGCGCCAGGATATTATTTGAGGAGACCTCTTTCTGGCTGAAGGTCAGCTCGGTGGCCGGCACGCGGCCGTAACTGGTGACCGTGTAGAGCTCCGAGTCAGCTTCATCAGCTCCTTCAGCCTGTCGGATCAGCCAATCCACACCGTTGACCGTGGCGCAGGGGTCCGTCGTCGGCCCGGGCGGTGCCACCCCGCAGCGCAGCACGATCTTCGCGGGGTCGCCCCAGACGGCGGTGCCCTGAGAGCTGGTCTCCCGCAGCTGCTGTCCGTCGAGCACATCCGGCAGCGCCACCATCATCGCGGCGCAGCGCGGATCAGCCGAAGCCTGAGCCGGAGCCACCCGGACCGAAGGCGAGCACGCCGCGAGCAATCCTGCCAGGACGACAAAGGAGCAGATGGGTGCCGTGGCAGCCCATGGCTTGCGCCGGATCAGCGGGCGAGACGCAGCGCCAAGACGAGAGAACATGCCTTCCAGCTTACGGTGTGCGATACCGTAGGGAGGTGACTGAGCAAGCTGCGGCAGACTCCCAAGGGCGAGCCGCTGGGGAATTGCTGGTGGGCGAACTGAGCGAATCCCAGCTGATCTCCCGGATCCTTCCGCTGCTACGCGAATCGACCGAGGTGCTGGTCGGCCCGGGCGATGATGCCGCCGTCATCCCGGCCCCTGACGGCAGGCTCGTGGTATCGATGGACACCTTGGTCCAGGATGCGGACTTCCGGCTCGTCTGGCCCAATGGCTACTCCTCGAGCGGCTACGACGTCGGCTGGAAAGCCGCAGCGCAGAACCTCAGCGATATCAATGCCATGGGAGCCCACGCCACCGGCATGGTGGTGAGCCTCAGCATGCCCGGGCACACCCCGGTGAACTGGATGCAGGACTTCGCCACCGGACTGCAGCAAGCCATCGATCAGCTCGGCGCAGACCGGTGCACGGTGGTCGGCGGAGACCTCTCCCAGGGCCGGGAACTCGCGATCACGATTACCGTCTTCGGCGATCTCGGCGGAGCCGCCCCGCTGCTGCGGTCCACGGCTGCCGAAGGTCAGCTGCTGATGCTCGCGGGTGCTCCGGGCCGAGCTGCAGCGGGCTGGGCGATTCTGGAGAGCCGCCACAGCATCGGCGGCCTCGATGCCGATCAGCGTCAGGTGGTCAACACGTTCTGCCGCCCGCAGCCGCCTCTGGGCGCCGGGCCAGCCGCGCTGCGGGCCGGCGCCGGCGCCGCGATGGATATCTCCGATGGTCTGCTGCGCGACGCCGAAAGGCTCGCCGAGGCCTCCGGGGTGGCCATTGACCTCGACGCGGAGGCGCTGCGCGGTGATTTGCCGGCGCTTGCTTCAGCGGCCCGGCTGCTAGCGGTGGATCCGATGACCTGGGTGCTGGGCGGGGGAGAGGACTACGGCTTATTAGCGTGCTTCAGTCCGGGCACAGCGCTTCCTGATGGTTTCCGGGTGATCGGTTCGGTAGGCTCGATGGAGCAGAGCTCTGCCCGGGTGACGATCTCCGGCAGGCCTCATAACACCGTAGGATGGGACCATTTTGCACATTAAGATCGCTTCGAATGCGCAGGCGATCAGGCGTTGGCTGATGCGCTGCGAAGAAGCGCTCGCCAACCACTCTGACCGGCTCAATGCGATCAACATCTTCCCGGTAGCCGATGGCGATACCGGGACCAACCTGTACGCCACGGTCCGCTCCGCCAATCACGGCTTGCAGCAGCGGGCTGAGCTAGTCGAAGCCGGTGACCTCGGTGCGGTGCTCGATGCCGCCGCCCAGGCAGCCATGGAGCAGGCCCGCGGTAACTCCGGCACGCTCTTCTCGGTGTTCCTGGCCGCGCTGGCCGAGCCCCTGCACGGTGCGCAGCGGCTCAACGCCCCTTTGCTCGCGGCGGCTTTGCAGAGGGCTCAAATTCGCTCCTGGTCTGCGTTGAGCGAGCCCCGGCCCGGCACCATGCTCTCCGTGATGCAGGCCGCTGCAGAAGGCGCTGCCATGGCCGATGCCACGGTGGCCGGCGACGAGAGCAATCAAGCGCTTTCCACGGCCCTGGAGAATACGGTTGAAGTCGCTTACCGGGCTGTTATCGCCACGGAGTCGCAGCTGGATGAGCTGCGCCGGGCCCGCGTTGTCGACTCCGGAGGCGTCGGCCTGCTGCTGGTGCTGGACTGCCTGCGAGCGGAGATTCTGCACCAGTCGGTTCGCGATGAATTATTCGAGGAACTGGTGGGCTACGACTCCGGCCACGGTCAGCTCACCGCCCCGGATCACGGCATGGACGGGGTAGAGGTGATGTGCACCATCGTGCTCACACCGCTTGAAGCCGCAAGTCTGCGGATGCGGCTCGACGAGCTGGGCAATTCGGTGATCATGAGCCCGGTCGGGCAGATCGAGGAGTCCAGCGGCGGTTACCGCTGGCGAGTGCATGTGCACGTGACGGACCCGGCTCCTGCGCTCGCCGTCATCAAGGAGCTCAGCGAACCACTCAGCATCGAGATCAAAGATCTACGCTCCGACGATGTGGTGCGTCAAGACGATGACTGATACGGCCATAGCCCAAGGAGACCGTGCGCTGCCGCTTAGCCGACTGCTCGGCAAAGCCTCGGCGAGTAGCCTGGAGAAGCATCTCGGGCTGACTACTGTGGGCGAGCTCCTGGATTTCTTCCCGCGCCGCTACCTGAACCGGGGCGAACTGACCCAGATCTCCGAACTGCCCTTCGATGAGGATGTCACGCTGATTGCCCGGGTAGTGAGCGCACGGACCCGGCCCATGCGGCAGCGCAGAGGGAACATCACCGAGATCGTCGTCACCGGGGATGGCGGCGCCGTTGCTGACGCCGCTGAAACAGGCGACCCGGCTGATGCCGGCATGCTGCGTATCAGTTTTTTCAACGGCTGGCGTGCTGAACGGGAGCTGCGCCCTGGCACCAGGGCGATGTTCTCTGGCAAAGTTGGATTCTTCAACCGCTCGCTGACACTCACCAATCCGGACTATGTGCTGCTCGACGCCGAGAGCAGTGATGCCGATGCGGATGCTGAAGCGTTCGCACGGCAGCCGATCCCGGTGTACTCGGCAACCGCTAAGCTCCCCAGCTGGAAGACCGCCAAAGCGATCTCCGCGATGCTCGACGCAGTAGACCTCGACGGATTCGTCGATCCGCTGCCCGCTGAGATCGTGGCCCGGGAAGGATTCCCGGCACTCGCTGAGGCCTACCGGATGATCCACCGCCCTGCAGAACCCGTGGACTGGAAGCGTGCACGGGACAGATTCCGCTACCAGGAGGCGCTCGTCCTGCAGACCGCCCTGGCCCGCCGCCGGGAGGCGGTGAAGACGCAGCGGGCGGTACCCCGCCCCGTGCATCAGGACGGGCTGCTCGCTGCCTTCGATGCGGCACTGCCTTTCACCCTGACCGGTGGCCAGCAGTCCGTGGGCCGTGAGCTGGCCGCGGAACTGGCTGCGGCGCACCCCATGCAGCGGCTGCTGCAGGGCGAAGTGGGGTCCGGGAAGACCCTCGTAGCGTTGCGCGCGATGCTGCAGGTGATCGATTCCGGCGGCCAGGCCGCTCTGCTCGCACCTACCGAGGTCCTGGCTGCTCAGCACTACCGGTCGATCGTCGCGGCTCTGGGCTCGCTCGCCGAAGGCGGTATGCTCGGCGGCCATGAAGGTGGCACCAGGGTGGCGCTGCTGACCGGCAGCATGCCTGCGGCCGCGAAGAAAAAAGCTCTGCTGGACGCTGCCTCCGGTGCTGCGGGCATCGTGATCGGGACGCATGCGCTGCTCGCGGATCAAGTGAGCTTCGCCGATCTGGGCCTCGTGGTGGTCGATGAACAGCACCGCTTCGGCGTGGAGCAGCGCGACGCCTTGCGCAATAAAGCCGATGCGCCGCCGCATCTGTTGGTGATGACGGCGACGCCGATACCCCGGACCGTGGCGATGACCGTTTTCGGTGATCTGGAGACCTCGATGCTGCGCGAATTGCCCGCCGGGCGTGCCCCGATCTCTAGTTTCGTTGTGGGCCTGGCCGAGAACCCGGCCTGGGCGCAGCGGATCTGGCAGCGCAGCCGGGAGGAGATTGATGCCGGGCATCAGGTCTACGTGGTCTGCCCGCGGATCGGCGGCTCCGTGCCGGAAGCCGGAGCGGAGGATCAGCCTGTGGATCCGGCACCGGGCGGCGAGGGGGAACGGCAGACCGCAGGGGTTCTGGATGTGGTGGAGATGCTCCGCCGCGCCCCGGCGCTTCAGGGTCAGCGCATCGAGATGCTGCACGGTCAGCTGGACACCGAGATGAAAGCCGAGATCATGGCCGGCTTCGCCTCGGCAGAAGTGAAGGTCCTGGTCTCCACCACGGTGATAGAAGTAGGCGTGGATGTGCCCAATGCGACCCTGATGGTGATCCTGGATGCCGATCGCTTCGGTATCTCCCAGCTGCACCAGCTCCGCGGACGGGTGGGCCGGGGCGGTCTGCCGGGCACCGCTCTGCTGGTGACAGAGCTCGAACCGGAGCACCCCAGCCGGCGGCGGCTCGATGTGGTCGCGGCGACCACGGACGGCTTCCGGCTCTCGCAGGAGGATCTCGCACTGCGCGGGGAAGGCGATATCCTCGGCGCGAGTCAATCCGGCGGGCGCTCCGCGCTGCGACTGCTGCGAGTCATCGACCATGAGGACATCATCGACACAGCACGTCAGGATGCTTCCGAGCTGGTCGGCGCGGATCCGGAACTGAAGCTTCATCCGGCGCTGCTCGAGGCCCTTGACGCGGCGCTGAACCCGGAACGCGAGGCTTTCCTTGACCGGGGCTGAGGCGTCATGAGCCGCATCATCGCCGGTGTCGCCGGAGGTCATCCGCTGTTTTCGGTCCCCGGGGAAGGCACCAGGCCCACGACGGACCGTGTGAAAGAAGCATTGTTCTCTCGTCTGGAGGCTTTGGGTGCTCTTCAGGATGCCAGGGTGCTGGATCTCTACGCCGGTTCCGGGGCGCTCGGCGCCGAAAGCGCCAGCCGGGGCGCCAGGGAGGTACTGCTGATCGAGGCGAATGCCCGGGCAGCGGAGGCTTGCCGTCGTAATGCCCAGCTCGTCAACCGGGTGCTGGGTGCTGAGGCGGTGCAGGTGCATCAGGGCAAAGCGGAGGCCTTCCTACGCAGGCACAGCGGCTCCGCGGCAGCCGATGAGGCTGGCAGGCAGGGCTGGGATCTGGTGTTCACGGATCCGCCGTACGCCCTGGGCGATGCGGAGCTGGCCGAGGTGCTGGGACTGCTGCTGCCGCAGCTCGCCGCAGATGCGGTCATCGTGGTGGAACGCTCAAGCCGCTCCCCGGAGCCGCACTGGCCCGCGGGAATGGAACGCTTCGCGGGAAAAGCCTATGGCGAGACGCAGCTCTGGTTCGCCGAGACTGTCTGAATCTCAACGGCAGAAATCCTCAAGCTCCATACCGCTCAGCAGCTGTGCCGGATGCGGGCCGGCTTGATTGAGCTGTTCGGTCCAGGCTGCCGGCCACCGCCGAGTGCCCGGTTCCACCGCTGCGAAGATCAGGTTCCCGGGGTAGCGGCCGCTGAACATCTGCTGGTTCCCGAAGAGCGCGGTGGCAGGGAAGACCTGACCTGCCGACTGCTGGATCAGTTTCACCAGGGGCAGCCCCGGATCGTCGCCGATATTCACCACGAGCACTCCGCCTGCTGCGAGCAGGGCCGCCAGTTCGGCGAAATACTCCGGTGCGATGAGCTCTTCGGGAACTGGCAGGCCGCTGAAGATATCCAGCACGATGGCGTCGAAGCGGCGGGTTCCGTTTCCCTTGGCTGCCTCCAGGTCCGAGCGGACATCGCCGACGAGCATGTCCAGCTGGGTGCCGGCAGGTAAGGGCAAATATTCGAGTACGAACCCTGGGAGCTCCCGTTCGCGTTCTATGGCAGTCTGCTGCGAGCCTGGCCGGGTCACGGCGATTTGCCTGGCCAGGGTGAGTGCGCCGGCTCCGAGATGCAGTACCGACACCGCTTCCCCCGCTGGCCGGAAGGCATCGAGCAGTGCGCCGATCCGGTGTAGGTATTCATACTGCAGCCGGGCCGGCTGCGCTAGGTCCACATGGGACTGCTCGGCTCCGCCGATCTCCAGCACGCTGCCGCCGCTCAGCTCATCCGGCACGATCCGGGCCAGCAGTCCGGAATCGGAGAGCATCCGCTGAGGCTCCCTCATGACGGGCGTGCCTGCTGGCCGTTCCGGGGTGGGAGGAATTGGAGGCAGTCTTCCTTTAAAAATAGGAGAATAGCTTCGGTGATGTCTTCTAGATGTTCTGCCTGTCCTTCACTGAGTAGGTCGAAAACTCGTCGGCGGATCTCGGTGGCGAATCCGGGTTCCACTTGGTTCACCAACTGGGTGCCCTCCTGTGTCAGCTGGACCTGTGTCTTGCGCGCATCGGAGGGGTCCGTGCTCCGGCTTAGCAGGTTCCGCTTCTCAAGCCTTCCGATGATCCGCGATAAGTGCGAGGGTGTGACGCTGGCTGTAGCTGCTAGGCGACCCATGTGCACCTCGAGGTCTCCGGTCTTGGAAAGCCATCTCAGCACTTGGTACTCCGTAAAGCTGAGAGAGGCGGTGCTTCCGAGATAAGCATCCAGTTCGGACGGCAGCCACATGATTACCCCGGACAGCAGGGTGAAAGCCCGTTCCTGTTGGGGGGAGAGGTGGTCATTCACGCTTCACATTTTAGCATTACTTGCTGCGGAAAATGTTTCATAGTAAATTTACTTTCCGTGGAAAGTAAATTTACTCCCACTATAAATTCAGCACAAACCATAGGAGATATCATGCGCGCCGCTCGTTTCTATAGCTACGGATCCCCGGAGGTGCTGATTGTTGATGAAGCCCCCGAGCCCCACGCGATCGAAGGATCGGTGCGCATCAAGGTGGAGGCTAGTAGCGTGAATCCCATAGATTACCTCTTAAGAGGCGGGGGCTTTCAGGACGTCATGCCGCTAAACCTTCCGGCAATACCAGGCCGGGACGCCGCAGGAGTGGTCGATGAGGTTGGTGCTGGTGTCACAGATACTGCAGTGGGCGACAGAGTCTTCGGCCTCGGTGGAGTAAGTGATACTACCGCTGAATACGCGGTGCTCACCGCGTGGAGCGTGATCCCGGAAGGCTGGTCGATGGCCCAGGCCGCTGCGGCAGGGCTCGCTGCTGCTACCGCAGAGGCTGCGCTGGAAGTGCTCGGGGATCTGAAAGGTAAGGCCCTGTTTGTCGAAGGCCCATCGGGTGCTGTTGGTGGCGCCGCCGCTGCTATCGCGCTCTCGGCGGGTGCGACTGTCATCGGTTCCGGGCGGGAGGCGAGCCATGATTACCTAAGATCTCTTGGCGTGGTCCCGGTCAGCTATGGCCCGGGTCTGATCGATCGTGTCGCACAGATTGCCCCAGACGGAGTTGACGCGGCTTTGCATGCCGCCCCGTCAGCATCGTTACCAGATTTGGTGACGATTGCCGGGTCCCCAGGTCGCGTGGTGACAGTGATCGATGATGAAGGCGCAGCGCGATATGGTCTCCATAAGGTCAATGCCCGCAACGAATCTGCGTTGCTCAGGCACGCAGCGGCGCTCGGCCGCGAGGGCTCGTATACGCCCAGGGTCGATCACATTCTGCCGGTGAGTGATATCGCCGAGGCGCACCGTATCGCGGAAAGCGGTGGCGGCAAAGTCGTCGTGACTCAACCCTGATTATATTTCGGGTCGCGCCAGTTATGTATGTGTGAATTTACGCTACGCGGTAGTGTGGTCGGCATGTATCAAGAGGTAGATTAACTTCATGCGACGTGTTGTCTGCCCCGGATCCTTCGATCCTATTCATAATGGTCATCTTGAAGTGATCACTCGGGCCGCAGCCCTTTTCGATGAAGTAATCGTCGCGGTTTCCACGAACTATTCCAAGAAGTACCGGTTCAGTCTGGAGGAGCGGCTGGCGATGGCTAAGGAGACTTTCGCTTCGCTGAGTGGCATCATCGTGGAACCGATGGATGATGGCCTGCTCGCTGAATATTGCCATCGGCGGGGAGCCAGCGCTATCGTCAAGGGCTTGCGCTCCGCCCTGGATTATGAATACGAGGCACCGATGGCGGTGATGAACCGCCAGCTTAGCAGCGTGGAAACAGTCTTCCTTCTGGGGGAGGCCCGGTACGCACATCTGTCATCGACCATGATCAAAGAAGTCACGCAATTAGGAGGGGACGTCTCGGGCTATGTGCCTCGTGGCGTTCTGCGCGAGCTCAAAAGCTAGATTAGAACTACCAAAGGCCGAGGAAAGCCAAGCTGAGAATCTGGCGTTTGAGTAGAACTCTGCTTTCAGGCTAAGATAGTTCGTCGGTCATAGATTTTTCAACAGGAGTCGATCATCAACGCGAGTCACCGCTCCGGCGAATCGCCGCTCCGGGTTGCGATCAGAGAATTCGGTCGCAGCCCCGGTAGCACCCGGTCGATCCAACAGACCATACCCGCGCCGGGAGATCTCGGTTCGGGCATGATCGCGGTTCAGGAAGGGTCACCCGTTGACCTGGATCTGAGCTTAGAAGCCGTGCACGAGGGAATCTTCGTCTCGGGTGCCGCACGCGTCCACGGGACGGGTGAGTGCAGCCGATGCCTTGATCCTCTTGAGCGTGACTTCGATATCGATATCCAGGAAATGTTCTTCTTCGAAGCTCCCGAGCCGGTTCGGGCTCGGGGCGGAGACGAAGAAGCTGATGATGAACAGCGCCTGATCGAGGACGAGATGATCGACCTCGACCCGGCGCTTCGGGACGCGGTAGTCACTGCACTGCCGTTCCAACCGGTGTGCCGGGATGATTGCCCAGGCCTGTGCTCCGAATGCGGAGTGCACTTGGCGGACCACCCCGGCCACCACCATGAGGCTGTGGATCCTCGCTGGGATGCACTTCGTGGCTTCACCGAAGATCCAGAGCAGAAGTAGACGAGAGAAAAGAGTTAGCCGTGGCTGTTCCCAAGCGGAAGATGTCCCGCTCCAATACGCGAGCCCGCCGCTCTCAGTGGAAGGCCGCTGCCCCTAACCTGGTCAAGACTGTCGAGAACGGTCAAGTGACGTACTCACTGCCGCACCAGGCCAAAGTTGTCTCCGATTCGGCCGGTACTCCGCTTTTCCTTGAGTACAAGGGCCGCAAGGTCGCCGACATCTGAGTCTGGCCTGACCACGATGAGGTCTGGGTCCAAAGCCGGGGCAGGCCAGAGCGTGCCTGATTACACCGCGCTTCAGAAGCGTCTCGGCGTCGATATCGACGCCGAGACTCTTCGTCTTGCGCTGACTCATCGTTCCTATGCCTATGAGCACGGCGGTATTCCAACCAACGAGCGCCTTGAGTTCCTCGGCGATTCGGTTCTCGGGTTCTCGGTGACGGACGCATTGTTCCGAGATAACCCGGACCTTGCCGAGGGCGAGCTGGCCAAGCGGCGCTCCGCGGTGGTCAGCACTCGTGCCCTGGCCGGCGTCGCCCGAGGCCTGGGCCTCGGCGATTTCATCCTGCTGGGTCAGGGCGAGCAGATCACCCATGGCAAGAACAAAGCCTCGATCCTGGCCGACACGATGGAAGCGATTATCGGGGCCACCTACCTCTGTCACGGCATCGAAGCCGCCCGGCAGCTGGTGATGCGCCTGGTCGGCGAACTACTCAGGAACGTCGAAGCGCTAGGGGCTGCGACCGACTGGAAGACCAGCATCCAAGAGCACGCCGCGATGAACCACCTTGGCTCGGTGCGGTACGAAGTCGTCGGCGAAGGGCCGGATCACGCCCGCATCTACCACGCTACGCTGATCATCGGTGAAACCCGTTACGAGAACGGAAGCGGGCACTCCAAAAAAGAAGCCGAGCAGGAAGCAGCAGCACGGAGCTGGCTGGCTTTCAAGAGCGCGGAAACCTCAGAGCTGCATGCCGATAAGTCTGATCACGGGGCGTAAAAGTGCCTGAGCTGCCTGAAGTAGAGGTGGTCCGATCCGGCCTCGAGCGCTGGGCCGCAGGCCGGGTGATAGAAGATGTCGAGGTCCTGGACCCGCGATCGCTGCGCCGCCACGCGAGTGGCACGGAAGACTTCCGGGCCCGGTTGCTGGGGCGCCGTCTGGAGCGAGTCGTGCGGCGCGGTAAATTCCTCTGGCTGCCGCTGAGTAGCAATGATTCTGATCCGACCGCAGACCCCGGAACCTATCTTCCTGAAGACTATGCGCTGTTGGCGCATTTGGGCATGAGCGGCCAGCTACTCATCCAGCCCGAATCCCACCCCGACGAACGTCATCTCAAGGTCCGGCTGCGTCTGGCACCCCGGGCGGATGCGCCCCCGGAACTGAGATTCATCGACCAGAGGATCTTTGGCGGAATGCATCTGGCCCCGCTGATCCCCACCCCGGACGGCTTGCCGGCAGGCGCGGGGGACGAGGATAACCGCCCGGGGCTGATCGCCGCCGAAGCCGCGCATATCGCCCGTGATCCGCTGGACCCGTATTTCGACGAACGCGCTTTTATCCGGACGCTGCGTCGCAAGGCCACCGAGATCAAACGCGCCCTGTTGGATCAGACCCTGATCTCGGGGATCGGGAACATCTACGCGGATGAGGCCCTATGGGCCAGCCGCATCCATTACGCCCGCCCGGCCGCGCGGCTCACCGGGCCTCAGATCTCCTCGTTGCTCACCGAAGTCCGCGCGGTCATGCGGTCGGCCTTGGCCGCCGGTGGTACCAGCTTCGACTCGCTCTACGTCAATGTCAACGGCTCGTCCGGGTACTTCGAGCGCTCCCTGCAGGCCTACGGGCGGGAGGGGCAGCCCTGCTCGCGCTGTCAGAGTCTCATCAGGAGAGAGCCATTCATGAATCGCTCCTCCTACTTCTGCCCGCGTTGCCAGAGCCGGCCCCGAACCAGGCGCGTCGGATGAGTTTCCGGGAAGCGGGCGTCGCATGCATCTGAAAAGCCTCACGCTGCGCGGATTCAAATCCTTCGCCTCGGCGACGACCTTCGAGTTCGAGCCCGGAGTGACCGCGGTGGTCGGCCCCAACGGCTCGGGCAAATCGAATGTCGTCGACGCCCTGGCCTGGGTGATGGGGGAGCAAGGGGCCAAAACGCTGCGCGGCGGCAAGATGGAGGACGTCATCTTCGCGGGTACCGCGGGCAGGCCGCCGCTGGGCCGTGCCCAGGTCTCCCTGACCATCGATAATTCCGATGGTGCGCTGCCGATCGACTACACCGAAGTCACCATCTCCCGGACGCTTTTCCGCACTGGCGGCAGCGAGTACGCCATCAACGGCGAGGGCTGCCGATTGCTGGATATCCAGGAACTGCTCTCCGATTCCGGGCTGGGCCGGGAAATGCACGTCATCGTCGGCCAGGGGCAGCTGGACCGAGTGCTGCACGCCACCGCCGAGGACCGCCGCGGCTTCATCGAAGAAGCCGCCGGGGTGCTCAAGCACCGGCGACGCAAGGAGAAGACCTTGCGCAAACTAGAGGCAATGCAGGCCAATGTCACCCGCCTGGAAGACCTGGTCGCTGAGATCCGGCGGCAGCTCGCGCCTCTGGGCAGACAGGCCGAAGTCGCTCGCCGGGCCCAGACCGTGCAGTTCGAGGTCCGGGACGCTCGGGCTCGGCTCATGGCCGATGATCTGGTTCAGTTGCAGGATTCCCTGGCGCAGGACGTAGCTGATGAAACCTCCCTCAAGGAACGGCGCGCCGAAGTGGAACAAGCTCTGGAGCTGCGTCGCCGCAGGCAGGCCGAGCTGGAGCAGGAGGCGACCGCTGCAAGTTCCCGGCTCGGGGCAATCCGGGAGACCTGGTACAGCATCTCCTCGCAGCGCGAGAGGCTGAGGTCGCTTGCCTCCCTGGCCGCCGAACGGCACCGGCTGCTCGGTGCTCCTGCGGCCTCCGATGATCTCGGCTCTGGGCGGGAGCCGGAACGGCTGGAGCAGCAGGCGGCTCAGCTGCGCGTCGAACAGCAGCAGCTGCGTCACGAGGTGCAGGAGCGCACCGAGGCCCTGGCCCGAGCGGTGGAGTCTAAGACATCGGTGGAAGCCGCGGTGTCCGCCGAAGAGCAGCGGCTCACCCTGATTCTGCGCGCCAGCGCGGATCGGCGAGAGTCATTGGCGCGGATCGCGGGGCAAGTGGGTTCGGCCCGCTCACGAGCCGAAGCCGCAGAAGCGGAACTCGGCAGGCTCCGGCAAGCCCAGCAGGAGGCTCAGCAGCGCAGACAAGATGCACAAGAAGAATTCACCAGCCTGGAGGCTCAGATTGCCGGGGTGGAAGCCGGGGAGGAATCTCTTGACGCCGATTTCGAGACCATCAACAACGAGCTGGGTCAGCTGGAGGCAGAGCACACTCAGCTTACCGAGCAGCGGCAGCAGGCCGAACGGGAGCGAGAATCCTTGACCGCTCGGCGGGATGCGCTGCGGGTGGGCCTGGAGCATCGGAATGGCTCCGACCGCCTGTTCAGCTCGGGAAATCAGGGCGTGCTCCGCACCTTAGCCGAGGCCCTCACAGTGCAATCCGGTCACGAAGCGGCCATCGCCGCGGCCCTGGGCAGTGCAGCCGACGCGGTGCTGATGGCCGATTTCGATGCAGCCGCCTCTGCTGTTGACTGGGCGCGCCAGGATGACGCCGGCCGGCTAGAGATCCTGCTCGCAGTACCTGTTCAGCCGGAGCACGGCGCCTCCGGAGAGGTCAGCGAGCAGGCGGCTCGGCGAGTCGCAGAGCAGATCCCCTCAGCGCTTGCCGCCGTGGACGCGGTCACGGTGGATCCCGAGCTCGTCTGGCTCGTGCGCAGGCTGCTCGGCCAGACGGTATTGGTTCCCGGCTTTGCTGAAGCCACGATAGCTATCGACGCCGATCCTGAGATCACCGCGGTCACTGCGCAAGCCGACGTCTTCACGCGTTACTCAGTCCGGGGCGGGTCAACCTCGGCACCCTCGCAACTGGAGTTGCTCGCCGTGATCGAGGAGACCGAATCACGGATCAACGAACTCACCGCGCAAGCCGAGCGTGCGAACTTTCAGCTCTCAGGCTTGACCGGACGCCTAGAGCAGGCCCGGGCGGATGCTGATACCGCTTTGCAGCGCCTCAACGAATCCGACGCCCGAATGGCTTCGGTCGCCGAGCGCCTCGGCACCCTGGGCAGCACCTTGCGCTCCGCAGTCGCCGAAAGCGAGCGCCATGAGCGCGCCATCGACGCTGCGGCAAGCAGCCTGACCGCAGAACGGCAAGCCCTCGCCGCAGCTTCGGAACGCTTGACCGCGGCCCAGGACGCGCCGGAAGAAGCCGAGCCTGCCACAGATCTGCGTGATGAGCTGATGACCGCTGCGGCAGCGGCACGGGCTTCGGAGATGGATGCCCGCCTCGCGCTACGCAGTGGAGAGGAGCAGCTTAGCGCACTCGACTCACGTGCCTCCTCGCTCGAACGTGCAGCGCAGAACGAACGCAAAGCCAGGGCGCAGGCAGCGCAGCGGGTGCGCGCACGGCAGGTCCAGGCGAAAAAGGCCGCTGCCGTTGCTAGGGCAGCAGGCTCGGCGCTCCAGTACGCCGATGTCTCCGTCGAACGGGCCGGCCGGAGCAGAGACGAGGCTGAAGAGCGTCAGACCGCTCAGGAGGCAGAACTGGCAGAGTTGCGCACCGGGAACGAGGCGCTCGCGGCGGAGCTCGCGCAGCTCACCGACTCAGTGCATCGGGATGAACTGGCCCGGGCGCAGCAGCGCCTGCGCATTGAGGCCCTGGAGAACCGCGCTATCGAGGAGCTCGGTTTCACCGCGGAGCATCTCCTGGCCGAGTATGGGCCGCAGGTACTCATTCCATCCGGCCCGAGGCAGGGCGGGAACATGCAGGATGGGGACAAATGGGCGCAGCTGCGCGTCGAGGTCGATGCCGACGGGCAGCCGCTCCGTGCCGAAGGAGTCCCTTTCGTCCGGGCGGAGCAGGAGAAGCGGCTGCGCCGCGCCGAACGGGACCTCAGCACACTCGGCAAGGTCAATCCGCTGGCGCTTGAAGAGTTTGCCGCATTGGAGGAACGGCACCAGTTCCTGGCCAGTCAGCTCGAAGACCTCAGATCCAGTCGGAAAGACCTCCTGGACATCATCAGGGAAGTCGACCAACGGGTGGAGCAGGTCTTCACCGAGGCTTTCGCCGATACCGCTCAGCAGTTCGAGCGGGTTTTCGGGCGGCTCTTCCCCGGCGGCGAAGGCCGGCTGGTGCTCACCGACCCCTCGGATATGCTCACCACCGGAATCGAGGTCGAAGCGCGCCCCGCGGGCAAGAAGATCAAGCGTCTTTCGCTGCTCTCCGGCGGTGAGCGCTCGCTGACCGCGGTCGCTCTGCTCGTCGCCATTTTCAAGGCGCGGCCCTCGCCCTTCTACGTCATGGATGAAGTAGAAGCCGCCCTGGATGATACGAACCTCGGCCGCCTGCTGACCATCTTCGAAGAGCTGCGCGAATCGAGTCAGCTCATCGTCATCACCCACCAGAAGCGCACCATGGACGTCGCCGACGCACTCTATGGTGTCAGCATGCGCGGTGATGGAGTCTCTGCCGTGATCGGCCAGCGGATTTCCGCAGAGGCCTGAATTAACGAAATTAACGAATGTTACTCCCCAGTAAAACTCACGGGTAACAAAGTAAGTTAGTGCAAAATTAGGGGAAAGCGCAATAACTTGCGGATCCTGCGTTTAAGATATAGCCACTTGGCTATCGCAGGCGGCTCATCCTGGCTGATAGTCTCAATGTGGCGCGAGCGTGATGCGTCCGGCCCGTACAAGATATCGGGCTGATTCGCCATTTGGCTTAGTTCCACCCACCGGGCATTGGTGGAGAACGAGAATAGGAGTCATGGGTGAGCCTTCAAGCAGCCTCTAGACCAACCCTAACTCAGCCGCCAGAGAAGTCTCGGCCGATAAACACCGAATCATTGGCTGAGACCAGACCGATCAAGGTCCACATCGCTGGCGGTGATTTCCTCACCAGGCTGGGGCTAGCGCAGCTATTCGCCGCCGCAGGCTATATTGAAGTCAACGGCATCAGTCGAACTGAGGCCGAGGCTGTGCGCAGATTGCAGACTGACCGGCCGGATATCGCAGTGATCGACACCGAGATCGGTAGTGATACCTGTCTGGCTATTCTCCGTTCACTGCGCCTGGCACGATCCCGCACGAAAGTCATCGTGCTGGCCTCCGTGGAGGCAATGGGCAGCATGGAGGCCATGATCGAAGCCGGTGCCGCGAGCTTCCTGGATAAACGGTCGATGCTGGAAGACATCGCGGTGATCGTCCGGATCATCAGCGCCGGGGGAGTCGTCTACGCCTCCCGGCCGCAGCTGGGCCGGCTCTCGGCGTTCCGCAAGCTGGACAGCCCCTCCGCTGCGCGTTTCAGTTCGCTGAGCCTGCGCGATCGCCGGATCGTCAGAGCTATCGCCAACGGTCTGACCAACGCGCAGATCGGTACTCTGCTGCATATCAGCGAAGCCACGGTCAAAGCTCATCTGGCCCAGATCATGCGCAGCGTGGGCATAGATAACCGGGTCCAGCTCGCGGTGGCCGCTGACCACGCCGGGCTGCTGAGCGACGACGAAGACGAGGGCTGAGCAGCCGTCAGTGGAATCCCCGGGCTTTGCTGAGAGCTGTGCCCGGGGATGGGGATAGCCCCCACGCTATGAGAAGCTAGAACATGTGAATGATCTCTGGCTTGTCATCTTGTACCTCGTCGTGGCGATCGCTGTTCTAGGCGGTCTGATCACAGTTCTGATCCGGGCTTCCCGTAGTGGTCTGGGTTCCTGGACAAAAACCGAGGATCAGGATGCCGGCAGTGTTCCTGATCAAGGTCTTGAGCCGCCGGGAACACAAGATGAAACGGCGCAGAGGCCGGATTCACCCGCTGGACCAGAAGCTGCCGGGACGGCTGGGCCCACGACGGGTGAGCCGGAACTGCCGGATACTGCAGAACCTGTGGAACATCGCGAGCAGCCGGAGCCGGTCGCCGGCCGCTTGCAGCGGCTCCGTGCGCGCCTGGCCAAGTCCAATAGCGCACTCGGCCGCAGTCTGCTCGCTCTGCTGGCCAGCGATAAGATCGACGAATCCACCTGGGACGAAATCGAAGAGACGCTCTTGCTGGCGGATATCGGCACCGAACCGAGCATGCAACTGGTAGAGACCCTGCGCGAACGCGTGAAGATCATGGGCAGCCGCACTCCGGAAGAAGTGCACGGGATGCTGCGGGAAGAGCTCATCAAGTTGCTCGGCCCTGACCTCGACCGCTCGCTGGCCACGGAGCCGCAAGGCGGTCTGCCCGCGGTGACCCTCGTGGTCGGCGTCAACGGAGTCGGCAAGACGACCACGGTGGGTAAGCTCGCCCGGGTTCTGGTGGCCGAGGATAAAGACGTGCTACTGGGTGCGGCGGATACCTTCCGGGCCGCGGCGGCGGAGCAGCTGGCCACCTGGGGCAGCCGGGTCGGTGTGCCCACGGTCAAATCCGATGCCGACGGTGCGGACCCGGCATCGGTGGCATACGAGGCCGTCAAAGCCGGTATCGAGCAAGAAGTCGATGTGGTCATGGTGGATACCGCCGGCCGGCTGCAGAACAAAGTAGGGCTCATGGACGAGCTCGGCAAGGTCAAACGCGTCATCGAGAAACAAGCCCCGGTACGGGAGGCTCTCCTGGTACTGGACGCCACCACGGGGCAGAACGGACTGAACCAGGCGAAAGTCTTCGCCGAAGTCGTCGATATCACCGGAATCGTTCTGACCAAGCTGGATGGCACGGCCAAGGGCGGCATCGTCGTCGCGATCCAGAACACCCTCGGCGTGCCGGTCAAGCTGGTGGGCCTCGGTGAAGGCCCGGACGATCTGGCGCCTTTCGACCCGGAACAATTCATCGACGCCCTGCTCGCCTGAACCGGCGGAAACGCGCCTGAACCATGGGTGCGCTGTAACATCCCGGACAAGAACCGGTGACATAGCCTTTACCTCACCTCACGGCTTGTAACACTCCGGCAACACCTTGCCGACGCTGCGGAAACCTCGGTTGCGCAGAATCGATCTCATCTACTGGCACCAGTTGCCGTGAACATCGTTGTGATCCGGCAGACCTGGATCCAGCCGATTCGAGATGAGAAAGGGCTTGCCCATGAACACCGGTGATACTGCGTGGGTTCTGATCTCCGCAGCCCTCGTGCTGCTGATGACCCCAGGACTAGCCTTTTTCTACGGCGGGATGACGCGCTCCAAAGGCGTTCTGAACATGATCATGATGAGCTTCGGGGCTATCGGTCTAGTGACCGTGCTCTGGGTGCTCTTCGGCTATTCCGCGGCGTTCGGCACGGACCTCTTCGCGGGCCTGCTCGGAAACCCGTTGGAGAAATTCGGCCTGAACGGGGTTCTCGATACCGGTGAAGAGGCTCCGCTCGTCGGTACCATTCCGGAGATCGTCTTCGTCGGGTTCCAAGCGGTTTTCGCCATCCTCACCGTGGCTCTGATCTCGGGTGCCATCGCGGACCGGGCCAAATTCGGTGCCTGGATGCTCTTCGCCGGGATCTGGGTGACTCTGGTGTACTTCCCCGTGGCGCACTGGGTCTTCGATTTCAACGAAGACGCCGATGGCAACCCCATCGGGGGCTGGATCGGCCAGGGCCTCGGAGCCATCGACTTCGCCGGCGGCACCGCCGCGCACATCAACGCCGGGGCAGCCGCGCTCGCCGTGGCGCTCGTGCTGGGCAAGCGCCTGGGCTTCGGCAAGGATCCCAGCCACCGGCCGCATAACCTTCCCTTCGTCATGCTCGGGGCCGGGCTGCTCTGGTTCGGCTGGTTCGGTTTCAACGCGGGCTCGGCGTTGGCGGCCGATGCCACTGCCGGGTACGCCTGGATCAACACGCTGGTCGCTCCGGCGGCGGGCATTCTGGGCTGGCTCTTCGTGGAGAAGATCAGGGACGGCCACGCCACGTCGCTGGGTGCCGCTTCCGGGGTCGTCGCCGGGCTGGTGGCGATCACCCCGGCAGCAGTGGCGATCACCCCGGCGTGGTCTATCGTGCTCGGTGCGCTGGCCGGGGCGGTCTGCGCCCTGGCGGTGGGGCTGAAGTACCGGCTCGGCTACGACGACTCCCTCGACGTCGTGGGAGTGCACCTGGTAGGTGGGCTGCTCGGCACGCTGTTCATCGGCTTCGCGGCAGATCCCGGCTCGCCCGCCGAGGGCGCCGGGCTGTTCTACGGCGGCGGGCTGGAGCTGATCGGCAAGCAGGCGCTGAGTTCCCTGGCCGTCATGGTCTACTCGTTTACGATAGCTTTCGTCATTGCATGGATCATCGATAAGACCATGGGTTTCCGAGTAGCTGAGGAACACGAGATTAACGGCATCGACCTCTCCGTGCACGCCGAGACAGCCTATGAGTTCGGCGGCCGGGTGGGCAGCGCCTTCCAGCCGGCGCAGGGCGCAGGGCGAACAGCAGCGGATGCCTCAGGTCAGGGCACCGGCCATGGACAGCGGAAGGTGGAAGCATGAAGCTCATCACGGCGATCATCCGCCCGGAGAAATTCGATGCAGTCAGGGGTGCGCTGGAAAGCTACGGGGTCCAGGGGCTCACGGTGAGCGCCGCGAACGGTTACGGGCGTCAACGCGGGCACACCGAGATCTATCGGGGAGCCGAATACGTGGTCGATCTGCTGCCGAAGGTGCGGATCGAGATACTCGCCACCGAGGAGCAAGTCGATGACATCGTCGATGTGCTGATCTCTTCCTCTTATACCGGGCGGGCCGGAGACGGCAAGGTGTGGACCGTCGAGGTGCACGAGGCGATGCGCGTCCGTACCGGGGAGCGCGGGCCCGCCGCGGTCTGAGCGGGCTGACCCGGCACTATCCAGGGTTACTCAGGATTATTGGTTGTCCACTCCTCGGGGCCCTGGCTGCCAGCGGGATAGTCGCTCAGACCCTCTGACCCCTGTTCCGCCCAATGCGCCAGCGTCGGCTCGATGATGCCCCAGGACAGTTCTGCGGCATCGCCTCGCACCGACAGCAGCGGATCGCCTTTGAGTACGCTATCCAGCACTTCGCCGTAGGGTAGCAGCGGGTCAGCGGCTAGTTCGGCGCAGAGTTCGATGCTGTTGAGGGTGAACAGATCGCCGGGGCCGTTGACATCGATATCCAACTGCAGAGTGTCCGGGCCGAAGCCGATATGCAACTGGGTCGGCGTATCCGTGCCGCGGAAGCCCGTGGGCAGATGCGGCACGGGCAGGTAGGTGATCACGGCCTCTTTGCGAGTCTTTCCGAGCGCTTTGCCGGAGCGCAGGATGAAGGGTACGCCGGCCCAGCGCCAGTTATTGATGCGCACTTCGATCTGTGCCAGGGTCTCAGTGTTGTTCCCGGGATCAACTCCGTCTTCTGCGGTGTAATCCGGCACCTGACCGCCGGAGACCTGACCGGCGGTGTACCGCGCCCGGAGGCTCTGCTCCGGTGCCGCTGTGCTGGCCCGCAGCACCGCGGACACACCATCGCGGACATCCCGTTCATCAAGCGTCGCGGGCGGTTCCATGGCGATGATCGCCATGATCTGCAGCAGATGGCTCTGCACCATGTCCCGCAGCGCTCCAGCTCGATCGTAATATCCGGCGCGGTTCTCCAGCCCCAGCTCCTCGTCGAAGATGATCTCGACCTGCTGGATATGCCGGGCGTTCCAGAGCGGTTCCAGAAGCTGATTGGCGAAGCGCAGGCCCAGGATATTGAAGACGGTGGATTTGCCGAGGAAGTGATCGACCCGGTGGATGCGCTCTTCCGGCACGAGCGCCGCCAGAACCTGATTGAGCTGATGCGCGGATGCTGCGGACGAGCCGAAAGGCTTCTCCATGACCAACCGGGTGCCCGGAGGAACGTCCTCTGGTGAGAGCAGCTCGCAGGCTTTCTGGCTGACCGCAGGCGGTAACGCGAAATAGACCGCGACCGGCGTCTGCTCGGCTTCTTCGAGCTTGTTCAGCACCCCGGCCAGTGCGCCTTCTTCGGTCACATCCAGTTGCTCGTAACTGGTTCCCTCGAGCACCTCGGCCAGCTTCTGCTCATTCGAGCTGTTCGCTTCTGGCAGAGCTTGTGTGAACGCTTTGGAGACCACATCACGCCATTGCGACTGACTCCAGTCGCTGTTCCCGGCACCGACCAGCCGCAGTGTCGAGGCGCGGCCGGAGGCAATGAGCCTGGCGACCCCCGGCAGCAGCAGGCGAGCGGTCAGATCCCCGGTAGCGCCGAGTATCAGAAGGGTGCGAATGGCATCTTCCGGCTCCGCAGAGGGGCCGGTGCCGCTCACGGAGTCCTGGCTTCGCGGGGCTGTCTGCTGAGTGGTTTCACGAGGCTTTCCCATCTGTCCAGCATGCCACGACTAGGCGCTCAGGCCTGCCTCGGACTTGCCCGGAAAACTCTCTCGGACGGTACTCTTAAGGAGTACATAATAGTTTTCTTCTGAAAGATTCGGCACCGGTGTTCAATTCACTTTCTGATCGGCTGGCTTCAACCTTCAAGAACCTGCGCGGTAAAGGCAAGCTTTCCGAAGCCGAGGTCGATGCGACCGTCCGAGAGATCCGGCGTGCTCTGCTCGATGCCGATGTCGCGGTCCCGGTGGTGCGCGACTTCACCGCCAGGATCCGCGAGCGTGCGCTCGGCGCGGAGGTCTCCGCCGCGCTCAACCCGGCGCAGCAGATCGTCAAGATCGTCAACGAAGAGCTGGTGCAGATCCTGGGTGGCGAGACCCGGCGGATCCGGCTCGCCAAGAATCCGCCGACGGTCATCATGCTGGCCGGTCTCCAAGGCGCTGGTAAGACCACGCTGGCGGGCAAACTGGCCAAATGGCTCAAAGGGCAGGGGCACTCACCGCTGCTCGTGGCCGCCGACCTGCAGCGACCGAACGCGGTCCGCCAGCTGCAAGTGGGCGCCGAACGCGCCGGAGTGGCGATCTTCGCCCCGCATCCGGGAGTCTCCTCGGAGTTCGAGGACCCGACGGGTGATCCGGTGGCGGTCGCCCGGGAAGGCGTAGCCTCGGCTCGGGCGAAGCTGCACGATGTGGTGATCGTCGATACCGCTGGCCGGCTCGGCGTCGATGCCGAGCTGATGCGCCAGGCCGCTGATATCAGGGCCGCGATCTCTCCGGATGAAGTGCTCTTCGTGATCGACGCGATGATCGGCCAGGACGCGGTCAACACCGCGCTGGCCTTCGACGAAGGTGTCGACTTCACCGGCATCGTGCTGTCCAAGCTGGACGGCGATGCCCGCGGCGGCGCGGCGCTCTCGGTGGCCACGGTGACCGGTAAACCGGTGATGTTCGCCTCCACCGGTGAGTCCCTGAACGACTTCGAGGTCTTCCACCCGGACCGGATGGCTTCCCGCATTCTGGATATGGGCGATGTCCTGACGCTCATCGAGCAGGCCGAACAGAACTGGGACAAGGCCGAGGCCGAGCGGATGGCGAAGAAGTTCGCCGATCAGGAAGACTTCACCCTCGACGACTTCCTGGCTCAGATGAGTCAGCTGCGCAATATGGGCTCCATGAAGAAAATGCTCATGATGATGCCCGGTGCGCAGAACATGCGTCAGCAGCTCGAGCAGTTCGATGAGCGCGAGATCGACCGGGTGGAAGCCATCGTCCGCTCGATGACACCGCATGAGCGAGTTGCGCCGAAGATCATCAACGGCTCGCGCCGGGCCCGTATCGCCCGGGGCTCCGGTGTGCACGTTTCTGAGGTGAATGGTCTACTGGAGCGATTCGGTCAGGCTCAGAAGATGATGAAGAAAATGGCCTCCGGCGGCGGTATGCCCGGGATGCCGGGTATGCCAGGTGGCGGTTTTGGCGGTGGCAAAAAGGGTAAAGCCGCTGCGGGTAAGAAGAAAAAAGCCCGCTCCGGTAACCCTGCCAAAGCAGCTCAGGAGTTGCGGGAGGCCGAGGAACGGCGGAATAATCGCAGCGCCCCTGCGTCTGGTGCTGCCTTCGGTGCGCAGAACCAGGATTTTGATCCCTCGGCGATCAATCTACCGAAGGGCTTCGAGAACTTCCTCGGTAAGTAGCCGGAGACGCGTCGAAAGGGTGAGGGAAGAACTAAGTTCTTCCCTCACCCTTTCGGCATTCTACAGTTTGCTGATATCCGGTGCGCCGGTGAGTTCGGCAGCGGCATCCCAGAGCAGTTGCGCATCAGCTTTGCGAGCTGAGCGGGGGATCCGCGCCGGGCGTGCTTCGCCGATCAGGAACCAGCGGGGGCCGTAGTAGGCTCCTTGCTTCGCTGTGGAATCCGTAGCGGCTCGCAGGATCGGTTCGGCGCCCTGGCTGACCTCCATGGAGGGAACGATATTGAGAAACCAGGCCTGGCGGCTGCGCTCGGTCCCCATATTAGGTCCGCTCGTCTGCAGATTGGTGCGGGTGAACCCTGGATGAGCGCCGGTGCTCAGTAGGGGCCAGCCTTTTCGTTCGGCGATCTCGGCCAAATGTGTGGTGAGTAGCATATCGGCAAGCTTGGACTGGTTATAGGCGGCGACTGGCTGATAGTTCTGCTCTGCTTGCAGATCATCATGGTTGATGGAGCCGATATTGGCGGCGCTAGAGCTCATCGTGGCGATACGTGGATTATCAGCTTCGAGCAGCCGGGGGAGAAGCAGCGTAGTGAGCAGGAAGGGGCCCAGGAAGTTGCTGCCGAACTGAAGCTCGAAGCCGTCCTTGGTGGTTTCCCGGGTTGGCGGGGTCATCACGCCGGCATTGTTGATCAGAACATGCAGCGGTTTGCCGTCATCCAGGATCCCGTTGGCGAATTCCCGGATGCTTGCCAGATCGGAGAGATCTATCCGGCGTACTTCGATCTCTGCACCGGGACTCTGTCGGAGAATATCTTGTTTGGCAGCTTCGCCTTTTTCCAGGTTCCGTACCCCGAGGATCAGTGAAGCACCTGCTGCGGCAAGGCGGGTAGCAGTTTCCTTTCCTGTCCCACTATTAGCACCCGTGACGATGATGCGGCGGCCGCTCTGGCTGGGAACGTCGTACGGCATGGAAAGGTCCTCTCGGTCAATGAACTTCTAACTGTCTAGTTGATAGCAGCCTAGATTGGTCTCAATGGCTTGTCAACTATCTGTTTAGTTGGCATGATATGGCTATGCCTCCCATCCACAACCGAGATGCTCAGGCGACCAAGCACCGCCTCCTCGAAGCCGCTGTTGCCGAATTTGCGCACTACGGTATCGCCGGTGCCCGGGTTGACCGGATTGCCAGTGAAGCAGAGTCTAATAAGGCGCAGATTTATCACTACTTCAAAAGCAAAGAGGGGCTTTTCGAGGCGGTGATCGCGGAGCAGCTCACTGAGGTCGTCCGAGAGGTTCCCATTGATGCTGATCAGCTGCCGGAATATGCCGGCCGGCTTTTTGATGGGTACCAGCAGCATCCGGATCTGGCCCGGTTAGCCGTCTGGTACCGCCTGGAACGTCAGCCGGAAGCGCCGATCATTCAGACCGTCCTGGAAAGCAATCAGAAGAAAGCTGCGGCCATTGCGGAAGCGCAGCGGCGCGGGGCCGTTTCTGACTCCTACCCGCCAGAAGTGCTGCTCGGGCTCATCCTGCATCTCAGCTCGCTCTGGGATCTACAGACCCCCGAATACCTGCAGATGACCAGCACTCTGAGCACTGCGGATCGTCGTGATGTGGTGGTTTCCGCGGTCCGGGCGCTCACCGAGCCGGCGAAGAGCTAGCTCTTATAGGGTTGTGTAGCCGCCGTCGATGACGATGTTCTGGCCGGTCACCATCGCGGCTTCAGGCGAAGCCAGGTATCCGATGAGCGCAGCGACCTCAGCGGGCTGAGCGAAACGCCCCACCGGGATTTTTTCCTTGAACGCATCACCCTTTGCGCCAGCCCAGACTTCTTTGCCCATAGCGGTTTCCACCACGGTGGGGGAGACCGCATTCACGGTAATACCGTGCTGTGCCCATTCCGCCGCGAGCACCTGGCTCATCCGGGTCTGCCCCGGGTTTGGTTGACATCTGATCTGTGAGGATTCGTCCTCGCTGGAAGGATGTATCTCTTGCCCAAGCCCTATCCGAAAGAGTTCCGTGACGATGTCGTGGCTGTGGCCCGTAAAGCCCGGGCCCCGTTATCGCAGATTGCGAGAGACTTCGGGATTTCCGAAGCCTCGTTGTTCAACTGGCTGAAAAAAGCAAACATCGAAGACGGGCGCGTGCCGGGCCTGACCGAGGACGAGCGTAAGCAGCTCCGCGAGGCGAACAAGCGGATCCGACT